>JBAXXT010000008.1:0-74467 GCA_037127755.1 Bacteroidota bacterium
GCATGTACATTTTCAACATGCTTTTGGGTTGATTTCTTTTTTGAAGCATTTGAGGTAGTAGTTGTCTTTTTCTTTTTAGATTGACTAGTCTCATCAACTTTTTTCTTCTTTTGTTTTTTGGCCTCAACCACATTAAAACATGAAACTATAAACAACAGAAGAACGCATATTTTTTTAAGAGAATACATATTTGCTAATTTACTGTTGTTCAATTTTGTTAGTCTTATTTTTTTCGATAATAACTGCATCCAATTTTGTCTGCGCCTCTTTTTTAATGTCAGCAATGTTGGTATTATCAACAATACTTTTAAAAGTAGCTTCCGCATTAAATAGGTCTTTTTGTTCAAAATAGATATCGCCTAATAAAAGATAACTCTTAGCCACCCAAAAATCATAAGAGCCCCATTTCTTTATTACTTCAAAAGCTGTTTTTTCGGCATTTGCTAGTTGATGTTGTAAAAACTGAATTTCGGCTAAGCGATATTGCGACTCAGCAGCATATTCCGACCGCCCTGAAGCAATTACTTGTTTATAATTGATAACAGCCTGTTCTAAATTACTGGATGACTGATTATTTTTTGCAAGTACCATATTAGCCATCATCAAATCATCATTGGCGATACCTTTTTCTTTCAAAAGCTCTTTTGCATTTGGAGCAGCTTCTGTCCATTGTTGTGTTTTAAATTGACATCGTAACAATCCACGCATTGATTCTAATTTATTTTCTTGTTGCGTTGCAATTGATTTTAATTTAGAGTAGTAAATAGATGCTTTATTATAATCCTTCACGTCGAAAAAATAAATCCTTGCAGTTTGAAGGCAACTCCGCTCAGCAAATTTATTGGGAGATTTATCTGCCACAGCAAGATAAAAATCTACAGCTTTAAAATTTTCTTTATTCTGAAATAGTATTTCTGCATTAAAGTAATTAGCGTCTAAAAAATATCTGCCATCAGGAAACTCTTTAAGATATTGAACAAATCCACGTTCTGCAGCCACAAAATCTTTAGCTTCAAAACGGAGCATTGCTGATTTATAGCTGAGAGAATCAGCTTCATTTACTGAAACATCTATTCCATTTTGTTTCATAAAACTTATATAATCACCTGCTTGTTGTCTGGCTACAAACAATGTTCTGATATATTCAATGGCTTCAGAACTTTCTTGACTATTGGGATAACTACTAACTAGTTTTTTAAAATAATTAAGTGATTCTTGATTTTTATCCATGTTGAAATTGGCAATACCTAATTTCAAATAGACCAATGGCAAATAGGATTCAGTATTTTTTTGCTCAATTATCTTTTCAAGTGGCGGAATGGCGGCATTATAATCTTCATTTGCCAAATAGGTATTCGCAAGTTCTAACTGGGCATCCGAAACTAAACTTGAGCTGCTATATTTATTAGTTAAGTTTTGAAGTAAGTTAATTTTTTCAGTGGGATTATTCAAAGCACCTGCAATAATTGCCTTTTGAAACAAAGCATAATCAGTTGCGGGTAATTGGAAATTTATAATTTGATCATATTTTTTTTGTGCCTGTTTATAGTCTTTCTTCATAAAATCGCAATCGGCTGAACGCAAATAAGCATCCTGTTCAAGCGCAGAACTATTACTATTGAAAAAACTAACCACTTGTTCAAAATGATCCTTTGCTAAAGCATAGTTATCTTTTTTAAGGTACGCATACGCCAGGCTATAATGAGCGTTTACAATAGAAGCCTGGCCACTGTTTTTAGGAGTTTTCAAGTAATTTGATAAATACACAATAGCATCATCCAACTTACTGGATCGATATGCAATCTCACCTCTCCAAAAACTACTCAGTGCTAATTGCTGTGTATTATTTGGCGTAGCCATTAATATGGAAAGCAAAGAATCAGCCGAAACAAATTGATGATCATTGATCAACTCAACTGATCTGCCATATAAAATGCCGGGATAAATTTTTTGTATCTCCTGACTCTTTACAGATAATTTATTGAATAGATCTAAAGCCTCTTCATAATCACTTGTATTTGCCAATGTATTAATCAATATTTCCTTTGCTTCAGGAATATAAATTGATTTAGGATAAGTTATAATAAATGTTTGAAGCCCTTTTGAAGCAATATCGTAATAGTTTAAATCGTAAGAAAGCTTGGCATAATTAAAACCTGCAACTTCTTTTTGAAAAGCATTACTGGTATTGGATGCACAAAACTGAAATGCATTTCGGGCATTAATTTTATCATTTATTTTAAGGTATGCATTCGCTAATAAATACATACTATTCTGTGCCAGTGAATCTTCTCCCCCACCTAATTGTTTTAGTCCTTCAATAGCTGGTTTCCAATTAGAAGCTTCATAATAACAATATGATAATTCGTATAAATCTTCTCTACGTACTTTATCTGTACCCGATACATATTTTTCTAAATAAGGTTGAGCTCTTTCGAAGTTTCTTTGTTCAAAAAGAATATGGCCTACCAATTGGCGCATTTGTAAATCATAAAATTGTTTTCCAGACTGAAGTGCTTTCTCCCCTATTTCTAATGCTAAATCTTTTTGTCCATTAAAATAGTAAATCTCAGATAGGTAAAAAGGGATTACCATGGAGTAATCAGTATTTTTCTCCGCTATTTTAAAAGCAGAAAGCGCTTCTTTATAATTCTTTTCATAAAAACAAATAAACCCATAATAATAATTTGCTTCAATATAATTTGGGTCTTTAGTTAATTGTCGTACCACATTGAATAAAGGCTTTGCTTTATCAAATTGCTTCATTACAAAATAGGAGTATGCACTATGAAATTTTAATGAAGCAATTTCGGCATTACTAAGATTATCAATATTCGTTTGGTCGTAAATGGTCTGGGCTTTTACATAGTCTTTTCTTTGAAAATAAAATTCTCCTAAAATAAAGCTCATCCTTTGAACTAAAGGTCGATGCGTATCAAGCTGTATAAATGCTTCAGCTAATGATTCTGCTGTACTATCTTGTAGTTTCAGTCCACAAGCAATATAATAATATTGCGATTCTGAAAATAGTTGATCTGGAAAATTGCTATAGGATACTGAATTAGAATATAAATGCTTGAATACTGGATATGCAAGACTAAATTTTTCTTGCTGAAACCAATCTTTTGCAGTTTTGAATTCAACATCTGGATCATTGTAAATGGCAGTTGATTGTGCATTCAGATGCATCCATCCTGCAAGCAATAAAAAAACGGGAAGCAATAATTTAAGTTGTTTCATTTCTCTATAATTGTTTTCGGCTACCTGTAATTCGCCTAAAGTCATTTGTATTAGTTTGCAAATCTATTATGGCTCATTTCATATTTCTGATAACTACTTTCAAACAAAGGTTTCAGTTTTCTTTCTTAATAAAAAGCAAAAACTATTTAAAGGTATGATTCACCCAACGGGAACAAACATCGTTCCAACTTTTGTGGAAAAAGAGATAGAGTACGTAAGTTTGTCAACAAATTAGCAAATCTATGTATGAGCATACTACTACAATCAGGGTTAGATACGCAGAAACAGACCAAATGGACATTGTTTATTATGGCAACTATGCTCAATATTTTGAAGTAGGAAGAGCAGAAAGTATTAGAAGTTTAGGATTTACTTATAAGAACATGGAAGAAATGGGTGTAAAAATGCCTGTAGTAGAAATGCATGCTCAATTTTTAAGACCAGCACATTATGATGATTTGATAACTATAAAGACTCAGTTACGGGAATTACCTGAAAAACATCAGATCGAATTTCATCATGAGGTATTTAATGAAAGAAAAAAACTACTCACTGTTGGGAGAGTAGTTCTTTTCTTTATAGATATTGAAACAAAAAAAAGGATTCCGATGCCAGCTCAGTTCAAGTCAAAACTGGAGCCCTTTTTTAATAGTTAAACACGCTCATGATCTGCTTTCCAATGCTGTATTAGTTTTTTGATTTCTGTACTACTTAAGTTTTCATTTTTTGCTTTTGCAGCTAAGCCTGGTAATTCATCATCTGAAGCAAAACGTAATGCCACAATTTGACCATATTTCAATCCACTAGGTAATGGGGCATTTATTAACATAAAATGACGAAGGTTCTCTTCTGCCTTAATGGCTCTGTCATTTGCTTTTAGGGCAAATGCGCGAGCGAAATACAAAGTAATTCCTAATAATAAATTTGTAACTAAGATTAAGGTAGCCGAATATAAATTTTCCTTGCTACTATTAACCACGTTCACGATTGAACCAATTAACAATGACAATAAAAGAAGAAATCCAACTACATGATATAGAATCACGAACCTTGCGTGATTTTTTAAATTTTGCTCTTTCATATATTTTTGTTTTTAAATGGTTAAAGAAGACGTAACATAGTCATTTTTCTCAAGGGAACTTGAATGCAAAAAGAATTATTTTTACGATACCAAGCATAAAATTTACATGATTTTGTTAACTGGGTTATTTTAAAATCGTATTATGGAAAAAATATTTGCCACGATTATTACCATTGGTGATGAACTGTTGATAGGACAAGTTATTGATACCAATAGTGCATGGATGGCGCAACAATTAAATAAAATTGGAATTCCTGTACTCAGACGGGTTGCTGTGGGTGATCAATGGGATGAAATCTGGAATTCTATAGATGAGGAAGCAAAAAAGGCATCTATTATATTAATTACTGGAGGATTGGGCCCCACTGCAGATGATATAACCAAGCCTTTATTATGTGCCTATTTCGGAGGTAAAATGATCATGCACCAACCAACTTTAGATCATGTAACCTATATATTTGAATCGATCCTGAAAAGGCCAATGATTGAGCGGAATCGAAAACAAGCGGAAGTACCAGATAATTGTACGGTTTTAAAAAACGAAAAAGGAACTGCCCCTGGCATGTTATTTCAAAAAGAGGGTAAAGTATTTGTTTCACTGCCAGGTGTTCCCCATGAAATGAAATGGTTGATGAAACAAGAGGTTTTACCATTTATTATTAAAAATTTTCAGACTACCCATATTGAGCATAGAACTCTTTTGACTTATGGAATTGGTGAATCATTTTTAGCAGAACGAATAGCGAAAACCGAAGAGGCTCTTCCGGCACATATCAAACTGGCATATTTACCGAATTATGGATTGGTAAGATTGAGGTTATCAGGATCTGGTTTGAATAAAGAAAGTATTCAACATGAAATTGAGGTACATTTTGAATCATTAAAAAAAGCTGTGGGCCCTTATTTAATTGCTGATAAGGATATCTCAATGGAACAAATTGTGGCCAATTTATTGATCGAGAAAAACTGTACGATCTCAACTGCTGAAAGTTGTACTGGTGGCTATATTGCACACATTCTAACTAGAATTCCTGGTGCATCCACATTTTATAATGGAACTATTGTGAGTTATTCTAATCAAATAAAGCGGGATCTTTTAAAAGTTTCTGATGAAATATTAATGGAACAAGGGGCAGTTAGTGAAGCAACGGTTAAACAAATGGCTACAGAATGTTTACATCTTATGAAAACAGATTATAGCATCGCAGTAAGCGGAATCATGGGGCCTGATGGAGGAACGGAAGACAAACCAGTAGGCACTGTTTGGATAGCTATAGCCCATAAAAAAGAAGTAAAAACACAACTCATTCATTTAAGATATGACAGGGAAAGAAACATCAGTTTAACGGCCATGAATGCCCTTAATTTTCTACGAATGTTAATTGTGGATAACCCTTGAATAAGTTTACTGTAGTTACTTCTACATTTGTTAGTTAGGAAGAGGTTGTGACAAGAAAATCAAGGGGTTAAATATATTTATTATAAAAAATAAATTGTTATAACCAATTGACTATCATATATTTAAAAAAGAATATACGGTTGCTTGTACAATTTCAGTAGATAGACAGGATGAAGGGTACAATATTATCCCATTAAAAACAGGACGATAGTATGGCAATTGCTGAACTGGTGATGCCCAAATTGGGCGAAAGTATCATGGAAGCTACCATTTTGAAATGGCACAAAAAGGTGGGCGACTATGTTAAGTTTGATGAAACAGTTTTAGATATCGCTACTGACAAAGTGGATAGCGAGGTACCTTCAACTGAACAAGGGATCATCACTGAAATTTTATTTCAGGTAAATGATGTAGTACCCATTGGTGCTGTTATAGCCCGTATTCAAACAAATACTGAAACCAAAACAACTGAAACGCCAACAATAGTTGAAACGCCAATTACACCTGTAGTTGAACCGATTATTGCTGAGGCACCAGTTTTTATTGAACCTACTCCAGAACCAATACAGCAGATTCAGATCCCTGAACCCGAAGTTGAACCTATTCCATATACGCCAACACCATTTTCATCTGAAATTCATAAACCTATTGGAAATCGGTTTTATTCTCCCTTAGTTTTAAATATTGCAAATAGTGAAGGTATTAGTCTCAGTGAACTAGAACGTATTCCTGGAACAGGAAATGATGGAAGGGTATCAAAAAGAGATGTATTACAATATGTGGCAGATAGAAAGTCTGGAAGAGTTCCAGTTTATCAACAACCCGTTTATCAACCACCGGTTTATACTCCACCTGTTCAAACACCTATAACAACACCTGTTGCAACAACAGTGCCTACTCCAACACAGGCACCAGCTGTTGCTCCAATACCAACACAAATAGCCCAAACAGAGCATATAGAGCCAAGTTCAACAGAGCATCTTCGTTTTCCTAAACCAACGGAATACACTCCTGAAGTAAATTACCCTGACGAAGTAGTTAATCACCCAGTTCATCAAGAGGAACCAGCGATTCAACCTGTTCATGTTCCAGTTGAACCAAAAGTGCTGATTAATACTTCTAATCCGATAACCCATCAAGCTCATCATATAGCTTCGAATAGTGGCAAATTTTCTGATCCTGCTTCAGTAACCATTACAGGCCACACAGAAATTATTGAGATGGATCGCATGCGCAAACTGATTGCCAAACACATGGTAGACAGCAAGCATACCAGTGCACATGTTACAAGCTTTACGGAAGCTGATGTAACGAATATGGTTCAATGGCGTGAGAAAGTAAAAGTGGATTTTGAAAAAAGAGAAGGCACAAAACTTACATTCACACCCATGTTTATTGAATGTATCTCAGCCGTTATTAAAAATTTCCCTTTAGTTAATTGTTCTATTGAAGGAGATAATATCATTCTTAAAAAGGATATTAATATTGGAATGGCAACGGCCTTACCTTCTGGAAATTTAATTGTACCTGTTATTAAAGCAGCAGATCAATTAAACATAGTGGGATTAAGCAAATCTGTAAACGGATTAGCTGATGCCGCAAGAAACAATCGCTTAAAACCTGAAGATACCACTGGAGGTACATTTACACTAACCAATGTAGGAACTTTTGGAAGTTTGATGGGAACCCCTATCATTCCTCAGCCACAAGTGGCAATACTAGCAGTAGGTGTAATCAAGAAAAGACCAATGGTAATTGAATCTGCTAATGGTGATACGATTGGAATTAGACATATGATGTATCTCTCTTTAAGTTATGATCATAGAATTGTGGACGGAAGCATTGGCGCCTCATTCTTAACTGCGGTAGCAAAAGCATTTGAAAGCTGGGATCCTAATAAACAATGGTACCAGTATTTATAAATTATTTATAAAAAAAGCTGCAAAATTTGCAGCTTTTTTTATGCGGATTAGTGATTTGCATAATCACTCAAATAATCAAATTCCGTAGTTAGTTTTCCTTCCTTCAGAATTGTGGCTCGTTCAATGGTTGTTGACCCTCCTGATCTGATATCATTCAAAATATATTTAATCAATTGTTCTCCAAAAAAGCGACTGGCATCTCTTGGCAATTCGTTGGGGAGATTCCCAACAGCCATGATATCAATGCTTCCAGAAATATAGGGAGCTGTTTTTACTCCTGTCATTTTATCAACACCATACACGGGATTCTCAATGGTAGCATCACCTAAATTACAAGGGATACTTCCGTTTTTATCATCCGTAATATCAGCTATAGATTGAATTCTGAAATCAGGAGATTGCAAGTCCTTCATTTCAAAAAAGGCAGGAATTCGAGGTTCCCAGTAAATTCCATTCATCAATATATCAGTTTGTGATAAATAGGGCTTAAATAATGATCGATACTGATCAGGATGTTCATGAAAATCTATTCTTGAATAAGTTTTATTTTCCTTATGCTGATACAGATCTGCTCCTTTTAAATGTGTGTAAACAGGATAATCAAACGCTCTGGATAGGAATTCATCTGCATCAACTTCTTGTACATCCATCAGGTTCATTACTTCAACTATACCATGCGCCACTCGCCCACTTCCTGTTACTACAATCTTAATAGGCGGTAATTTTAATCCAAAATAAGTATGTATCAATTCTCGATAATCCTTAACATCTCCCACTCTCCCAATATTGTATGCACCTGTTCGATTACCATAAGTCATGATTCCATTATGCGCGCCAACAATACCAGCAAAAAAACCAAAGCCTATAATTCTTTGTCCATCCTTATGTTCCAAACATTCATAATCAATCAATGTAATTCCTAAATCCATCATGGCATGCATCAATGCTTGATTATAGGATTGTTTCTTTTTGGTATGAGAAAAGAATAGGTATTTTTTGTTGGGTATCAATTGAGGTATTGGCACTTCTTTGATCCCTAATAAAAGATTGCAATCTGTGAGATCTTCTGTTACTTCTATGCCTGCATGGATATATTCCTGATCACTGAAACACCTATTTTCAGAATGCTGCACTTTAATATTGATGTCAGTAAAATTGGAGGTCAAAAATTTGCATTGTGCAGGAGTTAAAGCAACCCGGTTGTCTGACGGAATTTTTCCCTCTCTAATAAGTCCTATGACGAGCATTGTGTTAGATTTGCATGGCAAGTTAGGTTATTTTAAAGCCTTTACTTTTAATTATACGCCCGATTTATATATGAATCACTTTGAATTATACCAAATACCGATTTCCTTTAAACCCGATACTTCATTGGTAAAAAAAAGGTTTTATCAATTGAGTAGAGAATTTCACCCCGATTTTTTTGTACGTGGTACAACTGAGGAAAAAGAGCATGTTTTGGCTATTTCAGCTCAGGTGAATAAGGCATATCAAGTATTTAATAATGAAAACGACTTGATTAAATATATCTTAATGGAGAAAGGCTTACTACAGGAAGAAGAAAAGTATCAGTTATCCCCCCAGTTTTTAATGGAAGTAATGGATATCAATGAATTTTTAATGGATGCCGCAGATCAAGAAGCAAAAGATAGTATCAGATCACAAATAGAATCATTACAAAATACCATATATGAACCTGTTAAAACAATTATTACAAATTATCAAGAAGGTATTTCTTCCGAAAAAGAGTTGTTGCAAGTAAAGGAGTACTATTATCAGAAAAAATATTTAGATAGGATTTTGGTTGAGTTATAATGTTACCGTAATATTGCAGCCCGTTGAAAGCGGATTGATTAGCAAAGGCTAATTTCTATACCTTGTCTTAGCAAACTTCAAGAATGCTTTGAGCTGAAAAGCCCAGATGGCGGAATTGGTAGACGCGCTAGACTCAAAATCTGGTTATCGCAAGGTAGTGCAGGTTCGATTCCTGTTCTGGGCACAAGAGGCATTCCGTAAGGATTGCCTCTTTTTTTATGCAAAAAATGAATTAATTTCCCATTAGAACCATCTTGCGATATGAAATTTGTTCTCTTAAGAAAGATTGCCAAAGCCATTCCAATAACCTTATTGATTTTATCACTGCATCAAAAAGTATTGAGTCAATCCGACAGTACTTATTACTGGCAAAAACAGATTACAACAAGTTCTTCCATAACAAGTGCGAAAATTATAAATGAAAAAATTGAAGGATTCATCAAAAGAAGTTCTAAAGAATCATTTTTAGCGAATGCCAATATCTTATTACAAGCTGCAGCCCAGAGTGAGTTTTCTCAAATGCAATTTCATGATCTATTTTTATTTATAGAGAATGTTTCTAAAATTAAAGATTTAGAAACCGAATTTGACATTTTCGCAATCAATCTAGAATCAAACAAAAGTTTTAATAAAAATATAACCCAAAATCAATTATATTATTTTTATACACTCCTATATTTTCATGTAAAAGATTATTCCAATGCCAGCAAATATTGCAACCTATTTCTAAAAACTGGAACAGAGGCTTTTGAAAAAGATTATCAAACAAATTATTTATTGAATGCAATGACAATATCAGCATTAATTGATATTGAAAAAAACGATCTGGAATCTGCTTATAAAAAATTAAAAATAACACTAGATAGCAGTATTTCAAAAAGGAACACTGAATGGATTGGAATTACGAAGGGAAATATTGGCGATATCTATTATAGGCAAGGCAATTTTGAAAAAGCAATCGCCTTTTTAAATGAAGATATAAAGGTCAGTTTAAAATTTTTACAGAATGAGAGTGCTTTGAACTCTTACACCGAACTCACTGAAATTTATACAAAACAAAATAAAACGGACTTAGCTAATTTATACCTTGATAGTTCCTATAGTTTATTAAAGCAAATCTTAGATTCAAATCCATCTCTTGAAAAAACATTTCTATTACAGCGTATAGAGATATATACATCTTTAGCAAATAGATATTATACCAATAAAGACTTTAATAATGCCAGTAAATTCTACGCAAAAACAATTGAACTTCAAATTGCTAAGGCAAATAGTGATAAAGAACACCAAATAAAGAATATCATTCAAAGAGATGAGATAGATAGGAACTTGAATAAAATCAATGAGTTAAAAGAAGAAATTGAAAATAAAAAAGTAGTTTATTTTTATTTTCAATTCATTATTATTGCCATTATTGGTGTACTGATAATTTATATATTCTTTTATCGAAGATTGCAATTTGTAAATAAATCATTAGTAGAAAAAAATATAATTATTAATAAACAAAACCAGGAATTAGAAAAGATCAATACTGATAAAGACAAATTATTTTCAATCATTAGTCATGATCTTCTTGGGCCTTCAAGAAATTTACAACTTATTTTCAAAGCGGTAGGTGATAAAAAATTACCCTTTAGCACCTTAGAAAATCAAATGACTAATATTATTAAAAACACGTCTAATTTAGTAAACACATTAGAAAGCTTATTAAACTGGTCCTCCTCTCAATTAAAAGGCATTAAAGTAAATAAAGTATTCCTTGATGTTTATGAATCAGTAGAGAAAAATATTCACTTTTTTGAAGACATAGCACTCAAAAAAAATATTAAGTTGATTAATAATTGCCACTCCTCAATGGTATTTATCGATAAAAATCATATGGATATTATTCTTAGAAACTTTACTAGTAATGCCATCAAGTTTTCAAAACAAAATTCAATCATTCAATTTAATCTAATTGATACCGGCGATTTTATTGAACTAAATGTAATTGATGAAGGAACTGGACTTACGGAAGAACAGGTTAATAATATTTTGAATAATACTACCATGAAGAGTGCAGTTGGTACACTTGGTGAAAAAGGAATTGGATTAGGTCTGTTACTCACAAAAGAATTCATTGAAATTAATGGAGGCCGTATACAAATAAAAAGCGAACTGAATAAAGGAACAACGATGAGCTTTACGATACCTAAATCAACTTAATGACTGATATTTCAACTAAACAATTAATTACTTCAATAGCCATTTTAGCTAACCCACTTGCTGGTAATGGAGATTCACTAAAATTAATTGTTTGGTTAGAAAAAGAACTGATTCAAAAGCAAATCCCATTTGTTGTTTTCCATAATAACTGGCCAGAAAACTTTGATTCTTTTTCCGATATATGGATCATGGGAGGAGACGGAAGTATTAATTATTTTATCAACCAATTTCCAAATTGCAAAACTCCGATTGCCTTATTTAAAACGGGAACCGGAAATGATTTTTCATGGAAATTATATGGTGACGCTTCCAATAAAGCCATATTTGAAAAAATATTACAGTCAGACCCCAAAGCAATAGATGTGGGTAAATGTAATGACACACTTTTTATCAATAGTTTTGGAATTGGTTTTGATGGTGAGATTTTGAAATCGATGAATGCCATTCGATTCCTCGGTGGCCATATTGGATACATGTTAGCCGTATTAGTAAAAATTCTAAGTTTTCGTGAAAAAGAATTTCAAATAAGTGTAGATGAAGAGAAATGGAAAGATAAATTTTTACTGGTCATCATCAATAACTCTTCAAGAGCGGGTGGTGGGTTTATGATAACACCTGATGCAGCAATCGATGATGGAGAATTGGATCTTTTTCTGTGTAAAAATTTATCGATTCTACAAAGACTAAGATATCTTCCAGTTCTTAAATCAGGTAAGCATACCTCTCTCCCATTTACAATAAGCAGAAGAGGTAAAATATTCCACATTGAAACAAAAAATGAATTACCGATACAAGTTGATGGTGAACTGCTTAGCGCTAAATCTGTGCATGTTGAAATACTACCTAAACAATTTTTCTTCAGGTATTAAAATATTAAGGGATGTAATTTACACCCCTTAATAAAATCTTTGGAAAGATCTAATCGCTATCTTCTAAATGTAAATGCTGGTGGTGCGCTCCAGCAGCAATATGCAATGCAAATGCTGCGATAGCTGTGTCTTTCAACAGATTAATAAAAGCTAGCATTTTCATTTCCTTTTCCCCGGCATTCAGCCAATTGGGCAGGTGAATTAACAATACAAAAAGAAATAATAAAATAGCTAATGCATAGCCAAAGACCTTTACCATCTGATTGGTTAAAAAAGAGATTCCTACCAGAATAAAGGCTGTACCAACAAAATAAGCAAACATGATGCCCCCGGGGACATAGGATGGAATAAAAACAACCAAATCTCTGGGATTAATAAAATAAAAAACTCCAAAAACAATCATCACCACCGCAAGCAAATAGATGGCGATTTTGGAAACAATGTGATATTGATGCATAACTTAAAGTTTTGTTAATAAAAGTTACGACAATAATTCACGATTTACAAAAAAAATCAATACTAATTTGTATTAAATAATTGGTTTACAAATAGATGGAATACATACTATGAACCAGCCATCTCAATTTTATCTGTTCGTCTTGTACCCGCATATAACTCGTACTCTAATAATCTACAATCTATAGTTGCATTATAAAACTCAATTCTGCGACTTGGTTTAAGGCGGATTTTCTTTGCCAGATCAAGGTTACCGGTAAAAATATAGCCTGTATATCCTTTACATTGATTCTTCAGAAAATCTCCCATACGGGCATAGGTAGCATTTAATTCAATTTCATCCCCTAATCTTTCCCCATATTCCGGGTTAAACATAATTACAGCCCCTTCAGTGATGGGTATACTGGTGGATGCGAAATCGCAAACTTCAAATTCAATTAAATCTTCTACCCCAGCTACCGCAGCATTTATTTTAGCAATGGATATTGCTTTATCACTTAAATCGGATGCGATAATTTTCAAGCCTTCGGGGATATGAATTTGAGCTTCCAGTTGATTCCGAAACTTTAAATAGTATTCTTGTACATAACCTTTGATATGCATAAAAGCATAATTAGTTCTTAAAAGTCCCGGAACACGATTGGTAGCAATTAATGCTGCCTCTATCGCCAAAGTTCCTGAACCACACATAGGATTGATAAATGGTGCCTTTTTGTTCCATTTAGTGGAAAGAATGGTGGCAGCTGCTAAAGCTTCTAACATCGGGGCTTTCCCAGGTAACTTTCGATACCCATGCTTGGCAAGCGTTTCTCCTGAAGTATCTAAAAACACCTCAGCTTCCTCATGTTTCCAGAACAGATATACTACAGCACCAGTTAATTCTGATCCTGAACTAGGTCGTGAATTGGTTGTCTCACGCATCCTATCTACAATAGCATCTTTTACTCGAAGATTAGCAAAGAGGTTGGTTTGTATGGTAGTATGAAACACATTACTGGTTACAGAAAAATATCCATCCGCCTGTATCAATTTTTCCCATTCTAAGGTCACCAAATTTTTATATAACTCATCAGGATCATTGCAAATGAAGCTTTTTAGAGAGTACATTACCTGGCTGGCACATCTCAAATGCAGGTTCAATTTGATACAATCAATCAATGTTCCCGTTAATTCTACCCCTGTTTGAAATATCCTATCAATTTCAAAACCTAATTCCTTTACTTCTTTACTAAGTGCTGGAGATAACCATTTATGACAGGTAATTATTATTTTGCTATTCGTATTGAACACTTGCATCATACAAACTTAATCTTATTTCCAAACCATAACAATCATTCCGGCAAATATCAACCCTGCACTTAGTAGAATCTTCGGGGTTAATGGCTCTTTTAAAAATATAAATGCAAGTACCAATGTAATTACAATACTGGTTTTATCAATGATATTCACTTCCGAAACCTTGCCTATTTGCATCGCCCGATAATAGAATAACCAGGATAAACCTGTGGCCATTGCTGATAAAATTAGCATCAACCAATTTTGCTTGGATAAATGATAAATACCATCCGCTTTACTCCGAAAAAAAACAAATCCACATGTAATGACTAACACAAAGAAGGTACGAATGGCTGTTGCCAGGTCTGAATCAATTGACTTCAAACCTAGTTTTCCAAAAATGGCTGTTAATGCTGCAAAAAATGCAGATAAAAGTGCATAAATAATCCAGGTTTGCATATAGCATATTTTACAATAAAAGAAAGAGTCTCTATTTCGATGTAAATTTCCGATATTCAAAATTGAATCTATCATTTATTCATCAGTTTACACTTACTATATGGACAAAAGAAGTTTTTTAAAAGGCCTAGCCTTGGTAGGAATTGGCTCCTCATTTAAATCAGACTCACTTCAATCATTGATTAAATCAATCGAAAACAAATCTGCTAAAGAATTAGCAACAGACGAAGATTTCTGGTCTGCCATCAGAAGTCATTATCAACTAAAACCAGCGTACATTAATCTCGAAAATGGATATTATAATATTCTGCCCCAGCCGATTCTTGAAAAATTCATCGAACATGTGAGAGAAGTAAATTATCAGGGATCTTACTATATGAGAACCGTGCAATTCGACAATAAAAAAAGCATGGTAACTAAACTTGCAAATATTGCAGGATGTAGTGCTGATGAATTGATTTTAACGCGAAATACTACTGAGTCATTAGATATGATCATTGGAGGGTTCCCATGGCAGGTTGGCGATGAAGCAATCATGGCTGAACAGGATTATGGTTCTATGTTAGAGATGTTTAAACAATCGGCTAAACGGTTTGGCATCGTTAATAAAGTATTATCAATACCGAATCATCCTCAAAGCGATGATGAGATTGTACAGATGTATGCAAATGCCATTACATCAAAAACAAAACTATTGATGATTCCACAGATGGTAAATATTACGGGACAAATTTTACCAGTTCAAAAGATCTGTGATATGGCGCATAGCAAGGGCGTAGAAGTAATGGTAGATGGTGCTCACGCATTTGCGCATATTCAATTTAATATCCCCGACTTACACTGCGATTATTATGGAGCAAGTTTACATAAATGGCTTAGTGTACCTTTGGGTTCTGGGATTTTATATGTTCGTAAAGAAAAAGTAAAAAAGATTTGGCCATTACTTGCAGAAAATGATACACTGGAATCAATTGGTCGTTTAAATCATATTGGTACCCATCCAGTACATACCGATTTAGCAATATCTGATTCCATTGACTATTATTTAAAATTAGGGGCTGAAAAAAAAGAAGCTCGTCTTCGTTATTTACAGCAATATTGGACTACAAAAGTTAGAGGAATCGGTAAAATAATAGTAAATACCCCAGTTCAACCTGAAAGATCCTGCGCTATTGCTAATGTAGGCATTGAAGGAATGAAGCCTGGTTTGCTGGCAGAAACCCTTTTAAAGAAGTATCAAATATATACCGTTGCAATTGATGGTGCCAATGTACACGGATGCAGAATTACTCCAAATGTATTTACATTAACAAAAGAACTTGATGTGCTAGTCAACGCTTTAAAAGAAATGAGTTAATTAAAAGTTGAAGTACCAGGCTTTGCCTAAATAAAGAAACCCCTAAAAATTAGGGGCTTCTCTTAAGGCTACAGATTAAACGTTCTATAAATGATCCCTCTTTTTAAAGCAAACCATTTTGTTTGGGAGCTAATGAATATTATTTACTAATCAGTAATTAGTCTCTATATAATTTTTTCGCAGGATGCAAGTAAAATAAAATGACTGCTAATGCGATAATTGATCCATATATCTCGAATTCCATACGTTAGTTTTAGTTGGTTTAGTATCTCTTTAAGCATTGTAAAAGTGCAATACTTACAGCTCGGTAGAAATACCAACTAATCTGTATTTAGTATAAATATTTCGGCGTAATTATGCCGATTTAGTATTACTTATCCTTTTCATTAGTATTTAAATCTAGCATAAGAGGAAAGCTGTAAATTCGCGTGATTCAATCGTTTACAAGGAAAAAACAAGCAATGCAGGAGCTTTTAAAACAGTTTAGTCAGGATTTTGATGGTGAATTCTATTTTGACACTACTATGCGTACTTTATACGCTACAGATGCATCTGCTTACCGCGAAATGCCGCTTGCAGTTGCTATTCCTAAAACAACCCGGGGAATTAAAGAACTGATTCGTTTTGCCGCTAATAATCAAACTTCACTTATTCCAAGAACTGCCGGAACTTCTTTAGCTGGTCAGGTTGTTGGAAATGGTATTATTGTTGACGTGTCGAAGCATTTCACTAAGATCCTAGAAATAAACGAAAAGGAACATTGGGTTAGCGTTCAACCAGGTGTAATACGTGATGAGTTAAACATGTTTTTGAAACCTTATGGTTTATTTTTTGGTCCAGAAACATCCACTGCCAATAGGGCCATGATTGGTGGAATGGTTGGTAATAATTCTTGTGGCAGTAACTCTATCATTTATCGAAGTGTCAGAGAACATTTACTAGAAATCAAAGCTATTCTTAGTGATGGATCTGAAGCTGTTTTTAATGAGCTTAATCTTGATGCATTTCATGAGAAATGCGAGGGAACAAATTTGGAAGCTTTTATTTATCGGAATATCAGATCGATCCTAAGCAATTATGATAATCAGGTTGAAATAAGAAAAGAGTTCCCTAAAAAATCAGTTGAAAGAAGAAATACGGGATACGCAATTGATGTTTTATTAGATTCTGCACCATTTACAGCAGGTGAACCAAATTTTAATTTCTGTAAACTGATTGCAGGTTCAGAAGGAACATTAGCTTTTATAACTGAAATAAAATTAAACCTAATACCCCTACCTCCAAAAGAACAAGGTTTACTTTGTGTTCATTTTAATACCATTGATGAATCACTCCGTGCAAATTTAATTGCCTTACAATACAATCCCTCTGCAAGTGAATTGATTGACCATTATATTCTGGAATGCACAAAAGATAATATAGAACAAAACAAAAATCGTTTTTTTGTTCAGGGCGATCCAGGTGCTATTCTTGTGATTGAGTTTGCAAGAAATACAAAAGAAGAAGTAATTGAAATTGCAAAAAATGTAGAGAAAGATATGCGTGCCGCAGGTTTGGGCTACCACTTTCCACTCCTATTTGGAGCAGATAGCAAAAAAATATGGACACTAAGAAAAGCGGGATTGGGTTTGTTAAGTAATCTGCCTGGTGATGCAAAAGCAGTTCCTGTTATTGAAGACACTGCTGTAGATGTACATGATCTTCCAGCATATATCAGAGACTTTAATGAGATTTTAAAGAAGCATCAATTATATTCTGTGCATTATGCACACGCAGGATCCGGCGAAATTCATTTAAGACCTATTATCAATTTAAAAACTGAAGAGGGGAATCGACTTTTCAGAACCATCGCAGAAGAAATCGCTACACTGGTAAAAAAATACAATGGTTCCCTTAGTGGTGAACATGGTGATGGTAGATTAAGAGGTGAATTTATTGAGCAGATGGTTGGTAAAAAAAACTATCAGCTTTTAAAACAGGTAAAAAATATCTGGGATCCACAACACCTTTTTAATCCCAATAAAATAGTTGACACACCATCTATGAACACGATGTTGCGCTATGAACCGGGGCAGAAAACACCCACGTTCAATACTATTTTCAGATACCATGATCAGGATGTGTTGCAACATGCAGAACAATGTAATGGGTCTGGAGATTGCAGAAAAACCGAAATGTCTGGGGGTACCATGTGCCCTTCTTTTATGGCTACCAGAGACGAAAAAAATACAACTAGGGCAAGGGCAAATATTTTAAGAGAATTTTTAACCCATTCTGATAAAATAAATCGTTTTGATCATAAAGAAATTTATGAAGTAATGGATTTATGTTTGAGCTGTAAGGGTTGTAAGTCTGAATGCCCTTCCAATGTGGATGTTGCAAAACTTAAGGCAGAATTTTTACAACAGTATTATGATACAAATGGTGTACCGTTAAGATCCAGACTCATTGCAAATTTTGGTGCTATCTCTAAATTGGGATCTCTGGTTCCGAATCTTTACAATTATTTTGTAACAAATAATTTCTTATCCAGCCTTATTAAAAAAACTGTTGGTTTTGCAGAAACCCGTTCTATGCCAACTTTACACCCAACTACTTTGATGAAGTGGTATGGTAAAAATAAAAAAGCTACAAATAAAAATTATAATGGAAGGGTGTATCTGTTTTGCGATGAATTTACCAATTACAACGACACTAATATTGGAATCAAATCAATATTGTTATTGGAGCAATTGGGCTACGAAGTAATTATTCCTTCACATGTTGAAAGTGGCAGAGCTAGCTTATCAAAAGGGTTGCTTCGTGATGCTAAAAAAATTGCGAATAAAAACGTATCCCTTCTTAAAGATATCATTTCAGAAGATACTCCTCTTATAGGTGTTGAACCATCAGCCATACTTACATTTAGAGATGAATACATTGATTTAGTGGATGATCATTTGTTTAATGATGCGAAAGCCCTTTCAAAAAACGTAAAATTGATTGATGAATTTTTAGCAGAAGAAATAGCTAAAAAACACATTGATTCAAGCTTATTTGTTGCTGACAAAAAGTTCATTCAATTACACGGTCATTGTCAACAAAAAGCAATTAGCAATATTCAATCATCTGTCTCCGTTTTATCACTTCCCATAAACTATTCAGTTGAAATTATTCCTTCTGGATGCTGTGGTATGGCCGGATCCTTTGGATATGAAAAAGAACATTTTGAGCTTTCTCAACAAATAGGAGAATTAGTACTGTTTCCTACCATCCGAAAACAAGCTAATGATGTGATCATTGCTGCACCTGGCACAAGTTGTCGTCATCAGATAAAGGATGGTACAGGAATAAAGGCTTTGCATCCAGTTGAGGTACTATACGCAGCACTGCTTTAAAATGGCAAATTATTTATTGAATATACCTAGTCCGAATTTTGATCTTCTTGGAGTAAGTTCTTCATCGAACCAATTACCTCTAATAAAATAATGTTTAGTAGGAACTTCGTGAGTATATGTTGGATAGGTATATAATTCGCTTTTAGCAATCACTGATTTTTTCATTTTATTAAATGCAGCAATCACAGTAGTTGGAGGAGCAATCATATCCATGAGTCCTGTACCGATCAAAACAGAACACTCAATGGCAGGGATAAAATTTTGCACTTCATAATAACTTAAAGTTTGAAGTACCGTTTCCCTTGAATAGGCTGGATGATATTCAGGCAAATTATTAAGATCCTTCAGTATATAGCATGGATCTTTTTCAGTTGCTATAATATCAAGTGTATTATAAAAATCGCAATATACAGGTGAATCTGCAGATACTGTATTAATCCTTTTTTTCAATAAGGCAGCAGTTACTAGTGCTAAAGTGCCTCCCTGACTGCCCCCATAGACGGCTACTCTATCCATATCAAAATTAAATTCCCGCGCATGGGAAACTAAAAAATCCATGGCCCTGATACAATCCATATATATACCACGGTAAACATATGTTTCTTTGCTTTCAATCCCCACCACAAAAAGTTGCTTCTTCTCTGGATTAATCATATCCATCACCACAGGATCTACCCCCCGCACATTGAGCATGAAGCAAGCATAATTATGAAAAAATTCGGGGGTTATCGTTCTTAAATAAGCACCATAACCCACAATCAGTGGATATTTTCCTTTTGCTTTGGGTATCGATAACCATCCATAAATGGGAATGCTTTGATACGACTTCATATCAACACGATACACATCAAATTCAGCATCAGTATATTCATCCGAAGGGGTAATTTTATACTCAGGATCTATAGAAGCTAATTCCTCCAAAGTGGAGTTCCAAAAAGCATCAAAATCTGGCGGTCGATGATACGGGGTTTTGATATCCGCAATATTATATCCAAAAGCATAAAGCGTAGTATCATCATAAGCACTCAAATTCAAACATAAACGCATTTTATAAACGCCGGCACTTGCTGGATTAGGCAACTTTAAAGTAATTGATTCCGTCCCTTTTCTTTTTAATTTTAGCGGTTTTCTTTGTTCAAATACGACCTTCCCTTTGTCGTCCAAAATTTGATAACTCAACTCTCCTGTTTGTGCAATATCGTAAGTGCTTTTTAAATCCACATCATACATTATTTTATCAGCAGTATTATAAGTACCATCTTCAGAAGATGGTTTAACTGTGGTAACAATTTCACCTTCCACTGGTTCTGGTTCAATGATGGGCATATGAGAAGAGGTACTTACATCATTGACACTGATATTATTGAGCAGTTTATTTTTATTCTTAGAATTGTACCCATTTTTAAATGCCGTTTCCATAGAGCCCTTTTCTCCTTCATAACTAAACGACTCCTTGATGGTTTCGCTATAATTAATCAGTTCTAAATGAAAGTTCACATCATAGTTTCCCGAATATTCGACCGGAATTACCAAATTCGACTTTAAAGAACCCCCTGCAGCAATTTTTATATCATAAGATTTTGTAAGCACTTCAATATCATTAAACCTAACCTCATATTTCAAGACACCTTCTTGGTTCTGCTTAGACTTATTTGATATGCTTAATTGATATGTTGTGGGATGGGCTGTAGAAAATTGTCCATTTTTTTGTGCAGAAATGATTTCAAAATGGATGGGATTCCCTGCTTTTTCAGATGTAGGGAAACTACTGTTTTCTGCAAAAAGCAGATTTAAGGGACTTATAAACAAAAAAAACAAGATCAATATTCTATTCATTGTCTTAAATCAAACTGGATTAAACGCAACTTATTAATTAACAACTGATCCATTCTTATCATAATCATAATAAGATTAGTTAAGTAATTGGATGCAATAATATGTAAATTTCTTACATTTATTTTATTTCTAAATTAAGCGGCATGAAGTATAGTATATATATATTTTTCTTATTCAGTTTTTATAACCTTACTGCCCAGACAAAATTCATCCCTTCGAATTCTTCAAATATTGTTTTTATTGGGAGATTTGATTTCAGTGAACCCAATAAGGTAACTTTCATGTACTCGGGATCTACCATAAGAACCATTTTTAGTGGTAAAACTATTAGTATCATTTTGAAGGAACAATCGCCCAACTATTTTACAATTCTTGTAGACAATCAGGTACATATCTTAAAAACAAATCCAATAGATTCCATTTATACAATTGCAGAAAACTTGTCGGAAAATAAACATCATTTGGAAATTATTAGAAATACGGAATGGAGTACTGGTAACAGTATTTTTAAAGGATTCCAAATTAATCAGGATGCCAATATATTTAGACCTACTATTCAGGATCGAAAAATTGAATTCATTGGAGATTCTTATACTTGTGGTTATGGCATTTATGGGAAAAGCCATGATGAACATTTTAGTTACGACACGGAGGACAATTATATCAGTTATGGAGCTATAACAGCAAGAAATTTACAAGCTGAATATACAGCTGTATGCAGGTCTGGTATTGGGATGTTACAAGGCTATGGTGGAACCAAAAATTTTACACAACCCCTACTATTTGATGAAATTATTCAAAACAGTAAGGCAACATGGAATTATGCTGCTTATCAACCCCAGCTAGTGGTAATAGAATTAGGTACGAATGATCTATCCGTTGAAGTTGACTCAGAAATGTTTATTGCAACCTATCAACGATTCATTAGAAAGATTAGAGACTATTATCCGAATTCAAAAATAGTTTGTGTAGCAGGGCCTAATCCAGGAGGCGATAAATGGATATTATTTCAAAAAATGATTCATAGTGTTGTTAATAAAATTAACCTGACTAATATTTACTATTTTGAATTTAGCAATTTCACTCCCAATGGAAGTGATTGGCATCCGAATGCAATCGAGCATCAAAAAATGGCAAAAGAAATTACAGCTTACATTAAGAACCTAATGCAGTGGTAGGTTTTAAATTTTACTAAAGATTAGGATTTTAAAAATTAATCAGAAACAACTAACTGAATCCCGGTTTTGGTAAAGACGATTTTTTGTTGTTTGTAAAGCATCCCTGTAGTCATTTTAAATACCTTTTTGCTCATTCCAAAAAAAGCATAAATATCTTCAGGGTCTGATTTATCGTGATAGGGTAAGTATCCATCATTTTCAGCTAGCAGTCTTAAAATTTTAGCAGTTTCATCCTCCACTTTTTGAAAACCAGGCTTACCAATAACAACATCAATTTTATTGTCAGGACGAATTGATTTTATAAAGCCTTCCAACTTTTCACCAATTACCATTTCTCTGTAAATTTCGTTGCTATGTAATAAACCAATATGCTGGTTATTAATAATCATAGCATACCCTAAATCAGTTTGGCGATATACAATGAGTGAAACGATTTCTTTTTCTTTTACAGTAAGCTCTTCGTTACTTAACAGAAAATCAATTTTTTCAGTAGCCGCAACTCTTCCCGTCTGTTCATCTAAATAAAGTTTCACAAGATATTCAGCCCCAAGGCGCATGCCGCCCAATTGTTTTGAAACCGGAACAAATAGATCCTTCATTAAACCCCAGTCCAAAAAAGCTCCCTGACGTGTAACTTCTACCACTTTCAATTTTACTATATCACCTACAATTGCATAAGGTATTTGAGTAGTTGCAATTAAACGATTATCTGAATCATGGTAAATGAAAACTTTTAGTTCATCGTCAATTTGCAAATCAGGAGGTGCAAATCGAATAGGCAATAGAATCCCTTCCTCACTATCATCAAGATAAAAGCCAAAAGCAACCTTACGTATTACTTTTAAAATATTGTAATCACCAACCTTAATTTTATTCATTCTTTCTCAATTACGGTTGCGAAGCTACGATTGTTTCAATAGATGATGAAAATTTGCCAATTTCAACTTAATTCAAAGCTATATTATGACTACTAATCAATAATTTTGTGTGATGCCCTCCATGAAACCCCTGATTGTATTCATCATACTTTGCATTGCAGTGTGCCCAACTAAAGCACAATCTGTTAAAGGCAGCTGGTTTGGTGTAGGTCATATTCAAATGGATGGGAATACGGAGAACTATTTAACCGAATTGAATTTAAAAGAAGATGGAAATATTATAAAAGGAGAATTCAATTATTACTTCCGGGATAGTTTATTTAAAAATGTAATTAAATGTAGTTACAATAAGAAAACAAGGTTATTGATTATCCATAAATTTCCTGTTATCTACTTCCGGTCACATAGTACAAAAAAAGCAGTGATGTGTGAAGTAATTGGAGTATTTGAATTAAGGGTGGCCAAAACAGAATCTGTCTTAAATGGTTCATTAACCAGAGCATCAGATGATAATTTTTTGATGCCAGTAATTAATTATCGAATGCTAAAAGATCCTGAACTGGCCACAAATAAAAAAAATAAAACTAAGGTTATACCCCCAATCATTCAGGAAGAAAGTATAAAAACCCCAACAAGTTCCTTAACAAATTTAAGTAGCGAATCAAATAAAGAATTTATTAAAAATGAAATTCCTAAGCCTACTATTTTTACTGAAAAAAATATAATTCTAGTTGCTGTAATAACTGAAAAAGCTTTTAATAATAGAAAGAAAGATTATACAAAAATTATAGAGGTTGATAATTCAACTATACAGCTTGAGGTATATGATAATGGAACCATTGATTATGATTCAGTTTCATTATTATTAAATGGCAAACTAATTTTACCTAAGACCATGTTAACGCATCGGTCTGTAAAAGTTACTATTCAATTAGATCAAAGTCTAGATTTTAATGAACTAGGAATGTTTGCAGAAAACCTTGGCTTGATTCCACCAAATACTGCAGCTTTAATTATCAGAGATGGGACTAAGAAATATGAAGTAATTCTGAATAGTGATTTCAATAAAAATGCAATCATTCAATTAAAGACAAATAGAGAAAATAAAAAAGACTAAACCGAAGTGTAGTCTTTTTTATTTTATTCAAACAATTCAGGTTGCGCTTGTTCGTCTTTATGGTGTTGTTCCCAACTCATTTCAATAGTTTTACTAAAATCGGTTAGTTTACTTCCCACAGCTTTCCAACCCATCACTTCTACCATATTTACAACTTTGAATTTAGCTTTACGTATCATGGTGCCTTTCCCAGATTGAACAATTAAAATAGGTACTGGATCTGTGCTTACTGCTTCTAATCTATTCCCATCCCCATCTTTAATAAATAAAAACTTATTTTTCAGTGTGGTTGTTTCCACTTTAAATCGTTTGATATTAAACTGTTGTTTATCATGATCAAGATACACTGCCGTAATTACTTTTTCTGGATCAAACTTTTCAACTAATAAAATTTTCTCCGGATCAAACCTCTGCTGTAATTCAGTATCCGTTAATTCATAGTTTCCATCCTGATAGATTACAATCAATTTCTCATCTTCAAAACTTCCCAAATATTGGCCTTTTGAATCCGTATTTAAGCGCCCAAATTTATCGTCGAACCATAATTTTCTACCAGCGAGTGTACTTTTCCCAGCTTCTTTTAATTTCGCCGTTTTAATAGGATATTTTGTAACCTGATTACCCATACTAGCCCTACCCTTAATTTCAATTTCTTCAAAAAAGTAATCCAGCTCTTTGGTACGTGCGGTACAATTAGGACTCAAAACTACTTTTACTACTTCTGCCTCTCCATTTAAATTGGCAGTAAAATAATGAACCCTACTTTTTTCCGACCCTTTCGTTAAATCGTATTCTTTGTCTCTTGTAATACCTGTTACATTGAATCTTTTACCATAACTCACCCCAGTAACCCCATCCACATAAATCATATTGTAAGTGGTTCTTTCATCATTTTTTTGAAAAACAGCGGCATAAATAATGTCTTTCCCAATAAAAACTTTATCAGAAACTTTAACCACTTTCATTTTACCTGATTTGGTAAAACAAATGATATCATCATAATCAGAGCAATCAGCAAGAAACTCATCTTTCTTTAAACTAGTTCCCACAAACCCCTCTTCTCTATTTAAATACACTTTTGTATTTGCAATAGCAACCTGTTTTACTTGAATCGTATCAAATTCTCTAATTTCAGTTTTTCTATCACGACCCTTCCCATATTTTTTTTGCAAATTTTCGAAATAGGCTACTGCAAAATCTGTTAAATGTTCTAGATCGTATTTCACCTGATGCATATCAGCTTCAATCGATTTAATCTGTTCGTTTAACTCGTTAATGTCTAATCGATAAATCCTACGAACAGGCTTTTCAGTTAGCTTTAAAATATCTTCTCTATGAATTTCACGTTTTAGTCTTTTCTTAAAAGGGTTGAATGCTTTATCAATAGCTTCAATTACTTTTTCCCAACTCTCGTGTTTTTGTTCTAATTCTTTATATATCTTTTCTTCAAAGAAGATTTTTTCAAGCGAAGTGTAATGCCATTTATCTTCAAGTTCACTGAGTTTAATCTCCAGTTCCCTATTTAGTATTCTTTTAGTATTCTCTGCTGAAACGGTGAGAAGTTCCTGTACGCCCAGAAAATGGGGTTTATCTGCAATAATTACACAAGCATTTGGGGAGATACTTACTTCACAATCTGTAAAAGCATATAAAGCATCAATGGTTATATCTGGAGATATTCCTGTAGCTAAATCAATTTGTATTTCAACATCTTTGGCTGTTACGTCGATTACTTTTTTAATTTTAATTTTACCCTGATCATTTGCTTTTGTGATGCTTTCCATTAATTGAGTGGTTGTTACACCATAGGGAACATCTTTAATAACCAAGGTCTTTTTATCCAGTTCTTCAATATGTGCTCGTACACGAACTTTCCCGCCTCTTTTTCCGCCATTATAATTCGCAATATCAATGATACCGCCAGTTTGGAAATCGGGAAATAATTCAAATTTCTTTCCCTTCAAATATTTAATACTTGCATCTATTAACTCGTTGAAATTATGGGGAAGAATTTTAGTAGATAACCCAACCGCAATACCATCAGCACCTTGAGCTAACAGTAAAGGAAACTTCATGGGAAGTGTTACCGGTTCATTTTTTCTACCATCATAACTAAGTGCCCACTCAGTTGTTTTTGCATTAAATGCTACTTCTAAAGCAAATTTTGATAAACGAGCCTCGATATACCTGGCTGCTGCAGCTTCATCACCTGTTCTTACATCTCCCCAGTTTCCTTGCGTTTCAATGAGTAAATCCTTTTGACCAAGATTTACCAATGCATCACCAATACTTGCATCACCGTGAGGGTGATATTGCATACTCTGACCAATGATATTAGCAACTTTGTTAAACCTGCCATCATCCATTTCTTTCATAGCATGCATAATCCTACGTTGAACTGGTTTTAACCCATCTTCAATTGCAGGAACTGCTCTTTCTAAAATAACATAGGAAGCATAATCCAGAAACCAGGTCTTATACTGACCCTGAACTCCAGTTTCGTTTTCGTAAACCCTATTATCCGATTTTTCTTTAGCCATAATTTAATATCCTTTAATCCAAAAGAAACGTATCGCCTTGTCCATCTGTCAGCGCATTCAATTCAAAAACAACAAAATCTGTAACTGCAACTATTTCATGCCAGATACCCGGGTAAATATGAACCTGGGAAGGGCCAATGATCTTTTCAGAACCTTTTTTATTAGTATTTACATCGTACCAGTTTAAAGTTATTTCACCTTTTACTAGTATGATTTTTTCAGGATTTTTATAGGGGGATAATCCTTTATGATAATGTCTTCCACTTAAACTTCCTGCTTTTCTAAAAGAAAATATGAACTCGCCTGTTCTATCTGTTTCAAAAATATGAGTGGCTCCTCTTTCGTCTTCTCCAATCTTTGTAAGTGGTATAATTTCTACCATATTTATATTTTAAAGCTGATATAATTCAAGCGGCTGGCCGTTTGGATCATAAAAAAACAAAAATTGTTTGCCCGTTAATGTATCTGTTCTAATCTCTTCAATGGTAACTTTATTTTCAGCTAGCCAAATACTTGCAGGTAATATTTCATTGACTCCAAAGGCAAGATGTCTTAATCCTTTTGATTCAGGGAAACAAGCCCGCTCCAAATAATCAGGAAATGAAAATAATTCAATTTGATAAAGACCATTTAAAGCTAAATCCAATTTATAGGAATTACGTGTTTCCCGATAGGTTTCCAAAACAATTGTAAATCCTAATATTTCGGTATAAAACCGTTTTGACTCCTGATATAAATCTGGAGAAGTTAATACTGCTATATGATGTATGCTTTCGATTTTCAACATAGTATTATTCCGTTAAACTGATTGTTATATCAGCAATTTTTAAAGAAATTTCTTTCCAGCTTTTTTGCCAATCACCAGTAAGTTCTACTTTCCCAGATGCCGCTAATGATCTTATTCTTGCCACAATAAAAACATCACCTGTTTTCACTTTCATTCTATTCAGTGTATTTGATAAAACACGGGATAGTTTTTGCTGTTCATTGGTAATGTTACTTAGTATATCAGCATCAAAAAAGTCAATCTCTTTGCCAACAATTTTTTTACCCCCTTCTAAGAAACGTACCATTGCATTTTCAGTACAGGTTTTTTTCCATTCATCCGGATCCACTTCAAATTCACTTAATGTTATTGGCCTTGCTAATTTTTTTGCCTTTAAAAATTCTTTAGGCTGAATTTCGTGAAGATAAATAGGATAAAAAATATTCCCTTTCTCATTTATAAAAGGAAGATTATTTAAATATAATACCTGAATCCTTCCTTGCAGATCTTTTAACTGACTCATCAACCAAAAATAGCCACAAACATCATGTGCATTTTGTCCCATCCATATCCACACTATTTCTTCCGGATTTTCTTCAAGTGTTCTTAATAATTGATGAAACGCCAATTTATCGTCCACCATATTTAATTGATCCTGATAAGGAGAAAATTCCAACAAACCAGCCCACCAATCTCTTCTAGCCTGATAACCTTCAGTCTCATAAATATCTACAATGGGTCCAACGGCATAATCATCTTTTATTTCAACAATCTCGCCAACTAAAGTTTCATCTAACTCAATAGCTTTTTGTAAAGCTGTTATATTATTACTATCAAAAACAACGTGTATCATAAAAGTATTTTAAAATTCAAGATCATCTCCCCAGCTTGAAAGCAGGGGTTAACGGTTTCCTTTAGCAATTTCAATCTCGCTTAGATGTTGTGAACTAGATCCAACTCAACTTTCAAATTATTAATAATAAACTCCTGCCTGTCCATGGTGTTCTTTCCCATATAATATTCCAGCAAATTTTGAATATGATCACCCTGTTCTAAGATCACGGGTTGAAGCCTGATTTGAGGTCCGATGAATCGTCCAAATTCTTCAGGTGAAATTTCTCCTAACCCTTTAAATCGGGTAATCTCAGGTTTTGAACCTAATTTATTTACAGCCGCCTGACGTTCTTCATCATCAAAACAGTAAATAGTTTCTTGTTTGTTTCTAACTCTGAATAAAGGGGTTTCTAAAATATACACATGTCCTTTCTTTACAAGATCAGGAAAGAATTGCAGGAAAAATGTCATCATCAATAAGCGAATGTGCATGCCATCAACATCCGCATCAGTAGCAATAACTACATTATTATATCGAAGTCCATCAAGTCCCTCTTCAATATTTAAAGCATGCTGCAGTAGATTAAACTCTTCATTTTCATACACCACTTTTTTGGTCAGCCCAAAAGAATTCAAAGGTTTACCGCGTAAACTAAAAACTGCTTGTGTGTCTACACTTCTCGACTTTGTGATGCTTCCACTGGCACTATCTCCTTCTGTAATAAAAATCGTAGTGTTGTTTTGAGTAGCAATAAACTCTTCTCTATTTTTAACGGGAGGTTCGTCGTTTAAATGTGCTCTGCAATCGCGTAATTTTTTGTTGTGCAAATTAGCTTTCTTGGCACGCTCGTTTGCTAGTTTCTTAATACCCGCCAGCTCTTTTCTTTCCCTTTCGTTTTGTTCAATTCTTTTTCTTAATGACTCAGCTACTGTTGGATTTCTATGAAGAAAATTATCTAATTCTTTAGCTAGAAATTCTTCAATGAATTTTTTCATGGAAGGTCCGCCCTCATATACATTCTGAGATCCTAACTTAGTTTTTGTTTGACTTTCAAAAACAGGTTCCTGCACTCTTACTGAAACTGCCGCAACAATACTGGTGCGTATATCAGATGCCTCGTAATCTTTTTTATAAAAGTCTCGAATCACTTTTACATAACTTTCTCTGAAAGCCTGCTGATGCGTTCCACCTTGTGTAGTAAACTGTCCGTTTACAAAAGAAAAGATATCTTCTCCATAATCACTATTATGAGAAATTGCCAATTCAATATCCTCTCCTTGTAAATGAATGATGGGATACCTCAATTCATCAGGATTGGTTTTACGAAGTAACAGATCGAGTAACCCATTTTTACTCACATATTTTTTACCATTAAAATGCATGGCTAATCCCGCATTTAAATAGCAATAATTCCAAAGCTGATTATCTAAATATTCATGTATATAGTGGAAGTTGCGAAATATAGTTTCATCGGGAATAAAAACAACTTCTGTTCCATTAGGCTCGGTTGTTTTGGCTTCTTTGTGTTCTTTGATCAGTTCTCCTTTCTCAAATTCTGCTGTTCTTTCTTTTCCATCTCTGTATGCAATTACTTTAAAATACTGACTTAAAGCATTCACGGCTTTTGTACCCACACCATTCAAACCCACACTTTTTTGAAAGGCCTTACTATCATATTTGGCACCTGTATTAATCTTACTCACTACATCCACAAGTTTTCCTAAAGGGATTCCTCTGCCATAATCGCGAATAGTTACGGTCTTATTTTCTATCGTTAACTCTACTTGTTTACCATAACCCATCGTATGTTCATCGATGCAATTATCGATTACTTCTTTGATCATGACATATATCCCATCATCAGGTGCAGAGCCATCCCCTAGCTTTCCGATATACATACCCGGACGTAAACGGATATGTTCCTTCCAATCCAGCGAGCGAATCGACGCTTCGTTATATTCTGATAAATTCTTTTCAACTGCCATATTAACTTCCAAATTACTAGCCTACCCAATGAGGCTACAACCCGCAAATCTAATCACCTCCTACCGTCACAAAATTTTACTTTTCTACAAATTGATGCACATTGTGGATAAACTTTCACATTTGCCCTTTTTTGCACCCATTCTAGCATTTCAAAGCTATTTTTACAAAATCAAGGCAAAAAAACACGATATTATTTCAGATTTAAACCTCATTGCCAGCAAAAGTAAAGAGCTGTCTGAGGAGAATGACCGTTTCTTCCATTATTTGAAAACTGATCAAATTGAGGGTTTAGACCAGAAAGTCTTTGAATTAAATCATCAGATTAGCGCTATAATAGATTGCCAGCAATGTGGTAATTGCTGTAAAACCCTGATGATAGTAGTAACAGAAGAAGAAGCCGAAACGGTTTCTACAGCATTGGAACAAAGTCGAAAACAATTTGATCAACAATACCTTGAAAAGGGATCCAGCGGATTAATGATCATGAATACCATACCCTGTCATTTTTTAAAGTCAAATAGCTGTACCATTTATACGAACAGATTTGAGGGATGCAGGGAATTTCCAGCACTTCATCTGCCTGACTTTAATAAAAGAATTTTCACACACTTGATGCATTACGAAAGATGCCCGATTATTTTTAATGTGATTGAACAGTTGAAAATTGATTTAAATTTTGAAAAAGAACCCACCTGATATGATAGAATTTGGTATTGATCAATTATTGAAACAATCGATTAGCTGGAAACAACAGCGCATTGCATTACTCACAAATCATGCGGCAACCACCAATACGGGTATCCCCACAAGAAAAGCATTACAGGATCAGGGATTTCAATTGGATTTACTCTTTTCACCAGAACACGGCCTGGATACAAATGCAGCGGATGGCAAATTAATTCCAGATGGTTCTGATTCATTAACGGGGTTACCTATTATTAGTTTATATGGAAAAAAATTAGCCCCAACTGCAGATGATCTGAAAAATATCGACATTGTACTTTTTGATATCCCTGATATTGGTGCCAGATGTTATACCTATTTATGGTCGATGACCTATTTAATGGAAGCATGTGCCAGGTTTGGTAAAAAACTCATTCTTCTGGATCGGCCAAATCCTATTTCGGGGAATAGGAAATTATCTGAAGGCCCCATGTTACAAGATTCATGCGCTTCTTTTATTGGAAGATGGAAAATTCCGCTCAGGCATAGTTGTACGCTTGGTGAATTGGCCAATTATTTTAATCATCAAATGAAAATAGGCGCTGACTTAGAAATTATTACATGTAAGAACTGGAATAGAGATAATTTTCAACCTGATTGGGGAACAGCTTTTGTGTCTACTTCTCCTGCCATACAAGATTTCGAAAGTATGTTATTCTATCCAGGTTTATGTGTATTGGAAGCAACCAATATCAGTGAGGGAAGAGGAACAGCAAAAGCATTTAGAATAGCAGGAGCTCCATGGATGAATGGGAAAATAATTGCCAATTTATTTAATCAAATTGGATTAGAAGATGTAAAAGCAACACCTATTACATTTGAACCTTCTGAAGGAAAATATAAAGGTGAAATCTGTGAAGGAATAGAATTCATGATGCAGGATTTTAATTATTTTCAATCCGTATCAAATGGATTGCTTTTAATTAATTTAATTAAATCAATGTATTCTAAAGATTTTAAATGGGCCAAATATCCAACTGAAGTGAATCCCTCTGGCGAAAATCATTTAGATAAATTATTGGGAATGCCAAATAGCGAGTCATTATTTAATTTACCGCTTCAACAATTTCTTGCCACCATTATAAAAATTACCAACACAAATGAATGGCAACATGAAGTTGCAGCTTATTTGCTGTATTGATATTCTGAACCAGTTATTAGACCTCTGATTACCACACTTGCAACAGTACATCCAAATATGGCTGGCATATAACTGATGGTACCAATAATCGATTTTTTAGGGAAGGCTTTTTCAGTTTCAAAAACCCTTGATTGATCTACTTTCTCAGGACTGAAAACAACAGTCAATCCTTTTTGAATTCCCATTGCATGTAATTTTTTACGAACATAGCGAGCCAGATTACATTCGTGGGTTTTTGAAATATCAGTAATCATTACTTGTGAAGGATCTAGTTTTCCACCTGCACCCAATGAACTCACGATTGGAATTTTTCGGTCCATACAGGCTTTAATGAAGTATACTTTGGGTGATAAAGTGTCAATACAATCTACCGCGTAATCATAATTTTGAGATTCAAGAATTTGGATCGTTTCTTCTTCTTTGATATAAATAGTTAAAACAGTAAGCTCGATAGTAGGATTAATGTCTCTAATTCTTTCGGCCATTACTTCTGCTTTCAATTTTCCTGCGGTAGAATGTAAGGCAGGGATTTGCCGATTGGTATTACTAAGGTCAACCGTATCTGCATCAACAATGGTCATTTTGCCAACCCCAGCTCTGGCAATCATTTCTGCACAAATTCCACCAACTCCACCCAAACCTACTACTAATACGTTTTTAGACATCAGCTGTTCTATTGGCTCATCTCCTAACATCAATTGTGTGCGACTCATCCAATAAGGTATCATAGGAAATGTTTTAATTTCTGGTTTCTATAGAAGAAACCTATTTTTAGTTGGCAAAAATGATGCTTATGCGCTTATTAAAAACCTTTTCCATACTATTTATTTTGGTAAATGCCTTTGTTGCTATTGGTCAGACGCCTACAATTGAAATACTTGAATCCGGCAATAAAGTTAGTATTCGTGGACTTTCAGTGGTTACCAACAAGATAATTTGGGCCAGTGGCAATAATGGAATGATAGCAAAATCTACAAATGGTGGTAAGACATTTGACTGGATCAAAGTGGCAGGATTTGAAAAGCGAGACTTTAGAGATATTGAAGCTTTTGATAACAATACAGCCATCATTATGGGGGTGGATGCACCTGCTATTATTCTTAAAACGATAGATGGAGGTAAAAGCTGGAAGACAGTTTTGGTAGACAGTACGAAGGGTATGTTTTTAGATGCTATGGATTTTTCGGATAACAAAAATGGAATTGTGGTAGGTGATCCAATTGACCAAAAAGTATATTTATCAACCACCAATGATCAAGGGAATACCTGGAAAAGAATCATATACAAACAAAACCCTAATACTTTAACAACGCATACTGGCGAAGCATTCTTTGCTTCAAGCGGAACCAATATAAAGCTGATAAGCAAAGAAATAGTTTTTGTTTCAGGAGGAATGAAATCTCAAATTTTTTACCAAAACATATGGAAAGAACTGCCCCTTACACAGGGAAAAGAGTCTACAGGGGCCAATTCAATTGCATTGAATCATGGGAATGGCATAGTGGTAGGTGGCGATTTTTCAAAGGATACCATTGTATCAGGAAACTGTGTATTGATCAATTTAGGTAAGGAACTAACGATTACTCAACCAGAAACTGCACCACATGGATATCGGTCTTGTGTAATATATATATCTGAAAATATTTTAATTACCTGTGGTACTTCGGGGGTTGACATTTCAAAAGATGGGGGTAAAAATTGGGAGTTAATCTCAAAAGAAGGCTTTCATGTGGTTCAAAAAGCCAAAAATGGGTCTGCTGTATTTTTGGCAGGCTCAAATGGTCGAATTGCGAAACTTATTGATTAAATTCATTGTCAGATTGCCATTTTTAATTTTGTTGCACGAATCTTGTATATCCTATCATTACAAAAGAAGTACATGAAAAAATTCCAAGCGATCATCAAATTTACCATGGACGAAAACTTTATGTCGTTCGTTCCGCCCCATCGTACCTATATCAATTATTTAATGAATAAGGGGATTATTGATAGTTACGCAGTTGGAATGGAATCCCAAACCTGTTGGATCACAATGAATACAGAAGATAAAGCTGAAGCAGATACTTATTTGGCTAAATCCCCATTATATAAATACTGGACTTACGAGATTGAAGAATTGTTTGTGTATGATAGTCAGCATTATCGATTGCCTGCACTTCAATTGAACTAAACAAATAGTATGAATTTTCATTAAAACAAATAACCCCAAGAAAAATCTTGGGGTTATTTTGTGGGAGCACACGGGTTCGAACCGCGGACCCTCTGCTTGTAAGGCAGATGCTCTAAACCAGCTGAGCTATGCTCCCTTTCCTTGTTTGGGATTGCAAAAATAAGGGTTGAACCATTATAGCCAAATTTTATTTTCTCTTTTTTAAGTTTTTATTTAATAAAAAGCGTTCTAACGAACTGAAATACAGTCATATCAAGCATTCTAGTTGGATCAAATTTTAAATTAATTGTAAAAGGCAGGTTCCTATTATTTATCCACTTATAAAATGAATTCTCATTTTTTACGTTTTATTTAAATATTCATCTATTACCTTTGATTTATGCCTCTATCCACAAACAATGATGCAGCTCTTCCTTGGGAAGAATCTTCAGTTGAAACAATCACCGAAATCACACCCAATTTCAGTTTGATTGTATGGAATGATGAAATAAACAGCTTCGAATGGGTGATTGAAACATTGATAGAAGTTTGTAGTCATTCTGAGGAACAAGCTGAACAATGTGCCCTATTTATACATTATAAAGGAAAATTTGCGGTTAAAAAAGGAGATTACGACTTTTTGAAACCAATGTGTGATGCGATTACTGATCGAGGCATTGGAGCCACAATTGAGGTTTTCGTATAATACAATCAATTTCACATCACCATACGTGCATTTTGCAAGATGATACCCACAATCAAGCAATTATATGCCTCTTCATGTATTAGATAATAAGCTATGGTTTCCACCAGCTACAGATGCCGATAACGAAGGTTTATTAGCAATGGGTGGGGATTTGTCGGTTGATCGATTATTGATCGCTTATAAAAATGGTATTTTCCCCTGGTTTGATGGCGAAATCCCTTTGTGGTGGTGCCCAGATCCAAGATTTGTTTTATTCCCCTCTGAACTTATCATTAGCAAAAGCATGCAATCACTTTTAAAAAAGCGAAGCTTTCAGTTCACTACAAACAAGGCCTTCAGAGAAGTTATAGCTCATTGTAAAAAAGTAAAAAGAAGAGAACAAGACGGCACATGGATCACAGATTCTGTTGAAAAATCTTATATCGAATTACATGAATTAGGCTTTGCACATAGTGCTGAAGTTTGGCAGGATGGCAAACTGATGGGTGGATTATATGGCATTAAAATGGGAAAAGTGTTCTTTGGAGAAAGCATGTTTAGCTTAACCAGTAATGCTAGCAAATATGCGTTTATAACATTTGTAGCACAACTCAAAGAAGAGGGAATTGAAATCATTGACTGCCAAATCTATACAGAACATTTAGAAAGTTTGGGAGCTAAAATGATGGAAAGAAATCTATTTATTAAAACGATTCATCAGCTCATTTAACTGCGATAGCCATACATTCTTTCCACATCAATTACAATCTTTTCCATTTCAGCATCATTGCCTTTAGGATCGTATTTCTGTTTCAAATTGCTACCAAATAGTACAGCGATTGTTTGCCAAAATGCAGCATTGATAAACCCTTTGTAATCATCTATAATTTCATAACAATTGTTACCCGTTTCTCTGTAAATGAGTTTCATCAACACCTTCCCTTGATAAATAGAAAGCTGGGTTAGCTTATCAGTAAACTCTTTCTTCAACTCTTTTTCTCTGGCATGAATGATTTGCCTGCGTTTTGCTCGATCAGTTACATTCACTAAACGGGCATTGATATCATTCATAATTCTACTAGCCGCTTTTGCATAAGGATAAGTAACATACACTGCATTTCTCAAACGAGTCCAATCAGCCCAATACTTTTTCCATCGAGCATTTAAACGTGTATACACTTCAACATTGGGTAAATAACTCATGGGAACAGTATCCCCCTGTGGCGTGATAAAAGCATATACACGAACTGTATCATAAGCTCCAATAGTTTGTCCGGCCGCTTGGTTTTTCAATCCTGCCACCAGGATGAACAATAGGATAATATGTAGGATTGTTTTATTCACTTCTTAATTGATAGACCAGCTCTTTATTATTAATGCTGCCCGGACATAAAAAGTAACCCGAAACTATTATTAGACTGATTTTAAATTTGATTTCATTAACAATCTTTGTCTGATTGCCATTCCAAATCCTGTTACCATCACCACAACTCCTAACCATAGTACATTTATTAACGGAAACTCATATACTTTCAGGGTAATAAGATCTGTGATTGCACCACTCTCTTTAACTCCGATTTCTAATTTACCACTAGCCTGATCGATTACTTTATTGAATTGTAATACTAAACTCTGCGCACGAATGGTATCATTCACCAATCGAAGTGATTGTCCTTTAATAGCGATTCCAGGATTGGCTTGGTATCTTCTACCCTCTTTTGAAATAATGGTTAAATTTAAAAACAAAGAAACCTCTCCAGATTCCATCTTCGACTTTTGCTCCTCCGGATTAACCACCACTTTATCTAATATCATTAGCCCATTGCTATAAAAAAGGGTATCTCCTGTTTTTACAACTTTATTCCTAAAAGTGGTTGTATCAGCAGCATTGTTTTCTTGAAAGGATGTGATATAGGCAAAAATATCTTTGAACCAATAATGCTTTGCAGATGGGTTGGCGGAGAATCCTTCCATACCCTTATTCTGCTTCATTACATCAGGATATAATTTGAAGCTATCAGATTTATCTTTTGCAGCAAAATCGATTTCAAAATAGCGTTTGTGATCAACAGGATTAATGGTATCCCTTATATAAGTAACCATGTATTTTCCCATATCTGTTGAAACAGATTTAAAGAGCGTCAGATTTTCTGCTGGATCTCCCTGAGCACCTTTTTCGCTTTTAGTTAAAACTGTAACCCCAGTTGTATTCCAACTAAGCACCGTTTTTTTTGCTGATGATATTAAAATTCCAACGAGTACCATTCCAAAACCAATATGTGCTACACTAGCTCCTGCTGATTTTAATTTCCCTTTTAATGCATTGATAATATAAAAAAAGTTTGCAACAATCGCATAAACTGCAGCAAATATGGCAATATGAATCGCTACTAAAAATACGGGGCCTTTTTTATCAAAATGAATTCCTCCAAAAATGCTGATACTTAAACTGATGACCAACGCAATTGCTGTTGGCAATAAAATCTTTTTGCCAAACTGTTCTTTTGGAGTTGTCTTGTATTTTAAATATTGAGTAACTGCAGTTAATAGTCCAACAACTATGGCCACAAAAACTTGTATTTGATTATGTGCAAATTCAGCATCTTCAGGAGGTGCTATTTTAGAACCAAATACTTTATTGAAAACTGGAGTAGATGTTTTTGTAATGATTACAATGCCCGCCATAAACAAAACCAAAGCACCGATAAACATCCAAAATTCTCTACTATAAGTTTGCTCTTCCTTTTGAATGGTAGGAATCTTTTTAAGGTTCTTAAAGAACAGAAACATAGCTGGAACTAAGAACACTAAAATAAACCCGATCAACTGAATGTATATCGCCTGTAGGTTTTTATCATCAACTGTAAATGCGTGCACAGAAGTATCTGCAAGGATTCCACTTCTTGTTAAGAAAGTAGAATATAAAATGAGGGTGAATGTGATAAAATAAAAGAAATAAGTAGACCTTAAAGAATACCCCGTGTTTTTATACACCAAATTCACATGCAACCCTGCCACTAAAGTCAACCATGGAACTAATGAAGCATTTTCTACAGGATCCCAGGCCCAATATCCACCAAAAGAAAGACTTTCATAAGCCCAAGCGGCACCCATCATAATACCAAGTCCTAATATAGCTGCCGAAAAACTTGCCCAAGGAATAACTGGTTTAACCCAATCGTGCCTATTGTTCATTAAACCTGCAAATGCAAAGGCAAATGGAACAATCGTGGATGCAAAACCTAAAAATAAAATCGGAGGATGAATTACCATCCAATAATTCTGCAATAAAGTATTTAAATCATTCCCTTCATACACCCTTGGTAATTGTAAATAATCGGGATTTGCAAAAATGGGAATATCTGGCATATGATTACGCCAAAGTATAAATGGATTATTTCCAATTTTTGCACCAAAGAAATAGATCCCCAAAAGCATACTTGAAATACAAACCTGCCCTACATTGATCACAAATAAAGTTCCTGCTTCCCACTCTTTATTTTTCCAAATCAGAATCCAACCTAAAACACAATGCCAGATACTCCACAAAAGAAAACTACCAGATTGGTCTTCCCAGATACAGCTTAATAGGTATTTAGGTTCTAAAGACCTTGATGAGTGATTCCAGGCAAAAAAGTATTCATGATAATGATTTGATACGATATAAACAATCAAACCAAAAATTGAAACAACAGAAATTGTTTCCACTGCAAATATGGTACGTGCAAACCTGATCCAACTTTGACGATCCGTTAAATTGATTTCTTTACTGGCTTTAAAATAAGCATAGGATGCCAACAGGGAACTCACAAAACTTAGGATAGCTAAAAAATGGCCTATCTGTCCCGGCAATAAATGTTCACCTATATAATTCATGTATACTGATTAGGATATAAAAAAAGTAACTTATTACCAGAAATTATTTTCCGGCGCTTTGTACAGCTCTCTGTGTTGAATTAGGATCGTCTTTATATTTCGAAGGACATTTCAAAAGAATATCCTTACAGTCAAAATGGTCGCCCTGAACCCTTCCCTTTAAAACAATCCTTTCACTTTTTTCCATATCTGTAGGCTTATTATTGTGATAAATCACTTTAATACTACCCCCAAGAGAATCAAGAGCTGTAAAACTTAAGTAATTGGGATTTTTAATGGCATCGTATTCAACAGGTTGTTTTTTATCCACTTTTGCTATCAAAGTAACAAATTTACCCTCCTTCTGGCGGGCAGATGAAATGGTTTCATAGGTCGACAAATCTCCAGTATAGCTAATTAATACCACGATACTGATCGCAATAAGAACTAAGATGATGATATGGGTCTTTTTCATGTTGTGATTTTCAGAGGCAAAAATAGCCCAAATTAGTGGAGCAACAACTGATGTTGGTCAGGACTTATTCCGAATTGTGAATTCATTATAAAATACCTACTTAAGATTGGCTTATATCTTAGATATTTTTATCAAAAATCAAAAATTGAGGTAATTTGCAGCGAGTTTGCAATCCTCATACCATGTCCGATATATCCTTATTTAACAGTAATTCCGTAGGAAATCCCAACAACAATATTTTTGGCCTTCCCTTTTCAGAGGAAGAAGCTAGTTTAGTAATTGTTCCTGTTCCCTGGGAAGTAACAGTGAGTTATGGCGCCGGAACCGCCAGAGCACCTGAACATGTATTCAAAGCAAGTGTCCAGGTCGATCTTTTAGATTGTAATGTAAACCATGGTTGGAAAAAGGGCTTTTTTATGCGTGCTGTAGATAAAAAGCTATTATTAAAAAGTGATTATCTGCGTAAAGAGGCAGAACTCTATATTGATTATATATCCAAGGGCGCAAAGGTGGAAGATAATAAATTCATGACTAAAAGCCTGAAAGATATCAATGAAGGCAGTCTATATCTGAATCAGTGGGTGTATGACCATTGTATTGAATTATTAAAGGGTGGAAAAAAAGTGGGCTTATTGGGAGGAGATCATAGTATTTCATTAGGATTTTTAAAAGCTTTAGAACAACAACAGGGTGAATTTGGTATTTTACAAATTGATGCACACTGCGATTTAAGAAAAGGCTACGAGAATTTTAACTACTCGCATGCTTCTATCATGTACAATGCATTAGAAGAAATTCCTTCTATTCAAAAATTGGTTCAAATTGGTGTGAGAGAATATTGCGAAGAAGAATGGAATTATGTATGCAATAGTAATTACCGCGTGATCACTTATTTGGATCAACAAATCAAAGAGCGTCAATTTGAGGGTGAAACCTGGAAATATATTGCGGAAGAAATGATTAGCCACTTACCTCATAAAGTATATTTGAGTTTTGATGTAGATGGGTTAGATCGAAAATATTGTCCAAACACTGGAACCCCTGTTCAGGGTGGGTTTGAGACAGAGCAGGTATTATACCTTGTAAAACAAATTGTTGAATCGGGAAGAGAGTTGATTGGATTTGATCTGGTGGAGATTGGAGTAGGTCAAACCGATTGGGACAGTAATGTTGGCGCTCACTTATTATGGCGTCTTTCAAACTTGATGATAAAAAAATCTCTTTAACTAACCGTTTTCATGAAAGTATACGATTTCATCATTGAGTTGAAAAAACCCAGTTACCGTTTTATTAATTGGATGAGTCAATTGATGTACTTATTAAGTATAGTAGTTTTTTGTCTTATCCTTTTTCAAAAAGAAGCAGTAAGACCGATTGTGCTATATATCGCTATTATTGGTATCATTATCTGGTGGATCTATTGTATCATAGCAGAGAACAAAAATCAACAACCCTTTTATCGAATGGGTCTTCTGATGTCTGCTGCAGGCTGGTTTTTTATTCCCAATGGCAAATGGATCACATTCATTTATCTTGTTGCAGCAATTTTAGAGAAACAAGCAAAGTTTCCTCTGGAAATTGCATTTGGGAAGGAAGAAATTGTTTTTAATAGTTTTCCAAAACAAAGATATAGTTGGACTGAATTGAATAATGTAGTTCTAAAAGATGGCATTATTACAGTTGATTTCAAAACTAATAAACTGATACAAAAAGAAATTCAATCTGGCTCAACCGTAGAAGTTGAGAAAGAATTTAACGAGTTTTGCCATGTAAGATTAAAAGAATCTCTTATAGCTTAAGTAAGGCAAACCAATTATTAGCCACATTTTATTTAATACGCATGATTTTAACAACATCACCTTATCTATTATATTCTGACGGGGAAGGAAATATTTTTGAAGACATTAGTTTATACGCAACTGGAAGAGCGGGCTGGGACGCTTTACCTGTACCCATTGAAGATTGGATAGAATTACCTTCTGGCGGAAACTTGTATGAATTGCCTGGCAGAAGAGGTATTGGTATTGATGTAGAAACTGGAGATATGCGCCTCTGTGATAAAGGCTGGGCTGTTGCTGCATTTATTCCGCCTGCCCATACTGGCTTATATATTGCTGCATTTGAAACTGCACCAGAAGCTCCTACACTTCCACTTTTCTGTTATACGGCAGCAGGTTGGCTTGATCAGAAATTTTATGTAACGGCATTAAGAATTGAACAGGATATTCGTCAAGAATCGGTTGGTTATAATGAGCATGAAATTGAAATTGGTGCATCGAACCTTTTAAAAAACTATCCTGATAATAGATTGGTACAGCATTTAATGGAAAACTGTTGCATGACCTATGATTGTCCTGCTGCCAAAAACTTTTCATTAGGAAGATGGGAATGCCCTGTACCTACTTCACCTGCTTGTAATGCGAATTGTATTGGTTGCATTTCGTTTCAACCTGAAACAGAAAGTATTGTTAGTACACAAGACCGATTAACTTTTAGACCCACAGCTGCAGAAATAGTTGAATTTACTGTTCCGCATTTAATGCAAGCTCCTTTTCCCATCATTAGTTTCGGACAGGGATGCGAAGGTGAACCATTGCTTATGTGGGAAACCATTCGTGAAGCCATCATTGAAATTAGAAAACATACGAAAAGAGGTAGTATCAATATCAACACCAACGGATCAAAACCAGATGCGGTAAAAGCCTTGTGTGAAGCAGGTTTAGACAGTATCCGCGTAAGTACAAACTCTGCAAGGAAACATATATACGATCCCTATTATCGCCCTAATAATTACAACTTTGAGGATATCATTGAAAGTATGAAAGTGGTAACCGACTTTGGTGGTTGGGCCAGCATCAACTATTTTGTTTTTCCAGGTATGACAGACACCGTTGAAGAATATGAAGCACTCAGAGAATTAATTAGGTATACCAATATTAGTATGATCCAATGGCGCAATTTTAATATAGATCCAGATTGGTATATGGGTAAAATGGGCGTATATGAAACAGGCGATATTCTGGGTATCAAACAAATGATGGAATTACTAAAAGAAGAATTTCCAAAATTAGCTTTTGGATATTTCAACCCACCTATTGAAAGAATCAACGGAAATTTTACCGCAGATTTTGCACATTATTAGTATTTTTTAAATGAGTGTATCACTACAAAAGAAGGATCAAATTCTTGGGATTGGCCTAGCTGTTCTTGCTACTATGATATGGGCTGGAAATTTTGTGATTTCTAAAGGTGTAAATCAATTGATTGGCCCTATAAGTCTGGCATTTTTTCGCTGGGCATTGGCATCATTAATTATAATACCGCTTGCATGGTCTTCATTCAAAAAAGAAAAGCAGTATATCAAGGAAAATATCAGATACTTATTCTGGGTTTCTTTATCTGGCATTGCTTTATTCAACACTTGTATTTATGTATCTGGCCATTTTACATCTGCCATTAATATGGCTTTGATTGGCACTACCTCCTCTCCCATTTTCGCTACCATATTTGCAGTGATTTTTTTGAAAGAGAAAATTAATGCAAGTAGATTAATCGGTTTAATTATTTGCATCATTGGTATATTGGTTTTATTATCGAAAGGAAGTTTTGAGAAATTATTGTCCTTACATTTTGGCATTGGAGATTTATGGATTTTAGCTGCTGGATTTTGCTTTGCAGTTTATAGTGTATTAGTTCGAAAGAAACCTGCAGCTATTTCAAGTCTACATTTCTTAATGCTTATTTTTACAATGGGTGCAATGATGTTATTTCCATTTTTTCTTATTGAAACATGGTACTTACCTAAGCCTCAATTTACGCCTGCATTAATTGGTTCTATTTTATATTTAGGTTTTGGTACATCCGTCATTGCATTTCTATGCTGGAACATTGCTTTACAAAAATTAGGCACTTCCAGAACCGTACTATTTGGCAATCTAACGCCCATTTTCAGTACGCTTGAAGCGGTATTGATACTTGGCGAAAAATTTTCAAACATTCATATTCTAAGTGGCATCATGGTTATTGGAGGTCTGGTTATTGCTAATCTGCAAACATTATATCTCAATAAAAAGAAACCTTACACAGAAATTTCAAAATAGACTTCTCATTGGCTACTACTACACTTATTTTCTTATGCCTTTTTGCGTGTTTAGCAGGATTCGTGGATGCAATCGTGGGAGGTGGCGGACTAATTCAAACACCATCAGCGCTCATATTGTTACCTCAACTTCCAGTAGCAACTGTAATAGGATCGCTTAAAATCCCTTCATTTAGTGGAACTTTTTTTGCTGCAAAACAATATATCAAACAGGTGAATATTAATTGGAGACAAATGCTATTCATGTGTGCCATTGCATTTATCGCTTCGTTCTCAGGTTCTCTTTTGTTAACGCAAATGAGTAACCGATTTATGAAACCCATTATACTTGTTGTATTAGTTTTTGTAGCCATTTATTCTTTTACAAAGAAGAATTTCGGGCAACATAAAACAGAAGTGATCAGCGAAAAAAATAAAATTATTTTCCCCATATTAATAAGCCTGGTCATAGGTTTTTATGATGGATTTATTGGACCGGGAGCAGGAAGTTTTTTGGTATTAGCTTTTATTAGTTTTTTAGGCTTCGATTTTTTGCAAGCATCTGCACACGCGAAACTGATAAACCTTGCAACTAATCTGGGATCTATTTTACTTTTCTTTTTAAAAGGACATATTTTATGGCAGGTTGCTATTCCAATGGCTTTATGTAATGCAATGGGTGGCATTATAGGTGCCCGAATGGCCATAACAAAAGGCAATCGATTCATCAGGATCTTTTTTATTTTAGTTGTGATGGCAACCCTGATTAGGTTTTCATATGATGTATTCTGGAGAAAGTAATACTATTATTAACCTTTCTTTATACCACAAAAGTGAATTAAGTGACTAAACTGCATGTAATTTTCAACATTGGATTTTGAAGCGTTTATTAACGATAAATTTGAGATGAATCATTCCGTTACTATGCAAATTGGTTTTGAAAGGGAGAAAAACATGAAAGCTGGAGCTATTACTGCTTCTATATGTATTGCTTTGTTTTTATTATTCTTCTATTTGCAATGGACATTACCGCAAATTCCTATCCCATTAACAGGAGAAGGCATTGAAGTAAATCTTGGGAATAGCGAAACAGGCTTAGGAGATATAGCTCCTACTATTCCAGGGAATCCTTCTAAAACAGAAGATGCGGTTACAACAAGTCCACCCACAAGTAAACCTCAAACCTCAAATACAAAGATCAATGCAGATGAAAATGGGGATGAGCCCATTAACAACGCAGAGAAAATAATACCTAAAACTGAAAATAAACCTGCGATACCTGTAAAACCAACTATCAAACCTATCATTAACCCAGTTGCTGCTAAGCCGATTGAACCTAAACCAAAAGCGCTTTTTAAAGGAGGTACCAGTACTACAACCAGTGGTAATCAAGGTGATAGCTATAATGGCATTAAAAATCAGGGCATTGCTGGTGGCAAAGGCGATCAGGGTAATCCAAACGGCAACCCCAATTCAGATAGCTATAAAGGCAATGGAGGTAGTGGATCTGCTGGCAACGGGGTAACAATAAGAAGTGGACTTGATGGGAGAAGAATAACCCGTTTACCAAGTTTTGAAGATGATTTCAACGAAAATGCTAAGGTTGCAATTGATATCACTGTTGATCAATCTGGAAATGTGATTGCTGCCTCTGTAAATCCTAAAGGAACAACCACCACCAATCAAAATATCCGCAATATTGCCTTAAAGAAGGCAAAGACGTTAAAACTTAATGCAGGCAATGATTCTGAACAGGTAGGCACCTTAGTATTTAGTTTCAAACTACGGGGTTAAAATTTCTTCTCTAATTTGCAGTCGAATATGACTTATAAAGAAACCTTAGATTTTCTTTTTCGATCACTCCCTATGTTCAGCAGGGTTGGTGAATCTGCATTTAAGAAAGACCTTACTAATACCTTGCGCTTATGTGAATTCATTGGCAATCCACAGCAAAAATTAAAAACAATACATGTAGCAGGAACAAATGGGAAAGGATCTACTAGTCATATGCTGGCAGCCATTTTACAAACTGCGGGATATAAAACTGGTCTTTACACTTCCCCTCATTTAAAAGATTTTAGAGAAAGGATAAAAGTAAACGGTGAAATGTGTACTGAATCATTTGTAATTGATTTTACAGATCGCATTCAACCAATGATTCAAGAGATCCAACCCTCCTTTTTTGAAATTACAGTTGCAATGGCATTTGAATATTTTGCATTGCAACAAGTGGATATTGCAATTATTGAAGTTGGATTAGGAGGAAGATTAGATAGTACCAATATCATCATCCCTGAACTTAGTATCATTACAAATATTGGCTGGGATCATATGAATTTATTGGGAAATTCTTTAGAATTAATCGCTTTTGAAAAAGCAGGGATTATTAAAGATTCTATTCCAGTTGTTATTGGAGAATACACTTCTATTACAAGGCCCGTATTTGAAAAAAAGGCATCTGAAATGAATACAAAAATTCATTGGGCTACTGAAGAAAGATGGGTAAGCGATTTTAATATTACGGCACACCATATTGAAATAAATATAGCTGAAAAAAGGAATGATGAACGAACCAGCTACCATTTGGATTTACCTGGAATTTATCAGACTAAAAATTTACTTACTGTGCTTACTGCCGTTGAAGTACTCAATCAGAATAAATGGAATATCAGTCTTCCAGATATTCATAAAGGATTAGCACATTCAAAGAAGATAAACGGATTGCACGGAAGATGGGAAGTACTGCAAGAAAAACCTTTGCTTGTATTAGATGTAGCTCATAATGAAGATGGCATCAAAGAAATTGTTCGGCAGATTGAATTAGTTGGAGCACAAGAAGTACATATTGTAATAGGCATGGTTAAAGACAAGGAAATTGATCGGGTACTTGATTTACTTCCCAAAAAAGCACATTACTATTTTACAAAAGCACCGATTCCAAGGGCTTTAGATGAAAATATATTAATGGAAGCAGCCAACAAAAAAAACTTGTTTGGAAACTGCTTTCCTTTAATTAATGAAGCAGTTCAAAATGCATTACATCATGCAAAAGAAAATGATCTTGTATTAGTGTGTGGAAGTGTTTTTGTAGTTGGAGAAGTACATATATAAAATTTACCAATGAAGCCATTTCAATTTTAACATCGCCTGATAAATTGCTCCCTGTTGAACACCATGTTGCAGTTTTCCATCCAATAATAATTGCTTCAATTCTTCTTTTGAAAAGGTTTCAATAATGATATCTTCAAAAGGATCAAAATTTGTATTCACTAATATTTCTGCATTTTTAGCCAGATAAAAATATGCTGTATTATTATGTAAAGCTGGATTGGGAGATATTTTCATCAGGAATTCTACTTCATCTGAAACATACCCAGTTTCTTCTTGCATTTCTCTAATAGCTGATGCCATAGGTATTTCACCTTCCTCTAACATGCCACCGGGCAATTCTAAAGTGGTGGCTCCTAAAGCATGTCGATATTGTTTTACTAATACAATCCTTTCATCTTTGGTAATAATTACCATATTGGTCCAATCTGGAACTTCAATCACATAATAAGGTTCCATAATTCTGCCATCTGGTAATTCGCACTTATCTGCCCGAGCATGCAACCATCTATCGCGATACACATATTTAGACTCCAGCAATTTCCAATTCATGATGAATCATTTTTTAAACGGTAAATCTTATTTAACCACGATTCTTCCCAACTTCTGTAAGGCAAAAAACAAAGTACTTAATTGCATGGATTGAAGGAACTGTTGAGATTGGATCAAATCAATTAACTCATCCATCGACACCAATAAAACTTCTACATCTTCTTCCATATCTAAGGGTTGATCAGGATCGAAGGTTCCTCCTGTAGCAAGAAACATCTGCATGAAATTATTATTGGTAGTAGGATTAGGAGAAATTTTCCCAAGCCATTCAATCTTTTCAAATCGATATCCAGTTTCTTCTAATAATTCGCGTGCCATGGCATCCGTTTTCGAGACATCACTGGGGTCAATACCTCCACCAGGCAATTCAACACTTGTGAGCCCAACACCTTGGCGAAATACTCTTTCCAATATAACCTGACCATCTTTAGTAATAGCTAATGCAGTTGCATAATCTGGAAATCCATATTTATAAAAGGGTGTTAATATCGACCCATCGGGTTTCTGCCATGTTTCGGATCTTACATCAACCCATTTATCTTTTAATAATTGCTCAGAAGCAAGCAATTTCCATTCACTTTTTTTCTCCATTACCATTTTCGATTTTCTCTTAAAGTAGTGATATGAGCAATATGATGATTACAATGCCATGCATATAAACCAAGTAAAAACCATAAAGTCATTTCTCTTTTACTGGCGGGGTGAAAAACTTTTCGATCCCACTGATCTTCAGTTAGATTTCCTATTGCTGCAACCCAACGTATATGCAATGCATGTAAAAGCGTAATGGATACATTAATAGGAACAGAAAAATTATCTGATAAGTTTGCCCATTCTTTTTCTTCATAAGGTTTTATCACCGGATGATCTTCTGTTAAACCTAATTTAAAACGGATATAGGCATTCATATGACTGTCTGCCACATGATGCACTACTTGCTTAACTGTCCATCCTTCTGTACGATAAGGAGTATCTAGTTGTGCCTCATCTAAATTTAGAATGGCTCTTTCAATTCCTTCTGGTAAGAATTGCAGATCAAATAGCCATTTTTTCTTCTGCTCTTCAGAATAAGGTTGTGGTTCATATTTGCCGATCGGATAACGTGGATCAATTGTCATATTCAATCATTTTAATGTTTACTTTTAATCTTCTCTCAAAACATGACCTGTAAGATTAATAAATACATCTTCCAGGTTCGCCTTTTTTACTTCTTTTGGACGTTCAAAACCTGTATCAACTAATTCATCAATCAATTTATCAGGAGAGTTCAATGCAATTATTTTGCCACTATCAATAATAGCAACCCGATCGCAAAGCACTTCTGCTTCGTCCATATAATGTGTAGTAATAATTACCGTTGTTCCAGAAGCACGAATGGTTTTAATCAATTCCCAAAGATTCCTTCTTGCTTGAGGATCTAAACCTGTTGTGGGCTCATCTAAAAAAATAATTCTGGGTTTATTTATTAAAGTTGTGGCAATCGAGAATCGCTGCTTTTGTCCACCACTCAACTCTTTATACTTTGCTTTTGCTTTATCCCGAAGGTTTACACTATCCAATAAATGCATCGGGTCTATCACTTCATTATATAATCCTGCGAACAAATGGATCAATTCTGTAAGATTTAAGCTTGGGTAATAACCAGAAGTTTGCAATTGCACGCCAATGATTTTTTTGATCTCATTGGGTGATTTATCCAGATTAAATCCGTCCACTGTTATTTCTCCACTTGTTTTTTCACGAAGTGTTTCAATAATTTCTAATGTAGTGGATTTTCCAGCCCCATTAGGTCCTAATAACCCAAAGATCTCCCCTCTCTTTACATCAAAACTAATTCCCTTTACTGCTTCAAAATCGCCGTAATTCTTTTTTAGATTCTTAACTGATATAATAATGTCGGTCATAGTCTATAATTTGAAAGGGATTGTTAGTCCCAGTTGCTTTGGTGAACTGATCATACCAGTTTTATTTCTTAGTTGATCTAAATTAATTGCCACGGCTCTTAAATGCTGTGCAGCTGCAGCATTCAATACAGCAGAACCGCCACTTATTAAAATACCACCACTTAAGAGGTACCAATTGATATTTCTATTATCATTGGTGCCAATCAATCCAACAATAGATGTTGCTGTTCCTACAAAAGTAAGAACAGTGGCCCAAGTTCTATTCCTTTTATAGTCAATATATTCTAAGGTACATTCTGGAATATTCACTTTTGCGATCAAATAATCTAAACTGGTCTTTCCAGTATATAATTGTCCCTGATAAATTAATCCTGGTTTAGTTAAACTCGGTATAAAACTCATACCCTTTGGGCTATAATAAAACTGCTGAGATTCGGGGGTTAAGGGTGCCGTTTGAGCAGATATAAAATTGGAAAAGGATATAAAAAATACTATAATTAATTTCATCCGTATATTCATCATATTCTTCAAACTTATGTTATAAACTTAAACCATTTAAGATTAAATAACGCTTAATCCATTAAGTAAGTTTCTAACTCATCCATCATATTTTTACTGCCAATAAATAAAGGGGTTCTCTCATGTACACTATTGGGTTTAATATTCAAGATTCGCTCTTTCCCATTCGTGGCTTTACCTCCAGCTACTTCAAGAATAAAAGCAAATGGACTTGCTTCATATAATAATCTCAATTTACCATTTGGCTTATCCGTTGTTTGAGGATACATGAATATGCCTCCCTTAATTAAATTACGATGCAAATCTGCTACCATGCTACCAATATACCTTTGTGTATAGGGTCCGCCATCTGCATCCGTTTTTCTTTGACACTTATCAATATAATTCCGAACATTTTCTGGGTATTGAAAAAAATTGCCATGGTTTACTGAATAGTATTTACCATCCTCTGGGCATTTAATATTGGGGTGACTTAAAGAGAACTCACCAATGCTTGGATCAAGTGTAAATCCGTTGACGCCTCTTCTTGTTGCATAAACCAGCATGGTACTTGAACCATAAATCACATAACCTGCAGCTACCTGATTGATTCCTGCTTGTAAAAAATCATCTTGGGTACAAGGTGTTCCAAGCTTACTTATGCGCCTAAAGACACCGAAAATTGTACCAATTGAAACGTTTACATCAATATTACTACTTCCATCGAGAGGATCAAAGACAACTACATATTTACTATTATTACTGATCTCATCGTCAAAAACCACAAAATCGTCCATCTCTTCACTTCCTATTCCTGCACAACTTATTCCATGCTTTAAAACCCCAATAAATTGATTATTGGCAAATACATCCAATTTCTTAACATCCTCACCTTGTACATTAATACTTCCTGCATCACCCAAGATATCCACTAATCCTGCTTTGTTGACTTCCACATTTACCCTCTTTGCAGCTAACCCGATATCTCTTAACAGGGTACTTAACTCACCTGTTGCATTCGGAAACATGCGCATCTGCTGAATGGTAAATTCATCTAAAGTGAGGATATTTCGATTGATAATCATAAAATAGATTTGGTTCTATAAAGATAGAGATGAGTTTTAAATGAATTGCATTATTTGAAGAGCGGGGCTCTAGTTCTCGCTTATATTTGCATGCACATTTTCAAAATCTGATCAAGATGAAAGTATTCAAATTTGGAGGAGCTAGTGTTAATAGCATTGATAGGGTAAAGAACCTTGCAGAAATTGTGGATGCAAACCAATCTGGCCCCATGGTAATTATTCTATCTGCCATGGGAAAGACCACCAATGCGCTAGAAAAAGTGGCAGAAGCTTTTTTTGCTGGCAAAAAAGAGGAAGCGCTACATTTATTTCAGGCGATAAAACATCAACATCTTAACAACGCAAAATATCTATTGGTGTTACGGTTTAATACCTGTCTGGAACAATTATCTGATTTTTTTACTGAAATTGAATGGTTATTGCACGATAAACCAGTACGTGATTTTGATTATTATTATGACCAGATTGTTTGTCTTGGCGAATTACTAAGCAGCTGTATTGTTAGTCATTATCTTAATGAAGTAGGTATTTCAAATCACTGGATAGATGTCAGAGATTCTATTCGTACGAATAATAATTTCAGAGATGCAGATATTGATTGGGAAGTAACTAGAGAAAAAATCAGAAGCAATGTGCTGAATTTGATAAGTGAAGAAACTAAAATTGTGATCACGCAAGGGTATATTGGTGCAACAGAAGATAATGAAAGTACTACTTTAGGTCGTGAAGGAAGTGATTACACTGCAGCCATTTTTGCGAATGTACTAGACGCTGAAAGCCTTAGTATTTGGAAAGATGTGGATGGTGTTATGAATGCCGATCCTAAAACATATCCTGATGCCGTATTGATTCATGAATTAAGTTATACTGAAGTAATTGAAATGGCTTATTACGGAGCTCAGGTTATACATCCTAAAACCATCAAACCATTACAAAACAAGGGTATCCCCTTATATGTAAAATGCTTTTTGAATCAGAATTTACCAGGCACTATTATACACCAGAAAAAAAATAAGAATCTACCTCCAATCATTGTTATTAAGGAAAATCAGGTATTGATAGAATTAAAAACACAGGATTTTTCTTTTGTAGGTGAAGAACCTATTATTGAGTTATATCAATTATTTAAGAAACTGCATGTGAAACCAAACCTTATTCAAACAGCTGCTATCAGTGTGTATGTTTGTTTAGACGACAAAACAGATAAAATAGAACAATTGGCTTTGGCTGCTGGTACTCAGTTTGACGTACAAATAGAAAAGGGCTTATCCCTACTTACGATTCGCCATTATAATGAAGAAGTATTAAATACACTAAGCCAAAGTAAACACAAAGTATTACAACAACAATCAACAGAAACCGTTCAAGTAGTTTTTAGATAAAAATGCTAGGTATCCGGGTAAATATGTTTTTGCAAAAGTGAATTTAAATCTGCTTCTTTAAAAGGTTTCAATAAGATATCTGAGATCCCTGATTTTCGATATCCTTCTAGTTCATCCTCTACTATTGAAGCTGTTAGTGCAATTACAGGCATTTTCGATTTTGCATTTGGAGTTTTTCTAATTGCTGCTGCTAACTGATCGCCTGTCATTTCGGGTACGTTAATATCAGTAAGAATAATATCGTATTTATTTTCATTAAAGAGCTCCCAGCCTAGTTTGCCATTTTTAACAACATCAAACTTTAGTTGCTGCTTTTTTAATAGCAAACTTAAAAACATTGCATTCATTTCATTGTCTTCAATGATTAATGCTTTTTTTCCAACATACAACTGTTTTACTTTATTGGAAACAAATACACTTGGGCTTTCAACTTCCTCGATGAGATTATTTTGAACAGGATAATAAAGTAAGATTGAAAAAACAGATCCCTCATTTATTTTACTGGCCACATGAATTCGGCCTCCTTGTAATTCAATTAACATTTTACAAATTGGAAGTCCTAGTCCAGTACCTGTAATAGAACGTCTATGCTCATTTGTATTGATAGTTGATTTTACCTGCGAAAATTCATCGAATATGGATTTTAAATGTGTAGAAGGGATTCCTATACCGGAATCGGCTACCTGTATTTTAATGTCTACTTCTTTTTCAGATTTAAATATTGCTGCAGCAGTAATTACAACATACCCTTTATTCGTAAATTTAATTGCGTTACTAGTTAAATTATATAAGATTTGTTTTAATCGAAATTTATCGCCAATTACAATAAGATCATTCGACAAACTAATTTCCTCTTTAATTATAATACCTTTTTTAGCAGCAATCGCAGTGAACGCAAATGCTATTTCATGAATAGCTTCACTTAAATTAAATGGTTGAAACTCTAATTGTAATTTACCAGCATCAAGTTTAGAAAAATCTAAGATATCATTAACTGTGTTCAATAAATGATCTGAGGATGTTTTAATGGCTTGCAAGTATTTCTTTTTCTCAGGGTCGGTTTCAATTCTGTCTATAATATCCGTAAAACCCATGATACAGGTCAGTGGAGATCGTATCTCATGGCTCATGTTGCTCAAAAATCTACTATTAGTTTCGAACGGCCTGTCAGAGGTTTCCTTACTTTCTTTCCGTGTTGATTCGTTTTTGATTAACCGATTAATATTAAATAATAACAAAACAATGGCCCCTAATAAAATACTTAATGATGTAAAAGCATATCTGGCAATATGCATATGTTGGATAATATTGTCATCCTTATTTTGAATGAAGGAAACCAAAACCCTCACATTGAAAAGATTCAAAACCAATATAGATAATATCACCACAAATGAGATTGTGATTAAAATAATATTGGAATTTGAAAACTTAAAGATTTTCATTAGCGTTTTAGGATTATGGGGGGTAAGCAATGAAAATACAATAAAAACCTATACGAAATATGTTCAGAATACTCATACAATTAAGACATATAACTAATTTGTATATATACTATATTCTCCTTCTGAATCAATTGCAATGACAGGAAGCTTTTTATATTGTTCAAAATATTGAAACACCATCTGCATTTTATTTATAAACAATTTATACTCAACCTCATCCTTACTACTCTTTTTTAGGAACTGAATATTTTTATAAATATTAAATCGAATGGGGAAAATATGAACAGGAATAAAATCCTGTCCGGCAGCATGTGCATATGCTGCCATTAAATACAGCTCTTCAATTTGGCTGTCCTGAATAGGAATACAGCCTTGTGTAACACAATTACCATGAATAAATATATCACTTCCCGGTTTTATAGAATCACTTAAGAGCTTGTCAGAAACATTTGGGTAATTAATACCCAGTGCTAAATGGTAATTACTATTCGGCCTAAATTCATTGATATAGTAAAACCCTTCTGGAACTTGAAAATCGCCATCCATTCTTTTTGGCCCCATCGTACCCGAAAGCGCACAAATTTTATAAGTTTTAACAAGTTTAAATGTTTCATTACTATTATTCCTCCCCCATACTTCTAGCTGACTATCGTACTTAAAACTTCTGATGTAAATTTCTTTGGGCGGCCAATTGAGATTCGCTTTCTGAAAGGCTCGTTTAATAGTATCATTTTTGATATTAAAAGCATTCTTAACTTTTAAGAAGGTCTTTTGTTGCTCTAAAAAAGAAGACTGAGCAGAAGATTCTTGTATGATGAAAAGGGGTAATACTAACCAAAATAGATACTTCATGAGTTCAAATTTACGTAATCGCAGAAATTCCTACTTAAAAATCAAAGAATTCTCTAATCAAGTCATGAAGTTTTATAGGTATAAGTATCTTCGTCACCTTATTCAATTTTTTGAAATAAATAGGAATAAAAGACAAAATCATGAAAGTAGGCATATTAGGTGGTGGACAATTAGGAAGAATGCTTTTACAGGCCGCAGCCAATTATACTGTTGAAACCTATGTTTTAGAGAATGATAAGGATTGTCCTGCAGCACATTTGTGCCATCATTTTACCAAAGGAGATATTAGAGATTTTGAAACGGTATATCAATTCGGCAAAAACTTAGATGCAATTACCATTGAAATTGAATCTGTAAATATTGATGCCTTGGATAAACTTGCTGCTGAAGGGGTAAAGATATTTCCTAGCCCTTCAGCAATTCGTATCATAAAAAACAAAATTGTTCAAAAAGAGTTTTACGAAAAAAATGAAATACCCTCTTCTGCGTTTCTCATTACGAACTCAATTGAAGATTTAAAAAAACATATCAATTTTTTGCCCGCAGTCCATAAAATTGGAGAGGGCGGTTATGATGGAAAAGGAGTTCAAATCCTCAGGGATTCTAATGATATTTCGAAGGGCTTTAATGCACCAGCAGTGCTAGAAAAAATGGTCGATGTTTATAAAGAAATTGCAGTCATTGTTTGTGTGAATCAAAATGGGGAAACAGCTATTTTTCCTCCCGCAGAAATGTTGTTTGATCCAGCATTAAATTTATTAGATTATCAGGTTTCCCCTGCAAGATTGAATGAAAAAGAAGTATGGAAAGCAGAGGCTATTGCTTTAAGAGTAGCTCAATCTTTACAAAGTCCGGGGCTATTTGCAATTGAACTTTTTGTTGACCAGGAACAAAAAATTTGGGTAAATGAAACCGCCCCAAGAGTTCATAATAGCGGGCATCATACCATTGAAGGAAATTTTAGTAGTCAATATGATATGCTATGGCGTATTATTTTAAACTACCCTTTGGGAAATACTAAACCTATTTTACCTGCAGCTATTGTAAACTTGTTGGGAGCCCCAGGATACAGTGGTGATGCTATTTACGAAGGTTTAGAAGAAGTTATGAAAATAGAGCATGTCTTCGTACACCTGTACGGAAAAAAAGAAACCAAACCTGGAAGAAAAATGGGGCATGTAACGATACTGAGTAATGACTATCAGGAACTCATTTTCCAAGCTAATAAAATAAAGCAACATCTTAAAATAATCGCATAATAAGTTATTTCTTTTTTACATTCAAAGGTCTGAGAAATCCAATTCCAATCAAACTCTTCGTTTGTAAAGCCGGGGAAGTATTGCTTGGGCCAAATAATCGCACATTGTCATCATAAATAAGATCTAGGCTATAGGTTGCCGAGAAATATTTATTGATTTTAAAGGCAATTTGATTGGTCATAAACAAATCAATATTTTGGGGATCAGTAATATAATTGGAAAAGAGATCCACCCTTCCTTTATAAATTATATTTTTTGCTAAGGTTGTTGTATAATTCACCGTTGCAAAGGCACCAATCTCGTTCAAAGAATGAGATCCCGGGGTTAAACCATACAGTCCTTTATCAGACAAGGCTTTATTCGTTATAACAGTCCATCTTGAAGTTAATGGAGAAAGGAACAATGAAAATTTATCACTTGGTTTATAATCAAAACCCACAGATAAAATAAAATAGGCTGGCGATAAAAAAGAAGATGATAATTCCGCAGGCGTGATTCCATAATTAAAGCCATCGAAAAATTGTGACCGGTAATTAAATAACCCCGACAAATACCATTTTCCAACTGTATCAATTTTATAACCATACTTACTTAGGTAATCCATCCTATCATCATTCTTTCGTCCACCTGAACTAGTGGTATTTACATACCCTAGATTTAAATCCACATTATTATCCCAAACATGTCGGCCATTTCTATATAAAAAGTAGTAATTCAAATAGGTATTTGCAGCCATAGAAAAATTGTCTCCACCTGCAGCCCAGTTACTTAAAGAGCCTTGAGACAGGGAAAAAAGAAACATCCCTCCCCTTTTCCACTTCCATGAAGTAGTATCATTATCTTTCTTTACAGTTCTTGAAGTTTCACTCCTTAATTTGTTTACCACCACATCCTGAGAATATGCCTGATAACATAAAAGAAGAACTAAAATTAAAACCAGTTTTTTCATCATTTAAAATTTGAGGTTGCAAAAATAAAAGATATTCACAAGTTTAACGAATGAGGCGCTGACAATCTGGCATTAAAACCGCTATTTTTTGTACTTTTACCTAATAAATTATTCGAAAATATGGAATTGATGGATTTGGGAGCAAAAGAACACGATGAATTGAGGCAAGGTGAGGCATTTAAACCCTTTATCAACGATCCCAATCGATATAAAAAGCACTTTTATATCGAAAGCTATGGCTGTGCAATGAATTTTGCAGATAGTGAAGTGATTGCTTCCATATTACAGGAACAGGGTTTTGGAGCAACAAATGATATTGATCAAGCTGATTTAATTCTCTTAAATACCTGCTCTATCAGAGAAAAAGCTGAGCAAACCATACGAAAAAGACTCACTGAATTCCGAAAATTCAAAACCAAAAAAAGTGGGTTATTGGTGGGCGTACTGGGTTGTATGGCAGAAAGACTTAAGTCGAAATTATTAGAGGAAGAAAAATTGGTGGATCTAGTTGTAGGTCCTGATGCATACAGAAGTCTTCCAATGCTCATTGAAGAAGCAGAAACTGGTCAAAAAGCAGTCAATGTTTTATTAAGCAGAGACGAAACATATGCGGATATCTCTCCTATTAGATTAGATAGTAATTCAGTGTCAGCCTTTGTTTCAATCATGAGAGGATGTAATAATATGTGCAGCTTTTGCGTAGTTCCTTTTACAAGAGGAAGAGAACGAAGTAGAGATGCCCATTCAATTGTAGCTGAATCGACGGATCTTTTTGAAAAAGGTTATAAAGAAATCACTTTATTAGGTCAAAATGTGGATAGTTATTATTGGATAGATGAGACGAATGGACATGCCATTACTTTTGCTGAATTATTAGAAAAAATTGCACTCATCAGCCCTCATATGCGTGTTCGTTTTAGTACCTCTCATCCAAAAGATATCACGGATGAAGTGTTATTTACCATAGCGAAATACGATAATATCTGTAATTATATTCATTTGCCTATTCAAAGCGGGAATAATAGGGTTTTACAATTAATGAATCGAACTTATACAAGAGAATGGTATAAGGCAAAAGTTGATCGCATCAGAGAAATCATACCAGATTGTGGAATCAGCACAGATATTATTACTGGATTTTGTACAGAAACTGAAGAAGATCATCAGGATACTATTGAAATCATGAAGTATAGTAAGTACGATTATGCGTATATGTACTTTTATAGTGAACGCCCCGGAACACTTGCCAGTAAAAGGTTTAAAGACGATATCCCTGAGGAGGAGAAAAAAAGAAGGTTAACAGAAATTGTAGATGTGCAATATCATTTGTCTTTGAAAAGTAACCAAAATGATGTTGGAAAAACATTTCGAATTCTAGTAGATGGTGAAAGCAAAAAAGATCCAAATTTTTGGAAGGGAAGAAACGACCAAAATAAAGTAGCTGTTTTTGAAAAGAAATATCATGGTATTAAAATTGGCGACTATGTGCAGGTGAAAATTAATAGTTGTACCAAGGGAACCCTACTTGGTGAGTTTGTGTGTTTTTAAAAGAAGTAACTCCGATTCATGAATCGGCTAAAAAAATAATAATGGACTTACAGTCAATCAAAAATAGATTCGGCATTATTGGCAATGCTCCGGCATTAAACCACGCATTGAATACAGCAGTTCAGGTTGCAGCTACCGACCTAACTGTATTAATTGTAGGCGAGAGTGGTGTGGGAAAAGAAGTTTTTTCACAGATCATACATGCGCTTTCGAGCAGAAAACATAACCCTTTCATTGCTGTTAACTGCGGTGCTATTCCAGAAGGGACTATCGATTCAGAATTATTTGGGCACGAAAAAGGAGCATTTACCGGAGCAGTAGATAGTAGAAAAGGGTATTTCGAAACAGTTAGTGGTGGTACTATCTTTTTAGATGAGATCGGAGAAATGCCCCTAGGTACCCAAGCTCGTTTATTACGCGTATTAGAGACAGGTGAATTTATAAGAGTAGGTTCTTCAAAAGTTCAAAAAACAGATGTTCGAGTAATCGCTGCTACAAATAGAGAACTTTTAGAATTCACCCAAAAAGGCAGGTTTAGAGAAGATTTATATTATCGTTTAAGTACCGTTCCAATAAGAGTTCCCTCACTAAGAGATAGAAAAGAAGATGTCTTATTACTATTTAGAAAGTTTGTAGTAGATTTCTCGGAACGTTACAAAACGGCACCCGTTCAATTAGATGATGAAGCAAAACAAGTACTGATCAATTATGGCTGGCAAGGTAATGTACGGGAGTTGAAAAATATTGCAGAACAAATTTCTGTATTAAGCACCAATCCACATATTAATGCAGCAATATTAAAAAATTTCTTACCTGAAAAAAATAGAAATTCATTTCCTGTTTTGGCAAATCAGTCATCCAACTCTCACGATTTTTCCAATGAACGAGAAATTTTGTACAAACTATTTTTCGACATGAAAAAAGATGTTACAGAATTAAAAAAAATGTTCTTAGAAATATTGCAAAACCCTTCACTGGCAGGTGTTACAGCTAATCTTACAAGAGATTCTATTTTGAATGATTTTCATAGTAATGGAGAATTATCAAATTCAGTAAGTACAAATAATAATAACTCATCTTCCACTATTCAACCTACGTATCTTAATCAACCCTCCTCTGCAAATATGCAGCCGATGATTATTACAGAAGATAGTATTCATCATCACGAGGAAGTAGAAGAATCATTGAATATTATGGACAAGGAAAAAGAATTAATTGTTAAAGCATTAAAAAAACACAAAGGAAAGCGTCGCGATGCTTCTTTAGATTTAGGGATTAGTGAAAGAACCTTATATCGCAAACTAAAGGAATACGATATTGACGAATGATTCACGTAATTTCAATATAATTCTGATAAAAAAAATGATTCAATTAATGACCCCATCAAATAAATCAACAATACATTTTTCAATGTTGTTGCTATTTTTGGCTTTCAATTTTACCGGTTGTGGTATTTATACGCTGAATGATGTATCGATTGATTATACAAAAGTTAAAACTATTAAATTATTTTCGATTGAAAATAAGGCTAGTTATGTGAACCCTCAGCTTAGCCCAAAATTGTATGAAAAGCTGTCTCAAAAATTCGTCAATTCTACCAAGCTAACAAGAACAAATAATGACGATGCACATTATCAAATTATTGCAACAATCACTGGGTATAATCCGTCACAAACTGTAGGTATTAGTGCTCAACAGGCCACTACGAACCGACTTACAGTAAGTGTTCATGTTGTATTGAAGAAGACGCTTGAAAATAAATCTGAAGAATTTGATGTTACACGAAATGCTGATTTCTCTGCTAACCTATCTTTGCAACAAGCCGAAGGACAATTATTAGACGAGTTAGTAAGAAATTTAACGGACGAAATTTTTAACCATATTTTTTCGAACTGGTAATCAAGTTGTACTTTTATTAATATGAATTCTATTCAGGAGAAAGCTTTATTTCATTTAACAGGCAACCGAGACATTTCTAAGGTTGATGAAGGCACTTTGACGAAACTAGCCCACAACTACCCCTATTTTGCACCTATTCAAATGCTTCTTTCTGCTAAGTTAAAAGATAGCAATTCCCAAGAATTCATCAAACAGGCTCAAAAAACAAGCCTTTATTTTACGAATCCATATTGGTTACACTTTTTATTACAAGAAAAGTTAGTTAAGCCTGAAATCAAAGAGTATTCTCCTTCTCAAATGGATTATCAATTAGGGAATTCCACCACATTTGTACAGGAATTGCCGGAAATAGAACCAGTTTTCATAGATAACGCAATTGAAAACCATCAAACCAATACAGAAAATGAGTTATCTGGTAATATTTCAATTCCAACTATTGAGTTGGTAAAAGAAATGATGCGTGGAATAGACAAACAAGTACTTTCAGATACATTCATTGACGATAATAATGAGGAAGAAATAGAACAACTACCCATTTATGATGAATCTGAAGAATCGAGTGTTATCCTTGCACAAATGGAGCCCTATAATGAGGAAACAGCTACAGATTTAAGCAATTCAAAGATTTCTAACCTCCTTTCGTCACAATTAGCGGATTTCAAAAAGCCTGTGAATGAGGAGGCCGAATTGGAAATTTCAAAGGAACCCATGCACACGATCGACTATTTTGCCTCACAGGGCATTAAAATCGACTTAAGCAAGATTCCTCAGGATAAATTAACCACACATCTTCGCAAATTTACAGAGTGGCTGAAATATATGAAAAGTGACAATCCGAATCCAATCGACCTTGGAACAAACCAGGATTTAGAAGAAGCAGTAGAAATTATTGCTAAAACATCGAATGAGCAAAAGGAAATAGTAACCGAAACTATGGCCGATGTTTTGCAAAAACAAGGGCATTTAGACAAGGCAATTCAGCTCTATATTAAATTAAGTTTCATAAATCCTGAAAAATCCGCTTATTTTGCCTCCAAAATTCAACATTTAAAAGGTATACAATGATAATTTTGTTTTTGATCTTGATTGTGATTGCCTGTGCGGCGCTAGGATTTATTGTTTTGGTTCAGAACCCTAAGGGCGGTGGATTATCTGCCAATGTAGGCGGATTGAGTAACCAGTTAATGGGTGTTAAGCAGACTACAGATGTTTTGGAGAAAGGTACCTGGCTGTTTGCTGGAATAATCGCTTTACTAGCTGTTTTCTCAAGCATATTTTTAAAAGGTGGTGTTTCTTCTAATGTAGACAACTCCCTTTTACAAAAAGTAAATACCAGTAGTTCTGCACCCGCTGCACCAGCAGCAACACCAACAAATGCAGTTCCACTTTCAAAAGATGCTGGAAAAAAATAAAAAAATAGCAAATAATATTAACCCTGTCTGCATCTGTAGACAGGGTTTTTTATTTAATTTGACCTTATGAAATCCTTTTTAAAACTCACATTCCTTATTTTGTTCCTACTAACCATTGTTTTGGGATGGTTTGTTTTTGGGTCAGCTACTAATTTCTCAGAAAAAAATAAGTATGTTTTAATTCCAAAAAACGCTTCCGATAAAAATTCGATCCTTAAAAATTTTGAAGATAACGGAATCATTAATCAGCCACTAGTTTTAGATCTGATCATTACTTCTTTAGGTGACTGGGAACATATTAAACCAGGCAAATACGAGGTGAAAAATGGACAAAGCTTATGGTCAATTGCGAGACAATTAAAGAAAGGCAGAACAGCAGAAATGAAACTGGTGATCAATAGACTAAGACTCAAAGAGGATCTTGCAAAGTTGATTAGCAAAAGTTTTTCTCCAGACTCGGTTGAAGTAATGAATTATCTTCAATCGAACGACTCTTTAGCAAAATGGGATGTAGATAGCAGCACTATTTTTACAATGATAATACCTGATACTTATAATTTTTATTGGGATGCCTCACTAGATAAGATCTTTCAGAAATTGCATGATGCCAGTATTAGTTTTTGGTCAAAAAATGGGCGTGAAAATAAGTTGGCTGCAAGTCATTTAAGTAAAATAGAAGTTTATACACTTGCCTCCATTGTAGATGAAGAGACCAATTATGATTCTGATAAATATAAAATTGCAAGTGTTTATATTAACAGGCTACAAAAAAATATGCCTTTACAGGCCTGCCCTACTATCAAATATGCCATGAAAGATTTTACGCTTACCCGTATATATGAAAAATATTTAACCAACCCTTCTTTATATAATACCTATAAACATAAAGGCTTACCACCGGGGCCAATTTGCACCCCATCTCCTAAAACACTTGATATTGTTTTAAATGCTCCAAAAACAGATTATCTATTTTTTGTTGCCAAAAGTGATTTCAGTGGATATCATCATTTCAGTAGTAATTTTGCAGAACATAATACTTTTGCAAAAGAATATCAGAAAGCATTAGATATTTATATGGCTGAAAAACAAGCGGAAAAGAATTGACAAAAATTGAACGAATTATAGTAACATCAAAACCAATTGCATTTCTTATTAGAAAGAGTAAAGAAATTGTGATTCCTGGATTCCAAGGACTCCCCTTGTTTGATGTGATTCGATTTTTCTTCCTGCAGGTCAATAAAATTGGCTTAAATGAAAGAGCCTCGGCTATTTCATTTAATGCAATCATGGCGATCCCGGCAGCATGTATCTTCTTATTTTCTGTTGTTCCTTATCTACCTGTATCTGCACAATTTAGAACCGAATTGTTGGCCCTGACTAAAGACCTAACTCCAAATAAAAAGACCTATGATTTAGTAGAAACCTTTTTAAACGATTTTTTCAAAAAATCAAAAGGAGGACTTTTGTCATTCGGTATTTTAATGGTCATATTTTATGCCTCAAATGCTATGATGGGTATTATCAGAACCTTTGACAAATCGATCTTGCATGCCAAAACCCATTTCATACACAAACGATGGAAAGCCATTAAACTCACTTTATTGCTGATTATGCTAGTGATAAGCTGTGTACTATTTTTAATTGGACATGATGCTTTAGAAAAAATATTACGCCATTATTTTAATATGAAAAAAGCTGACTGGTTGTGGTGGTGGGAAAGTACCAGATGGTTAGTGATTGTTGCTTTAATTTTCTTTGGAATTTCATTCATTTATAGATATGCCCCATCTGTGGAAGAAAAGTGGAATTTCGTTTCCCCAGGATCCTTACTGGCAACTTTTTTAACCGTTGCTTCTACCATTATTTTCTCCTATTGGGTATCTCATTTTGGTAGCTATAATAAAGTATATGGATCGATTGGAACCGTATTAGTAATTATGATTATTATCGATTTTAATGCATTGATTTTACTGATTGGATTTGAACTAAATGTAAGTATCACTTATTTACAAAAACAAGTAGCAACAAGAAAAAAGGCAGAGGAAGCCTCTATCATTGAGTCGATTTCTTAAGGGCTCTTAAATCCTTGAACCTAAATTTCACTTTGGGTTTACCCCATACCTCTTTAATTTTCTGCATTCTTTCCTTAGATAAACTAGGTTGATCATAGTGTCCGGCATTTTTCTTTTGTCGATATGCTTCATAAATACTGATAGCACAAGCTACAGATATGTTAAGGCTTTGAATCATGCCCACTTGAGGGATAATGATATTCCCATCGGCATAACTTATCATTTCTTCACTTACTCCATCATGTTCATTTCCAAATACCAGCGCAAAGGATTCTTTTGTAAAATCTATATCATACAATGATGTGGCATCCGTTGATAAATGTGTGGTATAGATTTTACTGAAATTTGATTTGAGAACGGGGATACACTCTTCCAATGAAGTATATTGATGAACGGTTAACCATTTAGCTGCACTACTACTACTTTTAGGGCCAAAATAGGAATGTTTGGGCATGATGCTATTAATCACATAAATGTCTTGGATTCCCACAGCATCACAAGTACGCATTACCGCTGATATATTATGTGGATCATGCACATTTTCCATCACAATGGCAAGGCCCGACTGCCTCTGTGAAAGCACTTTCTGGAATTTATCGGCTCTTTCTGGAGTCATCGTTATTTTAAATTTACGATCTGTTGATTCAAATCATCTTATAGGCAAATATCTAACAATTAGAAAATAAAGCTCTTAAAATCTAGCCCACCCGCTGATATCCCCCTTTCTTTGATTTTTATCCACTTAATTGAATCAATCTCTTGTTTTTCCTTTTAAAGATGCTAATTTTAAAATGTAATCCCCAAACCTAGCCCCATGTATTCTACTAAAAATGTTCGTGGAGAACATTTATTATGGTTAACTCCAATATTGTATATATGGTTAACTAGCATCAATGCTCCCATTCAAAGTTTTATCATTTTTAACGATGGGGATTTTTATTTGGTTAACTTTTTTTCTGCCTTACTCATCATATTAGCTATCATTTCCATACCGTATTTTATGCATCGTTATTTAAGGAAATATGATGCAAGAAGTATTATTATATCATGGGTTCATATAGTGCCTACACTATTACTTATTTTGAGCATCATTACCATTTATGCGTATGCACCACCCATTGAAAGATCCTGGAAAAATTCAGTATTAAGTAATCCAAATTTCTTAAGGTGGATGAATTTTAATGATGCGGCCATTACACTCTTAGCTGTACTAATTCTAGTACAATTAATATATATCTTCTATGGATTGATATTAATTAATCAATTAAGGGCTGAACAGTCTGATATGGAAGACTTAGATCAAGAAATTTATACTTATGATGATCATGCAGTAATGATTAATCCTGCTTATAAATATACCTGGATTCCTAATCCCGCAGAGCCTTCTAATTGAATCACCCCATTTTGAAAATTTATTCCAGAAGCAATATCTTCTGATAACAAAAGTGGGCCATCCATATCCACAAGATCTATTTGAGGAAGAAAATTCGCAATTGCGGCAGAGCCAATTGTACTTTCATTCATACTACCCATCATTACTTTCAATCCTAGTTCACGGGCTTCTTTAATCATTCTTCTTGCAGGAGTTAATCCACTGCATTTTGTGAGTTTAATATTGATGCCATGAAAATGATTCTGACATTTTGCAATATCCTGTTCAAAAACGCATGACTCATCCGCATAAATTGGAAGTGCCGATTGCTCGTACAAGATTTTCATTCCTTCCCAGTTATTCTTTTCTAATGGCTGTTCAATCATTTCTACACCCAATTCAGCCAATTGAGGGATTTTTTCTAAAGCCTCATCTAAATCCCAGCCTGCATTAGCATCAATCCTGAACAATGCATTTGTTTGTTCACGTAAGGCCTTTACTATTTCAATATCTTGATCTGTTCCTAGTTTAATCTTATATATCGGCCATGGCTTTTCTGTTATCTTTGCCACCATTTTATCAATTGTATCAATACCAATTGTATAATCACATTGCGGTATTTCTTTCCATGCTGTTCCCCATAATTCATATAAAAGCTTCCCTTTCATTTTTCCAAAAAGATCCCAGGCAGCCATGTCGAGTGCACAAACTAAAAAAGGATTTTTAGGAAATAAATGGTGCAAATAATGCCAATATCTTTCCGGATCTGTTAATGCAAACTTTTCAACCATTGTTCGCTTCGACTCCAAATCAGCAATCATTTGTTCTACGGTTATATCATAATAGGCAATAGCAGGTGCTTCTCCGTAACCAACAAAATTTCCAATTGACAATGAAACAATCAGCGAAGGCTGATGTGTTTTTGTCCTCCCATTTGAGATGGTAAATGGGTATTTAAATGGCAATTCTTTGTGCCAATAATGTAAATTCATATTGTAATTAATATACAGTAGGGATACAGTAGTACAAAAAACACTTAACGCTTAGGACCTCCCGCTAGCTTTTATAGCCTTGCCAAGATTTTTGTTAAACATTTCAAATCCTAATAGTGCTTCTAAACTATGATGCATTCTATATCTCCAATAATGCTTTGGATTAGCCGGAATGTTGATCCGTTCATCATTTGGATTTTCGCGACGTACAGCAGGATCTATTCCCATAATATCTTGCAATTGGAATATGCTCCACATGGCTGGGGAATATAAATGCTGTAAAACTATGGCGTTATTAATCCATGCTTCGCAAAAGAATGGGGCTTCTCCTAGTTGACCAAGTTCGTGATTATAAAACTTTTGTATACTTTCTCTATCTTCTTCCCACCAACCCCTAATAGTACTCATATCGTGTGTAGAAGGAGTTACTACGCTTAAATAGGGTGCATCGTTTGGATGAAAGAACTCTTTGGATGGATCTTTCGGCATCCTCTGAATTTCCAAACTAAGTAAACCTAATTGATGCATCACTTCAGGAACACAGGTTGGTACCATTCCAAGATCTTCACCACAAACCAACATATTCGTTACTCGTTTTAAGGCAGGTAATTTTTGTAATGCTTCCTGCATCCAGAAATCGTCTTGTCTTTTATAAAAATATTGAACGAATAAATCTTTCAGCTGATTTTGCGTATTCCAATCTAAATTTTTAAAAGAACTGGTAGACTCCATCCCAAATCTAAAATGGAATTGTTGTCCTTGAGATCCTTCTACTTCAAACAAAATAACATTACTGATCAAATCAAAAAGTTGTTGCTTTTGATTCTGATAATACTCATTATTTTCTAGTGTATTAAAATATTGCTCAACTAATCGCTGGGTAGCAAATGCTGGCTTTAATTTGTAGCCAGAATATCCATCCTCCTCCAGAAATTGTTTTTTTGCATATTCATTTTCATAACCAAAAACTTCCCACAAAGTGTTTTCTGTTAGATAAGGTTTTGTATAACGATGATTGTCGAACCAAATATTTCTGGAATTGAATTCATTTATATGCATGGGTATTGCAGGAACAAAATATCCCATGATACCTTCCACTGCATCCATTGGAATGCTCCAAATTCTAAAGAATCCAAGAATATGATCTATTCTAAAGGCATCGAAGTAATAATTCATTTGTTCGAAACGCTGTTTCCACCATGCAAAGCCGTCCTCTTTCATTTTTTGCCAGTTATAGGTGGGGAATCCCCAATTCTGTCCTTTTATAGCAAAACCATCAGGAGGTGCACCTGCTTGCATATCCATATGATATAATTCTGGTTGCTGCCAAGCATCTGCGCCATTGCGGTAGATACCAATTGGAATATCGCCTTTTAATATGATACCCTTTGAGTGTGCATAATCTGAAGCTTCTTTCAATTGTAAATGCAAATGGTACTGGGTAAAATAATGAAGCGCAACACCTTCAAAAGCAGTTGAGCCTTCTTTAATCAATTCATTTACTTCAATTTTATTGTATTGTTGATGTGAAGGCCACTGACTAAAATCGGCTGTCTTATACTGATCTCTCAAATAACAGAAAACAGCGTATGGTTCTAACCAATGAATATTTTGATTGAAGTATTGTTGGAAAGATTTGTCTTTTAAAAATTGAAGTTTATCCTGTTCATATGCTTTTTTAATAAAGCCTACTTTAACCTGATTCACAGCTTCATAATCTACCACCTCTAGAGCATTCAAATCTGAATACTCAATTTTCAACAATTTCAAATCATTGATTGCATCCCCTTTCGCTAACAAATCAAGATTTAAATACATCGGATGTAATGCAAATGCAGAAATGGATGCATAAGGATAAGAATCAGTCCAGGTATGTGTTGCAGTGGTATCATTAATTGGTAAAATCTGAATCAATTTCATTCCCACTTTTACTGCCCAATCAACCAATAATCTGATATCCGTAAATTCACCAACCCCAAAACTGTTTTCAGATTTCAAACTAAAAACAGGAATAGCCACACCTGATGCCTTCCAATTAATATCCGGTAGCACTAGAAATCCATCATGAATAATTGTTTGTTCTTCTGCTAGATTAGTTTCATAAAGCACTCGATTATTCCCTTCCTCAAACTGCAAAAACTTTTTGGTGATGGTATCGTAAATTCCATATTTATACGCAATTGGAAACAGCTCTTTCGTAAGATCTAATTGTACAGTATAATAATTTTCATCTTGATTTCTATTCATTAAAATAGGTTTAGCAATATCCCATTTTGCCAAACCTTTACAACTTCCAACAATACATAATGTTTGTCCTTTAGAAATTAAGGGTGTCTTAACTTTAAATTGATGTGTTACTTTTTTGGGAATTGATATTTTCACTTCCGTATGATTCCCTTTTAGTAACACATTTGTAAAGGGTTCCGTATAAAATACATTTTCAAAATATCCAGCAAAATTCCAAGAATCAATAGTAATAACGCTTCCGGCACTAATATCATTAGGATCTATTTGCTTATCGTTACCAGCATCAAAACTTAAGCTTTCATCATTATTACGAATAATATATTGATAGGTAATGGCTTTGTTGATGGGTTCTGATTTGGAAAAATCAAGATCCAATGACCATCGATCATCATTATTGTAATACATGGAAACCGCTTTCAATGGGTCTCCATTTCCTAATAAAGGATGGTTACCACAAACCAATATTTCTTGCCCGAACTTTGTACGATATCTGAGTTGAAAACGAACTTGACTAATCACTTTTCTAGATTGTTTTTTTTCTGAAGGAACTTTTAATTTGCTGCGCTCTTGAATTGAAGGTATTGGTGTTTGCTGGGGATCCTTAATTGTTTTGGCCAAAGCAGCATCTTTCGATTTATTCTTATTATTTGTTATACGCTCTGCCTTTTTCGTATCCAATGATTTTGCAATGGCTTTAATCTTTCCTGCTTTTGGCTGGGAATCAATCGTTTTTTTGTCTTTATTCAATCTCCTCAATTTAATACGTAAAAATAAATAAAACAATGTGTAATTCAAACACAATAATTAAACAATAATGTGGCTTTTTCAGTAAGACAAGGCTAAAATCTAAAATAAAATTTAGATCCTTCCCAAAATCTTGCCTGTTTTAAGTTTCTTTGCCACAAATTAATAGACTAGTATCCGTGAAAGAAAGCATCCAACCGATTCCTCCATCAAATACAACTGGCCATCCTTTAAAAATCTATACGGATGGGTCTTCAAGAGGTAATCCAGGACCAGGAGGCTATGGAGCTGTGCTTCTATGGGGTGATGCACAAAAAGAATTGTCGGGTGGATACCGCCTTACCACCAATAACAGAATGGAATTAATGGCTGTCATTAAAGCCTTGGAGTCTTTAAAAAAGAGGGAGATTTCAGTTTCAATTTATACTGATAGTCAATACGTTGTAAACAGTATTGAGAAAAAATGGTTAGATAATTGGATTAAAACTGATTTTAAAGGGGGTAAAAAAAACAAAGACCTTTGGATTCATTTTTACGCATTATCTAAGCACTTTAAATTAAAATTTATTTGGGTTAAAGGACATGCAGAAAACAAATGGAATAATCGGTGTGATGAATTGGCAACCAGTGCTGCTGATAGTAACAAATTAGAAATAGATGAAAGCTATGAATCGGAACATAGATAATTCCATAAAAAAAGCACTCAGAATTTGAGTGCTTTTTTTATGGAATCTATATTTTATACAAAATCAGGCGATTTGTTTTGTTTCAGTTGATCTTAATAAAGAGTAGCCTCCGAATAGAATAGCGCCAAATACAACTGTTCCAAGTACACTATTCTGATAAAATGGAACTCCATCCACCAAAGTCTGAATCAATCCTCCGAATGTACGAGGACGATGATATCCACCATTACCAAACCAAACTAAACTATTCGATAAAAGAAAATAAGTGGTAGGTGCTGCGATAGAAGCCAGTATCACCTTAAAGATTTTAGCCTCACTAATGATAAAACCAAAAACAGTAAGCCCACCAATTAAAAGATAATTAACCCATTGACCACTATAAAATCCTTCTATTTCAGAATAACCATAATTATAAAGAACCTGATACAAAAGATCAGAGATGAACATTGAAATTAAGGGAAGAGAGTAAGCCCATTTTTTATTTTGTACAAAAAATGCGCCCCCAAATAATGCCAAAGCAATTTGTGGTGCAAATCCATATGGCCTATTTGGCAAAATTCTATATATAGAAGATATAGCTACCATCAGGCCTATGGACAAAAGAACGTTCTTATTTAGTTTCATCATTTATTATTTCGGGACAAAAATAGGCGAAAAAATATTTTAAAATGAATTTTTCGCGAAGTGTGAAGAAAGCGGGTATAAGCTATACAAAAGCCTTAAACAAAGTGCAATGCCCAGATGAAATTAAAGTATAGGATGCCTCAGGCAATAGACAAATTGCATCCCCTTTTTTCAATGCCATACTATTATTTAACACAGCCCCTCCTTCAGTTACCAACAATATTTCCATCGAAACAGATACATTACTGTAAGAGATATTACTTTTAAGATCGATTTTGCTGATGGCAAAATCGGGTACTGGACATGGATAATTTTTCTCCCCGGTACGAATTTCATTTCCTTTCATTATTAAAGGAACAATACCTTCAAATAATGTATGTTTCATTAACTCAGGGACATCAATATATTTAGGCGTTAACCCGCCTCTTAATACATTGTCGCTGTTTGCCATTAATTCAATATTCTGGCCTTCCAAATAAGCGTGTGGTAAGCCTGCACCTTGAAATACAGCTTCTCCCGGTTGCACATTTACAATATTGAAAAAATAGATCGAGAATACTCCTTTATCTATATTTGTGACCTGGTCTACACCTTCAAATAACTTAGCAACCCACCATCCAGGATCAGCCTTTGTTAGTAATCCCTCTTTTTTATCTCTGATTTCTCTTTTAACCGTTTGCATTAAAAAAGAATTGACTTCTGTAACACTCATCTCCATCACAAACTGATATAAGGCCTGATAACCATCCCTTTTAAATAGTGGTAATAAAATATTAAATTCTGGCACGTCTACCAATATCTTTTCCAACAAACTCTTTTCCTTAAACCCATGTAATAACCAAAAATCACTTAAAGCAACCATTACTTCCGGCTTGTGATTACGGTCTTTATAATTTCTATGAGGAGCATTGATAGGAATACCTGCAGTTTCCTCCCGATCAAAACCTAATCCTGCTTCCTTTTTACTGGGATGCACTTGAATAGAAAGCATCTGTTTTACATCCAAAACTTTTAATAGATAAGGAAGTTCTCCGAAGTTTTTATAAATAGAATCTCCTAAAGCTTCTACCGGATCTTTTTTAATAAGATCATACAAATTGGTTCCAATTTCATGATCCAATATCTGAGCGGAAGCTGAGGGATGTGCCCCTAACCAATATTCCGCACATGGCGCTGCATCTATATTGTTTATACCTAGCATTTCAGGAATATAGGTGTTCCCACCCCAAGCATAATGTTGAATACACCCTTTTATTTTAAAAATTTTGTGGGAAGCTTCCATTAGATGAATTTTATTTTAAATAACGCAAATACAAAGAAAATCTTGTGTTAAACCAAGATTCTAATCTTTAAATCTTGTTTATGAAAACAAACAAAGAAAAAGGCGATCATGGCGAACAGATCGCCTCAGATTATTTACTGGAAAAGGGATATCAGATTTTGGACAGAAATTGGAGACATCACCATCTCGAAGTGGATATCATTGCTTCAAAAGAAGATTTACTTCATATAATTGAAGTAAAAACAAGGCATTCTCTTCGCTTTGGAAGGCCCGAGGAAAGTATTACCAGGGATAAAATGACCTTTCTTAAGAATGCAGCAGAAGCCTATCAATTTCAACATCCCTACTGGAAGTATTTGCAATTTGATGTAATTGCAATTACAATGATAGGTCAGGAACCTAGAGAAATATTTATGATTGAAGATGTGTATTTCTAAACTTTATTTAGCCTTTTTTTCGGGCTTAATACCCTGTTCCATCATTTTTTCAACCATTTTATATGTGGCAGGACAATAATTAATATTTTGCTGATGCCAATGCATATAGTCTGGCATTTTCCTTTTCTTAAGATGAGGAAATCCAGCACAATCAGTAGGCCTTACCTCATAAATACTGCACATATTGGTTTCCTTACTCAAAAACTGACAAGGTTGTTTTTTATTGATCCAGTCTTTATCTTCTTCTTCATAGATTAGCCATTTCTCAGTAAACTCCTGGACAGACATTTCTAAATGATTGGAAATCCGCTTCACATCAGCCTTTGTAAAAGTGGGGGTCATACTTTTACAACAATTAGCACAACTTAAACAATCAATCTCCTGCCAAACCTGTGTATCAATTTTTGATGCCTTATTATCAAGACCCTTTGGTGGATTCTTCGCTATAGCTCCTAGATATTTTGTAAAGGCCTTTTTATTATGACGAACTTTTTGTTTAAATGAGCGAAGATTCACTTGCATAATGCTTGTTTCTGATTATTGATATAAGTACACAATTTAGGGAATCAAAATTTAAATCAATCAAAGAGAAAATCTAATTAGTAACTTTCATTCGAATACGAATTTTGATCATTTATTTTAGTTTGAATAGCGATGTGGGACTCTTATAAAAATGGATTTAAAGGATATCTTCAACTTGAAAGATCATTAAGTGATCATTCTGTGGAAGCATACTTGCATGATATAGAAAAATTGACTCAATTTTTATTGATGAATCATTCAGCAAAAAGCCCAGCAGAGATTGAGTTGAAAGATTTACAACATTTTGTAAAATGGATTCATGAATTGGGAATGGGCCAAACATCTCAAGCACGTATCATATCTGGAGTTCGTAGTTTTTTTAAGTACTGTTTGATTGAACAGATTTGCGCTAAAGACCCTACTCAATTATTGGAAGCCCCAAAAACAAAGAGAAAACTTCCCGATACCTTAAGTTTCGAAGAAATTGAATTAGTGATAGCTCAGATAGACCAAAGCAGTACTGAAGGAGGAAGAAACAAAGCCATTTTAGAAACGATGTATAGTTGCGGTCTTAGGGTGAGCGAAGTAATTAATCTTAAAATTTCTGGTATCTATCCCGACCTTGGGTTTATCCGTGTAACGGGAAAAGGCGACAAAGAAAGACTGGTGCCCATTGGAAAAGATGCCATAAAATATATCCTTTTGTACAAGAATAATATCCGTGTTCATCAAAATCTTCAAAAGAACTTTGAAGATTTCTTATTCCTGAATAAAAGGGGAACCGCATTGAGCAGGGTAATGATTTTTTATATCATAAAAGAAATGGTCATGAAAGCCGGAATAAAAAAAATCGTTTCTCCACATACCTTCCGCCATTCATTTGCCACCCATTTAGTGGAAGGCGGGGCAGATTTGAGGGCCGTTCAGGAAATGCTAGGGCATGAAAGCATTACCACCACAGAAATATATACCCATCTTGATCGAGATTACTTAAGAGATACACTTCAACGTTTCCATCCTGCTTATAAATAAATTACCAATTATATAAAAATGATTGGCAATCAGCTTTGCAAATAGTAGGTTTGTAATATTAAAAAATCACACATGAAATGAGCATGAATAAATTTCAATAGAAACAGAAATGATTCATTGCGAATTGCATGAAACCAAAATCAAAATATAAACACATGAAAAGAATTCTTTTGCTTGCAATTATGTCATTTTCATTAATTGCAAATGCGCAGATTAAGATGCCTGCACCCAGCAGCACGCAGACTATTTTACAAGATTTTGGCATGGGCAAAGTTGAACTTACTTATTCAAGGCCAAATATTAAAGGACGCACCTTATTAAAGGAGAATAGCGATCTCGCTCCTTTGGGTAAGCTTTGGCGTTTGGGAGCAAATGCTGCAACCAGAATTAAATTTACCGACAACGTTACCATGGGTGGCAAAGTTTTGGATACCGGTTCCTATGTTTTATATGTGATTCCTGGAAAAGAATCTTGGGAGATCATTGTAAATAAAGGTTTGAACAATTGGGGAACTGATGGCTATAAAGAAGCTGAAGATGTAGTAAGATTTAAAGTAAAATCTGAGAAAGCCTCTGCTTCAGCGGAAACCTTAACCCTGCAATTTGCGGCTATCCAACCTGAAACCTGCGAACTTCAAATAATTTGGGGTACCACGATTGTACAGGTTCCAATCAGTACAAATGTGAAATCTAGATTAAAAGCTCAAATTGAAAAAGAATTGAGTGCCGACAAAGTAAATACTGCCAATTATCAAATTGCTGCAAACTTTTATTTTGAGTGGGATAAAGATTTAACTAAAGCATTAGCAAATGCAAAGAAAGCTACAGAGGCAACTCCTAATGGTTTCTGGTTATTTTTATTAAAAGCTA
>JBAXXT010000009.1:0-71814 GCA_037127755.1 Bacteroidota bacterium
ATTTCACCACGATCAATAGCACCTTTGATCATTCCAAAGGCAGCTCGATCTTTAACACTGCCACCAGGGTTATTACCTTCCAGTTTTGCATAGATCGTTACATTCTTATTGGTAGGAATGTTTTTAAGTGCAACTAGTGGCGTATTGCCAACTAAATCTAATATGTATTGCATACTTAAAATTACAGCCTTGTATGAAGCAGCAATCAGTTGCCGATTTTTTAAATGGACATATATCGTATCTCGAAAATGATACGTTTATTATTTGCGAAGCTTAATTTCTGCGTTTAATTCTTTCACTTTGGCTAAAATGGCATCCGCTGGGAATTTCTTACCTACGATCATTGCTCCAAGGGTTTCGATACTGGTGTATACTTTGATACCTCTTTTTTCAGCTGCAGCTTTTAAGTCTGTTTCTACAACATTTCTAACATTCAAATCTTGCGCTAATACCATGATGAACATGGTGATAGCGGCAATTAATTTGATTGATTTCATGGGTGTTTAATTGTATAACTTTTATAAATTTATTTATTAGATCATTTCTTTAAGCTTTTCAATAACCTGATCAATTTCAGCTGTTGTATTGTATTTGCTAAATGAAAAACGTACAGTTACTTTGGTAGGGTCGTTCTTCAATGCTCTAATCACATGCGACCCCTGATCTGCTCCACTTGTACAAGCGCTTCCGCCACTCGCACAAATATTATTGATGTCTAAATTGAACAATAGCATTTCGCTTTTGTCGGTCTTTGGAAAATTAGCACTTAAAACTGCATATAAAGAACTTCCTGTTGGATCACCATTGAAACTGGTTCCTTTAATATTTTTTTCAAGAGATTCCCACATATAATTCTTAAGGCCCTGAATTATTTTCCTGTCAGATTCGTGGTTTTCAGAAGCAATTTCTAAAGCTTTTGCAAATCCAATAATACCATATAAATTTTCTGTGCCGGCACGCATATTTCTTTCTTGGCTGCCTCCATTAATGAAGGGTTTTATTTTTATATTTTCATTAATATATAAAATGCCAACGCCTTTAGGGCCATGAAATTTATGACTTGAACCTGTAATAAAATCCACAGGAGTATTACGAAGATCGAATGGGAAGTGACCAACAGTTTGTACTGTATCACTATGGAAAATAGCATTATATTTTTTGCAAAGCGTACCTATTACATGCAGACTAGTAATATTTCCTATTTCATTATTTGCATGCATGAGTGTAACCAGGCACTTTTCTGAGCTATTCTGTAATAGTAATTCTAAATCAGTCAAATCAATATGACCATTCTCCAAAATCTGTACATAACTCAAAGACGCTTCACCGTTGTGGTGGAGATATTCAATGGTATGCAAAGTAGCATGATGTTCAATTTTTGAAGAGATGATATGTTTGCAACCAAGATCTCTAATAGCTGCTGTGATAGCTGTATTGCTACTCTCTGTTCCCCCACTTGTAAAAAATATTTCAGCTGGATGTGCGTGTAATAGTTTTGCTACAGATTTTCTGGCATTTTCAATTCCCATACGACTTTCTCTGCCATAACTATAAATGGAAGAAGGGTTCCCAAAACGATTTGTGAGATAGGGCATCATAGCTTCAAGAACCTGTGGGTCTAAAGCAGTGGTGGCAGCATTATCTAAATAAATTCTTTCCATAATCGGTATAAAATAAAGAAATCCTGCATGGCAGGACCTCTTAGGTCAACTCTTATTTAATTTCATTCGCCCAAAACCTTATTGGGCTTCGTTAATATCCTGCATTAACCTTTTTGCAATATTAGCAGCTGTATTTTGAAAATTGCTTTCTGCATAAATACGAATGATAGGCTCTGTATTGCTGGGTCTTAAATGAACCCAGTCATTATCAAATTCTATTTTCAATCCATCAACAGTATTGATGGGTTGCTTTTTGTATTTGTGTTCTATTACTGCAAAGATCTCTTTTAAATTAACCCCTTCATTAAGTTCTATTTTATTTTTACTAATAAAATAATCAGGGTAAGTATTGCGTAATTGTTTGATCGTTTTTTTCTCTTTTGCAAGATGCGTTAAGAATAATGCAATGCCAATCAAAGCATCTCTTCCGTAGTGCAGGTCAGGAACTATGATACCTCCATTGCCTTCTCCACCAATTACTGCATTTACTTCTTTCATTTTATTAACTACGTTTACTTCTCCAACAGCACTTGGAAAATAAACTCCGCCATGTTTTTCTGTTACATCACGCAGCGCTCTGGTAGAAGATAGGTTGCTTACCGTATTTCCTTTTCTGTTTTTAAGAATATAATCTGCAACAGCTACCAAAGTATATTCTTCACCAAACAATGATCCATCTTCACATACAAAACAAAGTCTGTCTACATCAGGATCAACTGCGATTCCCAAATCAGCATTTGATTTATTCACTTCATTACAAAGTTCATTTAAATGCTCTGGCAAAGGTTCTGGATTATGGGCAAATTGGCCATTTACTTCTCCATTTAAAACTATGATATCGGTAAGTCCAAGTGCTTTCAATAAAGCAGGAACAGCAGTAGCACCTGTGCTGTTAATAGCATCAAGTACAATTTTAAAATTTGCATTTTTAATGGCGGCCCTGTCAACTAATGGATAATTAATAACCGCATCAATATGCTTTTGCAATGCATGATGATCTTCTGTATAAGTTCCTAGCTCATCAACACCTGCAAAATTGAAATCTTCTGCTTCTGCAATTTGTAAAATTTTAGCTCCGTCATCACCACTTATAAATTCTCCATCATTATTTAGCAATTTTAAAGCGTTCCATTCTTTTGGATTATGGCTAGCAGTTAAAATGATTCCACCTGCAGCTTTTTCAAATACAACAGCCATTTCAACGGTTGGTGTAGTACTCAACCCCAGGTCAATGACATCAATGGCTAATGCATTCAATGTGCTGATTACTAGTCTTTGTACCATTGGTCCACTGATCCTACCATCACGTCCTATTACCACTTTTGGGTTGCCGGCAACTGATTTATCAACTTTTTCCGTTTTTAGCCATATGCCATATGCGGCAGTGAATCTAACTACATCCAGAGGGCTCAAAGTGTTGCCTGGCTTGCCGCCAATGGTTCCACGTATGCCCGAAATACTCTTAATTAATGCCATTAATTCGATTGTTTTGCTCACTGCAAACATAATTCAATTTATTCTTTGATTCGGAATCCTATTTTTGTGCCTAAAGCGGGTTTATGCAGCAGTCGTGGTTTAAAGATTGGTTCAATTCACATTACTATCACTTATTATATCAAAATAGGGATGATCAGGAGGCGCTGGATTTTATTCAAAAGCTTATCTCGCACTTGCATCCCGTACCCGGAGCTACCATGTTGGATGTGGCATGTGGCAAGGGTAGACATAGTAAGGCATTGGCGGATTATGGGTATGATGTAACTGGAATTGACCTCTCAGAAGAGTCGATCGAAGAAGCAATGGTTCAAGAGTCGGAGAACCTCCATTTTTATACGCATGATATGCGTTTGCCATTCTGGATTAATTATTATGATTTTGCTTTTAATATGTTCACCAGTTTTGGCTATTTCAGAACCAGAAGAGAACATGATAATGCTGTTAGAACAATGGCACAAAGTTTAAAGCCTGGTGGATTACTAATTATTGATTACTTGAATGTTCATTTTGCTGAGAAAACGCAGGAGTCAAAATTTATCAAGACAGTTGAAGATATTCAATTTCATATCAGTAAATGGAATGATGAGGGACATTTTTTTAAACAGATTCAAATCACAGATAGTAAGAATAAAAACCCTAAACACCTTTACACAGAAAGAGTAGCTAAATTTTCTTTAGGCGATTTTACAGAAATGTTATCGTATCAACATCTTCAAATTAAAGAAGTGTTTGGCGACTATTTATTAGGAAAATACGATTTACACAATTCACCGAGACTTATTATTATTGCTCAAAAGAAGTTTTAGTTGCTTTACGTGAATAAACTGATAAATGATGCTCGATATGGTATTAATGAATAGCTTTCTGCAGCAATTATGGCAATGGCTGAATGCATGGGATACTGCTTTGTTTTTGCAAATCAATACGGTGTTTGCAAATCCATTTTTTGATAAGATTTTACCCTTATGGCGAAACGCAAATACCTGGGTGCCTCTTTATGTTTTTTTAATAGTATTCTCTGTTTTAAATTTCAAGAACAAATCATTTTTTTGGATACTTGGTGCAATACTAACCGTGATACTAACTGATCAAATAAGCAGTAGTTTAATTAAACCATTTTTCGAAAGACCAAGGCCCTGCAATGATCCAATATTAATGAGCCGTGTACGTCTTTTATTAGGACATTGTTCAGGTGGATATAGTTTTATTTCTTCTCATGCTACCAACCACTTTGGGTTTGCTGTTTATGTATTTGTTACGCTAAGAGAGGTTTTTAAAAAATGGAGTTATTTGTTTTTTATTTGGGCTGCTACGATCAGCTATGCGCAGGTTTATGTAGGAGTGCATTACCCTTTGGATATCATTTTTGGCTCGATTGTTGGTTCAACAATCGGCTATGTCACTGCACAAATCTGTATACGCAAAGTTGGACCAATATTATCTGAATTATAAATACTTCAATATGATTCCGAATCGTTTTTTTTATGGAGTACTTTTCTTCAGTTTAATCGTTTGTATAACTGGAATGATATGTATTCCTTTAATGGACATTGATGCTGCACAGTATGCATTGATTAGTCGTGAAATGTTGGAAAGGAATAGTTTTTTACAAATATTTGAAAACGGGAAAGATTATTTAGATAAGCCGCCCATGCTTTTTTGGATCTCTGCTTTCAGTTTAAAGATTTTTGGAATACACGATTGGGCCTACCGATTGCCATCATTGTTCTTTGCAATCCTTTCTGTGTATTCTACGTATCGATTTACTTTTTTATACTATCAAAAAACAATTGCTCAACTCAGTGCCATGGTGCTTGCCACTTCTCAGGCTATCTTTTTAATTACACATGATGTTCGTTGTGATACGATGCTAATGGGCTGGGTGATTTTAAGCATCTGGCAGTTAGCTGCCTGGTATGAAACAGGGAAATGGAAATATTTTCTGTTGGCATTTGTTGCAATTGCTGGGGGAATGATGACCAAAGGTCCGATTGCATTAATTGTTCCCGTTCTTTCTTTTGTACCACATTTTATTTTAAGAAGGGAATGGAAACAATTTTTTAGATGGGAATACTTGATAGGGTTATTAATTATCGCTATTTTATTAATTCCAATGAGCATTGGATTATATCTGCAATACGATTTACATCCAGGAAAAATTATTTATGGAGTTCCGATAAAATCTGGTTTAAGATTCTATTACTGGACGCAGAGTTTTGGAAGGTATACTGGTGAAAACGTTTTTCATGAAATGAGTTATTTTACTTTTCTTCTAGAAAATATGCTTTGGAGTTTTCTTCCCTGGATCTTGTTTTTTTTAGTGGCAATACTCATTCGGTTTCGTGATATTATTGTAAGCAGATTTTGGTTAAAACAAAATCAAGAATGGATAAGTATGGGTGGATTTGTACTCACCTATTGTGTATTGGCCAGAAGTCAGGCCCAGTTGCCACATTATATATTCGTCGTATATCCTTTGGCCGCAATAGTTACAGCTGTATTTCTTCATCAACTTTTCTTCACCAAAGAGTTCAGAATTTTAAAAATAGTTTTACAATCTTTTCATCTTTTCATTTTTGCACTTTTATGGACACTCGCAATAGTTGCCATGCGTATTCCATTTAAAGAAGTTAGTATGTATATTGTTGGCTTGTCTATTGTAGGTGCATTATTTTATATCGTATTATTATTTTTTGCTGGTAAATGGGTCCCGGTACCTTCTACTTTAGTACTTTGTTTTTATACAGTAATATCTGTCAACTTTTTATTGAGTGGCAATTTTTATCCTAATTTATTAAAGTATCAAATGGGTAATATGGCTGCAGATTATATTAATGAATCGGGTTTGCAGAAAAAAAATATTTATGTGTATGGTCCACTCGATAGCCGTGCATTACACTTTTATGGGCAACATATTTTTGAACACAGATATACAAGTTCAAATGCTACCGAAAATGATATTTTGATTGCATCTTCAGATAGTATTCAATCACTTAAATTAAAATTTCCAAATTTAAAACTGTTACACAAAGGGCCTAATTTTTCTGTAAGTATGTTAACTCCTGAGTTCTTAAATCCAGCCACCAGAGATAAGTTAATGTCTTATTATGCCGTTGTTGATTTGGATGGGAAACCCTAAATTCATGGCAATTCATTAGATTTGGAGCATCCCATGACAGAAGTTTTTATCATTTTAGGACTTATTTTACTAAATGGCATGTTCTCCATGGCGGAGATCGCATTGGTTTCTGCACGAAAGGCCCGCCTGGAAGCTCAAGCCCAAAAAGGTGATGTAGATGCAGAAAAGGCATTGGAACTTGCTAATAATCCTGATTCTTTTTTATCTACAGTACAAATTGGGATCACGCTGATTGGTATTTTAACGGGTATCTATTCTGGAGACAGTTTTAAAAAGCCATTGCAAGAATGGTTAGCGAATGTAGACTTATTGAAACCCTATAGCAGTTCACTGGCTACTGTAATCATCTTAATTGTGATTACTTATTTGTCTTTGGTATTGGGAGAATTAGTTCCCAAGCGTCTTGGACTTAGTGACCCTGAAGGAATAGCCAAGAAGGCAGCGGGTCCTATGCGTATTATTTCCTGGATAACCTATCCTTTTGTATGGTTCTTGATGGGTTCATCTAATTTAATTGTTCGCTTGTTTAATGTGCAAACCAACGAAAATCAAGTAACTGAAGAAGAGATTAAAGCTATTATTAGTGAAGGTACTGAACATGGTGCTATTGAAGAAGCAGAACAAGAAATCATTGAAAGAGTCTTTCATTTAGGAGATCGGAATATCACATCTTTGATGACACATCGGAGCGATATTGTATGGATTGATCATAGCAAAACAGTTGCTGAAATCAAACTGATCATGGGTGAAGTGGTACATTCTATTTATCCGGTTTGTGAAGGAGAAGTTGACAGAATTGTGGGCGTCATTTCTATAAAAGACTTCATCATTTCTGATGATAATCTTTTAGTAAAGAATATCATGAAACCCGCAATGTATGTGCCCGAGAATAATACTGCCTATCAGGTTTTAGAAAAGTTTAAGCAATCAAAAATTCACCATTGTTTTATTGTTGACGAATATGGTACAGTGTTAGGTATGATCACGCTAAACGATATTTTAGAAGCTATAGTAGGTGATATACCTCAACCTGAGGACGAATCATTTGAAATTGTATCAAGAGAAGATGGATCTTTTTTAATTGATGCACAAATTCCTTTTTATGATTTTCTATCTCATTTCGATAAAGCAGAATGGATGAAAGAAGGCGATCAGGAGTTCGATACCCTTGCTGGTTTTATCATTCATGAGATTGAGAAAATCCCACATACTGGTGAAAAGCTAACTTGGAAGATCTTTAAATTCGAAGTTGTAGATATGGACAATCACCGTATTGATAAAGTGTTGGTTTCACTAATCTAAAGCCCAAAGAAAAATGTTAACCCCGGCTTTCAAGCTGGGCGCAAATCTTCTATGAGAGGCCTCTCAAAAATCAAAACTAATTGTTGTTTTGGGATAGTCAAGCTTAAAGCTCTTCTCATTTTCGTTTGATTTGACATGAAATATATTACTCTGTAGATCTTTATAATCGTATAATAAGTTGCAGTTAATATCTATTTTTTTGAGCTGTGAAACTTTAGTGATTTCAGCATAGATCCATACACTTTCATTTTGTATTTCATGTCCTATATAATTTATATTTGCTGGTGCCCCATTTATTTTAAACTGAATTTTTTGATTGATATAAGTACTAATCTGTTTGTCTAATAAAGTCTTGTCTTTCGGATCGGCGATATCAACTTTTGTGTTGCTATATTTTTGTAAAGTTTGCTCTAAATCGGGTGTGAATACCCGAATACTAATTTCTAAAGAACTGGCTTTAGTATTATGATTAATATCTATAACAGAAATATAAAAAGGATGAAACAGTGAAATGAATGCCACCGTAAGCCATTGAACCATACTATTTACCATTCAACATTATTTTTTTTTCGCTACAAATGTCATCATTAATTTGATACTTAAGATATGAATGATTTTAGACTTTATCTGGAAACTGGGTTTCAGCACATCGCAAATTGGAGAGGAAATGCTTCCCTACTACATCAACTGGCCAGTATCCCAACTAGCGATCATATCCTCTTTATCATCGCATTAACTATTCGATATCAATTTGCAGACTGGAAAAAGATTTTGGTGCTGGTTACCGCATTTACTATTGGACATAGTATAACCCTGGCATTAAGTGTGCTTCATATTGTTTCTTATTCTGTTAGCTGGATAGAATTTCTGATTCCAGTAACCATTTTAATTACAGCTTTTAGTAACCTGTTTGTGAAGAAGTTTGTGTTTAAAACAAAATTTCCACCTATTTATTTTATGGCTCTATTTTTTGGGCTGATTCATGGATTAGGGTTTAGTAGCTATTTGAAGAGTATTTTAGGACGAGATCAGAATATTATATCTCAGCTTCTGGCTTTTAATATTGGTCTGGAATTGGGTCAAATTCTGATAGTATTTATCATTTTAATATTATCGTTTATATTAGTAGGATTGATAAAAATTAATAGAAGGGAATATTTGTTATTTATTAGTGCCGCCGTATTTGCGTTTGCATTGAATATGGCGTTGGATCGATTACACAGTTTATAATTTTTTAAACTATACAGCTATGAGAAAATTAGGATTTCTGGGATTGCTTTTAATCTTTGTTTGCAATTTGCAGGCACAAGACATTAAAAACAACCCAACATCGAACCATGGAAACAAGTTCGAGCAGTTAGGTACTATTCTACCTACCCCAAATGAATATAGAACTGCGAGTGGAGCCCCTGGAACCAAATATTGGCAACAAAGGGTTGACTACAACATCAAATGTGAGTTAGACGAACCCAATCTTACTTTGAAGGGAAGTGAAACGGTTACTTACTTTAATAACTCTCCTGATGTATTAACTTATTTATGGTTACAATTAGATGAGAATGAGCACAGCACTGTAAATAATGCTGGTTATCAAACTTCATCTACTATGGGTAAACAATTATCTACCACTCAAGTTGAAACCTTACTTGATGCCAGCAAGGATAATGGTTATGGTGATATCATTACTAAGTTAACTGATGTAACAGGAAAAATATTAAAATATACGATCAACAAAACAATGATGCGCGTTGATTTGCCTACTGCATTAAAGCCGGGGCAGAAATTTGTTTTTAATGTTGATTGGCATTATAAAATTTCAAACAGAATGGTGTTGGGCGGTCGAGGCGGATATGAATTATTCCCGGAAGATGGCAATGCATTCTTTACAATGGCGCAATGGTACCCTCGTTTATGCGTATATAGTGATTTTCAAGGTTGGCAGCACCACCAGTTTACTGGCCGTGGAGAATTTGCTTTAACTTTTGGAAATTTCAATGTGGCAATGACAGTTCCTGCCGATCATACCATTTTAAGTACAGGTGAAGGTCAGAACTATGCACAAGTTTTATCTCCAGCACAATTAGCTCGATGGACACAGGCAAACAATGCGAAAGAGCCGGTAGAGATTGTTACTTTAGATGAAGCAAAAAATGCAGAAAAGAATAAAAGCACCGCAAAGAAAACATGGATTTTCAAAGCAGATAATGTACGCGACTTTGCATGGACTACTTCTCGTAAAATGATTTGGGATGCCATGCCTGCATATGTAGAAGGAAAGAAAGTGATGTGTATGAGCGGCTATCCAAAAGAAGCTTATGGTTTATATCGTAAGTTCTCTACTAAAGTGGTAGCACATACTATTAAATCTTATTCAAAATTCTCTATTCCTTATCCTTATCCTGTTGCACAAAGTATTGAAGCAGCAAATGGAATGGAATACCCAATGATCTGTTTCAATAACGGTCGTACGGAGAAAGATGGTTCTTATAGTGAATCAACTAAGTTGAGTATGTTGGGTGTAATTATTCACGAAGTGGGTCATAACTTCTTCCCAATGATTGTGAATAGCGATGAACGTCAGTGGAGCTGGATGGACGAAGGATTGAATTCTTTTGTGGAGTATTTAACTGAAGAATTATATGATAACAAATATCCTTCAAGAGGAAAAGGTGCTGCCTATCAAATTGCAAATTATATGCGTTTGCCTAAAGATCAGTTAGAGCCAATCATGACCAATAGTGAAAACATTGTTCAATTTGGACCCAACGCTTACACCAAACCAGCAACTGGTTTGAACATTCTTCGGGAAACCATTATGGGTCGTGAATTGTTCGACTATAGCTTTAAAGAGTATGCACGTCGTTGGGCATTTAAACACCCAACACCGGCAGATTTATTCCGTACTATGGAAGATGCAAGTGCAGAAGATCTAGATTGGTTCTGGAGGGGTTGGTTCTATGGAATTGATCCATGTGATATCTCCATAGATTCAGTACGACATGGTGTTTACGATCCTAACATGGCAGCAACTGCTATGACAATGGGTGGAAGAGGCGGAGGAGCACCTGCTGCTACTGGTGGTATGGTTTCTTTAGCAAAACCAATGCTTACAGATGATGACCTTTCTAAACAAAGAAACAGAGCGGATAAAAATATTGTATTCCTTGTGGATGCCGATACCACACTTAGGGATTTTTACTGGCGTTACGCTAGAGGTTTTGAGCCTTATGATACCACTAAGTATAAAGTTACTCCATCAGTGAATACTCCAGAAGTGATGGATGATGCTACAAAAGCAAAATATGCCAATGTGAATTTATATGAAGTCACATTTACAAATAAAGGTGGATTGGTGATGCCTTTAATTGTTGAATTTACTTTTGAAGATGGTAGTAAACAAGTTGAGCGAATTCCTGCACAGGTTTGGCGCTTAAATGAAAATAAAGTAACCAAACTTTTCATTACTACTAAAAAAGCAACTGGTATTAAATTGGATCCCTATCGTGAAACAGCTGATATTGATGAGTCTAATAATACTTGGCCTAAATTAGAAACCATTGAGCCTAGTAAATTTGCGATCTTTAAAGCCAGAGCTGGTGCAGGTAGAGGTCAAAGCACAGGCATCAACCCAATGCAGAAAGCAATGGAAAACAAGAAATAATAGATTTTTAAAAAGAATATTTTTTTGAATATTAAAGTCACCTGATTAATTTCAGGTGACTTTATTTTTTATTCTGTAACAAAATATTTTGATACTGTTTATTAAAAATAAAAGCAACCCATTAAGAGTTGCTTTTTGAGAATACAGGCCGATTTAAAACGATTGCCCCTAATCGCTGTACCTGCCACCTGCATTAACCCAGTCAGTAATTATTTTCATATCTGCCACACTCAATTTTCCACCCTGAGGCATAAAAGTTGGTGTTCCATCAATAGTTCTTTGTTTTATTAAGTCTTTGTTCGCGATCACCAAACAATCGTTGTTCCAATCTTTTCCAGCACTTGCTCCAGCTCCTGAATGACAACTTACACATTGTGCTTGAATAAGTGTTTTAACCGCTGCAAAGAATGGCCCTGCTGCTGCTTGTGTAACTGTTACTTTCGCAGATTGTGTGCAACCTGCCCCATCCTTTACTGAGATGGTATGATCTCCTACTGCTACATTACTGAAGTCGCTGGATGCACCAAAACTTCCACCATCAATACTAAATGTAAAACTGGTGCTTCCGGATGCCGATACTGAAACCTTTGAGCCACTGCATGAATTCCCTACAGTAACAGCTCCAGTTACTGTAATTGTTTTACCTGCACAAGGATCTGTTGGTGTAGGTGGGGTGGTAGGTGATGTGGGGGAGCTACCACCTTTACTACATGCTATTAATAATATAATAAAGGAAATCAATACTGCTGCTGTATTGATAAATAGTTTTAGTTGTTTTGTTTTCATCGATTTAATTATGGTTTAAGATGAAAACGAGATATTTACTTTTTGGGTTGCCTGTACTGTACAGAAAAATTTAAACCAAAACTACTCAGTTGAATACTGCCAAAACCAACGCCCGATAAAGGGATCTTTGCATATGGCTCAATAATACTTGTAATGTTTTTCCCGATAGGTCTTTCTATACCAGCAGAAATATGTAATAACCCCAAAAGATGCTGGTCGGTAGATGTATAATTATTTGTTCTGGTATAATATTGATTGTTATAAAAATACAAGTAGTTGTAATTCTCATTCTTCATGAAATAAGAAGAGGCACCTAAACTCAAAAAAGAATTTCCATTTGAGTTTCCTGTAAAATGGTAAGTAGCAATAATCGGAACATCCCACATTTTACAGTATCCATCAACAGTTTCAATGTTAAAATAACTAATCCAACTTCCTTTAGGCGGATGAAAATCCTGCCCTTTTAATTTGTAGTTTTTTTGAGTATAAATAGCTCCTGTTTGTACAGACCAATGTTTATTAAAACGATACCCTAAACTGCCTCCAATATTATATCCCACATTGGATGCATAATTGAATTTTACAGTACTTGCATCGAAGCCGCCAATCAAGCCAATAAAGAATCCTTTATTTTGAATTTCAGTTTTATTTATTGGTTTACTTTCACTTTTTGTATTCTGATTTGCTGGAGTTATTTCGATTGGCTTTTTTGCCAAAGATTGACCAACAGAATCATCAGAAATAGGTTGGATATTTTTTGTGGTCTCTGCAATTACTGTACTACTATTATTATTAGTTAATGCAGTTTTTGTTTCTACTAAAACAGGACTTACCTGATTTTCATTGGTAGGATTATTCTCTACTTGTTTATACGCTGTGATTTTGATTGGCTCATTTGGATAACCCTTTATCAATGGTGTAGACGATTTTATTGCTGGACTTGTAATTTTTGTTATTGGGTCTTTGCTGTATTTTAATTCATTGTCGATATGGTTTATGCTGACTTGTTTAGTTGATGAACTCAACCAATAATAACCCAGCCCAGCAACCAATAGTGTAGGCAAAAACCACCAAACAATACCACCTCTTCTTTTTTTCTGAAGTGGGAGTTCTTTATCAAGGGTTCGCTGCATCTTTTCCCAATTAGCAGTACTCGGAGCATCAATTGCTTCGGCTGCTATTTTGGATAATTGATCCAACTCCTTATCGTCATCAAAACTATGCATATCGTTTATACTCTTTTTTGTCTTTGATCAATTTTCTTAGATTTTGCCTGGCTTTCGACAAATTCGATTTTGAAGCTCCAACACTAATTTTCAATTGTTCTGCAATTTCATCGTGACTAAATCCTTCAATCACAAAAAGATTAAAAACTGTTCTATAAACCGGGGATAGTTGTCGAATTGATTCAATGATTTCTTGATAAGAAATTTTATCAAGTCCACTTTCTTGAGCATCGACCTGAAAGTCTTTATCTGGATGTACATCGTAACTCACCAGTTTTAGCTTTGTTTTTCTCAAATGGTCAATACAGGTATTTACTACAATTCTTTTAAACCATCCTTTTAACAACGCTTCAGGATCACTTTGAAGGTTGAAATTAAATTGCTGAATATTTTTGAAAAGTTTTACAAAAGATTCACTAACCAATTCCTCAGCTTCATTTAAATTACTAATATATCGGAAGCTTATTTTAAGCGCATAACCATGTAGCCATTGGTATAAATCCTTTTGGCTATTCCGGTTGTTTTGGCAACAACCTTTTATCAGGCTAGTTATTTCGTGTAGTTCCTGGGGCAATGTTCTTAAATAACTGATATGATGCAATTTGTTTTCCAATGACGGATCTTCTCTAATTGCAATACGAGTATATGATAAATTTGGTTGCTTATATAATGTATTTTAACCCGTTTTTCCGTCTCTGATGGTGATTTTCTTCTTGTTTTTATTCTTTTTTTCGAAGTCCTCTACTTCTTTGGGCTTAGCTTTTGGCTTCTCTACGGGCTTTAGCTTTGTTTCTTTTGTACTATCTACCCCATCAAAAACAGTGAGAATATCGTTCATTTGACGATCTTCTGTTTGTAATTCATCCAATAAATAATTTTCAACCTTGATTAAATTGCCATATCCGGGATTATAATATTTCCAGGTTCCATGTTTCAATGAATGGCCATCGTTTACAATGATAACTCGGTCAACTTTATGACCCTCTAAGTATTTAGGGTCTTGTACATCAATTGTATCGATAGGTTTTAAAGGATTCAATGCCATCCAGCTTTCTTCATGTTCCAATCCCATTAAATTAAAATACTGGCATTTGCCATTTTTATTACCCCAGCGAAAATTTTCAATAGCCAGTAAATCACCCATCAAATTAAATGTTCTCCAGGGTCCTTCTTTTTTATCATTCACAAAATTACCTTCTTCTTCATAACCTGGTGCACCCCTCAATGGATTTACATGTACAACCCATGTTCCACGTTTAATACCTGATACATCAGTACAATTTAAAGTATCACCCTTTGAACTGATTTTATAGGTTTTGCACTGACCCCAGCTGCCAGAATAAATTAATAGGATTAATGGTAGTAAAAACAGGCGCATTATGACTAAATTAGTCCTTCGAATTTACCATAAATTAAAATGTGCATGAGAAAATTAACGTTTGCATTAATGTTTTTTTTAACATTAAATAGCAATGCCCAAGTAAAGCCCACATCAGCAACTGAAAGATTAAAAACAAGTGATCAGAAAAAGGCACTTTTAAAAAACTCGCTGGTTAATCAAATAGCATTTAGAAATATTGGACCTTCTGTAATGAGTGGAAGGGTAGTTGATATTGATGCAAACCCAGCAGATCCCACTGAATTCTATGTTGCGTATGCCTCTGGCGGGGTTTGGTATACCAACAATAACGGCCAAAGTTTTACTTCAATTTTTGATGCTGAATCAACCTTAACGATTGGGGATATCGCTGTAAACTGGCCGGCAAAAATTTTATGGGTTGGTACCGGTGAGGTGAACAGTAGCCGTTCTTCCTATGCTGGAAACGGGATGTATAAATCAACTGACAATGGAAAGCATTGGGATTATTTAGGATTGCCCGAAAGTCAACATATCGGAAAAATTCAATTACATCCTACCGACCCAAATACTATTTGGGTTGCAGCATTAGGTCATTTGTTTTCTTTTAATAAAGAACGTGGCGTTTACAAAACTACGGATGGCGGTAAAAGTTGGCAACAAACTTTAGCGATAGACGATAAAACTGGTGCAGTTGATATTGAAATAAATCCCAAAAACCCAGATGAACTATTTGCCGCTATGTGGTACAGAACTAGAACTGCTTGGAATTTTGAAGAAAGTGGCAAAACAAGTGGCATATATAAAAGTTTGGATGGAGGGAACACCTGGAAACTTATTTCTACAGAAGGAAGTGGTTTCCCAACAGGGGAGGCAGTTGGTCGTATTGGGTTAGCAATATCTCCCAAAAATCCTAATGTGGTGTATGCTGTTTTAGACAATCAAATTCATCTTCCTGATACTGCTAAGAAAAATACGGATACCTCAAAATATACTATTCAGGATTTTAAAAATTTGAACAAAGAACAATTTTTGGCGTTGGATGACAGAAAATTAGGCGCGTTTACCAGTGCAAGAAGAAATGGAATTCCTGCTAAATACACAGCATCCGTTTTAAAAGATTTTGTAAAAACTGATAAATTAAAACCAAGTTGTATATGGGACTATTTATTTGATGCCAATACTGCCATGACGGAAACACCTATCACTGGTTGTGAAGTTTATAGAAGTGAAAATAACGGACAGAGTTGGAAAAAAGTAAGTGACAATTCTATTCCAGGCTTTTTTTATAGCACATATGGATATTATTTTGGTAAAATATTTGTAAGCCCTACTAACGAGAATAAAGTATTTATTACAGGGCTTAATGTGATGATGAGTATTGATGGTGGAAAGTCTTTTCAGAATATTAGTAAAGAACATGTGCATTCTGATCATCATTCAATTTGGATTGATCCTGCAAAAGATAGTCATATCATCAATGGAAATGATGGTGGTTGTAATATCTCTTATGATGACGGCGCACATTGGTTTAAAGCTAACACCCCAGCTGTTGGTCAATTCTATAATATTGCTGTCGATAATGCTAAACCCTATAATGTATATGGTGGTCTTCAGGATAATGGAACCTGGTATGGTTCAAGTACAACCAAAGAAAATTATAACTGGTATGCATCCGGCGATAATCCATTTCAATCCATTAATGGCGGGGATGGAATGCAGGTTCAGGTTGATCTGCGAGATAATAAAACTATTTATAGTGGGTCTCAATACGGTTCTTATTCTCGGCAGTCTTTAGGTTCTAAAGAGAATAAATATATCAAGCCATCTAATGATTTAGGAGAACCTCAGTTTAGATTTAACTGGCAATCTCCCATTTTGCTAAGTAAGCATAATCAGGATATACTTTATTATGGTTCTAATAAATTTCATAGGTCATTTAATAAAGGTGATAGTTTGCCTGCAATTAGTGAGGACTTAACAACCAATCCAGTTCAGGGAGATGTACCATTTGGAACACTTTCTACAATTAGTGAAAGTCCATTGAAATTTGGATTGATCTATGTGGGTACAGATGATGGGAATGTTCAAATCAGTAAGGATGGTGGTTATAGCTGGACGCTGATTAATAAAAAATTACCAAAAGGTTTATATGTGAGCAGGGTAATTGCAAGTGCCTATCAGGAAGGCCGTGTGTATGTGAGTTTAAATGGGTATAGAAATGATAATTTTCTTCCTTATTTGTTCATGAGTGAAGATTATGGAAATACATGGAAACAAATTGGGAAAACGCTTCCTAATGAGCCTATTAATGTAATTAAAGAAGATCATTTAGTGGATGGGTTACTTTATGTAGGTACCGATGGAGGTGTGTACGTAAGTATTGATGCAGGAGATAATTTTATGGCTTGGAATAAAGGATTGCCATATGCAGTGCCTGTTCATGACATAGTTACTCAGGCGCGCGAAAATGAAATCATAATCGGTACTCACGGTCGCAGTATTTATATTGGGAAATTAGATGAAGTTCAAAAATTGATAAAAGATCCAGAGTTTAAAAATAAAAAGCTGGCAGAAATAGAAAAATAAAAAAATAGCCTCTGAATTTTTCAGAGGCTATTTTTTTTGAAGGATCCAAAGATCTTGTCCACCGAATTTTTCCGGGTATGAACTGCCTTCATAAAAGTGAATGATATTGAAATGCTCCGTTATCATTTTTTCGAAAAATGCAGCAGTTTCATAGACGGAGTAATTCCGATTTCCTGGTGCAGTTATTCCTTTGTCTTTAAATTCTTTTTCAAATATTCCATGTTCTGCTAACTGTTTCAACTCCTGTGTAAACAATTGCTGATTAAAGTATGCACCCATTGTTGAAACCATCAAAATGCCCGAGGGTTTGATGATACGATTCATCTCATTGATCCAATCCTTTTGCTGATTAGAAGGGGTATGTGTAAATACAGAGATCCCATAAATCAGGTCAAAATAATTGTCTGGATAATCTGTGGGTGTAATTAATGAAATAAGAGAAAAATGAACACCTTTAATATTTTGATGGTTCCATGAAATTATCTCATGATTAATGTCAGCACCATACAATAAAAGGTAATGATCAAAACTATGTAAGTGTTGTACTATTCTACCTGTGCCACAACCCCAATCTAGAATTGTGGGCATCTCTTTTGGCAAAAAATCTTGCGTCCAGTTTAAAATTTCTTTAGCTGCTAATTTCCCATCTTCAAAATATTGCTGATAGTTCAACTGAAATGTTTCAAACAGCCATCGATCATGGGGAATAATAAAGGAAGGATTCTTTTTTTTATATTGTTGGTTTCGAAAATAGTGAACCGTTCTTTCAAACTTGAAATGCATTTGTTTGATTAAAACCGAACCCACAGTTATTTCCAATACATTTTTAAGTCTGGTTTTAATCGCAGTCATAAACTATTATTGTAATTGACGCTGGTACATTTGAATGGCATTTTCATAACCCAAATAAATAGCATCACAAACTAGTGCGTGACCAATACTTACCTCATCTAACCAAGGTATATGGTGTTTGAAAAATTTAAGGTTTTGTAAATCAAGATCGTGTCCTGCATTTACACCCATTCCTAATTCATGTGCTTTTTTTGCAGCTTCCAGATAATGCCCAATTGCATTGGCACGTTCTCCTTTTGCAAAAGCAGTGGCAAAACCTTCTGTATATAATTCAATTCGGTCTGTGCCAGTTTTTGCTGCTGCCTCCACCATTGAAATGATGGGGTCTACAAAAATAGAAACCCGAATGCCTGCCGTTTTAAAAGTATGGATGGTCTCTATTAAATAATCCTTATTTGCAATGGTATCCCAGCCATGATCGCTTGTAAGCTGACCAAGTGCATCAGGAACAAGTGTAACTTGATGAGGTTTTGTTTCCAGTACCAAATCAATGAATTTCTGTTCTCTGGGATTGCCCTCAATATTAAATTCTGTTGTAATGATTTTTCTAATGGCTCGAACGTCTTCATAACGGATATGTCTTTCATCCGGTCGCGGATGAACAGTAACTCCATTGGCACCAAAACGTTCTGCGTCAACAGCAGCTTTTACTACATCCGGGTTATTGCCACCTCGGCTATTGCGGATGGTAGCAAATTTGTTGATGTTTACACTCAAATTTGTCATGTTGCAAAGATACACAGATTCTACAAGTCTTATTAATAGCTAACTTTGTAATGTATTTTAACTTTTTGAATCAAGAACTGTTGTATTGATATGAGTTACGAATCTTTGGAATCCTGTTTAATTGATTTAGAAGCCCATGGTCATCTAGTAAGGATTAAGGAAGAAGTTGATCCCTATCTCGAAATGGCCGCTATTCATTTACGTGTATATGAAGCAAAGGGACCAGCTTTATTATTTGAAAATGTAAAGGGTTCAAAGTTCAGAGCGGCGTCAAATATTTTCGGAACCATTGAGCGAAGTAAATTCATTTTTAGGGATACACTGGAGTTAGTGCAACAATTAATTGATGTGAAGGGCGACCCCATGAAGGCTTTAAAACATCCACTTGACAATTTTAAAACGGGGTTAGCAGCAATCAAGGCTTTGCCATGGAAGAATCCTTCCAAACAACCCATTTTTTATGAAGAAATAAAAATTACTGATTTACCCTTAATTCAGCATTGGCCTATGGATGGTGGGGCTTTTGTTACTTTACCACAAGTTTATTCTGAAGATATTGACGCGCCTGGAATAATGAAATCAAATCTTGGGATGTATCGGATTCAGTTGACAGGCAACGATTATATTCTGAATAAAGAAATTGGGCTACACTACCAATTGCATCGGGGTATTGGGGTGCATCAAACAAAAGCTAATAAAAAGGGACTGCCTTTAAAAGTAAGTTGTTTTGTTGGAGGGCCACCTGCACATACTGTTGCTGCTGTAATGCCTTTGCCAGAAGGGATCAGTGAAATGACATTTGCTGGATTTTTGGGAGGGAGAAGATTTAGATATACCTATGCTGACGGTTTTGGAATAAGTACGGATGCGGATTTTGTAATTACTGGCGAAGTATTTCCGGGTGATAATAAACCCGAGGGTCCGTTCGGCGATCACTTGGGTTATTATAGTTTAACCCATTCTTTTCCTGTATTTCGAGTGCATAAAGTATATGCCAAAAAAAATGCCATCTGGCCTTTTACTGTTGTTGGTAGGCCTCCTCAGGAAGATACAAGTTTCGGAGAATTGATTCATGAAATATCTGGTGCCGCAATTCCTTTAGAAGTGCCGGGATTAAAAGAAGTACACGCAGTTGATGCAGCCGGGGTGCATCCTTTATTGTTAGCAATTGGAAGTGAAAGGTATACTCCTTATTTACCCACAAAGCAACCAGCAGAGTTATTAACCATTGCCAATCATGTATTGGGTACAGGTCAATTAAGTCTTGCAAAATTTTTATTCATTACTGCTGATGATACCAATCAATTATCCACACATGATATTGTTGGGTTCATGCAATTCATTCTTGAGCGGATTGATCTTACAAGAGATATTCATTTTTATACCAACACAACAATAGATACATTAGATTATTCTGGTACCGGAATTAATACGGGAAGTAAAGTTGTGCTTGCCGCTTATGGCAAGCCTATTCGAAAACTGACTAATGAAGTGCCAGCTATTTTAAAGGAGTTGAATGGTTTTAGTAAACCCTCATTAGCAATGCCCGGTGTTTTAATATTAGAAACACAGCGATATAAAGATGAAGAACAAACTGAAATTGAAATAGCATCTTTAAACGCACAATTACGCGAAAAGCTGGACATTCTAAAAGGTATTGTTTTGATTGTTTTGTCGGACGATGCAAATTTCACTTCAGCTAATCTCAATAACTATTTATGGGTAACGTATACCCGCTGCAATCCATCCCACGATATTCACGGAATCGATGCTTTTATAAAACATAAACATTGGGGTTGTAATGGTCCTATGGTTATTGATGCACGGATTAAACCCCACCATGCACCACCTGTTGTAAAAGATCCTTTAATTGAAAATAAGATCAATAGACTTTTTGAAAAAGGGGGAAGCTTATATGGAGTTCTTGCTTAGTATTTTATTGAAAAGCGGCGGTTGCACCTACTTCAATCCAGGTATGATCTGCTAATAATTGTACGGAAGAAAGAAACTGTTTATAAGGTCCTGCGCCTCCCCATTCCTGAGGTGCCACTAATGAAAGTATGTGGGTACTATCTCTCTTTTCATATAAATGATACACTTGTCCAATTTGAGGTTTGAAACTTAACTTGGCTTCATAAATCATCAGACTTAACTCCTTTCTTTTCCTAATTTCCTGTGCTTGTTTTGCAAGTAATTCAATTTGTTGCCTTATTTGATTTAACTGCATATTGGTTTGGTCTTCCATTGCACTTAAAGCTTTGTGTTTAATAACCCCTTCTTTTGTTGGCCTGATCGCAACACTACCCACAGAGGAAGCATAGGGAAGTACACTCATTTGTTTGTGGTAAATTTCTATATTACTAAATGGATTTGCTTCCTGGTCGAATCCATCCTGTGTAATGCGTAAATAGCCATTTGATAAAATTTCATGTGTGACAGTCAGAATTTCTTTTTCTGCTTTAAAAAAAGAACAACGAATGGTAGACGCATTTAAAATGATTGCTTTAATACTATCTGCAATTTCTTGATTTTCGAATGGACGCATTTCATCATCGGGAACAACTTCATACTGACTATAAAATGCTTCATTTTCAATACTTACCCAGTTGATGCTAATGAGTAAGCAATGCCCAGGATGTATGGATTCAATTTTATAATTACCAGATTTTGGAACTAATCCAAATTGAAATTGACACTTCTCGGGGAACAATTGCCAGCTTGCCAAAAAATTATATGCTTGTACCATAACTATGATTGCAGAAGTTGATTGACTGCTATTCAATTCATAACAAGATTCGAAGTTAAAGGTTGCAGGATAGAAAAGAAAAAGCCAACCTCAAGGATTGGCTTTTCGAAAAGAGCTAAAATTTATTTTGATTGAAAATTAACTTGATTCTCGCCCCAGAGAAGTGATACTTTGCCTGATTTGTCGATCAAAAAAGTCATTCTTTCTGAAAAACTTGCTGCTTTAATTCCCTTTACTTGTACACGTAAAACATCATCTGATTCTTTATATGAAAATGCACCCCATTGTTTCCAGGTTTTATTGAAAATAATGGTCCATTCACCATTTTTAACAATTGTAAAAAGACCGTATTTACCTGCTACTAATGTTTTCCCTTCAACAGTAATAGCCTTACTAGTTTCAAAAACGGTAGCATCATTTGCTCCAGTACGCCATACTTGTCCTTCCATTGGCTCTAAATTTTTGCCGATGGTACGGCCTTTTACTGCGGGCTGACTGTAATTAATTGTAATAGTAGCACCGGATGCTAAAGTAGCTGATACTGTTGCAGGTGGACTTGGAAGTTTAGATTTGTCGTCCTGTGCAGCACTTTTTTGAGTATTCAGTATTCCGATAAGAAATACAAATGCGAGTATTTTTTTCATGGTGGTGATTTTAGAAAAGCAATTTAATAGGTTTATAAAAGAAATTAGGTACTTTTTTTTTAAGCGGTATTAGTTAACCACAGCAAAATCAGGTTTCCTTACTAATTGACTATTATATTTATATCTTAATGCGGTATTAAAAACAAGATTCCAAGTATTCATATTTTCCAGTGCCCTTGGATAATAAAAAGCGCGTAATTCCATCGTGCCAAATACTAAGTTTTCATTTCTGGTTCTTACACCCGCTCCGATTGAAGTGTAAATATCTCCCTGTGAAACAGTAGAACCAGATGTTCTTAAATAGGTAATATTTGTAAATCCAAATGGGGCAAAACTAAATCCAAAAAATTTCCAGGTATTATAAAAAACAGATTCATAGTTTCCCGTTACTCTAGTAGAGGCTTTGATGGAAACATTATTTGTTTCTGGCAATCCATAAATACTTGAAATGCGAAGCGGGTCATTTAATTTGGTTCTTAATAATTGCGTAATACTGCCACTTAAAAATTGACGGGTTAACCATCTTGATCCTTTTATCTTTCTAAGTTTAGTGAAATATTCAAGGCCTGTTAACAGACTCAAATCTTCTAGTTGATGATCGCCATAATAAGTTCCGAACCTGAACAGAAAGTTCATGTAAGCATTTTTGCGACTAAAATAATATCGTTGATAATCAAACCCCAAATAAGGTCTGGATAAATTATTCTTATTAGTCCAACCTGCTGTTAAAGAAATTGAAAAACCTTCAGGCACATCCTCATTTCTTCCAAATCCATATATAAAATTAGTATGATAATAATCCTGCTCAAAAACTGATATTGATGCTAAAACAGAAGTAAGGTTTGAATAAAGACTATTGTAGACCGTTTTATTGATATTGGGTATATCAGTAAAATGTCTGTAAACACTTCGAAGAGCTATTAAATGTTTTCTGCGATTTTGATATCGATCCGAAATATGTTTTTTAGCTCCGATATTATAACCCATCCAGGTATCAAAAATTCTGTATTCATATTTATAATCTGATGCATATAGGGAATCGCTGATATAGTTATTTTTTGTAAAGCGCGATGAAGTTTCATAACCTCCTGTCCATGTACTATAGGGACTTACTAATGGAAGGTCGGCTTTTATAAATAGGGATGTTTCCTCTCTTCGACCACTATTAAAAGCCGGCTCTATATTGCTATAGCCAAGATTAATATTGATAAAGCTGCCCATAATATTTCTTTTTAAATATTCGGCACCAAAACCATAATGTGGCGTTCGATCAAGATCTAACATATTTCTAAAAGCTATTCGGTCGCCCGTACCCACTAAATTATCGTCATTAACTTCGAAATTGATTAGTTTTTCACTTCCTAATTCTGCACTTCCCCCAACTGGAAACACATCTTTGCATAAGACAATGACATCTACTCTGTCTTTACTATTTTCCGTATTTCTAACTAAGATTCGCGCATCTTGTAAGTAACTGATATCACGAAGAAATCGTTCATTGTCGGCCACTAAAGCAGGGTATAAAGTATCACCCTCTGAAAAGAAAAGATTTCGTTTGATTACTTTATCTGAAGTATTCGGGTGCAGTTTATTTCCTATATCGCTAAAGAAATTTTTTGCATTTTTGGAAGTGTCATTCACCGTTCTATTAAAGTCAAACTTCTCAACAATAATTGAGTGAATCACTTTTCCTTTAAATTCAACAAAACTGGCTTCGTTCTTTTTTACGCCATCCTCAATGGAGGGTTGATCTTTACTACTAATAGAAATACTCTTGCCAATTTTACCCCAAAAACCCTTCTTTTGGGCTAAGAAAAAACTATCCGAGTTCTCTTTAGTTTGTCCTTTAACTGTCATCGGCATCGCTACAACAATGAAAAGGCATGTTATAATAGGTTGAAGGATGATATTTCGAAACATTTGCATAAAGATACTTTTTAAATATCGCCTATTTTATATGGCAACAACTTTAATACCGTTTATAGATGTTACTTGTAAAATTCAAAGGAAACTATTAAATTGATAAATAATTTATAAATAGATGCAATAACTGGATCTATTCATTGCCATAAACGAAAACAATTAATATGCAATCTTCAAGAAGACAATTTATCAGTAAAACTGCAATAGCACTTGCAGGAGCGGCTTTGGTTCCCAGGGGATTATATGCGGCATCTAAACATTCTAATGTGGTGGGTATTCAATTGTACTCGGTTCGGGATGATATGAAAACGAACCCCCTAGGAACTTTACAACAGTTGGCTGCAATGGGGTATAAAAATGTAGAACATGCCAACTATATCAACAGAAAATTCTATGGATATTCTGCTAAGGAATTCGTCAAAATCCTGAATGATCTTGGAATGAAAATGCCAAGTGGACATACTGTGATGGGGCGTAATCATTGGGACGAATCCAAAAAAGACTTTACTGATGCCTGGAAGTTTACCATTGAAGATGCCGCAATTTGTGGTCAGAAATTCGTAATCAGTCCTTGGTTAGATGAAACCCTTCGTCAAACTTATGATGGGTTATTAACTTATATGGAAGTATTTAATAAGTCGGGGGAACTGTGTAAGAAATCAGGAATGAAGTTTGGATATCATAATCACAATTTCGAATTTAGTTCGGTATTAAATGGAGAGAAGGTTTTTGATATTATGATTAAGCATACGGATCCTAATTTGGTAGCTCAGCAATTAGATATTGGAAATATGTATGGAGCAGGGGGAAGAGCTTTGGAAATTGTAAAAGCATATCCAGGTCGTTTCGAACTGATGCATGTTAAAGATGAAATTGCTGCAAAAGCAAAAGGTGAAATGAATGATGGATATGATAGTACTGTATTAGGTACTGGTGTAGTTGGTGTAAAAGCTATCATTGATGAGGGTAGAAAAACTGGGGGCACTACTCATTTTATAATTGAGCAGGAATCCTATCAGAATATTACACCACTTGAATCAGCAAAAAAAGATTTAGAGATTATGAAGAAGTGGGGGTATTAGTTGATACCTCTGTCCGAATAAAAATCCCTTATCATTTTTTGATAAGGGATTTTTATTTAAACTATTTTTTTTTCAAGAACAACAAATTCTAGGTCTTGTTTTTGAATACCAAACTTTGGATCTGAAGGGAATGCTCTTTTTTCGCCTGTTAATTGGTATCCTCTTCTCTGATACCATGCAATAAGTTCTTGGCGCATTGAAATGACAGTCATTTCAATACAATCAATATTTTTAGACTTAGTATAATCTTCTGCAGCAGCCAATAATTTTTTTCCTATTCCTGTAGCTTGTATGTCAGGTTGAACGGTAAGCATACCCAAATAAAATTTACCTTTTTTTTCTTGTAAACTAACACAGCCTATAATTTTTTGAGAGTCATCCTTTGCCTTCAGAATAATTTGATTGGGATGATTCACCTGTTCTAATAAAGTGTCATATTCTATTCTTACCCCATCTAGTAAATCAGCTTCTGTAGTCCAACCTTTTTTTGAACTATCGCCTCGATAAGCACTATTTACGAGTAAAACAAGTTCAGCTATATCTGATGGAGTTGCTTTGGAGATGGAGATATCGATATTCATGAAATAAAGATATTTCGAAAACAATTAGCAGAAAAAAAAAATTAGATACCGAAATCTGGTTTATGGTTTTTTAAATCTGTAAATTTTCTGATGGTTCTTCTGACGAGATATTTTTTGAAGGTAACTGCAGCCTTGCCGCTATTACTTACGCCATTGATGCCCGCCAGGCCTTGCATCGTCCACTTGAAGTTTTGTTTATTTCTATTGTGCCAATTATTTTGAGAGATTAGCCCCGTAGGAAAAATATAAGTAAACCCGTTTTTGATGATATGATAGCTGTATGCATTCTTAGTTAACACATTTGCCCAAAAAAACATTTTTTGTAGGGTAGGTGAATGTGCCGGATCAATCACATAGTATTCTAATTGATCGTTTAAATCTTCTTTTACCGGAAGCATCAAGCATACATGATAGTTCCATTCGTTATGTAAAGTGCCTTCTTCGTTTTTTAAAAAATAGCTATCGAATAACCAGGCTTTATAATGAGGGACACCCCAATGAAGAAGCAAAATGGCCATTGCTTCGGCACGATCCTCGCAGTTGTGAATATCTGACCATAAAAACAAAGGGCTTTTCTGAAAGAATTCGAAAATGCGAATTGCTACCTCTTTAGATACATAACACTCATTTGTAACTTCGTCTGAAAGAGAAGCGTCAAAAATTGTTTTATGTATCGTATCAAGCATAGTAAGTTTTAAATTAGGGCATTAAAAAAGCCATTTGAAAAATGGCTTTTTTATAAGTGTTTTTCTATTAGTAAATCCAATTAAAACGATATTCTAAAGGAGCTTTAATCCCTGATCTTTCAGCTACTTTTCTAAATCTATCTGGAAGTGTCATCAAATAATCACGTCCCTTTTCTGCTGCACTATTTAATCCGCAAATATCTCCAATCTTCCACTCTTCGATTAATGATTCCATGATGTTGGTGTAATCCATACTGGTATAAACACCAATACGCTGAGCAGCATCGCTAAAATGCGACCAGCTGGTGCTTATTTTTTCCCCTTGTTGGCGTAAGAAGTGTGCAGGCATTACAATCTTTCTTCGCATCATATCTTCAAATGCCAACATCATTTCACTAGGATCCACTTCGAATATTTTTGTTACAAAACTTTTATATGCTTTTGCATGACGCATTTCATCGGAAGCAATTACGCCGCAAATTTTTGACAATTGTTCATTGCCATATTTTTTTGCAAGGGTAGCCGTTCTTCTATGAGAAACGTTGGTAGCCAGTTCTTGAAATGAAGTGTAAACGAAATTTTTATAGGGGTCAGTTGCTGTTCCGATATCCATTCCGTCAGCAATTAAATGTTGCGTGCTGATTTCCATCTGACGCATATTAACCCTTCCTGATAAATAAATGTATTTGTTTAAAAGATCCCCATGTCTGTTTTCTTCTGCAGTCCACATGCGCATCCATTTGCTCCAACCTTGTGGTTCTAGTTTACTAACACCTTCAATATCCATTAACCAGCTTTCATAAGTAGGGAGGGCTTCTTCAGTAATTAAATCGCCAACTAAGATGGCCATATATTCATATGGTAATTCCTTGCATTGCTCTTGAATTTCTAAAATTTCTTTCGTGAATTCTGGTCTGTTACTTTCAGGAAGGAAATCGGTAGGTTGCCAATTCTCATCTATTTTTTTTAAATATTGCTCTATAATATCATCAATTTTCTGACCTAAAAAATTCATTACCTCTAAACGGGAAGGATGTAATTTGATACTGTTCATTAAATATTTGTGTTTTGTGATTTATTGATGGGCGACGAAGATAAGGGATTATCGTTGCTAAAATGTAAGCCTTTAAAATCAAAAAGGGTAAACAAACACTTGTTTGTTCACCCTTTTTAGTATCTGTAACTCAACTATTTATTCTGAACTGTAGGGTAGTGGTCAATTGTTTCGAATATATTACGCTTATCCTGTTTTAATATATTAATAAATTTTGATAAAGAATCAGCAAATTGTTTTTTCTCAAATAATCGATCATGAGAAAGAATTACAATCGCATTTGGTTGATTAGTGCTTCCATCTTCGAATTTCATATTCACTCTTTTTACCATTTCATCAGCAGACTCTCTTGGCGCTTTTTGTTTGCCTAATTGTCCCCATTCAATATCCCAGCCTACAATTTTATATCCCATCTTATCCAATTTAACAATCAATGGATTTTCGGCTTTTTGTCCAGATATAATACCATTAGAAGCCCAGGTATTATTGCCTGGGAGGCGTATGATTTTTACAGGAACTTTCAATTCTTTTTCATTGCGTATAAAATCATTGAATGCACTATCTGTCATAGCAGGTGAGTAAAACTTACTATACTTGTCATTAAAGCCATGACTAAAGCTATGGTTCGCTAATAAAAACTGCGGGTAATCATTTCTGATGCTATCGATGATCCTTTTTTTCCATGGCCCCACCTGATTAAATCCAACGCCAAAAAAAGTGGCTTTTATACCTTGTGTGCGAAAAACAGATTTACAATTCACTGTTCCCGGAGGTTGGGGAGAATCATCCCATGTTAAATAAATATATCTTTTAGAACTATCCAATTTTATAGCAGAACCTGGCAAAGGTTTGGCTAATGCCATATTGCTGGAATCCTTTGCTGCTTTATTATCTGCACCATTATTTTTACATGCTGACAGGATTACAACTAAAGCCAAGACACCTGTGATTACGTTATTTTTCATTCAACTGATTTTGTCAAAAGTAATGCCGCATAAGTTCTAAACAGTGCTGTTTTTATGCATAGGGTGTGAATAAAGTGAAAAGTGAAAAGTGAAAAGTGGAGATGCTTCCTCTTTTCACTTTTCACTTTTATCTTTTCACTTAGTTAGTATCTATAAGCATCAGCCTTAAATGGACCAACTTTAGGAATTCCTAAATAAGTAGCTTGAGCATCTGTTAATTCATCTAATACTGCACCCACTTTTGCAAGGTGTAAACGAGCTACTTTCTCATCTAAATGTTTAGGTAACACATACACTTTATTCTCATAGTTTTTGTGGTTCTTCCACAATTCAATTTGAGCTAGTGTTTGGTTAGAGAAAGAATTACTCATTACAAATGAAGGGTGGCCAGTAGCACAACCTAGGTTAACAAGGCGACCTTCAGCCAAAAGGATGATGTCTTTTCCTTCAATAGTATACAAATCAACCTGAGGTTTGATGGTATCTTTTGTATGACCATAATTGGTATTCAACCAAGCTACATCAATCTCGATATCAAAGTGACCGATATTACAAACGATCGCTTTGTCTTTCATGGAACGGAAATGTTTTTCCGTGATCAGGTCGCGGCAACCAGATGCAGTAACAATGATATCAGCTTCTTTAACAGCTTCAGCCATTGGCTTTACCTCAAATCCTTCCATGGCAGCTTGTAAAGCACAGATAGGATCGATTTCTGTAACAATAACGCGGCAACCAGCTCCTTTCAAAGAAAGTGCAGAACCTTTACCCACATCACCGTATCCACCAACCACAGCAATTTTACCAGCCATCATTACATCAGTAGCTCTGCGTATAGCATCAACTAATGATTCCTGACAACCATATTTGTTATCGAATTTAGATTTGGTAACTGAGTCATTTACATTGATGGCAGGAATTGGTAAAGTGCCTTTCGCCATGCGCTCATATAAACGGTGCACACCTGTAGTTGTTTCTTCAGATAAACCTTTAATATGTTTAACAAACTCAGGGTATTTATCAAAAACCATATTGGTTAAATCGCCACCATCATCTAAGATCATATTCAATGGACGATCAGCACCGCCAAAGAATAAGGTTTGCTCGATACACCAATCAGCTTCTTCCTGTGATTGACCTTTCCAGGCAAATACACCAATACCTGCAGCAGCAATGGCAGCAGCAGCCTGATCTTGTGTAGAGAATATATTACAAGAGCTCCATTTAACTTCAGCACCTAAAGCCACTAAAGTTTCAATCAATACAGCTGTTTGGATGGTCATGTGCAAACAACCTGCAATACGCGCATCTTTCAATGGCTGACTTGAACCGTATTCAGCACGTAAAGACATAAGACCTGGCATTTCGGCTTCGGCCAAACGGATTTCTTTGCGGCCCCAATCGGCCAATGTGATATCAGCTACTTTGTAGGGTAAGCTGAAATCGATAGATGAAGTTAAAGTTGACATAGTTTCTTTTTTATGAAGTGCAAATGTAGTTTTATAGAATAGAATACTAGTTATCTTATTATTTTTTAGAATAAAATTATATAAAATTCGTATTTTGTAGAATATAAGACTATAAATCAATGGCAAAATCGACTAAAATAGCTGAATCTACTACGATGTATGTAGACCTGGATGCAAAGGACTTAGCCATCCTTCGTTTATTACAACAAAATGCACGCGCTACTGTGAAGGAAATTGCTGTACAAGTACATTTAAGTACCACACCTGTACATGAAAGAATAAAACGAATGGAAGAGTCCGGCGTGATTAAACAATATGCCACATTAGTGGATCATACCAAAGTTAAAAAGGGTTTGATGGTAATTTGTTATGTTTCTTTAAAACAGCATAATAAAAATGCTGGCGCCAAATTTATCAAGAGTATTCAGGAAATGAATGAGGTGATTGAGTGTTATAACATATCAGGTGAGTTCGATTTTATGCTAAAAGTAGTAGAAGAAAGCATGGATGCTTACTATGATTTTCATGTCAACAAATTAAGCCAGGCCGAAAACATCGGACATGTACAGAGCGTATTTGTGATGGGTATTATTAAGCAAACACATATGTTGGTGCACTAAGCAGGAGTTTTCACCATTTTTACTTTTTTCTTCTCCATATATTTTTTGTTCAGCCAATTGGTGAGGCATGCACTGCCGCCGCCTACAATCGCTCCTATCAATACATCAGAAGGGTAGTGTTGACCTAAATACATTCTGCTATAGCCAACAGCTGTTGCCCAGGTAAATGCTGGTAATGCCACATACCATTTAGGATATGCCAGATAAATGGAAGTAGCTGTTGTAAAAGCCAATGCAGTATGGGCTGAGGGCATTGATTTTCCTAATTCATCTATTTGATTTGGAAAAACATCCAAAGGATATTTTACAAAAGGGCGATCTCTATTGATTGTAACTTTCATTACTTCAGAGATAGCAGCAGTGATAACTATTGATTCAGCCAGTTTATAAGAATTCTTTTTTAAATTTTGATCGTGATTGATTAAAGAAACGGCGAACATTCCAATAGGTGCAGCCACACAAAGCGGTTCTGCGGTAGTGGAAATATTCTTCCATGTACTACTATTAGGGTTTGTGGGATTAATTTGTTTCAATAAATTGATATCCCAATTCTGTGCATCGGTTTGATTGCAAAAAAATATACTAGAAACAAGAAATAATGAGAAGCTGATTGATTTAAAAAATAAATTCATCTAGTATTTTTTTGAATTTTGAAGTTTGAATTTTTAATTTAGATTAGTTAAGCTCTCTTCGATAGTCTTAATTCTAGCCGCAGCATCAGATTGTTTTTTTCTTTCAAAATCAACTACTTCAGGCTTTGCATTTTGTACAAAACGTTCGTTGGATAATTTCGAAGTAACACTTTGCAAAAACTTAGTTTGATATTCTAAATCTTTCAACAATTCAGCTCTTAGTGTGGTTGCATCTAATACTTTTTCTGTCTCTATAAAGAATTTATCTTTTTCTATTGCAACTACAATGCTATTGGCAATGGGTTCTGTTGTAAACATCGTCTCCTCTGCGTTTACTTGCTTCGCCAATATTTTTTCGATCGCTTGATAACTACTAATGTTTTCAGCTTGTATATGTAGTTTGATGGTTTCTTTAGGCTTTAATTGATTCTTATTTCTCGCATCCCTTAAAGCTGATATTACATTCTTTAATAATTCTCCAGCAGCTGTAATTTCGTCGTTAACAGATTTGATGGGTTGGTTTTGTTTTACACAGAGATCATCTTTTTGTTCATTAAGTAAGTGATAGATTTCTTCAGTGATAAATGGAATAAATGGGTGCAATAATTGCATTAATTCCTCAAAATATTCAACTGTTCTTTTGTAAACAGCAGTATCCATGGGTTGTTCAAAACCAGGCTTGATCCACTCTAAATACCAACTGCAGAAGTCATCCCATACTAATGAATAAATGATTTTCAAAGCTTCACTTAAACGGAATTGTTGCATTAAAGTTTCTACTTCTGCTTTTACAGTATTGAGCCTATTTTCAAACCAATTGATGGCGAAATCATTTTTCAAATCTGTACCTAAATCTGCCTGACGGGCATCCCACATTTTCAATAACTTTAATGCATTCCACATTTTATTATTAAAATTTCTTCCTTGTTCTAATGAAGATTCATCAAATAATAAATCATTACCTGCAGGAGATGCAATCATGATACCAAATCTTACTGCATCAGCACCATATTGATCAATCAAACCAAGGAGATCAGGAGAATTTCCTAAACTCTTGCTCATTTTTCTACCTTGCTTATCCCTTACAATCCCTGTAAAATAAACATCGCTGAAAGGTTTCTCACCTCTGTATTCATATCCAGCCATAATCATCCTGGCCACCCAGAAGAAAATGATTTCTGGTGCAGTAACCAATGTATTTGTAGGATAATAATAGTTGACTTCTGCATTATCAGGATCTGATAAACCCTTGAACACTTCAAAAGGCCATAACCAACTGGAGAACCAGGTATCTAAGCAATCTTCATCTTGCTTAATATCTTCAATTGTAACTTTTGAATTTTGACTTTTGAATTTTTCAAAAGCTTCTTCCAACGAATGCGTAACTACAAAAGATCCATCTTCTAAATAATAAGCTGGTATCCGATGTCCCCACCAAAGTTGGCGACTAATACACCAGTCTTTGATATTCTCCATCCAATGGCGGTAAAGGTTTTTGAATTTTGCAGGATGAAAATTGATTTCATCATCCATCACTGCTTTCAATGCAGGTTCTGAAATAGCTTTCATGCTTACCCACCATTGTAAACTCAGTCTTGATTCTACCACAGCATCTGTTCTTTCACTAAATCCAACCTGATTGGTATAATCTTCAATTTTTACGAGGTTACCTGCAGCTTCTAATTCCGGGATGATTTTTTTACGCACGTCAAATCTGTCTTCACCTATAAAGATCTGAGCTGCTTCGCTCATAGTACCATCATCGTTCATGGTATCAATAATTTCAAGTTGGTATTTTTGTCCCAATTGGTAATCATTAATATCATGTGCGGGTGTTACTTTCAATGCGCCAGTTCCAAAATCCATTTCCACATATTCATCAGGGATAATGGGGATTCTCCTGTTAATCAATGGCACAAATGCAAACTTTCCGTGTAAATGTTTAAATCTGTCATCATTTGGGTTTACGCAAATCGCAGTATCGCCCATTATGGTTTCTGGTCTTACTGTTGCTACAGTAATAAATTCATGTTGCGATTCAGAGCTCGTATCAATTCTGTAACGGATATAATACAATTTACTCTGTACCTCTTTATAGATTACCTCTTCATCACTCAAAGCTGTTTTAGCGCGTACATCCCAGTTGATCATCCGCTTTCCTCGGTAGATATGTCCTTTAGAATACAGGTCATTAAAAACCTTGATTACAGATTGGTAATAATCTGGATCCATGGTAAATGAAGTCCGATCCCAATCCAAACTGCATCCTAGTTTGCGCAATTGCTGTAATATGATGCCGCCATATTTTTCTTTCCACTCCCAGGCATATCTCAAAAACTCGTCTCTTGTAAGTGAAGATTTCGCAATACCCCTTTCACGGAGCATGGCCACTACTTTTGCCTCTGTTGCAATGGAAGCGTGATCAGTACCAGGAACCCAACAAGCATTTTTGCCTGTCATTCTTGCCCTGCGTACCAAAATATCCTGAATAGAATTATTGAGACAATGACCCATGTGTAATACACCTGTAACATTTGGAGGAGGGATTACCACTGTATAAGGGTCGCGTTCATCCGGCTTACTACTGAAATAACCTTTTTCCAGCCAATGGGCATACCATTTTGTTTCAACTTCGGTAGGTATATAATTCTTGCTCAGTTCCATGCTTGCAGCTACATTTTAATAGTTTGCAAAGGTAAGGAAAAGGGGAGTGGTTAAAAAGGAAAGTCTGCTCAAAAGCAGACTTTTACATATTTCGACTATTAGTATTCACCATTACCAAAGCATACTATTTTCCTGTAGCTCAAAAGTAGAGATCTCCGATTTTGAAGTATTTTCAATACCTGCACTCTGATTTGAAGTTGTGCAGTTGGCACATTTTCTAGCTAAGTCAACTGCAGAACTACAGGTTTTTCCAGTAGTTTCTACTCCTTTACAAATGGTTTCTATCGCTTCTCGCTGACTATTAGCACAGCCTGCTAATAAAGTGATAAAAAGAATAATGAGTAAGGGTTTCATATTTGTTGGTTGACAGTTCAAAATTAATAGCTAGGTTTTAATTTAACATGTTAATTGATGTTAATTATAGCTAACGTATCAATAAATAAATAGTTACATCGCTTTGAATAATATTATTTGTAGGTGAAATGATCATTTTATTACAGCCGTTTAACTAATTTTCTTAGTTTTATTGATCGAGAGCATCATTAAAGCTGATGTTATTGAGAGCAATTGGAAAATAATCATTAATTGATAGGATATAATGCGTTTTGCGGTAGTAGATATAGAAACAACAGGTGGGTTTCCAGAACAACATGGAATTACTGAAATTGCAATTGTATTAATGGATGGTAAGGAAATAGAAGGGAAGTATTCAACTTTAGTAAACCCTCACCAACCTATCCCCCCGTTTATTGCAAATATGACAGGAATCTCAGATGCAATGGTTGCCAAAGCACCTTCCTTTGAGTTAGTTGCAGAAAAAATTAATGAACTATTACAGGGAAGAATTTTCGTAGCACATAATGTGAATTTCGATTTTTCTTTTGTGAAATACCATTTGCAGCGGGCTGGGTATCATTTACAAACGCCCAAACTTTGTACCATTCGAATGAGTAGAAAAGTTTTTCCTGGGTTTAGGAAATATGGATTAGGGCATTTAACTCGTGAACTTGGTATTAGAATTGAAGATAGGCATAGAGCGGGAGGCGATGCATTAGCAACAGCTCAGGTGCTGCAGTTGATTCTAGAAAAAGATGGAATGCATGTTATTAAAGACATGCTTAAGAAAGAAAATAGGATGCAGATATTGCCTCCAAATTTACCAGTACAACATGTCAAAGATTTACCCAAGGATCCAGGGGTCTACTATTTTAAAGATGTTAAAGGAAAAGTGATTTATGTAGGTAAGGCGAAGTGTTTACAAAAAAGAGTAGTAAGTCATTTTACTGGTTTAGATATCAGCAAGAAAAGACAAGATTTTTTAAGAAGTATTTATTCAATCAGTTTTCAAGTTTGTCCAACTGAGTTTGCTGCATCTCTTTTAGAAAGTGTTGAGATTAAAAGGTTATGGCCAATACATAATAAGAGTCAAAAAAGATACGAACAACTTTGGGGTATCTACCATTTTGAAGATAGTAGGGGATATTTTCGTTTGGCAATTGATAAGAAAGTAAAACATACACAACCCATTGCAAGTTTTTCAATGTTGGCAGATGCTCATCGCATGTTATGGAAATTGGTTCGCGATTTTCAGTTGCATCCTGTACTCTGTTTTCTTGATCAATCTGCTTTAACTGAATATCCAGATGCGGATGAATATAATTTATCAGTAATGTCGGCGATTCATTGGATACAATCAAAAAAGGAGACTTTTTTAATTAGGGAAAAAAACAATTGTGTATTGATTGAGGATGGACGTTTTTATGGAATGGGTTCTATCGATAAACAATTAGAAATTACTGAATTGAATGCCATCAAATCATTATTAACTGAATATCCGGAGAACGAAGTTATCAAATCTATGATACGTAATTTTGTAGAAAGATTCCCTGCCAAAGTGATAAAAATTGCGTAATTATTTTTCAAATCAGAAGGTTTAATTGTTAATATCTTCTATTTTTTCTTTTCCATTCAAGCACATACATTCGCATCCCTTAAAGAATTTTTCTACAGGTTAATATTATTATTATGATGGCTTTTGCTCCTTTGATTGCTTCCAAATTAGGTATTCGTTTGAATCAGGTGGAAGCGGTTCTTGAACTTTTAAGTGAAACTGCTACAATTCCTTTTATTGCCCGATATAGAAAGGATAAAACAGGTGGATTGGATGAAGTGCAAATTCAAAATATTCAAGATGAATCAAAATCATTTAAAGAGTTTTTTGAAAGAAAAACTTTTATAGAAAAAACGATAACAGAACAAGATAAAATGACAGATGCTATTCAAAAGAAATTGAATAGTGCAACCACATTATCTGAATTAGAAGATATTTATTTACCCTATAAGCCCAAAAGAAAAACAAAAGCTCAGGCTGCAAGAGAAAATGGATTAGAGCCATTAGCGTTATTTATATTAGAGCAAACTTCGATTAGCGTAATTGCAACTGCTGAGAAATACATCAATGAAAAAGTATTAACAATCGAAGATGCCTTACAAGGCGCCAGGGATATTATTGCCGAAACGATTAATGAAGATGCACAAGTAAGGGCTAAAATGAGAAGACTGTTTGAAGATGGTGCTTTGTTGTATAGCAAAGTATTATCTGGAAAAGAATCGGAAGGGATTAAATACAAAGACTATTTTGATTTTTCTGAGCCGATTCACAAAATTCCTTCACATAGAATTCTAGCTGTGCTAAGAGGCTTTTTAGAAGGCTTTCTAAGGATGAGTATTCTGCCTTCCGAGGATGATGCACTGGCATTGATTGAAACTTTATATATAAAGGGAATGTCTGATTCTAGCGATCAACTTAGAAAAGCAATAAAAGATGCTTATCGCAGACTTTTGCAACCGAGCCTGGAATCTGAATTTAGGTCTGCTTTAAAACAAACAGCTGATGAAGAAGCGATTGCTGTATTTGCTGAAAATCTTCGTCAATTGTTGTTGAGTTCTCCATTGGGGAGTAAAAAAATATTGGCTATAGATCCTGGATATAGAACTGGTTGTAAAGTAGTTTGCTTGGACGAGAAAGGAGAACTGCAAAAAACTGATCTTATATATATACACGAAGCAAACAGATTATTAGATGGGGAATATAAAATCAAAGAATTAGTAAAGCAATATCAAATTGATGTTATCGCAATTGGAGATGGAACAGCGGGAAGGGAAACAGAACAATTCATTAAAAAAATTCAATTGGGGCTTCCCATTTTTCTGGTAAACGAAGATGGTGCATCCATCTATTCCGCTTCTGAAATAGCAAGAGAAGAATTTCCGGATCAGGATATTACAATACGAGGAGCCGTTAGTATTGGTAGACGTTTAATGGATCCTCTTGCTGAATTAGTAAAAATTGATCCCAAGAGTATTGGGGTAGGGCAGTATCAACACGATGTGAATCAGTTTAGACTTAAAGAAAAGCTTGATCAAACTGTGGTTAGTTGTGTAAATAGTGTGGGTGTGAATTTGAATACTGCCAGTAAACATTTATTAAGTTATGTAAGTGGCATCGGCTCAGGGTTGGCAGAAAATATTGTTCGTTATCGTACAGAGATAGGAAAATTTACAGATAGAAATCAATTATTAAAAGTAACACGCTTAGGAGGAAAAGCTTTTGAACAATGCGCAGGGTTTTTACGAATTCAGAATGGCGCAAATCCATTAGATCAAAGTGCTGTTCATCCGGAAGCCTATCCTGTGATTGAAAAAATGGCAGCTGATTTAGGAATTGAATTAAAATCCTTAATTGCAAATGAAACACTTCTTAATAAGATCGATCCAAAGAAATATGTGTCAGAACAATTAGGTGAATTAACAATCAAAGATGTGTTAAATGAGTTAAAAAAACCAGGTTTGGATCCCAGATCAGAACTAGAAGAATTTGAGTATGCCAGTATCTATAAAATTGAAGATGTGCAGATAGGGATGATTGTGCCAGGAATAGTTACCAATATTACCAGGTTTGGTGCATTCGTTGATATAGGGGTAAAACAAGACGGATTAGTGCATGTTAGTGAAATAGCGCATCAATATATTACAGATCCTAATGAAGTGTTGAAGCTGAACGACAAAGTACAAGTGAAAGTAATGGAAGTTGATATTGCTCGCAAACGAATTGCGCTTTCTATCAAACAAACAAAAGAGGCCCCTTCAAGAGAACAAAAAGTGAATCGGCTCAATAGTTCGCAAATTGTAAAGCCTGTTCCCAAAAAGGAACAGGACTTAGCAGACTTAAGTGTTTATGATGCGTTGACTTTATTAAAGAAAAAGTTCGGAAAATAATTTAGCGATTATAAAACCGCCAATTGGTTTTGAAATCTTTTTTTAAATCCTGTTTTAGTAAAATGGCTCTTACCATTTCAACAGGCATATTATTTTCTTTGAGAATGGCATCGTGAAATTGTTTGTAGGTCATTTTTTTACTATCAACCAATTCTTTTTTTAATTCATAAAATTGAAAAGCACCGGTCATATAAGCTAATTGGTATAATGGACCATATCCACCTGTAAATGATCGCCTTACTTCACCTTCAGCATTAGCACGTTCATGTCCAACACGATTTACTAAGAAGTCGATACACTCTTGTGGTGTCCAATTATTTAAATGATAATTTAAAGAAAATATGATTCTGGCACAACGGTGCATTCGCCAAAATAGCATACCTACTCTATCTTCTGGGGATCGTGGAAAATTCATATCCCATAAAATAAATTCCCAATATAATGACCATCCCTCCGTCCAAAAAGGAGTAAAATAATTACGATAGGGTTTGTATCTGTCATTCATAAATCCTTGCAAATGATGCCCAGCAATTAATTCATGATGAACTGTGGCCCTTGAAAAATGGGGATTGTTTCCACGCATACTCATCAGCTTTGCATCTTCATCCATCGTATTAGTGGGATAGGAAATCATAAGTTGTTCTCCACCTAGAAAAAAGGGACTAACCAATTGTTGTTTTGGAGACATCATCACCATTCTCCATGTTTCTTCTGCAAGCGGTGGAATGGTAACTAAATCATGTTTTTTAATAAAATCTATTGACTGATTATACAAATCCATGATCATTTCAGGTTGCTGACCTACCGGTACATAGCTGTTTTTAACTTTTTCTAATGCAGCTTTCCAATCATTTCCGAAACCCATTTCTTTTGAAGCTTTCAACATTTCAGCATCGCACCATGCAAATTCTTTATTGGCTATATCAACTAATTCCTCAGGGGTATAATTGATCATTTCAAATTGTAATTGCCTGATAAGTTCCTCTCTGCCTATTGGGTTGCCAATGATTCCACTTGCATCTGGCTTTTGTAAACTTTCTTTATTCCCCTTGCTTTTTAAAAGAAGGGCGTATGCACTCAATGATGAATCAAGATTTTTATATGGTTGTTGAATCCAAAATGTAAATTCAGGATCATAGCCATAATAAAATTCAAAAACCGACTTCATGGCCTGTTTCAAGCCAATAGCAGTAGATTCGGCTCTTAGTGCCAGTTTCTGATCAAATTTATCAGCAATTGCAACTTTAGTGGTTAAACTTTGAATTTGCTTTTGCCAGTCTAGTAATTGCCTTGATAATTCAATACTATTTACATGTGCACCCCTTCTGCGATTTTTTTCTAACTCATAAATGGCATTCGCAAAAGGAAAATATTGGTTAATATGTTGAACCTCATCTGCTTCTTTTTCTAAAAGGAATAATTCATCATTGATTTGACGTTTCAGTAAAATGTAATCGACTTTGCTGTCGGTTTTCATTTTGTCGAAATTTAATTCCTCTAATTGGGTTAAATAATCTTTATTAAAAGCAATGAAACGAATTCTTCGTTCGGGAGAATTTAAGATGCTGTAAAACCTGGTTAGACTGCCCTTATCTGACTCATAATGTTGCATTAGGGGTTGTACATCGCTGGTTTGGTAATAAATGTCTGTTGATTTAACTGGTTGGCCTAAAATTGTCGAAAAGGATAAAATTAAAAAACCTGATAGGAGAATGAAAGTTTTTCTCTTCATAAAAGTAAATTTGAATGAATATACAAAAATATAATACCCTATATTTCCTTATTTTACATCAAATTTTATTATGAAAAATCCACTGTTATTTTCCTTATTTTTTTTATTTCTAAATGCAGCTGCTCAGGAAAAATCAACTCCATTGGTGAAAGGATTTGGGGCAGTTTATGATGTTCCTTTTGCTGTTGAAAAGCCAAACCCGGATTTCAAATACAAAATATTGGTGGATGTTAATTCTGCAAGTGAAAAACCGGAATTGATGAATGAGGGTATAGAAAATGTGGCTAAAATTCTGAATCTGCACAATTTGGGGGGCGTTTCTGAGAAGAACCTAGATGTAGTTTTGGTGGTACATGGGGCTGCCGCTTTTAATTTAATGAACAATTCGGCCTATAAACAAAAGTTTTCGGTCGACAATCCTAATTTGCCCTTAATTGAAGCTTTGGGGAAAGCTGGAGTTAAAATTTTCATTTGTGGCCAAACCGTTTTAAAAAGAAATATTGATTACCAGCAGTTAGCACCAGAAGTTACAATTGCGTTATCTGCAATAACAACTATAACAAATTATTCATTGAAAGGATATACGGTGATGAAATATTAGTGGTTATCTCTAAAAATATCTTAAATTTATAATGTGTTTTAATTTAAGGTTGAAACAAGTCTTGTTTAACTGATGTCGGTATATGGTAAAACAACTTATTAATAAAGAGCTTTTTAAAAAGGGTGATCAAATTGAAAACTCTTCCATATTTGCACATCTTATAGAATTGACCAATCAACTTTTTGAAACTCCTTTTCTATCCATCAGCTGTTTTGAAAATCCAAAACTTCATTATAATTATCTACAAGGAATTAGGTTTGAAGAGCTTCCTGATGTAAATCCATTTGCGAATTATTGCATCAGAAAAAAGAACCCGTTAATCATATCTGATTTTTCTAATAAAGATTCTTTTAATGTAGCCCTTTTTAAAACCCCATATTCTCAATTTATTTTTTACGCGGGAATACCATTCATCAATGAATTTGAAGAAGTAATAGGCGTATTTGAGATAGCTGATTTTGTTTCAAGAGATTTTTCTGAAAAGCAATTGAATCAATTAAAACTGATTGCCAAACAAATTCATCATTTATTGGATATTGAGGGTCAGTTAAATTCCTGGGGGAATGACTTATTAGCCTATTCTACAAGTTCCAATATTTTATTCTGTTTTATAGACAAGTCATTTAAGATAAAAAGTTTCAATAAACTTTTTGAGAAGTTCATTCATATAAATTTTGATGAGTCTTTAATTAAAGGTGAAAATATTTTAAAGTTTATTCCAGAGGAGAATCAAAATGCTTTTTCTCATCATATTGCTATGGCATTTGATGGTGATGATTCAGAAATTGAACAGATAAAATACTATGAAGGTATTCAGGGTTTGTGGATTGATAGTTTTACCGGAATCAAAGACTTAAACAATAAGTTTGTTGGTGTTGCCATTCGATCAAGAGAGGTAACTGTTGAGAAAAACAAGATAAAAGAAAGTGAAACAAATCTGTTAACAATTTTCAATCATGCACCCACAGCCATGTTAATTGCCAGACCAGATGATGGGCTAATTGTTATGGTAAATAAGGAGCTTCGAATTTTGGCAGAAGCAGATGAAGTTGATTTAATTGGCATGTATACAACGGATTTTTATGCGCACAATTTTGAAAGGGATTTATTCTTATCCATCATGCATGAAAAAGGTGCTGTAAAAAATCTGGAATTAAGAATTAAGAAAAAAGACGGCACAATCGCAAATTGTTTAGTGTCTTCTGAAAAGATAATATGGAAGGGTGAAAAGATGTTGCTTTCAGGATTTATAGATATTTCGGATAGGAAAAAATCAGAATTACTTTTAGTTCAAAATGAAGAACGTTTTCGATCATTGTATAATCGAACACCTGTAATGCTTCATTCTTTAAATCAAAATGGTGATTTTGTTAGTGTGAGCGATTATTGGTTAGCCAAACTGGGCTATCAGCGGATGCAGATTATTGGAAAAAATATTAGTGATTTTTTTACCAAAGCATCCTATAAGGATTCTATTAAAGTAAGAATTCCTGAATTAATTAAAAGGGGTTATGATTTTGATATTCCTTATCAAGTTATAAAACGCAATGGAGAGGTAATGGATGTGCTTGTGTCTACCATTGTTGAAAAATCTCCAGACCAGAATGAGATCAGGTATTTGGCAGTTATGCAGGATGTAACTGAACGTAAAAGGATTGATGAGGCATTGCAGCAATCAGAAGATAATTTAAGAACCATTTTTGAAAATACGAATATTGGATATGCTTTATTAGATGCTGATTTGTTTATTGTTTCCTTTAATTCAATGATGCAAAAATTTGCTCAGGAAGATTTACATAAAACATTGTATCTGCATACTTTTTCAGTACTATATTTCTCTGAAGCAAGGCAAACAGGTTTAGCTGCTGCTTTGAAATCTGTACTTGATGGGGAAACTATCAGCTATGAAATTAATTATATTCAACCTGATGCATCTGACAGATGGTATAAGATGAGTATGTTTCCTGTTTTCAATAAGAAATCAGTTGCATCTGGTATTGTAATGGTGGTAGAAGATATTAACGAATCTAAACTCAAAGAGATTCATTTGAGTAAAGTAGTTAAAGAAATTACTGATTATAAATTAGCATTGGATGAGTCGTCTATTGTAATGATAACCGATGAAAAGGGTTTTATCACTTATGCCAATGAAAATTGTTTAAAGGCTACTGAGTATTCCCTTGAAGAACTGCTAGGTAAAAACTTAAACTTTTTGGAGTCAGGTTATCATAGTGAGGCCTTTTTTGCCGACATGTGGAAAACGATTGAAAATGGAAATATTTGGAAAGGTGAAATCAGAAACAAAAATAGTAGTGAACACTATTTCTGGGTCGACTGTACCATTGTGCCTTTTGTTGACATCAATAAAAAAATATATCAATACATTGCGATACAAAGAGATATCACGCAAACTAAAAATGCCGAATTTGAATTGAACAAGTCGTTTAGTTTAGTGAATGAACAAAACAAAAGGTTACTTAATTTTTCATATATCGTTTCTCATAATCTTCGGTCTCATACAAGTAATATCATATCCATACTCAATTTCCTTGAAAAAGAAGATACGGTTGCAGAGAAAGGTGAGTTATTGCAACACCTTAAACGAGTGTCTTTATCATTGAATGATACTTTGTATAACTTAAATGAAGTTGTTTCAATTAGGAATAATATAAATATGGTGATTGAGCCTCTTAATTTAAGGGAATACATACTTCAAGCGCTTGGAATTTTAAGTGAACAGATCATTCAAAAGAACGTACTTATTTTAAATGAAGTTCCGGAAAATACATTGGTAAATTATAACCCAGCTTATTTGGAAAGTGTAGTATTGAATTTTATTTCAAATGCAATAAAATATAGTTCACCTGAACGACAACCTAGAATTGAACTTACGGTATCTTATGAAGGTGAAGATTTTATTTTTAAAATTTCAGATAATGGAATTGGAATTGATATGAAGAAGAATGGCGATAAACTTTTTGGAATGTATAAGACCTTTAATAATAATCCGGATGCAAGGGGCATTGGCTTATTCATTACTAAAAATCAAATTGATGCGATGGGAGGAAAGGTTGAAGTAGAAAGTGAACCTGGAAAAGGAACAAGTTTTAAAATATATTTTGCAAAATAAAAATAGACAAAATAATAAAGCCGTTCCGATTAAATGAGACGGCTTTATTATTTTAAAAGGATCTTAAAAGTCAAATTTAATACCTTGGGCTAGAGGTAATTTATCACTCCAATTGATTGTATTGGTTTGTCTTCGCATATAGGCTTTCCATGCATCACTACCACTTTCTCTTCCTCCTCCAGTCTCTTTTTCACCACCAAATGCGCCTCCAATTTCTGCACCACTAGTGCCTATATTTACATTTGCAATACCACAATCACTTCCGGTTTGAGATAGAAATTTTTCAGCTTCTCTCATATTTAAAGTCATAATCGCAGATGAAAGCCCTTGAGGTACCCCATTTTGAATAGCAATAGCTTCTTCTAGTGTACTGTATTTCATCAAATATAAAATGGGAGCGAAGGTTTCATGTTGTACAATTGCATAATTGTTTTTGGCTTCCGCGATACAGGGTTTAACATAACATCCGCTTTCAAATCCGGCACCTGAAAGTACGGCTCCTTCAACAATGAAATTGCAGCCTTGTTTTTTTCCTTCCTCTATTGCTTGTACATACATATTTACAGCATCCTTATCAATTAAGGGTCCCATATGATTATTTGAATCTAAAGGATCACCTATTTTTATTTGGTGATAAGCTTTAACTAGTTTCTCTTTAAATTGATCATATACCTTTTCATGAATGATTAATCTTCTTGTACTGGTACATCGTTGACCCGCAGTTCCAACAGCTCCAAATACGGCTCCAATTAGAGACATGTCAAGATCAGCGTGTTCTGAAATAATAATGGCATTATTGCCTCCTAATTCCAAAATGCTTTTTCCTAATCGCGCACCTACTGCAGCACTTACAGCTTTACCCATTCTGGTGCTTCCTGTTGCAGAGATTAATGATATTCTTTCATCTTTACTCATCCATTCTCCCAATTCTCTTCCACCCTGAGCCAGGCAATTAACTCCTTCGGGCACATGGTTCTTTGTAAATACTTCTTTTACTATTTCAAAAATAGCTATTCCACATAATGGTGTTTTTTCGCTTGGTTTCCATATCGTTGTATTTCCACATACCCAAGCCAATGCAGCATTCCAGCTCCATACAGCTACAGGGAAATTAAAAGCAGATATAATGCCTACAATGCCCAATGGGTGCCATTGTTCATACATCCGGTGGGAAGGCCTCTCACTATGCATGGTTAAGCCATATAATTGACGTGAAAGTCCTACTGCAAAATCACATATATCAATCATTTCCTGAACTTCTCCTAATCCCTCTTGTAAACTTTTACCCATTTCATAACTTACAAGTTTACCCAGAGATGCTTTGTGAATGCGTAAAGCTTCGCCCACCTGCCTTACTATCTCTCCTCTTTTAGGAGCAGGCCAATTACGCCATTCTTTAAATGCTTCCTGAGATGTTTGAATTAGATTTTCGTATGCATTTTTTTCAGTGCTGCTTACTGAAGCAATGAATGCTCCATTCACCGGTGAAAAAGATTCAATAATAGCTGCATTACTTTCAATCCATTTAGTGCCAGTAGAAACACCTTTGTTTTGAGGAAATATTCCTAAATCTTTTAAAAAGTCCATACAAATAATTTTGCCAAAGGTAGGGGATTGGCTGACTTCTAAAAGTGATAACTACACCTTAATCTGGAACTTATTTGTGTGAAAGTTCCAATAACTGATCATATACGTAACTATAACTACTTCCAATTGGTATTTCTTTTCCCGCCACCACTAATTTGGTTTTGCTAAATTTTTCAATTTTACTCAACGGAACAATGAATGACCGATGAACCCTGGCGAAATCCCTCACAGGCAACCTTTCTTGAATACTTTTCAAAGTCATTAAAGTTAAAACAGGATTTGGCTTGATATAAAGTTTAATATAATCATCCAGGGCTTCAATCAGCTCAATGTCTTTTAAGTTAATCTTCATTATTTCGTAATTCACTTTTACGAAAATTGAATTGAGCTGCAATTCCTGCGAACTTAAAAATTCAAGGTATTCTTTTGATTTATAAACTGCCTTTAGAAAACGATCGTATTCAAATGGCTTTAATAAATAATCTACCGCGTCAACATTAAAGCCCTCCACAGCAAAATCCTTATACGCAGTAGTGAAAATGACAAGAGGTTTGTCATTAAGACTTTTATAAAATTGGAGCCCGTTTACATCAGGCATTTGTATGTCTAGAAATAATAGGTCCACTTTATTTTGTGACAGCCAAACTCTAGCTTCATCTGTATTCGTAAATACTTTTTCTAATTGAAGAAAAGAAATCTTTCCACAATATTCATTAATTAGTTGAAGCGCTAAGGGCTCATCGTCTATTGCAATACATCGTATCATATTAGTTGAATCTCTAAATGAACATAATAATGGTTTTCAAGAATTGAGTGTGTAAGAATATGCTTACCTGGATACATCAATTCCAATCTTCTTTTTACATTGTTGATGCCGATGCCGGTATTTTCTTGCAAATTATTTTCTGATGGAATAATATAATTACTGACGTCAAATACAATTCTGTTTTCTAATGCATCAAGCTTTATTTCTATCGTAGAATCAAGTTTGGTGCTAATGCCATATTTAAAAGCATTTTCTACAAATGGAATAAATATTAAAGGGGCAATAAGATTATTTTCAATATCTCCACTTGCATTAAAAATAATCTTGGTTTTGTCAGTAAGGCGCACTTGTTGTAATTCAATATAATTATTCACAAACTCAACTTCATTTTGTAAAGGCACCAAATCTTGTGTTGTTTCAGTAAGAATATACCTCATGATGGATGAAAGCTTCATCACTGCAGGTGCTGTTTTTTCACTCCTGATAATCGCTAAAGAATAAATATTATTCAAAGTATTAAAAAAGAAATGTGGATTAATCTGCGATTTCAAAAAAGACAGTTCTGTATTTACCCTTTGACTCTCTGTTTCTTTTCTGGTTTCTTCAATAATCAGCCATCTTTGAATGACAGCAATACAAGTTCCAACTGTAAATACAAGAAAGAATATGGCAATATTATAAGCATCTATTGTGCCTCTTCTTCTACTTCTGGTGTGACCAGGTATTTTTGAGTTGTTTGTATCAAAGGGAGGGTGAATTTCAGGACTTGCTATGAGGCCAGCGATATATTTTGGAAGAAAAAGAAAAATTAATAATAAAGAAATTATCGAAAAAATATAGATCCCCCATTTCTCTTTCATTAATAATTGAGGGATCAAAAACTGTGTATTAAAATAATAAAACAGTACTAAAAACACATTATTACATATAATGGTAGCAATCAAATGATTGCTCATGGTAAACTGAGCGTCCAGCATCCTGGGAAAAAACACTAAATAGGGTAGTGCAAAAAAACAAGCCCATGCTGCTAAGTGTGCAATAACGGATACTATTTTCTTATTTTGATTAAGCAAAGGCTGGCTATGGTGTTTTAGAAATTATTCACTGATGCAAATATATTCAAGGATTAGTGGCTGTAAAGGGAATATGGGTGAAAGATTGTCTGTTATCGGTGAATTATGTCTGTAGACCAATTTAGGCTTTTGCGCTAAGTTCACTATATAAATGTTGAATCAAGCCGTCAGCCAAACCGATTTTAGGGACATAAATTTCATCAGCATCAGACCAACGCATAATATTGACATAGATTTGAAGAGCGGGTACAATTACATCGGCTCTATCAGGACGAAGTTTATAAACATTGATACGGTCTTCCAATGAAAAACTAGAAATCTCTTTACAATAGTCTTTTAGTAGTTCAATATTCAAAGGCTTTCCATCTTTCTTTTTACTCAGTGAAAAAACTTTATTGATATTACCACCAGTTCCGATTGCAACTATTTTTTTATAACCCTTCGTTTTATTCTTGATAAAGTCTTTTATCTCTGTCCATTTGGAATCAGTAACCATATCCTTTAATAAACGGATGGTTCCAATATTAAAGGATTGTTTGAAAATTAATTTCCCCTCTGCAAAGAATGTCAACTCTGTACTACCACCACCCACGTCGATATACAAATAACTATGATCTGTATCCATCGTTTCTGCAACATGGTTCTCATAAATCAATGAAGCTTCAAATTCACCGGTAATTACTTCAATATTCAGCCCGGTTTCCATTTTTATTTTCCGTATAATATCATTGCTATTGCTTGCATCACGCATCGCAGATGTGGCACATGCAATGGTATCCGTTACACCATAAGCTTTTATCAAATGAGTATAGGCCTTCATCGTCTGGAGAATCATGCCTCTTTTTTCTTTAGAGATTTCTCCAGAATCAAATACATCAAATCCAAGTCTCAATGGTACCCTTACTAAATTTAATTTATTGAAAACCGGATTGCCATATTTATCGTTAGTGATTTCAACTATCAATAGCCTTGCTGCGTTACTTCCAATATCAATGGCGGCTAACTTCACTTGTTGCAATATTTTTCTTGATCAGGTAATTATAAGTCTCAATTTGAGATCTTATTTTCTTTTTGCCATCGTAAGGTACATAGTTGTTAGTTAATTCGTTATTGAGAATCCTGGCTTTTACATTATCTCTTAATTGTATGTGGATAATATCTTTTAATTCCTTTTGTAATTCGGGATTTATGATTGGGATGGCTGCTTCTACACGATGATCTAAGTTTCTAACCATCCAGTCTGCACTTGAGAGATATACTTTTTCATTGCCAGAATTATGAAAAATCAAGACTCTAGCATGTTCCAGGTACTCATCAACAATACTTACGGCGGTTGGTTGTATTTTAAATTTCTTATTTTCTAATAGGGCACAAAAAATGCCTCTTACCACCATTTTGATTTCTACTCCAGCAGTTGCGGCTTCATAAAGTTTTGTGATTAATAAATCATCACTTAGCGAATTTACTTTTAATATTATCTGTGCAGGCTTTCCAGCTTTTGCAGATTTAATTTCTTTATTAATATGACTAACAATTTCTTTGCGCATATTATTGGGGCACACCATTAATGTTTTGCAGGCTTGTAATGGTAATATGCCATTTTTCCAATTTTCTAGATATCGGAAAATGCGATTAATATCAGCCATTACATTTCTATTACTTGTAAGTAAACAATGGTCGCTATATACTTTAGAAGTGCTTTCATTTAGATTCCCTGTACTTACAAAACCATATTGTACAGTGCTTGTGCCTTTTCTTTTTTTAATTATACAAAGTTTTGCATGGATTTTTATTTTTGGCACACCTAATAAAACTTTGATACCCTCTTCTTCCAATACTTTTTTCCATTCCAGGTTAGCTTCTTCATCAAATCTTGCTTTTAATTCCAACATAACAACAACTTCTTTCCCATTTCTGGCAGCATTAATTAGTGCATTAATTATTTTGGAATTGGAAGCTAACCTATAGGCTGTTATTTTAATACTATTCACATCCGGATCCATCGCAGCCTCACGAAGTAGATCAATCAAAGCGTTAAATGAGTGATAAGGGAAATTCAATAATATATCCTTTTTCAAAACCACATCAGTAACACGCATACTGCTTTTTAATTCAGGATGTGTAAATGAAGGCCTTCTTGAACTATTCTCCTGTATAACATCTGGGAAATCCATGAAATGCCTGAAATTGTGTATGCGCCCTCCAGGGATAATATTACTCTTTCTATTCAAACTTAACCTACGAATGAGGTACTCCAATAAGCCAGCATCCATTTCTTTATCATATACAAAACGAACTGGTTTTCCCTTTCTTCTATTTTTTAATCCCTTTTCAATTTTTTCTACAAAGCTGGTGCTCACATCGCTATCTAAATCAATCTCTGCATCTTTTGTTACTTTAAAAATATGCGATTCAAAATGATCGAATCCAAAATAGGAGAAAATATGCGGAAGATTAAATCGAATAATATCTTCCAATAAAATGATTTGTGTTTCACCAGCTTTTGAGGGTAATATTACAAAGCGCCCATTCGCTTTTGCTGGAATTTCAATCAATGCATATTTTTGGCGGTAAGCCGAACTTTGTTTCGACATAACAACACCTAAATAAATACTTTTGTCTCTTAAATAGGGTAGTTGTGGTAGGCTTTCGATCATTAGTGGAATGATATTCGACCTTACTTCTTCATCAAAATAATTGTGTACAAAGTTTTGTTGTTCTTTGTTGAGATGTTTTTCATCTACCAGGGATATCTTTTCTTTTTTAAGCTCTTTTAATATCCCTTCCCAAATTCGATTAAACTCACTTTGCTGTTTTAAAACGATGGTTTGTATTTCATCTAAAATAGTTTGAGGCGCTATTTCCAAATGCATGTTGAGCTTTTTTTTAGACTCAGAAAACTCAATCATCCTTTTTAAGGTTGCTACCCTCACCCTAAAGAACTCATCACTATTATTCGAAAAAATTCCAAGAAATCGAATCCTTGAGCTTAAAGGAACAAATGCATCGTTTGCTTCCTGCAATACTCTTGCATTAAAACTTAACCAACTGATATCTCTCTGTATAAACTGTTTTTTAACCATAATATTAAAAAGTAGTGTAATCAAAAATATAAAAGTGGCTCACTTTCATATGTTAAGTTTTTGTACGGGAATTTAAGAGTAGGAAATTTTTATTTGTTGAATGAGCCCTGTAGTTGAAAAGCCCTCCACAATTGGATTAATAATTACTTGTCCACCGTTTGCTATCACTTCTTTTGCGCCAACAATTTGATCAACGGTATAATCACCACCTTTTACTAAAAAATCAGGTAAGATTTCTTTAATGAGGTCCAGAGGGGTGTCTTCTTCAAAAATTACAACTGCATCAACGATCGCCAAGCTAGCTAAGAGTAATGCCCTGCTATTTTCATGATTAATGGGACGATCGTTTCCTTTTAATCTTTTTATACTTGCATCACTGTTTACCCCTACAACTAATAGATCTGCTTCTTTAGCAGCTTGAGATAACGAAAAAATATGGCCTTCATGTAAAATGTCGAAGCACCCATTAGTAAAAGCAATTGTTTTTCCAGTGGCACGCCAAGCTGCAATTTTAAAAGAAAGTGTTTTTAATGTTGAAATTTTTTGAGAAATGCTATCAATTGCCCGCATGCGTTTTATTTTTATTGTAGATAGGTAATAGTATCACACAAATGGTTCCAATGATTAATACAATCATAAATTGAGCAAACCATTGTAAAGTTCCATTTGCAAAACCCAATTCAAAAGGTATATCACTTTTTTCTAACACTTTAGCCATGAAGAACGCATAAGCACCAATGCCTCCCGGAGTAATAATCATGCCAATACTGGCAAATGCTAATGCAGTAATTGCATCCTGTAAGCCAAGATGAGCAGTTCCTTGTGTGGCATATAATCCTACCCAGGTTCCAATAATATAGAGCGACCAAATAGCAATGCTGTAGAAAAAGAACATCCCTTTATTTTGCAATTTGTTGACGCTGCTCAACCCTTCCCAAATCCCCCGAAGGATTTTTTTGAAAAGTATTACAATATTAAGATGAGCAAACTGCTTGAACCAAACCCTGATTGTTATTAATAGTATTACAATAATTCCCAAAACAAGAAATAGTTTGTTGGTAGAAAAATGCCCAGACTTATTGTGTAAAAGTTCTTTAATGAGTTGCTTCCCATATTCACCAACAACTTCAAATTGCAAAATGAAGGCCAATATAAACACTATTAAAAGTGAAATGATATCAAAAGCCCTTTCTGCCACTATAGTTCCAACTAATTTTTCGGCAGGCACTTTTTCATACTTTGCTAAAATGGTACATTTCAGAACCTCTCCTAAACGAGGAACAGCCAAATTGGCTAAATAGCCAATCATTACTGCAAAAAATGTATTGATAAAGGAGGGTTTATATCCCATCGGACTCATCAGAATCCGCCAACGTAATGCCCTACATATATGACTCATTGTTAATATCAAAAATACCGGTACAATTAAGATGAAGCGAGCGGTTCTGAGGGATTCTTTAAATTCTCCCCATTTATCGTTGGGTATTTGGTGCAAACTCCACCAAACCAGAAATACCCCAATTCCTAAGAAAAATAGATATTTTAATACAGCAATTAGCCTTTTTTTCATGTAGCGATCATTCTTGGGCAAGTTACGCAAGCAATTTTAATAATTGTGATTTTCCCTGCTTTAGGCAATCTCTTTACAATTATTTAAAATGATTTTTTTTGTTTCTTCAGGGAACAATTGTTCGAAATGAGGGACTCTAATTCTATTCCTCTTGAGTTTCTATCTATTTTTAGTACCTTTGCAAATTATTTTCAAGTTTGCTAAAATGGCGTGATAATGTCAACAAAGAAAAGAATTTTATTCATAGCCACGGAGATGTCTCCTTATCTGGAACTTACAGAGTTCGCAGAAGTGATTAACAAATTGGCTATTAAAAGTAATGATACAGGGTTAGAAGTGAGATGTATCATGCCTAGATTTGGAGTAATTAATGAACGAAGACATCGTTTACACGAAGTTGTACGCTTATCTGGAATCAATGTATCGGTAGATAATGATGATTACCCCCTACAAATTAAAGTAGCCTCATTGCCAAATGCTCGATTACAAGTTTATTTTCTTGAAAACGAAGATTTCTTTAAGCGCAAACAGATTTTTCATGATGAATCAGAGACTTGGTTTGATGATAACGCATTGAGAACCATATTCTTTTGTAAAGGTGCATTGGAAACAGTGAAAAAATTTGGATGGCCTCCCGATATTATTCATTGTAGTGGTTGGATGACTGGTTTAATTCCAGCTTATATAAAAACCGCCTATAAAAAAGAGCCTGTTTTTGGAAATAGCAAAGTGATTTTCACAGTGGGACAAAATACCTTTTCAGAAGATTTTGGACCTGATTTCGTGAAAAAAGCCCTTATCAATGTGAATATCAAAGAAAAGGATTTGGATAGCTTCAAAGACAATAATAACACGGCTATGTTTAGAGGCGGGGCCACATATGCAGATGCCATTACTTTTGGCTCGGATACGATTGAAAAGAAATTGATGGATGAGTTCTCTAAAGTAAAAGGCAAAAAAACAGTTCCATTTAAAGGATGGGATTCTGATTTAACAGAGTATTTAGAATTGTACAACGACCTTGCGGGCAAGTAATTTTTATCTAATGGATTCATTTTTTACAATGCGTAAGCTATTGGTATGCTGTTTCGTAATGGCAATTGTTTTTACTGGCTGTACGCGTATTACAACAACTGATGTTGGTTCTGGATTGATTCCTCCTGTTGATGGAATTACTACTTTAGATACCACTTTTTCTGTAATAACGGATAGTTATGATGATCTTGATACGATCAGAGTATATAAATCTGATACGCATGTATTAGGGGCTATTACTAATGATCCGCTATTTGGGAAATCAACTGGATCGATCTATTTTGAAGTAGCTTCGAATAGCTATCCCTATTACCTGACTGGTACTAAAGATAGTATCAAAGTTGACTCTGCTGTTTTGGTTTTAAGCTATCGAAGTGCCTTTGGCGATTCAACTATTCCTTTGAAATTCAATGTTTATGAGATTAATAGTTTGATGGATCAGTTTAAAGATTATCCTGCAAACTATCCTAATGCTTTTCCTATTTCTTATAATTCTACAGCACTTGCGCCTACGCAAACCATTGATATTAGAAGATTAGGTGATTCTGTGATCAATAAATTTGAAGCAAGCAAGAATCAAATTCGTATCAAATTAAGTAGCAGTTTTGCTAAAAGAATGATTTTGGATTATGATTCAACCAATGCGTATAAGTCGGATTCTATTTTTAGAACTTACTTTAACGGATTTGCAATCATTCCTGATCCATCTTCTCCTTCCAATGCGTTTTTGAATATTAATCTTGCCGATACTAATACTAAATTAGCACTGTACTATACTACAGCCACAAGCGCATCTACAGTTAGAGATACTACAGTATCCTATTTAAGATTCCATGCGCAAACCTCTGGACACGCAAACTTTATTACTAGAAATAGAACTGGCTCAGAAATAGCAGGACATTTATCTCCAACACCCAAAGCGGATTCGCTTGTATATGTACAATCTATGCCAGGAACAGGGGTAAGAATTAGGGTTCCAGGCTTGCAAAGTTTAAGTAATAGAATTATCCATCGCGCTGAATTTATAGCTGAACAGGTACCGGATGACGCACATCCTGGTGTTGATAATCAAATGCTCCCTCCAAGATACCTGATGTTAAGTATATATGATAGTGTGTATAAGCATAAAAGAAATATCCCCAATGATTTTGTAATAACTACTTTAAGTGGGCCAAATATTAGCCAAATGGGTGGGTATATTACTTATAAATCTACGCAAGGTTATAATCAGGTAGCTGCATATAATTTTATTATTAGCAGGTATGTTCAAGGTATTGCCTCAAGGTCTGATACAGCTTTTAATCTGATATTAACTGCTCCTTCAAATGATTCACTATACTATTCTAATGCATTTCCAAATAATACTTCAAGATATACATGGTTGATGACTCCAAATTATGGTAACATTGTTTCAAATGGTAGAGTAAGATTAGGTGGAGGTAGCAATACCCGCTTTAGAATGCGTTTAAGAATAGTATATTCTAAAATTTAAAAATCAACATATACAATATATTTGTATCCTTAAATTCTAAAAAATAGTTATGCCTTATTTGTTTACTTCCGAAAGCGTATCAGAAGGACATCCTGATAAAGTGGCCGATCAGATTTCTGATGCTTTGATTGATAATTTTTTGGCTTTCGATAAAGAATCGAAAGTGGCTTGTGAAACTTTGGTTACTACTGGTCAGGTGATTTTGGCTGGAGAAGTAAAGTCTAAGGCTTATTTGGATGTGCAGGAAATTGCTCGTGGTGTGATTCGTAAAATTGGTTATACCAAGAGTGAATACATGTTCGAAGCCAATAGCTGTGGTATCCTTTCTGCTATTCACGAGCAGAGTGCTGATATCAACCAGGGTGTTGACAAGAAGAAAAAAGAGGATCAGGGAGCAGGCGACCAGGGTATGATGTTTGGTTATGCAACTAATGAAACAGAAGATTATATGCCATTGGCATTGGATCTGGCTCATAAGATCTTAATTGAACTGGCTGCACTTCGCCGCGAGAACAAAGCGATCCAATACTTACGCCCGGATGCTAAAAGCCAGGTTACTCTGGAATATGATGATAATAACAAACCCGTTAGAATCGATGCCATCGTAGTTTCTACCCAGCACGATGACTTTGATCAGGAAGCTAAAATGCTGGCTAAGATCAAAGACGATATCATCAATATCCTGATTCCAAGGGTTAAAAAGAAATACAAGAAGTACGCGAAATTATTCAACGCGGATATCAAATACCATATCAACCCAACTGGTAAGTTTGTAATTGGTGGTCCACATGGCGACACTGGTTTAACGGGTCGCAAGATCATTGTAGATACCTACGGTGGTAAAGGTGCACACGGTGGTGGCGCATTCAGCGGTAAAGATCCTAGTAAGGTAGACCGTTCTGCTGCTTATGCTACCAGACATATTGCTAAGAACTTAGTAGCTGCAGGTGTGGCTGATGAAGTATTGGTACAGGTATCTTATGCTATCGGTGTTGCAAAACCTACGAGCATCAATGTAAACACATACGGTACTGCAAAAGTGAAGATGACGGATGGTCAGATTGGTAAGATCGTACAAAGTATCTTCGATATGCGTCCTTACTTCATTGAGCAAAGATTGAAGTTGAGAACACCGATGTATAGCGAAACTGCTGCTTACGGACATATGGGCCGAAAGAATGAAGTGGTGGTTAAAACCTTCAAAGACCCTTCTGGTAAAGAGAAATCTATAAAAGTAGAATTGTTTACCTGGGAGAAATTGGATTATGTAAGAAAAGTGAAAACTGCTTTTGGAATTTAGTAGTTTCTGAAAAATATAAAAAAACCTCCGCAAATTGAGCGGAGGTTTTTTATTTTTAGGGATGCCTTACCTTATATAATATGCAATACATATGAAACAGAAATTAATAGTCGCTGCATTTGCCTGTGTTTTGATGATAGCTGCTCTTCAATGGCAAGGGTCAAGTCTGAAGAGAAATATTAGTCCAAGAGGGATTGTTGAGTTAGAAATGGCAACTCAACCAAGACAAGTAGCATTATTAACCGAAGTATGGGATATGTCTGTTGCTAAAATGAATATCTGGATTGATTTTTTATTTATAGTATCATATGTTGCTTTTCTTGCACTTGCCTGTGAAGCGGTTTCGACAAAATGGAAAAATCAAAATTTAAAAATTATTGGGTTAACATTAGCGAGAGTGGCAGTTGTTGCAGGTGTTTTAGATATTGGAGAAAATTTATTGATGTTGCAAACAATAGCAGGTAATTTTACAATAGTTTCTTTACAGATGACGCATTATTTTGCCACTATTAAATTTACTTTGGCAGCAATAGTACTCATTTATTTGTTGATTTCAATACCTGTTAGTTTTAGAAATAGTCAATCATGAATCCTGAATCGAATCCCTGGAAAATAATAGCATCAAAACAAATCTATGATAATCCCTGGATACAATTAACCGAGTACGATGTAATAAATCCGGGGGGTGGAAAGGGGATATATGGAAAAGTACATTTTAAAAATACAGCTATTGGAGTCGTTGTATTAGATGAATCTTTGAATACCTGGCTTGTTGGACAATTTCGTTTTCCTCTAGATCAGTATAGTTGGGAAATACCGGAAGGTGGAGGATTAATTGAGGTTGATCCACTAGAAGGGGCTAAGAGAGAATTGCTAGAAGAAACAGGGTTAGTGGCGGCTAATTGGGAGCCTTTACTAACAATGCATTTATCTAATTCTGTAAGTGATGAACTAGCAATAGTATATTTAGCAACTTCATTAACACAAAAAACAGCAGAACCAGAAGAAACAGAACAATTGCAACTACAAAAAATTCCTTTAGAAAAAGTATATGAAATGGTTGAAGCTGGACAAATTACCGATTCAATGACGGTAGCAGCTATATATAAAATCAAATTAATGTTGCTGCAAGGCAAATTAAAATAAAATAATTATGCCTACAAAACAAGATAAATTAATAATTGGTCGTCAGCCATTAATCGAAGCTATTAATGCTGGTAAAGCGATTGATAAAATTCTATTTCAAAAAAATGTAGAAGGTGATAGCATTGGTGCTATTCGTCATTTAGCTAAAGAAAAGAATATTCCAATTCAAGTTGTTCCAGTTGAAAAGCTGAATGGGTTAAGTCGTGCCAATCACCAGGGGGTAATGGCTTTTGTAGCATCAGTAGTATACATGGATTTGCAACAAGTTATTGACCATGTTATATCTGCTGGTGAAATTCCATTGTTTGTTATGTTAGATGGCGTTACAGATGTTCGTAATATTGGTGCAATTGCCAGGACCGCTGTTTGTACTGGGGCGCATGCTATTATCATTCCAGACAAAGGAGTAGGAGCACTAAATGAAGAAGCAATGAAAAGTAGCGCTGGTGCATTAGAGATGATTCATATATGCCGAGTAAATAGTTTATTGAAAGCTGTAGATACTTTGCATTTAAATGGCATACAAGTTTTTACCAGTGAAATGAGAGCCGAGAAAAATGTAGCTGATATAATTTTGAGTGAACCATGTTGTTTAATCATGGGAGATGAAGGGAAAGGCGTTCAGCCATATATTGCGAAAGCTGCTGATCAGTTATTTAAAATTCCAATGGCTGGAAAGTTTGATTCATATAATGTATCTGTTGCTACTGGTATCATTTTATATGAAGCCATGAAACAAAGAATGAAATAGAATATTGTATGAAGTTTCATTTTGAATTTGATATTAAAAAATTAGAGTACCCCATTCAATTGCAGCATAAGTTGCTTTTAGTTGGTTCTTGCTTTACAGAAAATATTGGAGATAAACTTCGTAAACATAAATTTCAAGTCCAAGAAAATCCACACGGAATATTGTTTAATCCAGTTAGTGTGGTGGAGGCTATTTCTGATTATATTTCTTGCAAAGTATATACTACAAAAGATATATTTTACTTTAATGAAGCCTGGCATAGTTGGAAGCATCATAGTAGATTTTCTGCTGTGAATCCGGATGACTGTATTTCTAAAATAAATCAGTCAATAACTACGGCCCATAACTATCTTAAAGAATCAGACTATTTAGTCATTACACTAGGATCTGCATGGTTGTATATCCTTTCGGAAAAGGCATCAAATGTGAATTCATATTCAGTTGCTTCTAATAATCACAAAGTACCAAGCGATTGGTTTCAGAAAAGATTAATGACAGCATCTGAATTAGTAACCATTTTTGAGGGGCTTCTTCAAAAATTAAAAGCATTTAATCCCAAGCTGCGGGTTTTGCTCACTATTAGTCCAGTCCGGCATTTGAGAGAAGGGCTCGTTGAAAACAATCGAAGTAAGGCTGTTCTTATTCAATCAGTACATCAATTAGTAGAATCCTATGAACAAGTAAATTATTTTCCAGCTTATGAATTGGTGATTGATGATTTACGTGATTATCGATTTTATGCGGAAGATATGGTACATCCCAATTATCAGGCTACCCAATATGTATGGGAAAAATTAGTGGATGCATGCATGGAAGAAGACACTAAAATAGTGATGAAGGAAATTGCAGAAATTAATCTTGCTTTCCAGCATAAACCATTTAATTCCAGCTCTGAAAAACACTTGCAATTTTTGAATAGTTACTTAACCAAGACAAGACAACTTCAAGAAAAATTTCCATTTCTAGATCTGGCAGCAGAACTTAATTATTTTGAACATGGGATTAAGATATAATGTTTAGTGAATTCTGTCTCCTCGAATGGCCATTTCATCCATCACGCCAGATTCATATTCCAACCATTCTTTCCATCTTAGTCGCACCAGTTTTTTATCTGTATAATGATCAGCAAGATTTATGAATAGGGTATAATGGCCCGCTTCACTTTCCATGAATTTTCTATAAAAATTTCTCAAATATTCATCTTCTAAACCTTCGCTCAACCTCTTAAAACGTTCACAACTCCTTGCTTCAATCAATGCCATCGTTAGCATTTGATCTAAAAAACGATCTTCAATTCTTCCGCCTTTTCGTTGAAACTCAATCAGCTTATTTACATACTCGTCTTTTCTTTGTCTTCCTAATTCAAGTCCTCTTTTTTTTAGTTCTTGCAAAACCATCCGAAAATGTCCCCATTCCTCCGTTACAATGGGCGCTAGGGATTCAACCATCAAACTATAGTCTGAATACCGCTGGATATATGAAATGCAGGTAGTTGCAGCTTTCTGTTCGCAATATGCATGGTCTGTTAAGATGGCTTCAATTGATATTTCGGCAAGATTTACCCATCGTGGGTCTGTTGGTAGTTGAAGCCCTAATATATTCTTAGTGTGTATAGAAAGGTCCATGTTCATCAGTAACGGTTTCAAATGTTGCTGCAAATATCGAATAGTTCTGTCTATTTATAGCCGAGAACTTAATTGTATCTTTGCATATGCAATTGAATGAGAATAAGATATCAGAGTTATTGAAGAATGTTTCAATAAATGCTCTGAATGAGATGCAAAAAGAAGCATATCCGGGTTTTATAAGGCATCGTGATTCTTTACTGCTTTCGCCTACTGGTTCAGGAAAAACAATCGCTTTTCTATTAGCAGTTCTGGAATTAATGCAGGAAGAAACAAATTTGGTACAATGCCTGATATTGGTTCCGTCCAGAGAGTTGGCCATACAAATTGAACAAGTATGGAAAAAATTAGCTACAGGTTTTAAAGTTAGTTGTTGTTATGGTGGTCATGATATGCAAACTGAGATTCAAAATTTGGTAGAGGCACCATCTTTATTAATTGGAACTCCGGGAAGAATAGCTGATCATATTCGAAGAGAAACGTTTATGGTTGATGGCATTAGAACCCTGGTGTTAGATGAATTTGATAAATCTTTAGCATTAGGTTTTGAAGAAGAGATGAGTTTTGTAATTGGGGCAATTCCAAAAATTACTAAGCGAATGATGGTTTCAGCTACTGCTGCCATTCAGGTTCCGGAATTTGCAGGGGTCCAAAACCTTTTTGTGATGGATCACTTGGTAAATGAAGCAGATAATGAGCAACTGAGTGTTCAATTAGTAATTTCAGAAACAAAAGATAAAGCAGAGAGATTAGCCCAATTACTTTGTTATATCGGTTCAGAACAAACCATCATTTTTTGCAATCACAGAGATGCAGTTGAAAGGACTTCGATTTTATTAAAGGAAAAAGGTATTCAAAATGCTGCATTTCATGGTGGAATGGAACAAATGCAACGAGAACAAACATTAATACAATTTCGGAATGGGTCTGTCAATTTTTTAGTTGCAACAGATCTTGCGGCTAGGGGATTGGATATACCTGAAATTAAGCATATTATTCATTATCACCTGCCATCTACTTTCGCAGAATTTACGCATCGAAATGGAAGAACAGCAAGGATGAATGCAATGGGTACTGCCTATTTATTAATGCATCGTGAGGAGCCAATGCCGAATTATATTCGACAAAACTTGGAACCCTTAGAAATTCCGGTCAATCAAAAGCCTCCCAAACCTGCGTTATATACTACCATCTATATCAATGGCGGTAAAAAGGATAAATTAAATAAGGTTGATATCGTAGGATTCTTAGCTCAAAAAGGGAAATTAGATAAAGAGGATATTGGATTAATTGTAGTAAAGGATTTTAATTCATTTGTAGCTGTAAAAAAAAGCAAAGTAAATGCAATGTTAGATAAGGTTGCTGATGAGAAAATTAAAGGCACAAAATATAAAATCGTAATTGCTAAATAGTTACTTTTAAAATACAATTCATTCCGATGCGAATAATTCCTTTTTTAATTTCTACAGTTGCAACTGCTGGGTTGGTTTTTGTTTTAAATACTTCATTGCCTGTAGGAAGTTCCAAAACTCCTAGATTAGGATATTTTTTATCTCCCCAGCAAGGCTTTTGGCAAAATGCGGAGGCTTCTAATACTTCTTTTTCTGGCGATGTAAAATTAGAAGGATTAAAAGGTAAGGTGGATGTTTTCATGGACGAACGCTTAGTGCCACATATTTATGCGCAGACTGATTTGGATGCTTATTACGTTCAGGGATATATTCATGCCAAATTCAGACTATGGCAAATGGAGTTTCAAACTTATGTGGCGGCAGGCAGATTGAGTGAAATTGCAGGCCCGGAAAGACTAAATATCGATCTTTTTTTTAGAAGATTAGGGATGGTATATGGAGCAGAGCAAACTATGCAACGTATGGAGAAGGATCGTGAAATGCAGGCAACTGTGGATGCATATACGGAGGGTGTAAATGCATATATCAAATCCTTGAAACCCGAACAAATTCCTTTAGAATACAAATTGATGGATTACAAGCCTGAAGCTTGGACACCATTAAAAACTTATTTGTTTTTGATGTATATGTCTTACGACTTAACCGGAAGTGGTGCAAAACAAGATCTCAAAATGTCGAATGCAAAAAACTATTTAGGGTTTGAAGCATTTGACCAGCTTTTTCCTAATGTGCAGGATTCATTAGATCCTATTATTCCTACAAAAGCAATTGCGTTTGCAAAACCCTCCATTATTCCTATTGCTCCAAAAGATATTGATTCACCATATTTAAACAAATCTTCCTTTTCCAGTTCTGCTGAAAGTCCGATGACACCAAACAGAAATAATGGAAGTAATAACTGGGCCGTTTCTGGTTCAAAAACTGCTTCAGGCAGGCCCATTCTTTGTAATGATCCGCATCTGGGTTTAAATCTGCCATCTCTTTGGTATGAAGTGCAAATCAATACACCCACCCACAATACCTATGGTGCCAGTTTTCCAGGCTCCCCTGCCGTAATTATCGGATTCAATGATAGTATTGCCTGGGGAGTAACAAATGCAGGTCGAGATGTGTTGGACTATTATGAAGTTCAATTCAAAGATTCGTCAATGCATGAGTATTGGTTTAACGGCGAGTGGCGTAATGCATCATTACGATTAGAAACAATTAAAGTAAAAGGCAAGCCAGATGTGAATGAATATATTGCTATTACTGAATTAGGCCCTGTCATGTATGATCACCATTATAAAAGTGATAGTACTCATCCTAAATACCTGGCTGTTAAATGGACTGCCAACAATGCTGGCACAGGTTTAAAAACATTTTATAAATTAAATAGGGCTAAAAATTTCAATGAGTATCAAACTGCTATTGCTGATTGGAGTTGCCCAGGACAGAATTTTGCCTTTGCCTCAAAAAGTGGTGATATAGCAATTAAACAGCAAGGAAGTTTTGTAGCAAGATGGAAAAGACAAGGTGATTTTATTATGCCTGGTATTGATAGTACTTATCAATGGCAGGGTATGATTCCAGCGTCAGAAAACCCAATGATTAAAAATCCTTCAAGGGGGTGGGTTAGCAGTGCAAACCAAAAAGCAACTGATACTAGTTATCCCTATTATTTAGGGATGTCTCATAATTTTCCTGTGTACAGAGGGGTTATGATCAATAAAAGATTGTCAGTGATGAATGGCATCACCCCAATGGATATGCAGTATTTGCAAAATGAAAATTATGATGTGTTTGCAGAAATGGCAAGACCTGTTCTTCTCAAAAATATAGATGTTTCAAAGTTAACTACAACAGAAAAAAAGTATGTTGATATTCTTAGAGAATGGAATTTTCGGAATGAAGTTACATCACAAGGTGCCACAGTGTTTAATTCCATTTGGGATAGCTTGGAGCAGGTAGTTTGGAAAGACGATTTTCAAAACGCAAAAAGCCCCATGCCTTGGCCTGATGAGTCTACATTATTAGACAATCTCTTGAAAAATAATAATTATCGGTTTGCCGATAACTTGAATACTACTGATAAGGTTGAAACTATACAGGATGATGTACTGGAAGCAGTAAAAAAAGCTTCAGTAAATTTAGAGCAATTAGAAAAAAATAAAAAATTAGACTGGGGTATTGTAAAAGATACGAAAGTTAGTCACTTACTACAATTACCTGCATTGAGTAGGTTACACCTTCCAATTGGAGGAGGTGCAAATTGTATAAATGCAACTACTACTGCTCATGGCCCAAGCTGGCGTATGATTGTTCATATGACAGATGAAACAGAAGCTTATGGAGTATATCCTGGAGGTCAAAGTGGTAATCCTGGATCAAAATTCTATGATAATTTTATCGATAGTTGGGCAGCTGGAAAATATTTTAAACTTTTATTCTTGTCCAAAGAAAATGCCACTAAAAATGAGAAAATTAAATGGCATATGACATTTACTAATGGATAAAACTATTATATGAAATTTATTACAGCAATTTTTTTAACAGCATTCCTTGCATTTTCAATCGGCCTTTTTACTAGTTTGCCCTGGTGGTCTTTTGTTATCACTTCATTTTTAGTTGCATTGGGTGTTCATCAAAAAGTGGGCAAAGCTTTTTTGTCTGGCTTTGCAGGACTTTTCCTTTTATGGGCAATTTTAGCCATTATGAAAGACATGGCGAATGATCATATTCTGGCAGTTAAAGTGGCGAAAATATTGCCACTAGGCGGATCTTATTGGGCATTGATATTAGTAACAGGACTGATTGGGGGATTAGTGAGTGGTCTTGCTGCTATTTCAGGGTCCACCGCTAGAAAAAAATAAGCAATCTATAAACAATCGTTAAAAGAAATGACATAGGATGAACGGTCACTCCATGGAAGAACTATCCCTTATTTTAGTTCTTAATTTCATCTATGCATAAGTTTCTAGCATTTCTATTTATACTTCATGTTGTTGCAGCAAATTCAGCTACTGTGTCTGGTTGGGTAAAAGACAAGTCTGGAAATTCGATTCCATTCGCCTCTGTTTTAATGAAGGGTACTACAAAGGGTACAACGGCAAACGCTAAAGGATTCTATAGTTTAGAAATTGGAACTGGTTCTTATGTATTAGTGGCGCAACATGTGGGTCACAAATCACTGGAAAAACATATTCAAGTTTTAAGCAGTTCCCTGGAATTTAATTTTGAATTAGAGGAGCAGCAATACAATTTGAAAGAGGTTATTGTAAAATCGGGTGGGGAAGATCCTGCTTATGCTATTATTCGGAAAGCAATTTCCAAGCGTGAAGAGCATTTGAAAGAAATTAAAAAGTTTGAATGTGAAGTTTATTTAAAAGGGCAATTACAATTAAGAGATTATCCTAAAAAATTTCTTGGTAAGGCAGTTGATTTTGAAGATGGTGATACGAGTAAAAAGAAAATGATATTTCTTTCTGAATCGATTGTAAAGTATGCTGTGGAAGAACCTGACTCCAAAAAAATTGATGTAATATCTTCTAAGGTAGGAGGGCAGAGCGATGGATTTGGATTTGCTAATCCACAAATTATTTCATTATACGAAAATAATGTTTCGTTTGGTCGAGGACTAAATCCCCGGGGATTTGTTTCGCCTATTTCGACTAATGCACTCAATTTTTATCGATATAAATTTGAAGGAACATTTTATGAAGGAGGGAAAGAAGTCAGTCGGATTAAAATTATTCCTAAAAGAAAATACGAACCCGTTTTTTCTGGATACATCAATATTGTGGAAGACGAATGGCGCATTCAAAGTGTTCAGATTAAGTTGTTAAAAGAACAGGCTATGCAATTGATTGATACATTGGTACTGGAACAGCTTTATGTGCCTGCTGCTGGAAATGTATGGGTAATTAAAAGTCAGGTTCTATATCCTTCAGGGAAAATATTTGGATTTGATTTCTGGGGAAATTTTTTGCAGGTATATGATAAGTTCAACTTAAATCCCACATTTAAAAAGAAATTCTTTGATCATACCATTTTAAAGTTCGAAGATAGTGCCAATAAAAAAACAATGGCCTATTGGGATAGTATCAGACCCATCCCGTTGGTATTAGAAGAAAAAAAAACCTATCGGAAATTAGATAGTTTAGAGGATGAAAGACGGAGCCCGCATTATTTAGACTCTTTAGATAGAAAGCGCAATAAATTTTCATTTATAGGTTTTTTGTTTACTGGGAATTCGATTAATGTTCAGAAGAAGAAATCATTTTATGGATTTCCGCCAATACTAACTAGTTTTTTTTATAATACTGTAGAAGGAGGTGTTTTAGATTTTGCACCGTATTATATAAAAAATTATAAGGGTAGAAAATCTTTGACAATAACTCCAGATATAAGATACGGTTTTGCCAACCAACATTTTAATCCCAGTGTTTCTATAAATTATAAGTATGGAAAAAAATATCTAAAAACTTTTTCTTTGTCAGGCGGATCAAAAGTATTTCAATTTAATAATGATGCCCCCATACTTCCCATATTCAATACATTTACAACGCTGAGGCAGGAGTATAATTATATGAAGATCTACGAGGCTGATTATTTTAAAATGTCTTATACAACTGGTATTGGCAATGGTTTTACACTTGGGGCAGAATTTCAGTTTCAAAATCGAAAGCCTTTAGAGAATTTGGCTGATATGACTAGTTGGAAAGATTATCCCAATCGAAGCTTCACGCCAAATTATCCTACCGAAATTTCGCAATCAAATATGGTGGCTAATAAAGCAAGTCAATTTACTTTTTATGCCACATGGAAACCTGGAACTAATTATATTGAATTGCCGGATCAGAAAATTAGTATTGGTTCAAAGTATCCAACTTTCAATGCATCATTAACACAGGGGATAAACGGATTATTGGGAAGTAATGTATCTTTTTCAAAATGGAATATTGGAATTACGGATAACCTGAATTTGAAATTGGGCGGAAAATTGAATTATGCCTTCGGGATAGGAGGTTTTTTAAATACGGATAAATTATTCATTCCAGATTATCAGCATGTGCAAGGGAACCAGATTATTTTTGCAACCCCTTATTTAAGTAGTTTCCAATTGCCCACTTATTATCAGTATAGTAATACCTCAAAATTAAATGCTACTGCTCATGTGGAATATCATTTAAATGGGTTACTCACTAATAAAATTCCGGGGTTCAGAAACCTTAATCTATTTTTAGTTACCGGAGGTTCGGCTTTATATATTCAACCCGGCACTAAATATTTTGAGGCTTATTGGGGAATTGAAAATATTTTTAAGATCATACGATTTGATTTTGTACAGGGTTTTGAACAAAATGGTAGACGGCCGAGTGGCTTCCGACTTTCCATCCCATTCATCGCAAATCGTAGATAAAACTGAATCAGTTTTCGCCTTTTTATTTTATTCGTATCTTCGTTCCGAAATTTTGGCTGCCCTGCAAGTAGCTCCAAACATTAATCATGGAACATTCTGAAAAGGATGTCTGAAATTTAGTAACATGCCAGTATTACACAATCGTGTTTCCAACGAGGAGTTGAAAGAACTCCTGATGCAGGAAAAAGATCCCCGCACCACCATTAGTTTCTATGCCTATTTTCCGATTCAAAATCCACAAGAATTCAGAGATTTTTTGTATAAACATTTAAATACGCTCAAAGTATTTGGTAGGATTTATATAGCAAAAGAAGGCATCAATGCGCAAATGAGTGTGCCAAGTGAAAGTTTTGAATCCTTTAAAACGTTTTTGTACAGCATTGATCACTTAAATGATTTGCGATTAAATATTGCAGTGGATGACGATGGAAAAAGCTTTTGGGTTTTGAAGATAAAAGTGCGCGAGAAAATTGTAGCAGACGGCATTGACGATCCTTCATTCAGCATGGGAAACAAAGGGAAGTATGTAAATGCAAAAGAAATGAATGCATTTCTGGAGCAAAAGGATACCATTGTAATCGACATGCGCAACCACTATGAGTACGAAGTAGGACATTTCGATCATGCGATAGAAGTTCCTTCAGATACGTTCAGAGAACAATTGCCAATGGCTGTTGAAATGATGAAGGGAAATGAAGATAAAAATATCATCATGTATTGTACTGGTGGTATCAGATGCGAAAAAGCAAGCGCTTATATGTTGCATAATGGGTTTAAAAATGTGTTTCATTTAGAAGGTGGAATTATTAATTATGCTCGTCAGGCAAAAGAATTATCAATTGAACCAAAATTTATAGGGAAGAACTTTGTTTTTGATCACCGCCTTGGGGAGCGAATTACAGAACACATTATTGCTAAATGCCATCAATGTGGGGAGCCCTGTGATGTTCATACCAACTGTTTAAATGATGGGTGTCATCTGTTATTTATTCAATGTACCCATTGTGCCGAAAAATTTAGTGGTTGTTGCTCTCAGGCTTGTAAAGACACCATTCATCTCCCAATAGAGCGACAAAAAGAATTAAGACAAGGACTGGATAATGGCCCAAAAATATTTAATAAAAGCAAACAACGATTAAGACCAAGACTTGACGAAATGAATGGATTGTAATCATTCATCATTTTTGTGTGAGGATTTAATGGTTTTGCTTTATTTTGCCCAAACTTGTGAGAAAGACGTTTAGTTTCATATTATTGATTTGTTTACTAGTCTATATAGGAGGCTATCAAATTTTTTATTGTCTTTATCAGCAAAGCTTGAAAACTGAGATGAAGGCTTTCCTAAAAGAAAATAAAAATTCAAAATTTGGAAATAAATTTGAATTTACTTTATCGGCAAACCAAATAGCAGATACCAATTTTTCTTGGGAGGAAGAAGGTGAGGAGTTTCGTTATAAGCACGAATTATACGATGTTGTAAGTGTTGAAAATAAAGCGGGGAAGCTAATTATTCGATGCTTGAAAGATGACGACGAGAATACTCTTGAAAATCAGTTGAATGAGATACACAGCTTAAACAAAAATAATCCTTCTAAAACAACTCATAATGGCTTAAAAATATTTTCTGTATTTTATCTTCAACATAATAATATAATTGAGCTTTTAGAGAATCATAATTTAATTTCATTGCCTTTATTTTCTTCTGCATTAATTACCCGAATTGTTGAAACACTGCAACTTCCCCCTGATGTAAGTAAGATTTGTTGATATTTTATCTTATTCAAACATCAAATAATTCTTCATGAAAAAAAATATTTTAGTGATGGCTTTTGCCATGACTATTTCAACTTTTGTATTTGCACAAGAAACGCGAAATGTAGATTCAGTTAATAAAGAGCCCAATAATCTTGGGGAAGTTTTTGTATACGCAAATAAATTCCCTGAATCATTGAAAAAAATTGCCCAAACAGTTAAGGTAATAATAGATAAAAACGCATTAAATAATCAGCCTAATGCTGGGGATGTATTACTGAATAGTGGGGCTGTATTTGTTCAAAAAAGTCAGCAAGGTGGCAGTAGTCCTATCATTCGTGGGTTTGAAGCTAGTCGGGTATTATTAATGGTTGATGGAGTAAGGATGAACAATGCTATTTATAGGTCTGGTCATTTACAAAATATAATAACTGTTGATAATGCCATTTTAGATAGAATGGAAGTGATTTATGGCCCTTCATCAACTATCTATGGAAGTGATGCATTAGGTGGCGTTGTAAATATGTTTACGAAAAACCCTGTTTTAAGTAAATCAGGTAAAATACAAACAACTGGAAATACTTTAGTTAGATATGCAACAGCAACTGAAGAAATAAAAGAACATATTGATTTCAATATTGCTTCAGGTAAATGGGCTTCCTTAACATCCATTACTAATGGTGTTTTTGGGGATGTTATTCAAGGAGCAAATAGGCAATCCGCGTATCCGAATTTTGGTCTAAAACCATTTTTTGTTCAACGAGTTGCCAATTCAGATAGTGCTTTTGTAAATCAAAATCCTAATAAACAAATTGCTAGTGATTATATGCAACTTGATATTACTCAGAAAATACTTTTTCAACCCAATGAACATACACAACATTTAATAAATATTCAAATTGGGAATAGTAGCAATGTGCAACGATATGACCGATTAACTGAAGTAGCAGGTGGTGCTCCCGTATATGCAGAATGGTATTACGGACCTCAAATTAAAAACCTTGCTTCCTATCAATATTCTGATTCAAAGATGCAAGGCTTTTTCCAGGAATTAAAAATCATAGCTAGTTTTCAGGATATAGAAGAAAGTAGAATAACCAGAAGATTCAAAAACAATAATAAAGACTCTAGATGGGAAAGAGTAAATGTATGGGGATTCAATGCTGATGCTAAGCATTATAGTGGTAAAAATGAATTGCATTTTGGACTTGAATCGTATACAAATTATGTTAGTTCAACCGCCGAACGGTTAAATGTTAATACAGGGATTTTGAGTAGGATTGCAACAAGATACAGCGACGGTCCTACAAAGATGAGTTCCAATGCTATCTATGGTCAGCATACTTTTAAAATTAATGATGTATGGACTTTGAATGAAGGATTAAGATTGAATTTAGTAAGATTAGATGCTCGTTTTGCTGATACTACTTTGATGCACTTCCCATTTGTAAGGGCAGAACAAAATAATTTAGCAGTAACAGGGAATCTTGGGTTGGTATATGCTACTCCCAAAAATTTTCGGATTGCATTTTTATTAGGTAGCGGTTTTCGTTCGCCCAATGTTGATGATTTAACAAAAGTGTTTGATACAAAAACTGGTTATGTAGTTGTTCCTAATAAAGATCTTAAACCTGAATATACTTATAATGCTGAAGTGAATTTCAACCAAATGATGGATCAGTTTAGCTTTGGCGGTTCGTTATTTTATACACTTTTTCGTAATGCGATTGTAGTTGATAAAGCACAATTCAATGGGCAGGATAGTATTATGTATCAAGGTGTAAAAAGTGCGGTCTATTCTCCGCAAAACAAGGCCAAGGCAAATGTTTTTGGTTTCAGTTTAAATGCTACCTATAAATTTGATAAGCAAACTAGTTTAGATGCTGTTTATACATATACAAAGGGTACTTATAAAAATGCTGGGGTTTCTATACCATTAGATCATATACCTCCAACTTATGGGAAAGTTGCCTTGAAACATAAACGAGATATTTGGTTAGTTGAAGGGTATAGTTTGTTTAATGGGTGGAAAAAAATGGCTGATTACAATCTCAATGGAGAGGATAATCAGCAATATGCAACATCTGATGGAATGCCTTCTTGGTTTACTTTAAATGTAAGAGGAGAAATAAATTTCGGTAAAAAATTGGCTGCACAAATGCAAGTTGAAAATATCTTAGATAGAAATTACCGATATTTTGCAAGTGGCATTTCCGCCCCTGGAAGAAATTTTGTATTTAGTATTAAAGCCTCTTTTTAAAAAGTATTTTGCTGAAAATGATTGCAATAAGTTTTCAATAATTAATAAAGCACTAAAAATTAGCGCTTTATTAATTATTGAATAATTTTTGATAATGCTTCTGAAACTTTCTTATAAAGGGTGTCACTATCGATTATTTCTGGGATAAACTTTTTGCCACTCACTTTCTCAAAAAGCTCAATATATCTTTTACTAATTGTTTCTATCCAATCGTCCGACATTTCTGGAACTGTTTGACCTTCCTTACCCATAAAATTGTTTGCAATTAACCATTCTCTCACGAATTCTTTGCTTAATTGTTTTTGTTTTTCTCCAGAAAGCTGCCGTTCTTCAAAACCTTCAGAATAAAAATATCGAGAAGAGTCTGGAGTATGCACTTCATCCATCAAATAAATAGTTTCCCCGATTTTGCCGAATTCGTATTTCGTATCTGCAAGAATTAAACCCTGATGGAGTGCAATTTCTTTTCCTCTTTGAAAAAGGGCTAATGCATATTTTTCTAAAATAGCCCAATCAGCTTCGGATGCCAAACCCTGAGCAATAATTTCTTCTTTGGAAATATCTTCATCATGTCCTGCATCTGCTTTTGTGGAAGGCGTAATGATAGGAGCAGGAAAGAAATCATTTTCCTTTAAACCATCAGCAAGTTTAACTCCACAAAGAATTCTGGAACCAGATTGATAAGTTCTCCAGGCATGACCAACCAGATTACCTCTCACAACCATTTCAATTTTGAAAGGGGTACATTTCTTTCCAATAGATACAGTTGGAGAAGGAACTGCCACAAGCCAGTTAGGGCAAATATCCTTTGTTGCATCAAGCATAATGGCTGCAATTTGATTTAATACCTGGCCTTTGAAGGGAATGGGCCTAGGTAAGATTACATCAAATGCAGAAATCCGATCACTCGCTAGCATCACTAGCCAATCTTCATGAATCGTAAATACATCTCTTACTTTGCCATGGTAAATGGCTGTTTGTGATGGGAATTGATAATTATGCATAGACAAAAATAGATAGGCTAATCGTATAAATAACTACTTATAAGTTGTTTTTCTCAACAGAGGAAATTGATTTGTGGACAAATTAAATTTTTGCAGAAAAATAACAATTGCTACTTTTAACAAAACGATCCAATTAAACTTGTTATTATGAGAAGATTCTACACGAGTTGTGTGTTAGTGTTGTTGACAGCTGGCCTTTCTATAAATGCCGCTGCACAGCAATCCACCAATGTTTCCGGTAGTATTAAAAATGCCAAATCTAAAGAAGCGGTTTCTGCTGTTTCAATTACTGTTAAAGGAACTTCCACTGGCACTTTTACAGACGATAAGGGAAACTTTAAGCTTACTACTGTACAAAAAACACCATTTACTGTTATTATTTCATCAGTTGGGTATACCAATAAAGAAATAGTAGTTAAGAGCAACAATCAGGTAATCGATGTTGAATTGGATGCCTCTTTCACTTTAGGGGATGAAGTTGTAGTTGCAGCTTCCAGGGTTCCTGAAAGAATTTTGGAGTCTCCTGTTTCTATTGAAAGAATCGGATCTAAAGCTATTTTAAATACACCAGCATCTAATTATTATGATATGATCACCAATTTAAAGGGTGTTGATATTGTAGCTGCGAGTCTTACTTTTAAAAGTATAGGTACACGTGGGTTTAATAGTTCTGGTAATACTAGATTGAATCAAATTGTGGATGGTATGGACAACCAAGCCCCAGGATTGAACTTCTCTGTAGGTAACATTATTGGATTAACTGAGCTGGATGTAGACAATATTGAATTATTGCCAGGTGCATCATCTGCACTTTACGGACCAGGTGGTATGAATGGTACTTTGTTGATCAATAGCAAAAATCCATTTAAATATCAGGGTTTAAGCTTTCAAATCAAGCAAGGAGTAACAAACGTTGATAATTATCAGCGTCCACAATCTCCTTTTTATGATTGG
>JBAXXT010000010.1:0-70942 GCA_037127755.1 Bacteroidota bacterium
GAGCGGAAGACGAGGGTCGAACTCGCGACCTATAGCTTGGAAGGCTATCGCTCTACCAATTGAGCTACTTCCGCTTAAATCACCGCAGCTTATGCAAAGGTGAAAGAAAATCAATTCAAAATCCAAAAGTCAAAATTCAAAAAACATAGTTTTGACTTTTGACTTTTAACTTTTGACTTACAAAGAACTATAGTCTCTGAAACCTAAGCTTCAGAGACTTTCGTGGGCAGAGTAGGGTTCGAACCTACGTACACGTGAGTGAACAGATTTACAGTCTGTCGCCTTTAACCACTCGGCCATCTGCCCATTTTTTTTGCAAGGGTATTCTATCACTAGCAAATAAAAAATAAATGCATGTGTTGAATATATCAGCAAAATAGAGCCGAAGATGGGACTCGAACCCGCGACCTGCTGATTACAAATCAGCTGCTCTACCAACTGAGCTACTTCGGCATTACAAAAAAGAACTATCCCATTTTTTGGGATGGCAAAGGTAATGGAAAACTTTATTCAGCAAAATTTTGAAGCAAAAATTTTGAAACAGTTTTCAACAACCTGTTATCAACCTTTGACAAGTTTAGTGTAAAGCTCAATGTTTTAGGCTCTTTAGTCCAAATATGGGTATAAAATAAATCTGTATATAGGGCAAAAAAAAGCCCCTGATTTTTCAGGGGCTTCGAGCTTTTTAAGCAGCAAGCTTATCTTTTTTTCTTTTTATCTGTGAAATGATTGAATCCATGGCATTGTCAAATGATTCCTCAAAAGATTTAGAAGATGCTTTTACAAAGAAATCATGCTTCGGCACATGCACTTTTATTTCAACAACTTTATCCTTGATGGAGTGAACTACATTATCCAGTTTTAAAAAAAGATCCACCTTTAAAATCTGGTCGTGAAATGTGTTCAACTTTTCTACCTTCTTTGTAACATAATCCACCAATTTGTCATCTGCATCAAAGTGCACTGTCTGAATGTTAACGTTCATAGCAACTCACGTTTAAACGGTTAAATAATAAAATATGGGAAAGAACTCATTGCCGGTATCAATTAACCAGCTATTCGATTCTGCTTACAAGTTAAATTAAATAATCACAAAAACCCAGAAATAAAACCTGTTTTTTAAAGTTTTAACAGTCCCTAAAAATGTGCTTTGATGAATGTATTTACGCCTTTGGATGTGCCTTATTAAACACTTCTTTTAGTTTTTCAATCGTATTATGCGTATATACCTGTGTGGCGGCTAAACTACTATGTCCTAATAACTCTTTTACTGCATTTAAATCGGCCCCACCATTCATTAAATGTGTGGCAAAACTATGCCTTAAGATATGCGGACTTTTTTTCTGAACGGTAGTAACCAGTGCTAAATATCGATGAACAAAAGTATATACAGCTCTTGCTTGTAAAGGCTTTCCACTTTCGCTCACAAAAAGATTTTGAACCCCTGTAATTCTTACGGGCTTCTCATCCACATATTTTTGCAACTCCATCAAAAAGGTTTTTTCAACCGGTATAATTCGCTCCTTGTTCCCTTTTCCTAACACTTTAATTTGTTTTCCGGCCAGATCGATCTGTACTTCTTTTAGATTGATCAGTTCAGACAAACGCATTCCTGTCTCGTAAAATAGTTTTAATACCAGCCGCTCTGTTCTTCCTTGCCAATTATCTGGAAATTCTACCACATCAAATAAAGTGTGCATTTCCTTCTCCTCTATGTATACAGGCAAGCGCTTACTCGTCTTTGGAGATATGATACTTCCCATCGGACTCTTTTCCAACAGTCCTGTTTTTAATTGGTATTTGAAAAAAGATTTTAGCGTAGAAATTTTTCTATTGAGCGATTTGGCGCTGATTTCTCCTTGCTGACGTTTCATATCGGCTAACCAACTCTTCACGAACATGCTACTAATCTGCTCAATTGCAGGTACTTCGTCGTATTGTTTTTTAAGAAAAAGAAAGAATTGCTCTAAATCGGTCTGATAGGCAATGATGGTATGCCGGGAATATCGTTTCTCGAATTGTAGATAATCTAAAAAGGGCGCTATTTGTGAATATTCAGTGATGGACATAAAAAAGTAGTCTAAAGATATAACCTTAGACTACTCTAAAATATTGTGATGAAGGAAAATTACCCTTCGATCTTTCCGCTAGCAATCTGCTGCTTGTAGATTGCCTTCAAAACCTCAAAACGACGTCTAACTGACGGCTTGATAAAAGCTTGACGCTCTCTTAATTGTAATAAAGCCTTAGATTTTTCGAATTTCTTCTTGTACTTCTTAAGCGCTTTGTCGATGTTTTCGCAGTCTTTTGAATCAATAATTAACATATAAATATACCTCCTCAGGTGTTTTTAGGAGCGCAAAGATACGCCTTGGTTTGTATTTTCCAAATCAAAATAAAAACTCTTTTGATTTTATTGTCCCCATTCAATTTGCCCAATTATCTTGCAGCTATGTTTACAGGAATCGTTGAAACCACAGGAAAGATCATTTCCATCGACAAAAAAGGCACTAATGCTAGTTTTTGGATCGAATCTCCCCTCTCTGGTGAGTTAAAAGTAGATCAAAGCTTAAGTCATGATGGCGTTTGTCTTACCGTTGAAGCAATCGAAGGCAAACAACATCGCGTCACTGCTATTGAAGAAACGCTCAAAAAAACAAACCTTGCCAAGTGGGCAGTAGGTAATCAGGTGAATTTAGAAAGATGTATGATCATGAACGGCCGTTTGGATGGCCATATCGTTCAAGGGCATGTAGATGCTACTGCAACATGCATTGAATACCAGGTTTTAGAAGGCAGTTGGGAATATCGTTTTGAATTTCCGGATGGATTTGCACACCTCGTGATTGAAAAAGGAAGTATTGCTGTGAATGGAACCAGTCTTACTTGTTTTAATGTGGATAGTAATCATTTCAGCATTGCCATTATCCCTTACACTTTCGAACATACCAGTATCAACGAAGTGCAAACTGGTTCCATTGTAAATATCGAATTCGATATTTTAGGAAAATATGTTCAACGCTGGATGCAACTAAAAGATTAAATAATTTTCCCTTTCAAAGCGCCGCTAACAGCTGCATCCATCGCCCTTTCAGCAAATGGTCGGGATACTTCATTCAATTCTTCAATCTTCGTTTGAATCAGGTTTTTATCATCCATTGTCAACGCCATTTGTAAGGATTGCATGGCCGCGGCAGTATCTAATATTTCTTGTTGGGTTAATAGCAATTGATTTTTACCAATGAATTTTTCAGTAACATCTAAAATCTGCTCCGCCTCTGTTCTTGCTTCCACCAATGCTCGAATTTGCATATCATCTTTTGCATTTGTGATGCTATCCATCAGCATGATTTCAACTTCTTCATCCGTTAATCCAAATTGAGGTTTCACTTCAATACTTTGTTCAATACCACTCCGCAATTCTTTTGCTTTCACCACCAAAATACCATCTGCATCAATTAAAAATTGCACTTCTACTTTCGGCAAACCTGCAGGCATTCCAGGTATTCCTGTTAAATTAAATTCTGCTAGTTTTCGATTGTCTTTTACCAAATCTCTCTCCCCTTGAAAAACAGAAATACGCATGCTTCCTTGTCCGTCTTTATGCGTTGTATATTGCCTTCCAACGCTCGTTGGAATTTTAGAATTTCTTGGGATCAATACATCCATCAACCCGCCCATGGTTTCAATTCCCAAACTCAGTGGAGTGATATCCAGTAATAAAAAATCTTTGTTATTTCCAGCTAAAATATCTGCTTGAATAGCAGCACCCAATGCCACCACTTCATCAGGATTCACACGATCATTCACTGGCTTACCAAAGAAAGTACTAACAGCATCTTTCACTGCTGGAACACGTGTAGATCCTCCCACCATCACGATCGTAGAAATCGCGTCAGGACTCAGTTTCGCGTCAGAAAGGGCTCGCCTACAACAATCAATTGTTTTATCAACCAAGGGCTGGATTAATAATTCAAATTGATTTTTTGAAATGCTTAAAACTTCGCCGTTCCAATCAGTTGAAAAACGTTCATGTGTACTCAAATGTTTTTTTGCTTCTTCCGCTTTTAATCGCAAACCCTGAGCTAATGTTTTATGTTCATGCAATTCTTCAATTGTAATTCCAACTTCGCTTAACCAATGCTGCATAATGGTTCTATCAAGATCATCACCACCAAGATAAGTATCTCCGTTAGTGCTCAATACTTCAAAGATTCCATTGCTGATATGAAGGATAGAAATATCAAAAGTTCCTCCGCCCAAATCATACACAGCGATAGTAGTTTCTTCCTCTTGATTCATTCCTAATCCATACGCTAAACTTGCAGCAGTGGGTTCATTCACAATTCTCATCACATCTAAACCTGCTAACTTTCCAGCATCACGGGTAGCTTGTCTTTGCGCATCGTTAAAATATGCGGGAACTGTAATTACTGCTTTTGTGACAGGCGTTTTTAAAATATGTTCTGCTCTCTGTTTTAATTCTTTTAAAATAAAAGATGATAATTCGATGGGTGAAAAAAATTGGTTGCCCACCTGCACTTTTACCAGACTTTCAGTATCATCATCGATTACTTTATAGGCAAAAAATCCTGCATTTTCTTTGATATCCTTATAACTTTTCCCCATTAATCGTTTGGCACTAAAAATGGTATTCTGAGGATCTAACTCTAAGAATGCTCTTGCTTGTTCACCAACTGTTGGATTTCCAAATTCATCAAAATGCACAATACTTGGAACCAGACTACTGGTATTAAATTCGCGTAATGCTACTGGCTGCTTGGTTTCGGGATGTATAATTGCCACTAAACTATTCGTGGTACCTAGGTCAATTCCTACAATCATTTCTGCTTGCTGTAAACTTCCTGTTGCGATATTGATAGCAATTTTTGCCATAAATAAAATGAGTTTCGAAAAATATTAGAATTTCTAGGCGGCAAATGTAAAGTAATGCCTGTGCCCTTAGTTGCGATTTCAGGAATGAATCAATCTGCTGCATAAATCAGTTTTCAACCACTTCTGTGCTTGTCCATTGATCATGTAAAGGTTTACCCCAGAAAGCATTGAAAAAGAAGTCTATCACAATAAGTCTTAAAAAGCTACGACCAAAAATTTGCCATATACTAGGCCTTCCTCCATCTTTGTTCACCACTTTGCAACCTGATAACCATTTACCTGGCGTTCTGGCCCAAATGATTTCAAAAAAGCTATAATAGAGCAGCAATACACCAGCAATAAACCACCAGAAATTAATGGGTTTAAAATGCCAATTCACCACATAAAAATTCCAATACTTAAATACTGCAAAGCTGAGCCAGAAAACAAGGAATCCGTCCATCAGAAAATTTAAAATACGTGTACCATCACCAACCTTTTTCATAAACCTTTTGTATTTGAGCAAAAATATCTGCTTTAGTTGATTAAAATTCAATAGTCAACCAAATGAAGTAATTACTTTTGCGCAAATAGATTGGAAGATGCATTTAATTGAAGAATTACAATGGAGGGGTATGATTCAGGATATCATGCCGGGTACAAAAGAGTTGTTAGAAAAAGAAATGGTATCTGGATATATCGGATTTGATCCTACTTCAGATAGTTTACATATTGGAAGTTTAGTTCCCATATTATTGTTGGTGCACCTGCAACGTGCAGGACATAAACCCTTTGCATTAGTGGGTGGAGCTACCGGAATGGTAGGCGATCCCAGTGGTAAAAGTGAAGAGCGAAATCTATTGAGTGAAGAAACCCTACTATTCAATCAGGAAGGGGTTCGCAAACAGTTGTCAAAATTTCTGGACTTTAATAATAATCAACCCAACGCAGCTGAATTAGTCAACAATTACGATTGGTTTAAAGATTTCAGTTTCTTGAATTTTATTCGTGATGTGGGTAAGCATATTACAGTGAATTATATGATGGCGAAGGATAGTGTAAAGAAAAGGCTGGAGGGCGAAACCGGGATGAGTTTTACTGAATTCACGTATCAATTGGTGCAGGGATACGATTTTTACTGGTTATATCAGAACCGTAACTGCAAATTGCAAATGGGTGGAAGTGATCAATGGGGTAATATCGTAACCGGCACAGAATTAATCCGTAGAAAAACTGGGGGCGAAGCATTTGCTTTTACTTGTCCACTTATTACAAAAGCCGATGGCGGTAAATTTGGAAAGACAGAAAAAGGAAATGTGTGGTTAGATGCTAAGAAAACATCCCCCTATCAGTTTTATCAATTCTGGTTAAATGCAAGTGATGAAGACGCAAAGAAATGGATCAAGATCTTTACACTTTTGCCAATAGAAGAAATGGAAGCTTTATTATTAAAACAAGAAGCTGCACCGCACGAAAGAGCGATTCAAAAAAAGTTAGCTGAAGAACTAACTTGTTTTGTACATAGCAAAGATGACTTTGAGTTTGCTGTAAAAGCATCTGAAATTCTTTTTGGAAATGCAACTACTGAAATATTGCAAAGCTTGAGTGAAGAGCAATTATTACAAGTCATGGAAGGTGTTCCGAGTATCGGGGTTGCAAGAAGTACGATTGATGCAGGATATGATATCGTTTCTTTCTTAGCCGACACTCAAATTTTTCCAAGCAAGGGGGAAGCTCGGAAATTGTGGCAGGCCGGGGGTTTGAGCATTAATAAAGCAAAAATTACTACTGATAAAACTATTATAGATACCAGTGATTTATTAAAGGAAAAATATATTCTGGTGCAAAAGGGGAAGAAAAACTATTATCTGGTTATTGTTTCTTAATCAACCACCCCAGCCCCGAGTACGGCATCAGCATCCCCTCCTATTCGCAAGCGAACAGGAGGGGTATTTTTTTTATACACTTGCAAGCTATTCCTTCACTTTTCACTTTTCACTTTTTACTTTTTATTTTTCACTTTTTACTTTATCTTCTTTATCTCATTCCACATAGCTTCAGCTACAAATTGCTGACCCGTTGGATTAAGGTGCACTCTATCAGAAGTTAAAATGCCTCTCTCTTTATTCTCATGATTGTTTTTGAGGTTATATTCCATTAACCCTGCTCTTAGATCAACCAATTGAAGCGCATTGTCTAATGCATATTTTCTAATCCAATTACAATATAAATTCAAATCTCCGTCTTGCTGGTTTGAGTTATCAGTTCTTTCGCCAATCGCAGCTGGAGTTGCCAGAATGATTTTTGCGCCACTTGCTTTTATTTTTTTAACAACAGCATCGTAAAATTTTCCAAACTTATCATAATCCGTTCCAGTTCCACCATTCATTTTATGCCATACATCATTAACACCAATGTATATAATCACAATATCCGGGCTTTTCTCCAGGACATCTTTTTCTAAGCGTAGGTATAAGTCATATACTTTATTACCGCTAATTCCAGCACCAATCAATTCATAATTGCTGGTAAGTCCTTCTTTTTGAATGATTGTATCAATTAATCTGATATAACCTCCGGGGTTAACTGCGGCTTCTGTTATACTATCACCAAAAAAGACCACTTTTTTCTTTTTATCGTATTTGTACGACATTAAAATCATCGCACACACAAAAAGGGCTAATAAAATCAGTTTGTTCGTCATGGCAGTTATTTAATCATTTAGGTTTTGAATATTAAATATAAATGTTAAAAGTAACTGTCCACTCCATTTTAAGCATTTTAGTGTAGAAAAAGTGACTGATTTTTTTCTAATTTTGTATGTTAAGAAGGGATTTTGCTAAGAAATCTTTTAAAAAATTTGGAACAATTGGGGTACACCCCTATTTTTGCAGCCCATTCGAATAGAATGTATAGGATTGCCTGATAGTATAATGGCAGTACGACTGTTTTTGGTACAGTTTGTCTTGGTTCGAATCCAGGTCGGGCAACTTAAAAAAAAACCGCTGAAATTTCAGCGGTTTTTTTTATCCCAAATTATTCTCTATTAATTAACAAGTAATTGTATACATGTATTTAAACTATTTTGCCATTCTTTTAATTCAATCCCATAATCTTTCACCAATTTAGAACAATCCATGACAGAATAACCTGGACGCTTTGCAGGTGTAGGATAAGCACTGGAAGGAATCGGATGCACAATACAATTCTTGCCCCCTTCTTTTGCAATTGAAGTTGCAAAATCAAACCAGGAGATCACACCAGCATTACTATAATGATAAATACCGTAATGGGCATGACCCAATTCTATGGACTCAATTATTTTAATAATCGTTAATGCAAGATCCGCAGCATATGTGGGCGAACCGATTTGATCGCTGACCACATTCAATTCTGGACGGTCGTTCATTAAGCGCAACATAGTTTTCACAAAATTGTTTCCATGCACACTATATACCCAGGATGTGCGAATAACAATAGTTTCTGCACAATTGGATAAAGCCAATTGCTCTCCCATCCATTTGCTGTAACCATAGTAATTGATCGGACTGGTTTTAGTTTCTGTGGTGTAAGGTGCTACTCCATTTCCATCAAATACATAATCCGTAGAAATCGTAATGAGCTTCGCATGGATTTTAGAACAATACTGAGCAATTAAACCAACTGATTCAGCATTGGTTTTGTAGGCTGATTCATTTTCTTGTTCTGCCTTATCTACTGCAGTATATGCAGCACAATTAATAAAATAATCAGGATTATTTTTTTCAAAAAAAGGCGCAATGGTCTCGGGTTTTGACAGATCCAATTCATCTCTTCCAGTAAATAAAAAATCCAAACTATCTTTTACTGATTCTGCAATCTGCAAGATCTCCCAACCCAATTGTCCATTCTTTCCAGTTACAACAATTAATGGCTTAGACATAAATTGATTTAATGACTTATAAACTCTTTAGGTTGTTTAGACCATTCTTCTTTAGGCAGTGATTTAAAATATTCATACGTTTTTTTCAACCCTTCTGCTCTATCAACTTTTGGTTCCCAACCCAATAATGTTCTCGCTTTAGTAATATCTGGCTTGCGCTGTTTTGGGTCATCAACGGGAAGATCTTTATAAATAATTTTCACAGATGAACCCGTTAATTTCAATACTTCTTCTGCAAAATCTTTCAGTGAGATCTCATTTGGATTCCCAACATTTACAGGCATGGTATAATCGCTCATTAATAAACGATAAATACCTTCTACTAAATCATCTACATAACAAAAAGAACGTGTTTGACTTCCATCACCAAAAACGGTAAGATCTTCACCTCTCAATGCCTGCCCAATAAATGCAGGCAATGCTCTTCCGTCATTGAGTCGCATTCTTGGACCATAGGTATTAAAAATTCTTATGATTCTGGTTTCAACTCCATGAAAAGTATAATAAGCCCTGGTGATAGATTCCATAAAACGTTTGGCTTCATCGTACACACCTCTTGGACCCACCGGATTTACATTACCCCAATACTCTTCGGTTTGCGGATGCACCATTGGATCTCCATAAACTTCACTGGTAGATGCCACAAGCATACGAGCACCTTTTGCTTTTGCAAGTCCCAGACAATTGTGTGTTCCTAATGCGCCTACTTTTAAAGTTTGAATAGGAATCTTCAGATAATCAATCGGGCTAGCAGGTGAAGCAAAATGTAGGATATAGTCAAGTGCTCCGGGAACATGAATATATTTCGACACATCATGATGATAGAATTCGAAATTTTCTAATTTAAACAGGTGCTCTATATTTCTAAGATCGCCTGTTATTAAATTATCCATGGCAATTACATGATATCCCTCCTTAATAAAGCGATCACAAAGATGTGAACCTAAGAAGCCAGCGGCTCCTGTAATTAATATTCTTTTCTGAGACATGTTAGTTTTTTTTTAAAGTCTACCTACACTTTCATAATGATACCCTAAATCTCTAATTTGATTCACATCAAATAAATTACGGCCATCAAATATTACTTTGTTCTTAAGCTTTGATTCAATGATCTCGAAATCAGGCGTTCTAAATTCGCTCCACTCAGTTGCAATGATCAATGCGTCTGCACCAGCAAGTGTGCTATACTGATCCGCAGCATAGTTTACTTTATGTCCGAGTAAAGCCTGAACATTTGGAATCGCTTCAGGATCATATGCAGTTACTGTTGCACCAGCTTTAATTAAAGCATCAATAATATACAAAGCCGGAGCTTCACGAATATCGTCTGTATTAGGTTTGAAAGCCAATCCCCAAAGAGCAAAGTGCTTGCCCTTTAAATTATCATTGAAATACTTATTGATTTTAGGTATCAGGTGAAGTTTTTGTAATTCGTTAACTTCTTCAACAGCTTTTAGAATCTGGAAATTATAACCTACTTCTTCAGAAGACATGATCAATGCTTGTACATCTTTAGGAAAACAACTTCCTCCATATCCAATTCCAGGGAATAAAAAACGTCGACCAATACGATCGTCACTACCAATACCTCTTCGCACCATATCCACATCAGCACCCACTTTTTCGCAAAGCTGTGCTACCTCATTCATAAAAGAGATTTTTGTGGCAAGAAATGAATTAGCAGCATACTTAGTAAGTTCTGCAGACTTTTCATCCATATAAATTACCGGATTACCCTGACGCACAAATGGGGCATACAATTCACCCATTACTTTTCTTGCCCTTTCAGACATTGTTCCAATTACTACCCTATCTGGTTTCATAAAGTCATCCACTGCAACTCCTTCTCTCAGGAATTCAGGGTTACTTACTATATCAAATTCTCCTTTGAAATTAGCGGCTACTGCAGCATGAACTTTTGCGGCTGTTCCAACAGGTACCGTACTTTTATCTACGATTACCATATAATTTGTTAGAATCTTTCCTAAGTCATTCGCCACCCCCAAAATATATTTCAAATCTGCAGAACCATCTGCTCCGGGTGGAGTGGGCAATGCAAGAAATACTATTTCAGCATCTTTAATGCCTTCTTCTAAATTAGTAGTGAATTTTAAACGACCTTCTTTAGTGTTACGCAAGAATATTTTTTCCAAACCTGGCTCGTAAATTGTGATCTCGCCATTCGATAACTTTGTTACTTTTTTAATGTCTATGTCTACACAGGTTACTTTGTTCCCTGTTTCTGCAAAACATGTTCCAGTAACAAGTCCCACATATCCTGTTCCTACTACTGCTATTTTCATATTTAATTATGTATAAAATTTAAAATACTATTGCTAATAAATGAAAGTTGTTCTGTGTCCATCTCGGTGTGCATAGGCAAAGAAATAACTCTTTCTGTAAGCCAATCTGTTACTTTCAAATCTAATCCCGGCAATTTAAAGGCACTAAACATTTTTTGTTTGTGCCCTGGTACCGGATAATAAATCATAGAAGGAATTTTCTTCTCAGCTAAGTATGCATTCAAAGCATCACGATCAACACCCTTCAATTGTAAAGTATATTGATGATAGACATGCGAACTATAATCTGCTACAAATGGAGTAGTAATCTTTTCATTATCTGCAAATGCAGCATCATAGAATGCAGCAGCCGATTGACGGGCTTTTATATAATGATCTAACTCTTTTAATTTAACATTTAAAATAGCAGCCTGAATAGAATCTAACCTTGAATTACACCCTACTATTTCGTGATAATAGCGTGTTTGCTGTCCATGATTCGCTATCATTTTCATTTTATGAGCTAGCGCTGCATCATTAGTAAAAATGGCCCCCCCATCACCAAAAGCACCAAGATTTTTACTAGGATAAAATGAGGTAGCTCCAACTGTTCCGATTGAACCCGTTTTTTGGGTAGTTCCGTCAGCAAAACGATAATCACATCCAATGGCCTGTGCATTGTCTTCAATCACGAATAAATTAAACTCTTTCGCTATCACCATGATCTCTTCCATTGGTGCTGCATGTCCGTATAAATGAACCGGCACAATAGCTTTTGTTTTGGGTGTAATTGCTTTGCGAACTGATACGGGATCCAAACAAAATGTATAGAGATCTACTTCAACAAATACGGGTGTTAATTTTAATAGAGCCACTACTTCAGTAGTTGCGATATAGGTAAATGAAGGAGTAATTACTTCATCCCCGGGTTGTAAATCTAACGCCATCATCGCAATCTGCAGAGCGTCTGTTCCGTTGGCACAGGGGATTGTAAATCCTGAACCCTGATAATTGTTTAAACTCGCTGTAAAATCTTGAACTGCTTTTCCATTAATATAGGAAGCCGAGTCCAAAACCTCATGAATGGCGGCATCCACTTCAGCTTTTATTTTAAGATACTGCTGTTTGGTGTCTACCATCTGTATTGGACGCATATTATTTGGTCTTATTGAGGCGGCAAATCTACGAGAAAATCATAACAAATTATGATTCCTAATTATCTGAAATAAGCTACTATTTATTACGTTATTTTGTAAATAGAAACCTTCCATTGAAAATACTATACCAACTCTTCGTTTTTTTATACCCCAAGGCCGCCTGGCTTATCAGCTGGAAAAATGAAAAAGCAAAAAACTGGGTCAGGGGAAGAAGATTCGTCTTTAAAAACCTTTCTAATTACTTCTATCTCCAAAAAAAGCCAGTCATTTGGATCCATTGTGCTTCTTTAGGTGAATTTGAACAAGGCAGGCCCATCATAGAATCCATCAAGCATAGTTACCCTGATTATCAAATATTACTAACCTTTTTTTCGCCCTCAGGCTATGAGGTTCGCAAAAATTACCCTGCTGCGGATTTTATTAGCTACCTCCCAATGGACTCTGCAAAAAATGCTAATCGTTTTTTCAATATAGTGCAGCCGAGCCTCATCCTTTTTATCAAATACGAGTTTTGGCATTATTACTGCAAAGAAGCAGCAGAAAGAAAAATACCGCTCCTGTTAGCTTCTGGCATCTTTAGAGAAGATCAGATTTTTTTTAAGTGGTATGGTAATTTTTATAGAAACATCCTTAAAAACTTTAGTCAGTTTTTTGTGCAAGACGAACAGTCAGCAATTCTTTTAAAACAGGTAGGACTGCAAGAAAAAATAATGATTAGCGGGGATACCAGATTTGACAGGGTGTTGGACATTGTTGCAAATTTTGAACCCATTCAGATAATTGAAACCTTTTGTAAAGGTTCGGTAACCATTGTTGCAGGAAGTACCTGGACTGAAGATGATGAAGAATTAGATCATTTCATTAACCAACACCCTACCATCAAGTGCATTATAGCACCTCATGAAATTGAGTCGGAGAGATTGAAAGAATGTTTGAAACTTTATAAAAATTCCATGTTATTTTCTACCTATGAACAATTGCTTATTAAAAATGAAGCCATGTCGAATGATCCGCAGGTATTGATTATTGACAATTATGGTATGCTCACGAGATTGTATCATTATGCCACTATATGTCTTGTTGGGGGCGGCTTTGGTGGAGATGGAGTTCACAATGTATTAGAAGCAGCAGCGTATGGGAAACCTGTAATTATAGGACCTGTTTATGAAAAATATATTGAGGCAGTAGATCTTGTTGAAAACGGAGGATGCATTGCAGTAGAAAATGCCTTAGAATTAGAAGATGTTTTATTACAACTATTAGATGCGGGAAACCCATTATATCATTCCGCTTCAAAAGCTGCAAAAAAGTATGTATATGCTAATGCCGGGGCAACGAATAAAATCATAACACATATTCAGGAAAAACGCCTTTTAACTAATTGATCAAAATGTTCAACCGCTATTGAATTGTTATTCCATCCCAATTTTAATTTCAATTCTCTTTCAATCCAATATTGTGCTTCCGGGAAAATATTAAATCCATTAATTGTCTTTAAACTTCTCTCATACATGATCTCATCGCCTCTGAACAATTCATTGATAAAAAGGTAACGATCATTAATCCCGATAGCTTTCTTCAAATCACGGATAGGTGTCTCATTAAACCCATGAGCTACTTCAGGTTCACTTTGTTTTAATTGATCATTGATACTGAAAGCTTCATTTTTGATCAGGTCATTCAATTCCAGTTTGCCAGAGGCAAATTCGTTTTTGTTGATTTCAATATCTTCTTCAACAACCGGTAAACTAGTATTGATATCAAAAAGCCATCCGCTTAGTTCCGTATTCTTCTTTTGATTAGATTTTGAGATCAGAGAATTCGTCATGGAAATGGAATGCATTCTAGAGTTATTCAGCAGTAGATCCATCACCGAAACTGCACTATTGGAAGTAGGGACATTTTTTCGCTGTTGCAATTCCAGCAAAATCATTTCAACGGTAGCCAATAAACTATCTGTTTCAGCTTGCTCAGCAAATTGTTCCTTTAGTTTATCGATTAGTATACCCACTCTTTCCATTGGATGTAATACATTTGATGTGTTAAAATGTAAGCGAGTCTTCTCAGAAACGAATTTTATTATCTTTTATTTTATAGGATGTTTATAGAACCGAATATATACGGCGAGCGGAGAGGATGGGTAGAAGTTATTTGTGGCAGTATGTTTAGCGGCAAAACAGAAGAGTTATTACGACGTTTAAAAAGGGCCAAAATAGCCCATTTAAAAGTTGAAATTTTTAAGCCAGCCATTGATACCCGTTATGATGAAACGCAGGTAGTAAGTCATGATGCCAATAGCGTTCAATCTACCCCCATCGATAATTCTCAAACGATTTTGCTCCTTTCTGAGGGAATTGATGTGGTTGGAATTGATGAGGCACAATTTTTTGACGATCAAATTATTTATGTATGCGAACAATTGGCCGCAAGGGGAACAAGGGTGATAGTGGCTGGCTTAGATATGGATTATAAAGGCAGGCCATTTGGACAAATGCCCAACCTCTTAGCAATAGCTGACTATATTACAAAGCTCCATGCGATATGCGTTCAATGCGGTAATATTGCCAGCATATCGCATCGGAAATCTACGGTTGGTCCGCAAGTATTATTAGGTGAAAAAGATGTTTATGAACCCCGTTGTAGAAAATGTGTACATGAAAAACCCTAACCCTATTTTAGCACTGGTAAAAAAAGAATTACTGCTCGAAACTCGGCAGCAGTATACCTTATATGGAATCTTCCTGTATGTGGCATCCACTATTTTTGTAGTGTATTTATCGATGGGGCAACCGGAAGACAAAGTATGGAATGGTTTATTTTGGGTAATCCAATTATTTGTTTGTGTGAATGCAGTTGCAAAAAGTTTTCTTGCTGAAAGCAGGGGTCGGATGCTTTATTTCTATTCGATTGCAGGAGCAAGGGATTTTGTTTTATCCAAACTAATTTTCAATAGCATCTTAATGCTTGTGATGAGTTGTATCAGTTTAGCCATTTTTACCCTATTGTTAGGTAATCCCATTGAATTTGGATGGCGTTTTCTTGGAATTGCTTGTTTAGGGGGGATTAGCCTTAGTCTTGTATTTACTTTTTTAGCTGCAATCGCCGCTAAAGCACAGCAACAATCAGCCTTAATGGCCATCATGGGCTTCCCGATTATCATTCCCCAGTTACTATTATTAATGAAAATATCAACTGCAGCATTTTCCGCAGTTATTCAAGCCGGATTAATGCAGATGGTATTTTTATTGGTTGGGCTAGATATCCTAGTAGTAGCCCTCGCTATTATATTATTTCCTTTTCTTTGGAAAGATTAAATCCTAATTTTCAAAGCGTAAGTGCCGAACTGTTTGACCATTATTGATTAACTGCATTAAAGAATCAATGCCGATCTTCAGGTGCTTCTCCACATATTCTTCTGTCACTTTTTTATCGCTTGCTTCGGTTTTAACACCATCCGGAACCATGGGTTGGTCGCTCACCAATAACAAAGCTCCTGTTGGAATTTTATTGTAAAACCCTACCGTAAATATGGTAGCTGTTTCCATATCAATAGCATAGGCACGAACCTTTGTGAGGTATTCTTTAAAGGCTTCATCATGCTCCCAGACACGTCTGTTGGTAGTATAAACAGTGCCCGTCCAATAATCTACCTGATAATCGCGTATGGTTGTTGAGATGGCTTTCTGAAGTGCGAATGCAGGCATGGCCGGAACTTCAGGAGGGAAATAATCATTTGAAGTACCTTCTCCTCTGATGGCCGCAATTGGCAAAATTAAATCGCCCAATTTATTTCTTTTTTTCAATCCGCCACACTTACCTAAAAACAAAACAGCTTCCGGTTCTATCGCAGTTAATAGATCCATTACAGTGGCAGCCCCTGGACTTCCCATTCCAAAATTGATGATTGTGATTCCATTTGCAGTAGCACATTGCATGGGGCGATCTTTTCCCACCACTGGAACCTGATTCCATTCAGCAAACATATTTACATAGTTGCCAAAATTGGTCAGTAAAATGTATTTCCCGAAATTTTCAATTAATTCTCCTGTATATCTTGGAAGCCAGTTGTGTACAATTTCTTCTTTCGTTTTCATAAATCTATTTTTAGTGCTCCTTCAAGAAGTATCTTTGAAAAAGCTAATTGGCTAAACTACAAAAAATCAAATCAGTAAACAACCTTATGATTAAAATTGATTATCCAACTCCAAAGTTTCGAATCAAAACAGAAGCTGGAAAAGACTGGATCTTTGATGAATTCAGAAAGCGATGGATTCAAATCACACCAGAAGAATGGGTGCGACAGAATTTTTTGCAATGGTTGGTTCAGATCAAAGGGATTCCAGCTTCCCTGATTGCCATCGAAAAGGAAATCAAGTTAGGTGAACTTAAAAAAAGGTGCGACATCGTAGTTTATAAAAACTCTGTTCCCTGGATCATTGTAGAATGTAAGGAAATGGAAGTGAAGTTAGACGAAGCCGTGATTAAACAAATTCTCAATTATAATATTTCTTTAAGGGTACAATACCTGATCATCACTAATGGATCAGATACTTTTGCATTTGAGTTGAAGGATGGTACTATTCAAACGCTATTAGAAATACCCGATTTTTCATAAATCGTTTTTAGTGAATTATCAAATTATAAAATGCCAACTATGCGTTTTAGTCTTATTTTCTTAATCGTTTTTGGATTACTTGTTTCAACAAATAAAATAGATGCGCAAATTATCAGTATTGATAAGTCTGACACTTCAGATTATGTAAAAAAGACCCAATTCAGTTTTAATTTTAGCACTGGTTTAGAAGTAGATAAACAACAGACCACACTTTGGGATGCCACTAATACAGCCGAAATGATGTTGCAAAAAAATAAAGACCTGTTTTTATTTGCAGCCAGTTATCGATTCACGTATAACGGACCAGATGATATTTTAAATGCCGGGTATTTTCATTTGAGATATAGAGGACATTATAAAGACAAATTTCAGCCAGAGCCTTTTGTACAATATCAATGGGACAATAAGCGGGGCTTAGAAATGCGTGCTATTGCAGGAATGAATATCCGTTATAATATGTGGAAGGGCAACAAGATAGAATTCAATGCTGGATTAGGTTTAATGAATGAAATGGAAAGATGGAACTACGATGGTGTTGACTCCAATAAAGTACCTAGTAATGCAATTCCTATCACAAATAATTATATAAAAATCAACTCATATGCTCGAATGGATTGGAAGCCAAATGCGAATAATGATATAGCTGTAAATGTATTCATACAAACAAGACCAGATAGTTTTCATCCACGTATTGCACCACATTTTCAATGGACCATTCATGCAGGAAAGCATGTAGGGTTTACTATCAATTATTCAGGTATGTACGACGAATCACCTATCGTGCCGATTCATCATTTTTATTATAGTTTATCCAACAGCATTCAGCTAACGTTCTAAAAAAAGGCCGTCCCGAATGTTCGGAACGGCCTTTTTAATTTGATGCGATTAAATTATGGGAAAATTCCTAATTCAGTATAACTAATAGCCACTTTATTGATAGCACTTACATATGCTGCAGTTCTCATGTCTGGAATCGTTGGATTTGCTTCCATGATTTCCATGATCTCCTGAGTTGCATTAATCATTGTCTCTTCTAGTCCACTGTATACTAAATCAATTTCTTCAGCACCGTGCATGATAAACTCTTTCTCTTTTCTGCCAACTGTTTTACCAGTTAACCCTTCGATCTGATTTAAAATGTGGGCATTCATATTTTCTGTAAATCTTTTTTCCATTCTGCCATAACGAACGTGACTCAAATTCTTCAACCACTCGAAATATGAAACAGTAACACCACCTGCATTAAGGTACATATCAGGTACCACCAGGATACCTCTTTCTGTAAAAATCTCATCCGCTTCTGGAGTTAATGGACCATTTGCGGCTTCGGCAATAATTTTTGCTTTAACCCTTGGTGCATTTTCAGCATCAATCACATTTTCCAATGCAGCTGGAATTAAAATATCACATTCCAATTCAAGCGCATCGCCATTTTTTTCAAGATTAGTAGCACCCGGGAAATTTAAAATACTTCCTGTTGTTTTTCTATGTTGTAAAAGTTCGGCCTCATTAATTCCATCAGCTTTATAAATCGCGCCTTCATATTCAGCAATAGCAATAATAGTGGCACCATGCTCACGGAAAAATCTGGCACAGAAATAACCCACATTTCCTAAACCTTGAACCACCACTTTCTTACCTTCAATACCAGTTTCCAATCCAATTTTTTTCATCACATCGGCCATATTACAAACCTCTCTAACGCCAAAGAATACACCTAAACCAGTGGCTTCTCTTCTACCGCGAACACCACCTTGTGAAATGGGTTTTCCAGTTACACAACCAGCACTATCAATATCTCCGGGTTTCATAGATTGATATGTATCTACGATCCAAGACATTTCTCTTTCACCGGTTCCGTAATCAGGAGCAGGTACATCAATACCAGGGCCTATAAAATTCTTCTTAACTAACTCTGCAGTATAACGACGTGTAATTCTTTCCAATTCTGCTGCACTGTGATTTCTCGGGCTGATTTTAATACCACCCTTAGCACCTCCAAAAGGTACATTCACAATCGCACATTTATAAGTCATTAGTGAAGCAAGCGCCATCACTTCATCCTGGTTTACAGCCATGCTAAAACGTATACCCCCTTTACAAGGTGTTTTGTGCTGTGAGTGTTGAATTCTGTAGGCTTCGATTACTTCGATCCTGCCATCGTCCATTGTAACAGGGAAACGCATACTGTAAATACTATTACAAGCTTTAATTTGTTCTAGCAAACCTTGTTCCCAGTTGGTGAACTTGGCTGCTTTATCAAAGCTCCTTTCAACACTTTGAAAGAAACTGTAAGGTTTTTGACTTGACATGAGCAATTTTTTAGTTCGTTATTTTTTTGACCTTTATAAAACTACAAGTGCTTCTGAGCAGGAAGCAGTTGAGATTATTTTTTTTCGAGTTTGCTGATCTTTCTATCGAGACTGTACACGTACAATAGCAGTCCTATCACTATAAATACGACGATAGTCATTACCAAAAAGATTCTTCCATTACTACGCATTAAATCGTTGCTATTGGCATCTGATGCCGCTGCCTGTGCATTTGCAACCACCTGAAAACAGGCTAATACAAAAAACAGGAACCCTTTCTTTAAATTATTCATTGTTTAATTGCTTTTCTTTTAAAATTTGATATCTAACACTTAAAGTTGAAATCCAAACTCCAAGTAATGTCCATCCAATTACTGCAGGATAAAAAACGGTACGCATATGCATATCCATGTCTTTTCCATTAATGCCTGGATTCCCTTCACTACCCTGCCCGCCTGGATGCAAAGACTCAGTTAGTCGGGGCAGAATCCAGAGTGTAGGAAATAGCATAAAGAATGCGAAAATATTGTAGACAGCCCCAATCCTCATCTTCTTTTCTTCATCGTGCATGCTTCCTCTTAAAACGAAATAAGCCAGGTAAATTAAAATGGCAATTGCTGCTCCATTTTGTTTAGGATCGCCACTCCAGGGACTTCCCCACTGGTAATTAGCCCAGATAGCACCCGTAAAAATTCCTAATAATGAAAAAATAGTGCCCGTTGCGGCAAAGGCATTGGAATAGAAATCGTAAACCGGATTAGGAGTTCGTAAATATTTGACTGCATAATACACAGAAACAAATAATAAAACCATCATCCCAAACCACATGGGAACATGGAAGAAGAAATTTCGGACAGACTCCTGCATCCGATCGTCCATTTTAGGGATTTTTACATAAAACCCATAGGTGCAGGTATAGATTAAAAGAACGATTGCCAATGCTTTCCACCAAAATTGTCGAATCATATATATTTTTTTTCTGTCCCTTTCCTTAAACTAACAAATGTAAGCGCAAATTTAGGTGAAAGGCTGTCAATAAATAGCATCAACCTGTAAAAAATACCTGTTGATCTTGTTAAAAAAAGGTTTAAACGGGATTAAACCTTACCTTTGCCAACTTCCAAAATTCATGCCGTAACATGAAGTTAGTGCATCCCACCCGGTGGGATAACGACTGAATGTGGCTATCATTTAAAATAGAATAGACACATGAAATTATCACAGTTCAAGTTTGACCTTCCGTTAAACCTTATTGCCCAGAACCCTACTAAAAAAAGAGAAGACAGCCGAATGATGGTTGTAGATCGTAAAACTGGGCATATGGAGAACAAACATTTCCGCGACATCTTAGAGTATTATGATGACAAAGATGTGTTTGTGGTTAATAACACCAAAGTTTTTCCGGCAAGAATGTATGGCCGTAAAGAAAAAACAGGTGCTAAGATTGAAGTTTTTTTATTGCGCGAATTAAATAAGCCCAACCGTTTATGGGATGTAATCGTTGATCCCGCAAGAAAGATTCGTGTAGGAAACAAATTATATTTCGGAGACAATGAAGAGCTTGTTGCAGAAGTAATTGATAACACTACCAGCCGTGGTCGTACCATTCGTTTTTTATGGGATGATGATGACGAGAGCTTCAAAAAAATGTTAGAATTTTTAGGAGAAACACCATTGCCTAAATACATCAAGCGTAAGCCAGATGAAGAAGATAAAGAACGCTACCAAACAGTTTATGCAAAGCACGAAGGTGCAGTTGCCGCTCCTACTGCAGGTTTGCACTTTTCGAAAGAACTGATCAAGCGTTGCGAAATTATTGGTATTCGTTTTGCAGAAGTTACTTTGCATACGGGTCTGGGTACATTCCGTCCAATTGAGGTTGAAGATCTTAGCAAACACAAAATGGATGCTGAATATTATCAGATCAATGAGGAAGCTTGCAATATTGTAAATAAGGCAAAACAAAACGGAAAAAGAATCTGTTCAATTGGCACTACAACTATGCGTGCTATGGAAAGTAGTTTTACTGCACAGAAAATGTTGAAGCCTAGTGAAGGATGGACGAATCATTTTATTCACCCACCTTATAATTTTAATGTGGCTGATAGTTTGGTTACTAACTTCCACCTTCCTAAAACAAGTTTATTAATTATGACTTGTGCTTTTGCTGGATATGATTTAGCAATCGAAGCTTACAAAAAAGCGATTAAAGATAAATATCGATTCTTCAGTTATGGAGATGCGTTGTTGATTATATAATTCAAAAGTAAAAATTCAAAAGTAAAAAGGCTGCTCGATTGAGACAGCCTTTTTTGCTTTATGGACAAACATGAAACTGTACCCACAACTTCTATGATGAGCCCCCAGCTTGAAAGCCGGGGTTAACATTTTTTATTTATAATCCAAATAGCCCACTATTCAATAACTGCAGAGTCTTTGTTCTGTATTCTTTTGGAATTAATAAAGAGATATTATGCGGGCTTCCTCCGTAGCTTACCATTGTAACTGGGATCTCACGAATGGCATCAAATAACTTCATCAATACATCATCGGTCTTTGCAATTTCGTTGCCTACGATCGAAACGATGGATTGATCTTTTTCAACTTCTACTGTACCAAATGGTTCCAGTTCCTTTATAATTTCAGCAAGTGAAATGTCTGAATCAATGGTTACAGATACTGCAACTTCAGAAGTAGTAATCATATCGATAGACGTGCGATATTTTTCAAACACTTCAAAAATTTTACGCAAGAAACCATAAGCCAATAACATACGGCTACTTTTTATTTTAATCGCGATGATCCCGTCTTTTGCAGCAACAGCCTTTACCCCAACACTTCCAGCCTCTTTGGTAATTACAGTACCTGCAGCTTCTGGTTGCATGGTATTTAATAATTTAACGGGCACATTTTCTTGTTGTGCGGGCCAGATACAAGTTGGATGCAAAATCTTTGCTCCAAAATATGCCAACTCTGCAGCTTCGTCAAAACTTAATTGTTCAATGGCAACTGTTTTATTAACTATTCGAGGGTCATTATTATGCATACCATCAATGTCGGTCCATATTTCACAAACACTTGCATTGATTGCTGCCGCTACTAAAGAGGCAGTGTAATCACTTCCTCCGCGTTTTAAATTATCCACTTCACCACGAACATTGCGGCAAATATATCCTTGTGTAATAAAAATTTTCTTATCCGAATGTTCTGCAAGTATTGCAGTAAGTTTTGTGCGTATCAGTGGAAAATTAGGTTCTTCATTTGCATCAATCACCATAAATTCCAATGCTGGTAACAGCAAATGATCGATCCCCTGCTCCTCTAAATAAACAGAAAACAATTTAGTGCTCATCAATTCTCCCTGTGCAAGAATGTCTTTGTTCAAAGCTTCGCTAAATGAAATTCTAAGTATAATATTTAGAAATTCAAAATGCTCTGAAACTATACTATTTGCTTTAGCGCGATTTGCATCTAGCTTTACCAGATCCAACACAAATTGGCGGTAATGCGCTTCCAATGTATCAATCTTTAGCTTGGCAGCTTCGCGATTGCTTTCTGCTAAACTATTACTGATTTCTACCAAGGCATTAGTGGTTCCACTCAATGCACTTAAAACAACAATCTTCGATTCTGCATCTTTGGTAATCAACTGAGAAACCTGCTGCATTCGTTCTGGCTTACCTACACTTGTTCCGCCAAACTTCATTATTTTCATTTCACTACAATTTTTTTTGGTTGAAATCGGCAACCTTTTTAGTGGTGCTTTTAAATTGAGTTGCAAATATAACAGGATAGAGTCAAAAATATGAACGGAATTGGCAACTCAGAATAGTTGATAAATTTATTATATATTTGATTTGGAATAGAAATTCTCAATTTTTGTTATAGATATTTTTTATGAAAGTCATTTGGTTAGTGATTATAATATGCGGTTTAGGATTTCGTTTAAATGCGCAACAAGTAATTCGAGTATATACTGAGCCGGATACTTTTAAAAAGGGTCTTCGATTAATGGCAGAGAAAACCGAACCTGGAACCTATTCCTGCACTGTTACTTTTACAAATATGGTTGGCTATAGATGTGCAGAAGGTTCAGACAATTTTACAACATCTGTAAGTTTGATGGGTAATCAACAAATAGGAACTATTACTCAGATGGAGAATGCCACCAATTTCATGCTTAGTTATGGTTATACCGTTTATCGGGGAAAAAGTATTTCGAAAGTAGATTCGTTATACCCCTATCTATTACCAAAAACTGTGGGCAGTAGTATAAAAACTTCTGGCACATATTTTATTGGCGATCTTTTTGGGAAAAGTAATAATGAATTTTACTCCATGGGATTTCAATATGTTTTAGGAGATACTATATGTGCAACTAGAGCCGGCATTGTATGTGAAGCAACAGATAATGCAGAAGCCAGAAAAGAAAATGAAGTGTTTAGTACTAAAACAAGAAATAATATTTATTTGGAACATGCTGATGGAACCATTGCACGATATAATATTTTAAACGCTATAAAATTACTGGTACAAATTGGCGACAAAGTAATTCCTGGGCAGCCTTTAGCAATTTTTGATAAAAAGGAAAAAGACTATACAATGTTATATGATGTATTTTATCTCAACTTAAAAAGTAAAACTACATCTGAAACAAAATATTTTACAGTAAAGCCAAGATTTGTATTCTCCGCTAACAATATTGATTTAGCAACAGCATATTCCGTTTACACAGATATCATACACCCCTCAGAATTAATAACAAAAGAACTGAGCAATCGAGAAATTAAAAAATTAGGATTAAAACACTAACTATTTCCCAAAAGGTTTTTGATTGCTACAGTCAGCATTGAGCCCCTGATCTACATGCAGATAGTTGCAGAAATATTGGTAAAAGGTATATCTGTATTTGGTACGGTCTGAATGATTTTCACCACATTCCAACCCACCATTAATTACATTCACCACAGCACCGAAACCTGGCAAACGCCCGCCTGCAATATCTTTGGGTGAAGGTTCCCATTTGCCGGTGATGATATCATGACAGGAAGGTTTTGGATATTGATCATGCACCCAAAACCAGATGGCACTGGCGAAGCAAAGCACGGAGTCTTTTAAAAGCAAATCAGGATTGTCTAATAAAATTTGTTTGTTGCCAAAATAAGCTTCACTAAACTGTCCATAATTATAATTCCAACTTAATTGCAAAGGCCCTCTTCCATGATATGATTTTCCCTCCACAGGTATCCATTTCTTTCTGCTTGTATCTGCATAATTAAATTGACTATTGGGGAATCCTTTTTCTTGTACAAAATAAAGTCCCCATTTTTCCATCCCACCTGGAGCATCATCCCAGCCACCATTTGTTTCGTGCGACATATTTGCAAGAAAAGCAGCTAACTCCCTTCTCTGTAAAGTATCGCCCCCTTCACTCAAAAAAACAGGGAATAGTTTTGCCGCCTCCACAAATGCATCAAAACTGTAAAATTCTCTTTTGGGTAATCCTGTAAAACTGCTATCTGAAAGTTTTGAAAGATGAAATCTATTGGGAAATAAACGATTCCAATTCTTTGCATCTAAATATTTAGTGAGGTTTGTTTCTTTATTTGATTTATTAGGAAGGATGGTATCACTGTTTTTAATTTTCATGGAAGCACATCCATAAAAAATTAAAATAAAAAATAAAAAACAAAAAAAGCAGATCTTTTTTTTCATGTGCTGATGTGCTATAATTTTATTTTAAACTTCTCTGCAATATCAAGTAAATCTTTTTCTACTTGCTCCACTAAAGGTATCCCTTCTTTAATTCGAATGGCTTCCATTTCTCTTTCGGGATCACCGGGAATCAATACGCGTTCATTGCCTGCTGAAGGTGTTGCGTTTCTAAAACGTTCAATCCAATTGTCCATATGTGATTTAAATTCTTCTGCAGGCCGAAATGCATCAATTCGCATGGCTCCAAAAAAATGACCAAGGCCTTGTCCTGGTTGATTTTCCGGCATGGGCACATAAGCTGGAAATGGCGGAGCCCAGGGTCCATAAGAAGCCCCACTTAACACTGCAGAAAATATATCAACAATACTACCCAATGCATATCCTTTATGGCTACCGTGTTCACGATCGCTGCCTAAAGGAAGTAATGCGCCATGTTTTCTTAATATATTAGCATCGATAGATGGATTACCTTCTTGATCTTGCGCCCATCCCAACGGCATATCTTCATTTTTTCTTTGAAGAATTTCTAATTTTCCATTGGCGGCTGTGGTTGTAGCGAAGTCGGCTACAAATGCAGGTTGTTCATTTGCAGGTATAGCTACAGCAATTGGATTGGTGCCTAGCATTCTTTCATTCGAGAATGTGGGTGCTACTAATGCAGATGCATTTGTCATGGCCATTCCAATCATTTCTTCTTTCAGCGCCATCATGGCGTGAATACCTGCAATACCAAAATGATTAGAATTCTTAACACTCACCCAACCTGTTCCTACATTTTTTGCTTTATCAATAGCCACTTGCATCGCAAATGGTGCAACCACTAATCCTAAACCTGCATCCCCATCAACCACTGCAGTAGACTGTGTTTCGTATACTACGCGAATATTTGGTTTTGTATTGATGCGGCCCGCTTCCCATAATCTTAAGTAACCACTTAATCTTGCTACACCATGACTATCAATACCACGAAGATCTGCAGAAATTAAAACAGTAGCAGCTGTTGTAGCATCTTGCAAGGAACAACCCATTTTAAGAAATACTGTGTGTGTAAACTGATAAAGCTGGTCGTAAGAAAATGTATTCACGTTAGCACATTAAAATGGGTTGAAAGAATTTTCATGCAAAATAAACACTTTAGAACTATTAAAATAAAATGTGTATTTCAAAAAAAAGGCATCCAAAAAGGATGCCTCGGTTTTTCATGGATTAATCTATTATAATCTTAATCCAACACCCAGCTGGATTTGCTGACTGGTCCATTTATCTTTTTGATCGATCTGATTGATATTTTTCATACCAATATTGTATCTACCATAGAGTCGTAATGTTTTTAAGTTAACCTGTATTCCCGCAACTGCAGAAAAATCGCCATCTGAAAATGCTTTTTGTCCATTCTGTAAAATGTTCTGATTCTTATTCATCAATATTCCAAATTGTGGTCCGGCTACAATAGAGAACATGCTACCCAAATTATAGCGAAGTAATAATGGGATAGATAAATAATTCAAGACTACTTCTTGGTTTAAAGTATTTGGATTTGTTAAAGTAGGGTATAAAGTTGCAAACTCGGCAGACACTTGGGTATTTGATTGATTCCATAATACTTCTGGTTGAATCCCAAATTTTTTCGTGAAATCGATTTCAGCAAAGCCTCCTAAATGGTAGCCAAATTTAAAGCCGTTATTAAAGGATACTCCCTCTATCTGATTTAAATTTAAACCTCCTTTAATTCCTAATCTAAATCCACCTTGTGCATTTACAGCAACCGACATTGCGATAATTGCAAAAGAAGCTAATAATAATTTTTTCATAGTATCTAGTTTCCATTATAACTACTAATGCCGTGCCAACAATATAAAATGAAATGTAAAAGTGTGAAAGTTGCAAAAGAATATTATACAAATTCAATCACCGTAATTTCTGGCATGATACCTACCCTTCCTGGGTATCCAATAAAACCATAACCACGATTCACATACAATTTTTGCTTCCCATCTTCATATAAACCCGCCCATTGATGGTACATCCACTGAACAGGGCTCCATTTAAAATAAGGATTCTCCAATCCAAATTGCATCCCGTGTGTGTGGCCAGCTAACATTAAATCAATATCAGCGTATTTGGTTTTTACTTCTGCGTCCCAATGACTAGGATCGTGGCTCATTAAAATTTTGAAAGGAATATTTTCAGTACCGGGATATGCTTCAGCCATTTTTCCGTATTTAGGAAAGCGCCCTTTAGCACCCCAGTTTTCAATACCCAATAATGCGATTTGTTCATCGGCCCGATTGAATATAACATGTTCGTTCATTAATAATTTCCATCCAAGATCCTCATGTACTTTTTTAAGATCTGCTAAATTTTGTTTTTTCTCTTCCTGTGTAGGCCAGGCAACATAATCGCCATAATCGTGATTACCCAATGTGCTAAATACTCCCATGGGTGCTTTAAGCCTACCAAAAACATCCATATACTCCTGCATTTCAGTTGCCCGATCATTCACAAGATCACCCGTAAATAAAATCAAGTCAGCATTTTCTTTCAAGATCATATCCACGCCATGATTCACTGCCGCTTTATTTTGAAAGCTCCCACTATGTATATCACTAATATGCACCAGTTTCAATCCTTTAAAAGCTGCTGGTAAATTTTGATAAGCCAGCTTAACCCTTTTCACCTGGTAGTTATACTTATTAGAAAATCCATATAGTAATGTTCCAAACAAGCTACCTCCAATTCCTAAACCAAGCCAACTTAAAAACATAGATCTGGGAATTGCATTACCATCACCCATGAATTGTGCGCCAGTACTTGGTAATACTTTACTCAACATAAATACAGATCCTCTTCTTACATCATCGGTTAAAAAGAAAATGGAAGCGATCAATTTTGCAAAAAATAATCCTAATAAAATGGCAAAAATATAATTGCGGAAAATTTTAGAAGTCTGAAGTGCTTGAATATAGGGGAACGACATGAGTAACAAAAGTGTAACTCCCGACACCACCCAATATCCAATATGTATCATTAGTCTTGCTTTATCAGTCGAATTTTGAGTCACTGTTTTTAAAGCCTGGTAGACATAAAAGTCCAACAATAACATCACTACTGCAATGATCCACCACATACCTGAATTTTTCATAATACTTCTATTCGTTTAATCGGTAGACGATTGAAATTGGGTTTTATTGTATAAAATTTGCTTCTTTTTATATTAAACAAAATTTATATTTTTAGGCCTTAACAATCATTTCCCCCGCGAAACTAACAACTAACTGATATTATTGTTTTTAAATCTATGCTAAAGTGTATTTTTGGCTTATTATTGCCGCTTATTGGTGTACAATAGAAAATAAGAGGAATTCGAATTAATCATACGATCTGCAATAGCGGATAAACGGAATAACTATGGCGAGAATTATTGGCGTTGCCAATCAGAAAGGCGGAGTAGGCAAAACAACTACAGCTATTAATGTAGCTGCTAGTCTGGCGGTTTTGGAATATAGAACATTGCTGGTAGATGCAGATCCGCAGGCGAATAGCACTACTGGTGTTGGTTTTGATTTGCATAATATTACGAGTAGTTTATATGATTGTATGGTGAATAATACACTTGCAACTGATGTAATCTTAAAAACTGATGTTCCTAATCTTGATCTTCTTCCTTCACATATTGATCTGGTTGGCGCGGAGATTGAAATGATCAATTATCCGAACCGTGAAAATGTAATGAAGTCTATCTTAGATGTATTAAGGGATAAATATGATTTTATCATTATCGACTGTTCGCCATCACTGGGTTTGATTACCGTTAATTCTTTGGTTGCATCAGATAGTGTGATTGTTCCGGTACAGTGCGAATTTTTTGCATTAGAGGGATTAGGAAAATTATTGAATACTATTAAAATTGTACAAAACAGGTTGAACCCTGAATTGAAAATTGAAGGGATTTTAATGACCATGTATGATGGCCGTTTACGTCTTTGCAATCAGGTGGTGAGTGAAGTAAGAAGGCATTTTGATGATATGGTTTTCTCTACCATCATACATAGAAATACAAGATTAAGTGAAGCACCAAGCGTGGGTAAACCTGTTATTTTATATGACGCAGAGAGTAAAGGAACTGTGAACTATTTAAATCTTGCAAAAGAGGTTTTACAAAATAATGGGCTCACTAAAATGAGTAATGAAGAAAGAATCTTAGAATAGTTTTTACACCTAGAACTATTGCTACAAATTAGAATTGAAACATGAGTACACCGAAACAAAATAAAGATTTAATAGGCAAGGGACTACGTTCGCTTTTGCAAAATATTGATGCGGATTTAAAGAATACAGAAGGTGGTCTTAAACCCAAAGTGAGAGAGGAAGTAACGAGCACCAATCGTTTGGCAATTACTGAAATTCTTATTAATCCAAAACAGCCAAGAAGAGATTTTGATGAAACTTCTTTGAATGAGTTGGCTGCCTCTATTAAGCTGCATGATATTATTCAGCCATTAACGGTCTCAAAACTTGCAAATGGTAAATTTCAACTGATTGCAGGTGAAAGAAGATTTAGGGCGTCCAAAATTGCAGGTTTAAAAGATGTACCAGTATATATCCGTCAGGCGAATGACAAACAGTTACTTGAATTAGCTTTATTAGAAAATTTACAGAGAGAGAATCTAAACGCAATGGAAGTAGCGTTGAGCTATAAACGCATGATGGAAGAATTGGACTATACGCAAGAGCAAGTAGCAGAGCGCATGGGCAAAGAAAGAAGTACCGTAACCAATTATATTCGTTTATTAAAATTGCCCCCAGATATTCAGCTTGCAGTGCGTAATGGCAGTTTGAGCATGGGGCATGCAAGAGCGTTGGTTAATATTGACACCATTGATAAACAACTTTTTGTTTTCAAAGAGATTCAAAGCAAGGGATTAAACGTTCGCCAGACAGAAGAGTTGGTTCGCAAAATGTATAAAGCAGATAAAGTGGGAGCTGTTAAACCTTCACTAAAGTCTGACCTTCCCCCTACCTATAAAAAAATAGAAGATAATTTAGCCTCACATTTTGGTACCAAAGTAAAAATGGCTCATAATAAAAAAGGCTATGGTAGCATCAGTATAGAATATTATTCTTTGGAAGAACTGAATAAAATTCTGGAAGCTATGAATGTTACAGTCAGTTAATTGTACATGAAATTTGTTCGCGTCATCTTGATGATTCTTTTGGTTACTGTTGTGCTGGGTAAATCCTCGGCGCAGAAAGACACGAGCATCACTCCCATTCATTCTGTTAAGTCTGTGTCAAGGGATACTTTAAAAAAATCAGCTCCAGATAGTTTGATCAAAAAACACGATCCCAGAAAAGCTACCAGAAGATCAGCCATCATTCCAGGATGGGGGCAGGGGTATAACAGAGAGTATTGGAAAATCCCTTTGGTTTATGGGGCTTTGGCTATCCCAGCAGGCTTATTTGTCTATAATAATAATTGGTATAAAAAAACGAAATTCGCTTACGAAGCTAAGTACAATGCAGAGTTTCATAATGATACTACTGGATTAGCTGCTATCGACCCACAATTGAAAGGACTAAGTGCCGCCTCTTTGCAAAGTTATCGAAATACCTTTAGGCGAGATCGTGACTATTCTATTCTTTTCTTTTTGCTGGCTTGGGGATTGAATGTGGTAGATGCCACTGTATTTGGGCATCTAAAAGACTTCGATGTTTCCAATGATTTATCGATGAATGTGAAACCTATTTTCAATCCAATTACCAGAACACCTGGACTTACATTTACATTTAATGCGAAGAGACCCGAACATAAGCTCTATGAAGTACGCTAATCTGTTTCAATTTCTATTAGTTTTACAATCAATCATAAAATCATAAGTATGAATATCGCTTTGATCGGATACGGTAAAATGGGAAAAGCCATTGAAACCATCGCCTTAGAAAAAGGTCATCAAATCGTTTTGAAAATTGACATTAATAATGCAGCTGATTTCAATAAAGAAAATATTTCAAAAGCAGATGTAGCCATAGAGTTTACTGGACCACATAGTGCATTTGAAAATGTGATGAAGTGTTTGGAATTAGGTGTACCTGTTGTTTGTGGTTCTACTGGATGGCTTGATAAATGGGAAGAAGCGAAAAGCTATTGCGATCAACAACAGGGCAGTTTATTGTATGCCAGTAATTATAGCATTGGTGTAAATCTGTTTTTTGAAATTAATAAGTATGTGGCACAATTGATGAGCAGTCACCCCGACTATGATGTGATCATGGAAGAGATTCATCATACACAAAAAAAAGATGCACCAAGTGGAACAGCTATTACTTTGGCAGAACAGGTCTTGAGTTTTATCAAACAAAAAAAACAATGGGTAAATGAGCCTGCTAAAAATGCTACGGATCTTGAAATTGTTTCAAAAAGAATTGACCCGGCACCTGGCACACATACTATAAAATATACTTCGAGTGTAGACGATATTGAAATCATTCATACAGCTCATAATCGTATTGGATTTGCAGGAGGTGCAGTTCTTGCAGCTGCATTTCTACAACATAAAAAAGGAATCTACAGCATGAAAGATGTGCTAGGGCTATAAAAGAACCAATCTTTTAGAAACTCATAAAATAGAATTCCTTTGTAAATGCTTTTAGTTGTGGTAATTTGTACTTAAATTTAAAGACAAAAGTAAAAGAGCGATTCTATTCATAAGAAGAAAAATGTCCTTCAAGGGTAAATAGTATGTTATCTAAAAAAACACAATACGCATTCAAGGCTTTAACTTATTTAGCAGAACAACAAAAAGATGTACCTGTTTTGATTGCTGAAATATCGAAGAAGAAAAAAATACCGCTTAAATTTTTAGAAAATATTCTTTTGGAACTAAGAAAATCCGGCATGCTGGAAAGTAAAAAGGGGAAAGGCGGAGGCTATTTTCTAAAAACTGATCCTGATAAAATTCCGCTTTCAAAAGTAATGCGATTAATAGAAGGCCCCATCGCACTTTTGCCTTGTGTGAGTTTGAATTTCTACAAAAAGTGTAAAGACTGCGACGAAAAAAAATGCGGACTTAACCATGTGATGATCGAAGTCCGCGATAATATGCTTCAAATATTAGAGAATAAAACGGTAGCAGATTTAGTTTAGTTGTTTTATTATATTTTATTCAGCTTTCATTAAATTTTCTAACATATCAGATGTCATCCTGTCTAAGTCATATGCAGGCTTCCATCCCCAATCTTTTGCAGCAACAGAATCGTCGATACTTTCTGGCCAGCTATTGGCAATTTTTTGGCGATAATCCGGAATACAGGTAAGTGAAAATTCTGGTATATGCTTTTGAATGGATGCAGCTATTTCTTTTGGAGAAAAACTCATTCCAGAAATATTATACGATGTTCGAACCGAAATATTTTCAACAGGCGCATGCATTAATTCCATCGTTGCTCGGATCGCATCCTGCATATACATCATAGGTAAATAAGTGTCCTCCTGTAAAAAACATTGGTATTTTTTTTCTGCCAATGCTTCACTGTAAATTTCAACTGCATAATCGGTAGTACCTCCACCCGGAGCCGATTTATAACTGATCAATCCTGGATAACGAATACTTCTTACATCTACCCCATAACGTTGATGATAATAATTGCACCAAAACTCTCCTGCATATTTACTAATGCCATACACCGTAATGGGTTCAATGATGGTTTGCTGGGGACAAAGTTTTCTGGGAGAAGTAGGTCCAAATACGGCAATACTACTTGGCCAATATACTTTTTGCAATTTTTCTTCACGGGCAATATCAAGCACGTTCAATAATCCCTGCATATTTAAATGCCAGGCCAGGTTGGGATTTTTTTCTCCTGTGGCAGAGAGAATAGCAGCTAATAAATAAATTTGTGTAATGTTCTGGCGGATCACTTGCACATGTAACATTTCTTTATTCATCACGTCCATGCTTACATATGGACCCGTTCCTTTCAAAAGATCGTTTTCTTCACGAAGGTCTGAAGCAACTACATTTGCAGCTCCGTATATTTTTCGAAGTGCAAGGGTTAGTTCAACACCAATTTGACCAGAAGCACCAATTACTAATATTTTTTCTTTTGCCATGTTATCATTTAAAGGGGTTCAAAAATAGACAGTTTTCGGAAACTAACATCGGTTATCTTTTCCTTTTCGAAACAACTACTGCTCGATTTCACTAATTTTACTTTTCAAACCATGAATCTATGATGCCAGATTTTCTAAAAAGCCTTTTTCATAATCAACAATACAATCCAGATAACTTTTTTTTAATAGCGGGTCCCTGTGTTGTTGAAAGCGAAGAAATGGTGATGGAAATTGCTGATAAGGTTTCTAATATCTGCAAAAGATTGGAGATCCCATATGTTTTTAAAGCATCTTACAGAAAAGCCAATAGAACAAGTGCTAACTCTTTTACCGGCATTGGAGATGACAATGGTTTATCGCTGATAAAAAAAGTGGGGATGACATATGGTTTGCCCACCACTTCTGATATTCATGCGCACGAAGAAGCAGCGATGGCCGCAGATTTTATAGATATTTTACAGATTCCCGCTTTCCTATGCAGACAAACAGATTTATTGATTGCAGCAGCTGAGACAGGAAAAATCGTAAATGTAAAAAAAGGACAATTCCTCAATGGACCATCCATGAAATTTGCAGTTGATAAAATTAGAAAAGCCGGGAACCAACAGGTAATGCTTACTGAAAGAGGTAATACTTTTGGATATACTGATCTGGTGGTGGATTATAGAAATATTCCCTGGATGCAGGAACACGATACACCAGTGATTATGGATTGTACACATGCTTTACAACAACCCAATCAAACTTCAGGAATAACAGGCGGAAATCCCCAACTCATCGGTACCATTGCGAAAGCTGCCATTGCTACTGGAGCAGATGGATTATTTATAGAAACTCACCCCAATCCGGCAGTTGCCAAAAGTGATGGGGCAAATATGCTACGATTAGAATTATTAGAGCCCTTATTAGAGCAATTAGTAAAACTTCGCAAAGCAGTAATTTAAATGACTACCAGTTTTTAATGGGATTTCTTTTTCCAGCCATGATATAATTCTTGATGTTTATCCAAAACGCCAAGATCATGTAGATCAGGATGGGCGAGCCCAGGGTTAGAAATGAGATATAAATAAACCACATTCTAATTTTGGCACTGGCAATGCCAAATTTATCTCCTATTGCAGAACAAACCCCAAACGCTTGCATTTCTATGTTTTCACGAATTTTTTGCATGATGACCGTTTTTTAAGTAAGGGGAGGATATTATCCTAAAATTAGACAAATCAAATGAATAATTGTTCAAAACAGTTTTTCTCCAGAGTCTGTTTTAATGTAAATTCGCGCACTGAACACTATTTAAGTACCAAAATTTAACCTTTCAAAACATAAATTTTTCAGACTATGGCTTTTGATATCGAAATGATCAAAAAACTGTACGCAGAAATGCCTGCAAAAGTAAATGCAGCACGTACAGCCTTGGGTAGACCACTTACCCTTTCAGAAAAAATATTGTTTGCACACTTACACGCAGATCAGCCATTGAGTGGTTTTGAGCGTGGTAAGCATTATGTTGATTTTGCTCCAGATCGCGTTGCGATGCAGGATGCAACAGCACAAATGGCTTTATTACAATTTATGCAGGCCGGACGTCCTAAAGTGGCAGTTCCTTCTACCGTACACTGTGATCACCTGATTACGGCTAAAGTAGAAGCTAAACAAGATTTACAGGTTGCTACAGCAGAAAGCAAAGAAGTATATGATTTCCTGGCTTCAGTCTCTAATAAATACGGAATTGGATTTTGGAAACCTGGCGCTGGAATTATTCACCAGGTAGTTTTAGAAAATTATGCTTTCCCTGGAGGCATGATGATCGGAACTGATTCTCACACAGTAAATGCTGGAGGATTGGGAATGATTGCGATTGGTGTGGGCGGTGCAGATGCTTGTGATGTAATGGCAGGTTTGCCCTGGGAATTAAAATGGCCAAAACTAATCGGTATTAAATTAACAGGTAAGTTGAGTGGATGGACTGCTCCAAAAGATGTGATCTTAAAAGTGGCAGGTATTCTTACTGTAAAAGGTGGAACAGGTGCAATTGTTGAATATTTTGGAGAAGGCGCTACTAATATGAGTTGTACTGGTAAAGGAACCATTTGTAATATGGGTGCTGAAATTGGTGCTACTACTTCAACTTTTGGTTATGATGAAAGCATGAGTAGATACCTTTCTGCTACAGGCCGCGCTGATATTGCAGCTGCAGCCGATACCGTAAAAGATTATTTAACTGCAGATCCAGAAGTATATGCAAATCCTTCTCAATACTTCGATGAAGTAATTGAATTAGACTTAAGTACGTTGGAACCACATTTAAACGGACCATTTACGCCAGATTTAGCTACTCCTATCTCTAAAATGAAAGAAGTTGCCGCCGCAAACGGATGGCCTACCAAAGTTGAAGTGGGTTTAATAGGAAGTTGTACTAATTCATCTTATGAAGATATTAGCAGAGCGGTAAGTTTAGCAAAACAGCTAGAATCAAAAGGTTTGAAATTGGCTGCTGAATTCAAAATCACGCCAGGTTCAGAACAAGTTCGCTATACCATCGCAAGAGATGGATTCCTGGATGTATTTCAAAGTGTGGGTGCTGATGTATTTGCAAATGCATGCGGACCATGTATCGGTATGTGGGATCGTGTAGGTGCAGAGAAAAAAGAAAAAAATACCATCGTTCATAGCTTCAATAGAAATTTTGCAAAACGTGCCGATGGCAATCCGAATACTTTTGCTTTTGTGGCTTCTCCAGAGTTAGTAACTGCATTGGCCATTGCTGGTGATTTAACATTCAATCCAATTACAGATACACTTACTAATGATAAGGGTGAACAAGTGAAATTGGATGAGCCTACTGGTCAGGAATTACCGACCCGTGGTTTTGCGGTTGAAGATGCAGGCTATCAAGCTCCTGCTGCTGATGGAACTGGTGTAACAGTTGCAGTAGATCCTGCAAGCAAACGCTTACAACTATTAGATCCATTTGCTGCATGGGATGGTAATGATTTAAAGAGTTTGAAACTCTTAATCAAAGCAAAAGGAAAATGTACTACAGACCATATTTCAATGGCTGGACCATGGTTGAAATTCCGTGGACACTTAGATAATATCAGTAACAATATGTTGATCGGTGCAGTGAATTACTACAACGAAAAGACTGATAATATTAAGAACCAGTTGACTGGTGAATACGGTCCCGTTCCTGCTACACAAAGAGCATATAAAGCAGCTGGAATAGGCACTATCGTTGTTGGTGATGAAAACTATGGAGAAGGAAGTAGCCGCGAACACGCAGCTATGGAGCCACGTCATTTAGGAGTTCGTGTAGTGTTAACTAAATCTTTTGCTCGTATTCACGAAACTAACCTGAAGAAACAAGGTATGTTAGCGCTTACTTTCAACGATAAATCAGATTATGATAAAATTCAGGAAGATGATAGCGTTGATGTAATTGGTTTAACAAGCTTTAATCCAGGCACTGCATTAACACTGGTATTTAATCATGCTGATGGATCAAAAGATACAGTAGTAGCAAACCATACTTATAATCAACAACAAATTGATTGGTTCAAAGCCGGTGCAGCTCTAAATATCATTCGTAAACAAGTTGCTGGCGCATAAACCTAAGCACTTTAGAATGTGTATCAAGAACAAGGTTAACCCCGCCCTTTAGGGTGGGGAATGTCGATTCAAAAGTGTAAGGGGCTTTAGCCCGATTTTATTTTGCATACCCAATCCCTAGGCTGAAGCCTAGGGTTAACAACACATTTTGCTGTTTAATCTTTCAATTTAGAATTCATAAACCCTATTGCCGCACCCGTGATGGCTTGCATCACTGTACTTGCAGCCACATCAATCATTAAACCATTCAAGTTTAATAAATTGGTAGTACCAAAGCTTGTAAAATCATGCCCTGCAATAATTAGAAGACCAGCAATGGCGCCAACAATAAATCCTGAACCGATCGATTTAATCTTTCCCAATTCAAAAATATAGGCAAGCGTTAGGCCCATAAATAGACTTCCCAGCATAATCGACCAGAAAATCATATCATTTGGTCCCCGCATCACATTGGCAGCAGTTCCAGAATTGGATGACATCATGTTAGCAAGTAAAATGCCATAGATCAGAAATCCAACAAAGAAGGAAACAATGCCTCCAACTAACCCAGAGATAAGAAACCTTTTTGAATTAAATGTTGTTGCACTCATTGTAATTGTTTTAAGTGGGTAAATGTTTTCGTATCAAGATAAAATCTTATTCTCGATTTTGCAAGGGTAATTTTGTTAACCACGGCCTTTAGGCTGGGGCTGGGGATTTCACAGCATTAGGGCTAAAGCCCGATTTTATTTTGCATACCTAATCCCTAGGCTGAAGCCTAGGGTTAACATGTACGACTTTTTACTTTTTACTTTTTACTTTTTTATCTAGCTTTAAACATGAGAAAAATACACTTGCTCTTCGTTCTGATTTTCCTGTCAACATTAGTTATAGCCCAAGACAAACCCGCCTATATTATTTATACTGCAAAAGGTAAAAAAGTTTCTTTTGGAAAAATGCTTAACAAAATCACGGAAAATGATATTATCCTTTTTGGCGAATTTCACAACAATGCTATAGCACACTGGTTACAGCTGGAACTTACAAAAGACGCTAAAGAAAAAAGAGATTTGGTAATGGGCGCAGAAATGTTTGAACAAGATAATCAGGAAGCCTTAGACCAATATTTACGTGGTGAGATAAAACAAAAAGCATTGGATTCACTGGCACGTTTATGGAAAAATTATCCTACTGATTATGCTCCCCTAGTGAACTTTGCAAAAGAAAATAAAATCGCTTTTGCAGCCGATAATATTCCGAGAAGATATGCATCATTAGTTGCAAAAGGAGGCTTTGCAGCATTGGATACTTTAACTGCAAAAGAAAAATCATGGATCGCTCCCCTACCGATTGCTTACGACCCTGAATTACCCGGATACAAAAATATGATCGCCATGATGGGTGGTCATGGTGGTGACAATCTTCCAAAGGCTCAGGCCATTAAAGACGCTACGATGGCGCATTTTATTTTAAAGTATTATCAACCCGGAAGCTTATTTATACATTTTAATGGTTCCTACCATTCAGAGAATTATGAAGGCATTGGATGGTATCTTAAAAAAGCTAGACCCGATTTAAAAGTTTCAACCATCACTACCGTTTCTCAAAAAGACGTGAAAAAATTATTAACTGAAAATAAAGGAAAAGCAGATTATATCATCTGTGTAGACGAAGACATGACAAATACTTATTAATATTATTTGCCTAACGTAAAGCCTCTTCAATTATACCATTAATTTCAACGGGATCTATTACGCCTGGTTGTGCATACAATATTTTGCCTCCAGGTGTTACAATTAGCGTGTAAGGAATAGCACCACGCCATCTGGGATCAACTGTTTCTATTAATGGATAAAGATCTTCGGAATTAAAAATATAGTTAGTACCTATTCCTTGTTTTTTTTGTAAAAATTTTAAAACTTTAGATGATTTACTTGGCGGGTCTGCGCTGATGGTAACCCATTCAAAATTCCGATCCCGATACTTGAGATTAAGCTTCACAAAATCAGGAAATTCAGAAACACAAGGCCCACACCAGGTTGCCCAGATATTAATTACTCGAAGTTTGGTAGATGTATTCTTTATTAAATTTCTGATACCATAAACACCAATAGTATCGATTTTTACATTTTGTTGTTGTACCCTGTTTAAATTAACATTGGTTTCAAATGCTTGAACGGCATTATTATTATTACTGCTTAAAAAAATCAGCACCAAAAACAGTATTATATTTTTTTTCATATTGAACTATTACACTTAAAAGTTAACTATTTTAAAAATAGTTCTTTGTTATAAATAATACAATTTAATGTTGAGTTCATATTGCTTTAATATGTTTGGAAAAAAATGCGGTTATTATTATCTCTTTTATTCCTTTTTATACAATTTTCAATTCAGGCTCAACATCAAGTCCCTGCTTTACCAGAAAGCAAAAACAGATTCATTGTTATTTCTCATAGAGGTAACCATATCGCTGCTCCAGAAAATACAATTAAAGCCTATGAAAACGCCATATCAGTTGGAGCAGATTTTATTGAGATTGATTTAAGAACGACTAAGGATAGTCAGTTAGTGATCATGCATGATGGAACTATTGACAGAATGACGAATGGAAAAGGGAAAATCAGAGATCTTACATTATCGGAATTATTAACTTATCGGGTTGAAGAAAAATCAAAACCTGAATGGGGCAAATTCAATATCCCACAATTCGAAGAGGTTTTAAGTCTGGTCAAAAACAAGATCAATATCTATCTCGATTTTAAGGATGCGGATGTATTAAAGACCTATCAAACGCTGGTGAAATATGGCGTTGAAAAACAAATTATAGTTTATATTAATTATCCGCTTCAGGCTAAAAAATGGATGGAGATAGCACCTGAAATGCCCTTGATAGTTAGCTTCCCAGGAAATATAAGAGATAGCGCTACGCTAGCCAATTTTCTAAAACAATATCCTGTTTCAGTGCTAGACGGATCTTATAAAGAATACAATGAAGGAATGGTTAAAGCAGCCCATCATAATAAAACCATTGTTTGGCCTGATATCCAGGATTCGAAAGAAGCTGAATTCTGGGAAGCAGCTATTGGATTGGGGGTAGATGGTTTACAAACCGACCATCCTGAAGCCTTAATTGATTTTCTTAAAAATAAAGGAATCAGGTAAGACCTATCCGGCAAAATAGAGTAATTTTAAGCATCACTTATTCTAACTATTGCCATGTATCAAATTCTAATGAGTACGATTGCAACTGCTTTATTAGCCTTGCATCCTACAACAAACCAGCAAAAAACAACAGCTTCTGATCCTATTAAAAAAAAGGAACTAAAAGTAACTGTTTACACAACTGCAGAAAACAGTAATCTGCGATTAACACAAACTGCTGTTTTGAACTTTAGTGCCTATGGACAGCCCTTTGAAACAGAGCCCGCCGTATTCGTAGACCCTAACAAAAAATTCCAAACCTTCCTGGGTGTGGGCGGAGCTATTACAGATGCTTCAGCAGAAGTCTTTGCAAAATTGCCAAAGAACAAACAGCAAGAACTTCTTGAAAAATATTATGATGTGAATAAAGGCATTGGATTTTCTATAGCCAGAACTAATATTCATAGCTGCGACTTTTCAAGCGATTCATATACTTATGTGAAAGAAAATGATACTGAACTTAAAACGTTCAGTGTTGCGCACGATCAGCAATACCGTATTCCTTTAATCAAACAAGCGATTACTGCAGCAGGTGGCAAGTTACCTATGTTTGTGAGCCCCTGGAGCCCGCCAGGCTGGATGAAAGACAATAAAGACATGCTACATGGTGGAAAGTTACTTCCAGCCTATTATCAAAGCTGGGCAAATTATTATATCAAGTTCATTAAAACTTATCAGGAAATTGGCATACCCATTTGGGCACTTAGTGTTCAGAATGAGCCGATGGCTGTTCAAACCTGGGAATCTTGTAGTTATACTGCTGAAGAAGAAACCAACTTCATTAAAAATTATTTGGGCCCAACATTAGTTAAGTCTGGGTTAGGTGACAAAAAATTGATTGCCTGGGATCATAACCGTGATTTATTGTACCAACGTGCAAGTGCTGTTTTGAACGACCCCGCAGCAGCTAAATATGTTTGGGGGATTGGCTTTCACTGGTATGAAAGCTGGACAGGTGGTGGTAATATTTACGACAATGTGGCTCGTGTACATGAAGCTTTTCCGAATACACATTTAATGTTTACAGAAGGATGTGTAGAAAAATTTGACGCAACCAGAATTAAAGAATGGAGATATGGTGAATTGTATGGCAGGTCAATGATCAATGATTTTAACAATGGAACTGTTGCATGGAATGATTGGAATATTTTATTAGATGAGAAAGGTGGTCCAAACCATGTGGGCAATTTTTGTTATGCACCTGTACATGCCAATACAAAAACAGGTGAATTAACTTATTTGAATTCGTTTTACTATATCGGTCACTTCTCAAAGTTTATTCGTCCGGGTGCTAAACGAATCATCAGTTCTGCCAGCAGGGGACAAATACTTACTACGGCATTCCAAAACACGAATGGTTCTATTGTAGTGGTTGTTATGAACCCAAGCAATGATAATATTCCTTATCATATGAGTATTGGGAATAAGGCAGTTGCAGTAAGCAGTTTACCACATTCTATTCAAACACTAGTAATAGAATAAAAAATAACGAAGCAGATACCAATATCCAAATAGGTATTGGTTTTTTTTACAGAAAAATTGAAGTTTTTTTGGTAAATCAGATCATTTTATTCCACATTTTATTTGAGAATGAATTAAAAAAACTATTTTAAATTCGATTTATCTGATTGCAAATAACCATATATGAAAATCCGCTCGATAATTTATTTACTTTTTACTTTTGTTTTAATGGAGTCTTGCAGCAAAGGTTCTGGTTCTTCAACTCCAACACCTCCTGCCGTGGCGCTGTCAATTGCAAGTATAAGTGATGTAAGTAATGAACGTACTGGCAATAATTTAAAATTTCAATTTAGTATTACACTTGATAAGGTAAGTACAAGTGCTATAACCCTAAGTTATACAACTGCAGATGTTACGGCATTAGCAAATAAAGATTATAAACCTGTATCAGGCACCTTAAATATTCCTGCAAATTCTAATTCCGGGACTATTGAAGTAGAAGTCATTGGAGACAGTGCCAGAAAGGCAAATCAAACTTTTAATGTTCAATTATCAAATCCAACGAACTGTACTATCTCAACAAACAAAGGAACAGGTACCATCATCAATGAAAACCTACTTTACTTTCCTGTAGATAATACGGTAGGTTATGCAACAGCAAGTTCTTACCCTGGAAAAACATTGGTTTGGAGCGATGAATTTGATGGTAATACTATTAACACTGCTGCATGGACATTTGAAACAGGTAATAATAATGGTTGGGGTAATGCAGAATTAGAAAATTATACTGGAAGAACGCAAAACGCTTTTGTGTCGAAAGGAAATTTAATTATTGAAGCTCGCAAAGAATCCTTGGCTGGAAGTGCTTATACTTCTGCGAGGATGATCACAAAAAATAAACAGGTATTCACCTATGGCAGGATCGATATCCGCGCTAAGGTACCTACTGGCAAAGGAATATGGCCCGCCTTATGGATGTTGGGAAATAATATTGATCAAGCTGGATGGCCTGCTTGCGGAGAAATGGACATTATGGAATTAGTAGGTCAGGAACCAAATAAAGTACATGGCACTTTACATTGGGGAGCCAATACTACTTTACACGCATCTAAAGAAGCTGGATATGTTTTACCATCAGGCACTTTTGATCAACAGTTTCATGTATTTAGTATGGTATGGGTAAAGGATCAGGTTCAGATTTATATTGATGATATTCTTTACAATACCATTACAACTTCTAATACAGCTGGTTCGAATTACCCTTTTAATAGTAATTTCTTTTTTATCTTTAATGTGGCTGTTGGTGGAACATGGCCTGGTCCGCCAGATGCCAATACAGTATTTCCACAAAGAATGATTGTCGACTATGTTCGGGTATTTCAGTAGACTTTTGTTTTCTATTGCGTAGAATTTTACATTTACAGGAAATAGGAATCTATGACCCCCATTAAAACAGCCATACTTTCGTTTGGAATGTCTGGAAGAGTATTTCACGCGCCATTTATTGCCATAAACCCAGGCTTTGAATTAGTTGGAATTTGGGAAAGATCAAAATCTGCATCATTAGAGTTTTATCCGCATATAAAAATTTATCGAACACTCGAAGAAATTTTAAACGATGATAATATTGAATTAGTTATCGTAAATACGCCTACCAATACACATTTCGATTATACCAAAAAGGTATTGCTTGCAGGCAAACATGCTGTAGTAGAAAAAGCATTTACTACTACCATAGAAGAGGCTATTGAATTACAAGAATTATCCAGAACTGTCAATAAAAAAATAGCAGTCTATCAAAATCGTCGTTGGGATAGTGATTTTAAAACTGTTAGAAAAATAATCGAAGCTGGTTTGCTGGGAAATATTGTAGAAGCAGAAATCCATTACGATCGTTTTAGGGTAGCATTAAGTCCGAAATTACATAAAGAAATTCCTGGCCCGGGTGCAGGCGTTTTAAATGATTTAGGGCCTCATTTAGTTGATCAGGCTATATGTCTTTTTGGTATGCCGCTGGCAGTGTATGCCGATATCAGAATTACAAGACCAAATTCTCTGGTAGACGATTATTTTGAATTGCTTTTAAATTATTCGGATAAAGTGGTGCGACTCAAAGCAAGCTGTCTGGTTCGTGAGCCCTTCCCCTCTTATATCATACACGGAGATAAAGGAAGTTTTCATAAAACAAGAACTGATGTACAGGAAACTGCTTTATTAGCGAATCAGAAACCAGACTCGCTGAATTGGGGCGTTGAGCCAATTGAAGAACAGGGACTCATACATACCGAAAAAGATGGTATCGTAATTCGAGAAAAAGTACCCACTGAAATTGGTAATTATGGAACATTTTATTCCATAGTTCATCAAGCCATTCGTGAACAAAAGGAGATGCCAGTTACTGCTAAAGAAGGTATTCAGGTGATGCAAATTCTAGATGCTGCTTTTAAAAGTAGTGCATTGAAAAAACAGATCTCATTAATATAATTTTGTTTAAAAGTTTTTATGCATTCTTTTATTGAACCAATACATGTTTCCTTTCAAAAAAATGCCAACGCAAAACAGGCTGTTGAGATGAAAGCGTATATGCTCAATAAATTTGAGTTCTTTGGAATTAAAGCCCCTCTTCGAGACGAAATTGTAAAGCCCTATTTAAAAGAGCACTCGATAAAACTATTTTCAGAGTTAGATCAGGTAATTAAAGAGTTATGGGAAATGCCAGAAAGAGAAATGCAATATTTTGCCATTGACCTTTTTTCGGCGCATAAAAAACTATGGTCGCATAGTTCCATCAAACTAATTGAACATTGCATCATTCAAAAAAGTTGGTGGGATACAGTTGATGGAATTGCCGGTGATTGGCTTGGCCATTATTTCAACCATTTTTCAGAACAAACTATTTTAATTACCTCACAATGGAATAAAAGCAATAATATCTGGTTACAAAGAAGTAGTATTCTATTTCAAAAAGCATATAAAAAAAATACGGATATTACTTTATTAACGAGTTATATTTTGCATTTAAAAGAAAGCAAAGAATTTTTTATTCGAAAAGCAATTGGCTGGGCCTTGAGAGAATATTCTAAGACCAATCCTGAATGGGTGATATCTTTCGTTGCCAATAATAAACTTTCTCCCCTAAGCGAAAAAGAAGCGTTAAAGCGAATTACAAAATAATGCAAACAAAAATGCCTCTTTGAAATTTCAAGGAGGCATTCTATATCATCTAATTATCTTAATTACATTTTCTTAGCATCTTCCAAGAATTTAGCTAACCCGATATCGGTTAATGGATGCTTCAATAGACCCAATATAGAATCCAGTGGACAGGTACAAACGTCGGCACCTGCTTCAGCGCATTTTATTATATGCAATGCATTTCTGATGGAAGCAGCAAGAATCTCAGTCTTATAACCCTGAATATCAAAAATCTGGCGCATTTGTCTGATCAATTCAATACCATCCCAACCACTATCGTCAATACGGCCAATAAATGGTGATACATAAGTAGCACCGGCTTTTGCAGCTAAAATTGCCTGACCCGCAGAAAAAATCAAGGTGCAATTGGTTCTAATGCCATTATCAGTAAACCATTTAATGGCTTTAATACCATCTTTAATCATGGGCACTTTTACTACAATATTCGGGTGAATGGCGGCTAATATTTTACCTTCTTCCACCATTGATTCAAAATCAGTAGATAAAACTTCTGCACTAATATCACCATCTACAATTTCGCAAATAGCTTTATAATGTTGGAGAATGGCGGCTTCCCCTTTAATACCTTCTTTGGCCATTAAAGACGGATTAGTAGTAACACCATCTAAAATACCTAACTCATTTGCTTCCTTAATTTGAGCTAAATTACCTGTGTCGATAAAAAATTTCATCGTATTTATTTTAATATTATGATTTGGGATTTATATCAGTTTTTGAACCACGAGCTATTAGAATGCTCATAAAATTAAATTAGGTTAACCCTTCTGGTTTCGAGAATATCTTACACCTATTCACGAAAGAAAAAAAAATGGCAGGCTACTCACATCGCACCGCTCAACCACCTATCCTTGCTGTATTCCTACCCTGGGGAGATTCAGCAGGAGCTGGTCGTGTAAGACCTGCCGCCGCAAAAGTAAGGTTTGAGCGTTAATTATTCGATTTTTTTATACTAATAGTTGAAAAACTAATTGAATTATCTTCTAAATCTTGAATTGATAGTAGCTATTCCTACTAGCTCATCATGTCTTCCACTTAGGGATCGGTAATACACTAAAACAGTATACTCATTCTCTGTTTCCCAATAATTTCCTTCCGTTAATGAAACATCAGAGGGTTCATTAGGATCTTTTTTATCTTTTGTAACATAGGCATAACTGTAATAACCTTGTTTCAACAATAAATTTTTAATATACGCACCTTCCAAAGTACTAAACTGCATTAAAGAACTATCACTTATTTGGTTACCCGTAACCTCACCTATTAGATGAATCGATTTTCCTGGAATGGCCTGCTTTCCGGGCGGAACAAAACTAAAATGCACCCATGCATAATCGCCTTGCCACCATGGATTCACAGACTCACTTGAATTGATTTCTGTATACCCATTTCGATCAGCAAAATTGATATAGGCAAAATTATTCCGAGCTACATCCGGCTTTAAATAAACAGTATTGGGCTCTTCTGTTCTATCCACTTTTGCAATACGATCTGATTCAAAACGAAAACTTTGTAAATCGGCCCATCTAAACTCTTTGCCTGCTTGAAATAAATAATCGATCTCTCCATTATATTCTAATAGATTTTCTTTAATAAAAACAGGTTGTTTATTGATGATAGCATCATCCCATCGATTGTTTTGTATTGCTACTACTTTTATTTGCTGCGGACTCAATAAATTCAATGCTTTTACCTCCACTGAAAATTGTAGTTTCTGATGGGTACGGGCTAACTGATTGTCGTACGGAACCTGGATCTGTGCCCCAATATTAACTTGTTTTTCTATCACCATTAATCTTTTTGTAAATGCTAATTTTGAAGTGTCCCCATCTCTAAACACTTTCAACAAATAGTTTCCACTTAAAATAGGCACTGCATTTCTTTCGGGTAATTGTACCTGATAATGTACATATTTCATAGCAGCTATGGAAGCAACCCGATATTGACTGATCCGCATTTGATTAAACCCTTTCAAATAATCAAACACACTCACATTGGCAGGAGTCCAATCGGCATTACATAACTCATAAGTATAAAAATAATTCTTGGGGTAAGGCACCAAATCATCAAAGTGCAATTCCAATTGATCGCCTGAATTTAATTGGATAATTGGCTGACTGAACTGGTTATTTTGTTGAAATAACTTTACCGCATTGATTGTAGGTGAATAGATCCTATCCGGCAATCGTTGAGCCTGAGCTGTTACTAGGAACAGGGATAAAAAAGGGATAAATATTGACTTCATATCTTTAAATAACGCCTAAACTTACAACAATACTTAGAGCTACAAAAGCTTTTGCTGCATTCGATACATCACTGTAGTTTTGAGCGACTAAACACTATTCATTGAATCTTGCATTTAATATCGCCAAAAGAATCGCTTTTACCAAGCAAAAATCATTTGCAAGATTCATCATCCGACTCTCTGTGGCTGCTACTGCAGTAAGTGTAATGTCGATGATCATCACATTGGCTTTTGTAAATGGATTCCAGCATACTGTAGCAAGTAAGGTCTTTAGTTTTTGGGGACATATTAGAGTACAAAAATTTGAGCCCAATAAATCTCTTGTAGCAGAAGAAACGGCCATCAAAAAAAATAAGCAGGTTGAAGAAATTATCAAACAAGAACCTGGAGTTTATCAACTTCAAACCTTCGCTACGAAATCTGCCATAATTGAAAAAAACAAAGAAATAGAAGGTGTATTACTGAAAGGCATTGAACCGAATTATGATAGTTCACAACTTAAACCCTTTATTAAAGAAGGACATTGGTTGCATTTTAACGATAGTACTTATAGCAAAGACATTATTGTATCTGCACAATTGGCTAAACAATTAAAAATAAAGTTGCTTGACACGATACATATTTACTTTATCTCTAGTATTGATGGCAGTAGAAATTATCGCAAACTTTCTGTTTCAGCCATTTACAAAACAGGCATAGAAGAATACGATAAACTTTTTGTAATAGGCGACCAACAGTTGATTCGAAGAATGGCTAATTGGGAAGTAGATGAAACTGGAGGATACGAAATATTTGTAAATGATTATCATCAGATGGATAGTATTTCAAATCGGTTGGCAGAAAAATTACCTCCCGAATGGATGAGTAAAACGATCCGTGAAGTTTATCCGAATATCTTCGATTGGTTAAATATTCAGGATGTAAACAGGAATGTGATTTTTGTGGTAATGGCATTGGTAGCGATCATTAACCTCATCACATGTTTATTAATCTTGATCTTAGAAAGAACCCGCATGGTAGGCATTTTTAAAGCTTTAGGAGCAAATGACTGGCTCATTCAAAAGATATTTCTCTATCACGCTACCGTTATCACTTTTGCAGGTATAGGCATTGGTTTAGTGGCTGGAATTGGTTTCTGCCTGATTCAAAAATATACTGGTTTTATAAAATTAGACGAATCTGCTTATTATGTTTCGGAAGCTCCCATTTATATCATTTGGTGGCAGGTATTTGCAGTATGTGCAGGAACTACTTTGGTGTGCTATTTATCGCTCATCATTCCTACATGGATCATCAAAAAAATACAACCCACAAAAGCAATACAGTTTAGATAAAGCAATTTATTTCCCGCAAAGATGCGATAACAATATGCCAGTGGCTACGGCAGCATTTAATGATTCCGCCTGTCCTATTCTTGGTATAGTAACCGCATTTGTTATCAAAGCCAGTACTGATTCTCGGATGCCCTTTGATTCATTTCCAATAACTAAAAGGCCTTCTTTTAGAGTACCCACCTGATTAACAGATTGCCCTTTGAGAAGTGCTCCATAAATGGGTATTTCAACTGAAGAAAGTATATCTGGCAAATGAGTATACCAGCACTTTACCCTAATAAAACTGCCCATGGTACTTTGAATCACCTTAGGGTTATAAAATTCAACTGTATCCTCACTAGCTATAATTTGTTTTATTCCAAACCAATCTGCAATTCTTATAATGGTGCCCAGATTACCCGGATCTTGTAATCCATCTAGAACAATACTCAGATTATTTTTAAAAACCGGCTCGCCCAAATCTTTTTTTTGTCGGCACATGACCATTACTTCATTGGGTGTTTGAAGCGTACTCATTTTAGCCAATTCTATTTCAGTAACAGCAATAGATTCAACATCCACTGGATTCTCGGCTAACCATTCTGCTGTAGCATACAACTTTTCAACCCGATAGTCGCTCCTCAAAAGCTCCATGGCAAGCTTTGGACCTTCTGCTAAAAACAGTCCTTCTTGTGCCCTTTGTTTTTTCTGGCACAAAGATTGAATATATTTGAGTTCATTTTTGCTTAACATACCATATGCGTTTCACCGGGGATAAAGTTAATAGGTTTTTGTGGCTAATAGGGATCTTGTCTTTATTACAACTGGCTTCCTGCTCCGAAGAACGCAGAACTAGCGTAAAAGATTACCCAGTTAATACCCCTTTCATCTATTCAAACAAAGTGCTGGTTAACGGGGTAAGTTCCAAAGACGAAAAGAAAAGATTGACGCTTGAACTTGATAACTATTGGGATGATAGTTTAAAAGCCAGAAAAGAACAAAGAGTATTATTCTGGTATCGCATCAAAAATCCACCAGTATTTGATACGGTTAATTTATCAAGATCCAGAAATTACATGAATGCCTACCTGAATTCTCAGGGTTATTACTATTCTAATATAAAAGACAGTACCCGTATAGATTCTGTTGGCGATCAATTTAGGGTACATGCACTCATGAACGTTACGCCAGGAAAAAATATCACAATCGATTCGGTCGACTATCAATTAGAAGACAGCACTCTCCAGACAATTACCAATCAAAGAATGAAGGGAAGGTTATTAAAAAAAGGGGATCATTATAGTAAACAAATTGTAAATGAAGAGCTCGACAGATTAATCAAAATATATAGAAATAAAGGGTATTATAAATTTACTAAAGAAGACATTTATGCGGAAGTAGATAGTTCTGATATAAGTTTAATGAACATTACATTAAGTCCATTTAAGCAAGCCGAATTAATTGCAGCTACTGCTCGTAAAAGGCTGGAGAATCCTCAATGGGATATCTCATTTAAAAAAAGAACTACCTACGATTCTAGTAAATTAACACAGTATTCTGTGGGCAATATTTATTTTTATCCAGAGACTAAATTGAGTGATGTCACAGATAGCTTACCACTTGATAAGAGTTTTACAGAAGAAAACTACGGCAACGTTTGGATGCGCTATAAACAAGGAAAATTCAAATACAGTCCATTAAAAGAACACACTTTTTTTGCTCACGGCGAAATATATAACGAAGAGCTATATTTTAAATCTCTGAATACATTAGGTCAGGTAGGTGCATGGCAACAAGTGGATGGAAAAATTATACCAAGAGATAAAGACACGCTTGATTTTTATTTTTTTCTCACTCCAACACTTAAACAAAACTTTACGGTTGACTTAGAGGGAAGTAGAAATACAGGTGATATAGGGTCAGGTAATCTATTCGGAATTTCTACAAATTTATCGTACAGAAATAGAAATGTTTGGAAACAAGCCATTCAGTCGGTCACTAATTTCAGAACCGGGGTTGAATTGAATTTGAATTTAGGAAATAGCAATTCTGCTAGTGACCAATTAGTGCAAACATTTAATATCAGTGCTGGAGAAACATTTGCCTTTCCCAGATTAATTCAGCCATTTAACCGATGGAAAGGATTAAGAACTTTGGATAATAAAAGGACATTACTTTCTATTCAAGCTTCCTATGTTGATAGAAAAAATTACTACAAACTACGATCAATAGTAGGTAGCTGGGGTTACGAATGGAAAAAAGTTTATCGAAGAGCAGAGAACACATGGTTGTTCAAACCTTTCAATGTAGAACTATATTCATTAGATACACTTCCTGGCCTGGATACACTTTTCATGAAGAACCCATTTTTGAGAAATTCATTTAATACAGGAAATATTTTTAGTCAGAGTTTATCGTTTGTTCGCACCTATACTTCTGCGAATAGAAATAATCATAAAATCAGTTTAGGGTTGGAAGAAACTGGTTTACTTTTTGGAGCATTCAACAAATTAAAAGATAATATCTATCGATATATAAAGCTTGAGGCCGAATACAAACAAACAAAAAAATATCAGAAATCTGTGATGGCTTATCGTGCATTTGCAGGCTTTGGTTACAATTATGGTTCTTATCCGGGAACAAGTGCTTCCACGCTTCCCTTCTTTAAACAATTCTCACTTGGTGGCCCTTACAGTATGCGTGCATGGGGTTTAAGGCAATTAGGATTGGGCACTTCAAATACTTATGATAGCATTTCCACCAGTAGTTTTCGTGATCGATATGGAGATCTGGCTTTAGAAGGCAATATTGAATATCGATTCAATATTGCAACTATTGCGGGTGTGAAAATTGGAAGTGCTCTTTATTCTGATATCGGTAATATCTGGAATGTAAAGAAGAATCCTAATGATCCGAATTCTGTGTTTTCGCTATCCAATTTTGGTAAAGAACTTGCTATTGGAGTAGGTACGGGTGTTAGAGTAGACTTTACTTATTTTATGATCAGACTTGACTTTGCATATAAAGTAAAAGATCCAGTAAGAATGGGTAATAACGGATGGATGAGTATCCATAAATTTAATTGGACGGATGTTCGACCGAATGGTTTAGAAGTGCCCAATTTTGCATTACAGCTGGGAATCGGTCTCCCCTTCTAATGAGGTACGTAGTAATTTAATTTCTTCTTCAAATTGCAAAATTGTTTTAGCATCTTTTACATGAAAATTGCCAATACGTGTTCTTCTTAAACTACTCATGTAACCACCTACACCCAAGGCCGCACCAAAATCGTTTGCTAAGCTTCGAATATAAGTTCCAGTAGAACAAACTACTCTAAAATGCACAATTGGGAGTTCGATTTTTTCAATACTAAAAGATTGAATCGATACAGAACGAGGCTCCACTTCTACTGCAATTCCCTTTCTTGCAGAAACATATAAACGCTCCCCATTTTTTTTGATGGCAGAATGTTGTGGAGGATATTGTAAAATATCTCCTTCAAATTGTTTCGTAGCTGCAAGAATAGTATCACTTGTTAAATGATCGATCGACTGAAAATTTTCAGGGTCAGATTCAAGATCAAAAGTAGGCGTTGTAGCTCCCAGTGTTATGGATCCCTCATATTCTTTTTGCATCCCCATATACTCATTGATCTTCTTGGTAAATTTACCAGTGCAGATAATGAGAAGACCCGTTGCTAATGGATCAAGCGTACCTGCATGACCTACTTTTTTTACTTTGATTAAACTTCTTATTTTATTAGAAGCATCAAATGAGGTCCATTGCATCGACTTATCGATGAGTACTACTTGTCCGTCTAGAAAACTTTGTATTGGCTCCATTATAAAAAATCAAAAATCTAAATTCAAAAGTCAAAAAAAACAAAGCCGCCCTAAAATAGAACGGCTCTTATTCTATTGATTTATTTTAATAAGCTCTTGCGAACAATACTCTTTGTGTAGAAGGGTTTCCTGTAAAAATACATTTTCCATCTTCCAGAGGATTGTTTAAAGGAATGCATCGAATTGTTGCTTTGGCTAATTCTTTGATCTTATCTTCTGTTTCAGAACTACCGTCCCAATGTGCTGAAATAAATCCTCCCTTTGTATCCAATAGATTTACAAATTCATCCCAGGTGTCTGCTTTGGTAATATGATCATCTCTATAAGCAAGGGCTCTGTTGTAAATATTCTGTTGAATGTCTTCTAATAATTGCTTGATATATTGTTCTATACCATCAAGACTAACACTTTGTTTTTCTTTGGTATCCCTTCTTGCAACTTCAATCACGTTATTTTGCAAATCGCGTGCGCCAATTGCTAAACGAACAGGGATTCCTTTCAATTCATATTCTGCAAATTTCCATCCCGGGCGTTGATTATCGGAATCATCGTATTTAACTGAAATACCTAAATCTTTTAATCCCTTTACAATAACATGAACTCTTTCATCGACTTGAGCTTTCTGTTCTTCCCCTTTATAAATGGGTACAATCACTACTTGAATGGGTGCAATACGGGGAGGTAAAATTAATCCATCATCATCACTATGCGCCATTACCAATGCTCCAATCAACCTTGTACTTACCCCCCAACTAGTTGCCCAAACATATTCTAATTTATTTTCTTTATCACTGAATTTCACATCGAATGCTTTTGCAAAGTTCTGACCCAGAAAATGAGAAGTACCTGCCTGTAATGCTTTACCATCCTGCATCATAGCCTCGATGCAATAAGTTTCTTCTGCACCTGCAAAACGTTCATTAGGCGTTTTTACTCCTTTAATAACAGGCATTGCCATCCAATTTTCCGCGAAATCGGCATATACATCCAACATCAATTTGGTTTCAATCAAAGCCTCTTCTTTAGTGGCATGTGCTGTATGCCCTTCTTGCCATAAAAATTCTGCGGTGCGTAAAAATAAACGGGTACGCATTTCCCAACGAACCACATTGGCCCACTGGTTTACTAAAATTGGCAAATCGCGGTACGACTGAATCCAACCTTTATAAGTGCTCCAAATAATAGCTTCACTTGTAGGACGAACTACCAACTCTTCTTCAAGCTTCGCTTCCGGATCTACAATTAATTTTCCTGGGTTGTTCTCATCCGATTTTAAGCGGTAGTGCGTAACCACGGCACATTCTTTTGCAAAGCCCTCTGCATTCTTCTCTTCTGCTTCAAATAAACTCTTGGGAACAAACAATGGAAAGTATGCATTTTGATGGCCTGTATCTTTGAACTTTCTATCCAACACATCACGCATATTTTCCCAAAGCGCATAGCCATAAGGCCTGATCACCATACATCCTCTAACTGCAGTGTAATCAGCCAGTTGCCCTTTAATTACAAGGTCGTTATACCATTGCGAATAATCCTGTTCCCTAGTAGCAATTTCCTTACCCATTTTGATTTATGATTTCTTTAACAAATAAACAATAATAGTAACTTAAGGTGGCAGAGTATTTGTCGTACTTAGAGTATGCCTTAAGCTCCGCAAATGTATGTAACTTCACATTATCTAACGTTCAAACCTATCACCATGAAAAACAGTTTACTTTTTACACTACTTGGATTGGGATTATTTGTCACTAGTTGTTCTACTGCATACAAGTCAGATCAAACACCAGATGACGTCTATTATTCTCCAGGAAGACCTGCAGCTGAGAGGATTGATATTGTGAAGGATCAAACACAAAGAGATCAATATGAGAACTATGTAAATAATACAGACGAACAATTCCTGCGCATGAAAGTGGGCAATTATTATCGTTGGAACATGCTAGATGATTATAGTTACTGGAATGATAGCCGTTACGATTTTAGTCATTTCAATTATTATAGTTCTATAGGTTATAGTAATTATTATGGTCATAACAATTGGAATTTTGGATGGGGAACCGGATTTTTCAGACCCAATTATTCATGGGGTAATCCTTATTATACTTTGGTGACTTATTATAATCCAAAAACATCAGTGGGAAGACCTAGTGAAAGTGGTATTAGTGCCTATAAGAATAAAAATTATACGAATACCAATACCTATTATTCAGGCAACGCAAAATCGAGTTATAACAATTCTAATTATACCACACCAAATTCTAATAATTTCAGTAACCTGGTTAAAAAAGTTTTTAGCAGTTCTAGTCCATCTGGTTCTTATGACAGAGCTGCCCGAAGTTTCGATAATAGCAGTTCAAGTAACAGAACATCCAGTACATCAAGCTATTCAGCACCAAGTAGCAGTGCAGGTGGCAACAGTGGCGGAGTTAAAAGTTCGGGGACCAGTGCTAGTTCAGGACGTACCACAAGAAATTAAAATTTTGTATCGTTCAATTTGACAAGAAGTTTAGTTTAATAACTTCTAATACCTTCTTATACCCCAAACATAGAAACATGAAAAAATATTTACTCATATTATTTATACTTTCTGGCAGTTATCTTTTTGCTCAAACACCGGATGATGCATTACGTACCGCTTGGTTCACACAAAATGGATCGGGAAGAAATACTGCTACTGGTGGTGTAATGGGTTCCTTAGGAGGTGATATTACTGCCAACCACGTGAACCCTGCAGGACTCGGTTTATTTAAAACGAATGAGTTTGTTTTATCTCCTGGGTTTAATCTGAACAACAATAAATTAGAATATAGAGGCACTAATAATTCGGTTCAAAAAAATAATTTTAATTATGGAGCTTCTGGTATCATACTAAGTTCTTCAAGTAATAATAAAAAGAAGTGGACCAGCAGTGCATTTGCAGTTTCTGTTAATCAAGTTGCTAATTACAATAACCATATCCAATTCACAGGTTTTAATAATATGAGTTCATTCTCTGAAAAATATTTGGAAGAATTAACGCGCGATAGAGCCGACACGAATGCTGCATTAAGCAATTATATTTTTGGTTCTTCTCTTGCTTTTCGTACTTATTTAATTGATACGCTAAGAGGCCCGGGTGGTGCGTTAGCGGGATATCAAAGCTTAGTGCCCATTTCTACAGGTGTGAATCAGTCATATGATGCTGTTACCAGTGGTGGATATCATGAAATTGCAATTGGCTTAGCTGGAAATATGGATGACAAAATGTACATGGGTGGAAGCCTTGTTATACCTGTTATTAATTACAAACGTGATTTGGTGTATTCAGAAAAAGATGCCACCAATAATCTGAATAATAATTTTAGCAGTTTCGAATACAAAGAAACTTTTTCATCCAGAGGTATTGGTGTAGGATTAAAATTAGGAATGATTTATAAACCTACAGATTATTGGAGATTGGGTTTTGCATTTCATACTCCGCAGGTAATGGGTTATAAAGATGAAATCAGTTCATCGATGACTACCAATACAGAAAGCTATGCAAAAACAATCAGCGAATCCAGTAGTAATTTAAACAGTGGAAATCCTGGTAAAAGCGAATATAATTTAATTACACCCTATCGTGCAATAGTAAGTGCCAGTTATGTTTTTAGAGAAGTAAAAGATACAAAAAGGCAAAAAGCATTCTTAAGTGCAGACCTCGAATATGTGAACTATAGAGGCTCACGATTCTCAGCATCAAATAAATCTGATCAGGCATTGGTTGATTATTATGCGTTACTGAATTCTGAGATAAAAGATTATTACAAAGGCAATTTTAATTTCAGAATGGGTGGTGAATTAAAGTTCAATGTTTGGATGGTTCGTTTGGGTGGAGGCTTTTACGGAAGTCCTTATGCAGATGCTAATTTAAAAGCCAATAAGATCGTAGCAACAGGTGGATTGGGTTATAGAAACCATGGAATGTTTATTGATCTAAGCTATGCACATGCTTTCCAGAAAGATGTACAATTTGCATATCGACTAAATGATAAGCCTAATACATATGCAGCACAAACTGGAGCAAAAGGAAATTTGATGATGACGGTTGGGTTTAAATTTTAAATTCGAGAGCAACCACCCCAGCCGTATGCCGAATTCTCGGCATCGGCGTCCCCTCCTATCCCGAGAATCGGGACAGGAGGGGTGTTATAGTATATGGGCTGAAGCCTAGGGTTAACAGTTATTTTTCACTTTTTCTACGCTGATTGTTCTCGCATCAAACCAATTTATTTCAGGGTCTTTTTTGAACCAGGTCATTTGACGTTTGGCGTATTGACGGGTATGTTGTTTGATTAACTCAATAGCTTTTTCAAGAGTGGTCTTCCCCTCCATAAAATCGAAGAGTTCTTGATACCCTACTGTTTGAAGGGCATTATTATTTCGAAATGGGAATAGTTGTTCCGCTTCTTTTAATAAACCTTCCTGCACCATCAAATCAACACGATCATTAATTCTTTGATTTAATATTTCGCGTGGCAATTCTAATCCAATCTTTACTATTTTAAAGGGGCGCGATTTCTTTTCAGATTTTCTGAATTGAGTAATTGAAATACCAGAAGAACGAATCATTTCTAGGGCACGCATTAAACGTTGCGGGTTTTCTTGCTCAGCCTGTTCCCAGAATAGAGGATCCTCAACAGCAATTTTCTTTTGCAACCAGGGCATCCCCTTTTCTGTATATTCTTGTTTGATATCATCCCTAATAATTGAATCAATTACAGGCATTGCATCCATCCCTTCACAAAAAGCCTTTATGTATAAGCCAGTACCACCAACCATTACAGCAGTTTGATGCTTCTCGAAAATAGTAGTTACTTTTTGCAATGCATATTGCTCAAATATTCCTGCATTTATTTCTTCTGAAATAGAATGGGAATCAATAAAATGATGTGTTAGTTTTTTTAAATCTTCTTTAAATGGTTTTGCAACAGCAATTCCTAATTCGGAAAAACATTGCCTTGAATCAGCAGAAATAATTTCGGTATGAAGGGATGCTGCTAATGCAATGGCAAATGAAGTTTTACCAACAGCAGTTGGTCCGCATATAATAAAGATTGTATTTACCTCATGGCTCATAATGCGTTAATTACAAAGAAGACCAACCCTTGTGGGGATTGGTCTTCCTATGATAAACTTAACAAATATTAGTATGCTTCTTCGTCCTGACCTTCTTCCGTTTCTGCCTGTTCATCAGGATCGGTATCAGTATCGGTATCAGTATCGGAAGTATCAGATTCATCTCCTTCTTCACCAAAGCCATCAATCGCTTCGTTTAAATCATACTTTTCTTCTATGTCAGCAAACTTATCACCCAACAAACTCTTAGTACCGTATTGCTGAGGGCCAATTCCTTCTGATCTGCTGGTTACAGGGTATTGCAGCTTACTATTTTCCTCTTTACTTACATTAATGAGTTCAACTAAGAAAGTCCAATTCTTAGTAAAATCATATACATAAACAAATTTCTGATTCGTATCCCTGATTTCACTTCCAATAGTTGTTTCAGACATCAACAATGGATCCACAGGATATTTTTTATCATATTTCTCCACGCTGATTTCTCTTCCACGAAGCCATTGATCATTACTTCTGTAAAAAGTAGCCTGATGTTTACTATCGAATTCAAAGCACTTTAAAATGGCAAAATGCAGATCCTGAAAATTTTGAGAATGCTTGATAACCACATCTCTATAAACAGAATCGTCTTCCTCCAAATAAATTCTAAATTTTAAAACAGCCATTAATGATAGAATATTAATTAGTGTAATTATTTCTTAAAGCTCCTTTTCAGGAAAGTATGCAAATTAAGCAAGTAAGTATTTAGAAACGAAAGAATTTAATGTTTATTCGGTACTTCTATCTTCAACTCTGCTGCTTTTTGTAACATAAAGCTGAATGCAGCTTCATAATCGTTCGGAATCAACCCATCTAATATGGCTTCTCTGATGGCATCTTTTATCAAACCCACGTTTTTTCCGGGGGTTAAACCAAAATGATCCATGATCAAACTTCCAGTAATGGGGGGCTGCCAATTACGCATTTGATCACTTTCCTCCACTTCTTTCATACGCTGCTTCACCATTTCAAAGTTTTGCAGATACCGTTTTACTTTATTCTTATTCTTACTGGTTATATCTGCAGCGCATAATAACATCAATGACTCAATATCTTCTCCGGCTTCAAATAACAACCTACGAACAGCACTATCCGTAATATTTTCATTGGTCAAACTAATCGGACGCAAATGCAGGGCAACTAATTTTTGCACCAATTTCATTTTTTCGTTCAAGGGCAATTTCAAACGTGTAAATATTTTAGGTACCATTCTTGCACCAACCGTTTCGTGGCCATGAAAGGTCCATCCATGCCCTTCTTCAAATTGTTTAGTAGCTGGTTTTCCAATATCATGCAGTAAAGCTGCCCAACGCAGCCACAGATCATTCGTATGCTCACAAATATTATCAATCACTTGAAGCGTATGATAAAAATTATCTTTATGACCTTTTCCATCGATATATTCTGCCCCATTTAAATCTACCATTTGCGGGAAGATAATGGACAATAAATTTGTTTTATATAACAGATCCCATCCTATGGAAGGTTTGTCACAAAGCATGATTTTATTCAACTCATCCGTAATACGTTCCTGCGACACTATTTTAATTCGATCGGCCTGTGCTTTAATAGCATCAAGTGTTTCAGGTACTATGGTAAAATTAAGCTGACAAGCAAATCGAATAGCTCTCATCATTCTAAGAGGATCATCACTGAATGTTTGTTCTGGTAATAATGGCGTTTTAAGCAACTTTTGTTCCATTGCTTCTAATCCATTGAATGGATCGATCAGAATCCCGAAATCGGATTTATTTAAACTAATGGCAAGTGCATTAATGGTAAAATCGCGGCGATTTTGGTCGTCTTCCAGGCTTCCTGTTTCAACCTTTGGTTTTCTGCTATCGGATTGGTAACTCTCTTTTCTGGCACCTACAAATTCAATTTCAAATTCCGGTAATTTGATTTGTGCAGTTCCAAAGTTTTTAAAATATGCCACAGTAGGGCGGGGATCAAATAATTCAGCAACCCGATGCGCTAAAGCAATACCATCACCCAGGCAAACAATATCAGCGTCCTTGGTATTTCGGCCAATGATTTTATCACGCACAAATCCCCCAATCAAATAAGTGGGTAACTGCAATTCTTCTGCAGCTAATGCGATTTTATCGAAAATGGCTCTTTCTATAGTGGAACAAGGTATCTGCATCGCTGCAAATGTAATAAGCTTTCGTCTCTAATCATTGGGCAATGAGGCAAGTAGCTGCTCAATCTTAATTTTCATAGCACAATTAAAATGGGTTTCCGGACAGCTTTTTTTGCCATGGATTCCACAGGGCCTACAACTAAGTGGCTCTTGTAATTCAACAATTGAACTATTACCAGAGAGTGGTCCATATCCAAAAGCGGGGATGGTAGAGCAATAAATAGCGGTAACTGGGGCATTCACAGCAGAAGCAAAATGCATGGGAGCTGAATCGTTCACATAGTTCATGACTGCTTTTTCCATCAATGCGGCCGACTCTAAAAAGTTTAATTTACCCGCCAAAATGGTAACCATTTTATCAGGCACGGCCTCCATCATCTCTTTACATAATGGAATATCTGATGGTGCCCCCAATAGATATATTTGGTAATTTTTGGGGAGTACCTGCAAAAACTCAATCCACTTAATCACAGGGAATTGTTTTGTAAACCAAACAGAAGCAGGAGCAATGCAGATATAGGGTTCTATAGTATATTTTGATATTGCAGCTTTGTCAATCAGTGAAGGATATAATTTTGGTTTTGATGCAACTATATGCTTTGAATCTTCAATCAATTGAAAATTTCTTTCTACTTCATGTAAGGCAACATCAGCTTTACTAAAAACATGGGTAATCCGTTTGGAGAAAAATATACTGAAAGGATTTTTATCAAAGCCAATTGATTCTTTGGCGCCAGACAATATTGTGATCAAACCCGTTGCAGCATAGCGTTGTACATTTATTACGCGATCATATTTTATCTTCCTGATTTGCTGAATAACATGAAATAAATTACTGTATTTATGTTTCTTTTTATTCCAAATTAAAACCTCGTTCAAAAAAGGATGTCCATGAAATAGACCCTCATTACCTTTTCTAACCAGGATATCAATTACAGCTTCCGGAAATTGGATATGTAAATCCTCAAGGAGACCTGTTACCAATACAACATCCCCAATAAAAGCAGTTTGAATTACCAGGAGTTTTTGCATCCTACAAAATTAATCAATAAACAGGTTGCTTCACAATTGTAAAAAGCAAGATTTATTCATATTCTAATTCGTTGCAGAAAAATTCCCAATCGAACAAAATAAAACTGATAGCAATTTTATGCAGCGCAAATAATGTTGCTTTATTTTGTTTACGGCTAACATTTAATGGTCTTGAATGAATCGATTCCTGTTCAATTCCTAATTTCACTGTTGCCTGAAGAAAAGACCTCATTTTATACATCGGCACATCTAATACTACCCTATTCATACATTTAATTGTTCTATTAAGTTGCGTAATATTATCAAGAAATTCAAATAATTGGCCAATTATTTTTAATCTTTTTTTAATACTAAAGCATTATTATTAATACATGATAACATAGTTCTAGCCTAATTGTTCGCAATAGTTAATACTGAATGAGTTGCTCATATCTAAACTTTGAAACTTATGTTTGCAAAAAAATTGAGCATGTCATTACAAGCATTGATCCTTGAAGCATGGGATAATAGGGAACTATTGAAAGACAGTAAGTATACCGATGCCATTAGAGCCGTCATAGAAGAAGTTGATAAAGGCCGTTTAAGAACTGCTTCCCCCACCGAAAATGGTTGGGTGGTGAACGAATGGGTTAAACAAGCCATTTTATTGTATTTCGGAATTCAGCAAATGAAGACCTGGGAATTGCCCCCTTTTGAATTTTACGATAAAATGTTGTTGAAAAGCAATTATAAAGACCTTGGTGTTAGAGCCGTTCCTCATGCAGTAGCAAGATATGGTGCTTTTTTAGCCAGAAACGTGGTATTAATGCCTAGTTATGTAAATATTGGAGCTTATGTTGATGAAGGTACGATGGTTGATACCTGGGCCACTGTAGGCAGTTGTGCACAGATTGGCAAAGGCGTTCACCTGAGTGGGGGTGTAGGCATTGGAGGTGTTTTAGAGCCTTTGCAAGCAAGTCCTGTAATTATTGAAGATGGTTGTTTTTTAGGTAGCCGTGCCATTGTGGTAGAGGGTGTGATAGTAGAAAAAGAAGCCGTGTTAGGAGCGAATGTGGTTTTGACCAAGTCAACCAAAATAATTGATGTAAGCGGACCAACACCTATCGAATACAAAGGACGTGTACCAGCAAGAAGTGTGGTAATACCGGGCACTTATCCTAAACAATTCCCAGCGGGAGAATATCATGTAAACTGTGCGTTGATTATTGGAACGCGCAAACCAAGTACCGATTTAAAGACCAGCCTGAACGATGCACTTCGCGAATTTAATGTAAGTGTATAAACTGTTCTAGTAGAGAAATATGCAACAAAGTAAAAGAGATACAGCATACCAGATTAGTTTAGCAGGATTTCTGATAACGATTTTGGGTGCTGTATTTTTTTCTACAAAAGCCATTTTTGTAAAACTAGCTTTTAAGTCAACCGGGATCGATGCCGTTACCTTGCTCACTTTAAGAATGCTATTTTCATTACCATTTTATTTGGTGGCAGCATGGTTAGGTTCTAAAAAAGAATCCTCTATTGCACTTACCATTCGGCAGTGGTTCTTTTTAATACTACTTGGCATATTCGGATATTATTTAAGTAGTTTATTTGATTTTATAGGCTTACAATATGTATCTGCAGGTTTGGAAAGATTGATCCTATTCCTCTACCCTACTTTTTCTGTATTAATCAACACTTTCCTTTATAAAACCAAACTCAATAAAACTCAAATCATTGCACTGGTATTAACTTATCTGGGTATTGGTATTGCTTATTTGGGTGAAATGAAAATCGATACCAGTAATCCGAATTTTTATTTCGGATCCTTTATGATTTTTCTTTGTGCCATTACCTACAGTTTTTATCTAGTAGGTACCGGTAGAATGATTCCGAAAGTAGGCGTTACCAGATATACTGCTTATGCAATGCTAGCCGCTACTGTAGGCATTTTCACTCATTTTTTGATCACGAAAAATGTGCAACAAATCCCATTCAGTCCCACTCTTATTGGGTATAGCATTGCACTAGCCATCATAGCAACAGTGCTCCCTTCATTTATGATGAGTAATGGAATGAAAATGATAGGTAGCAATAATGTTTCCATCATTACCAGTATTGGTCCGGTGTCTACCATTATACAAGCCCACTTTTTCCTGGGCGAAAATATTATTATGCCCCAGGTTATTGGAACCCTGCTTGTAATCATTGGAGTGTTGCTTATTGGATGGCAATCAAAAAGCAAGTCGGCAGAAACTTCCTAGTTTCATTTACCGAAGTTTTATTGCAACTTACCGAGCAATCCCCATCAATAACCTAATACCGCTTTTCTGAGGAACCACATCACTATAGATTTGTGGAACAAAACCAAAACAATGGACAACAATCAAAACACAACCAAATCGAACAACAACGGAAGAGTTGTTGCAGGATTCATATTAATTTTAGTAGGCGCTGCATTTGTAATGCGTAATATGGATTTCCCATTTCCTGATTGGCTTTTTAGCTGGCCAAGCATTTTAATTCTAGCAGGTTTCTACACTGGAGTGAAGCATAACTTTAGAAATAATGGCTGGATCATTCTAACAGGGCTAGGTTTATTTTTTATGGTAGAAAACTACTTCCCAGACATTCCAACAAGAAGATTTTTTATACCAATTTTTATTATTGCTGTAGGTATTTTATTGATCATCAGACCTAGAAAACATTCCTATAATGAAGGCATTGGAGATAAATTTTCTAGTAAAGATTGGTCAAAATCTGGTAATTGGCAGGCATATGGAAGCACTTCTGGGATTGATAGCAACGATTACTTAGATATCAATTCAATATTCAGTGGTGTTCAAAGAACTATTCTTTCTAAAAAATTTCAGGGCGGGAAAATATCTTGCGTGTTCGGTGGTGCAGAAATTGATCTTACACAAGCCGATTTCAGTGGAACTGCCATACTAAGACTAGAAGCCGTATTTGGTGGCATTAAATTAATTGTTCCTCCGCATTGGCAGGTAATGAATGAAATTGATGGCGTATTTCATGGCGTTGATGACAAAAGAAGATCACCTGCCGGGGCATATAATGATATTAATAAATCACTTGTACTAAAAGGTTCTGCGGTATTTGGTGGAATTGAAATAAGAAGTTACTAAATTCAATGTTCAAGTAACCATTTTGAAAGAAAACAGAATTCAAAATAAGAACAAACTCCTTCTCAGTATTTCATATGTACTGGGTTGGAGTTTTTTCTCATTGATCCAATTAAAACTTTTACAAGATCTTGGAATCAATACTTCTATTGCATGGGTTGACGCACTGGTGAGTTCCCTATTTTTATCTTTATTCAGTTTTTTGATCATCAACAATATGCGTTACTATCTTCCTGGAAAAGAAAGGTATTGGTACACTTTTATTATAAGTCTGGCCATTAGTGGTTTATGGTTATTAATGGTAAGGAGTATTTTGTGGATCTGGTTTAAAGAAAATCTTGCCTATCAACAATTTTTAAGTCAGACTTCAAACATTCGCTATGCCATTAGCTTTCTTTTAATGGGTTGTATCACTATGATCAGTTTATTATGGTACACCCAAAAAGATGCCCTTGAAATCAAAGAAAGAGAACAGGAAACGCAGCAACTGGCAAAAGATGCCGAGCTGTTTAAATTACGCCAACAGTTACAGCCCCATTTTTTATTCAATAGTTTAAATAGCATTAGTGCATTGGCAGGAACAGAACCCGAGAAAGCCAGACATATGATTCAACAACTATCTGATTTCTTAAGAGGCACGCTAAAAAAGGATGAACAAGAATCCATTTCATTGCAAGAAGAAGTTGATTATTTACAATTGTATTTAGAAATTGAAAAAGTGAGATTTGCACATCGACTTGAAACTATTATTACCATTAGCGAAACAGCGGCGAAAATGAAATTACCTGCATTGATCTTACAACCCATTGTAGAAAATGCTATAAAATTTGGTCTTTATGACACCACAGAAAATGTTACCATCAGCATTGTTGCAGAAACAAACCCACAAGGCTTAAGCATTCAGGTTACTAACCCTTATGACGCCAATACTTCGTTAGTGAGTACCGGCACTGGGTTTGGACTTTCCTCCATTCAAAGGCGATTGTTTCTTTTATATGGAAGGAATGACCTACTAAAAACAATATATACTGAAAACAGTTTTATAAGTACTTTAGAAATACCGGCAATAATATGATGAAAGTAATCATTATAGATGACGAACCGCTTGCAAGAAGTTTAGTAAAAGAATACTTAAGCGACTTCCCAGAACTGGAATTAATACAGGAATGTGGGGATGGATTTGAAGGATTAAAAGCAATTAATCAGCATCAACCAGATTTAATTTTTTTGGATATACAAATGCCAAAGATTAATGGATTTGAGTTGCTTGAATTATTAGAAAATCCTCCTGCCATTATATTCGCAACGGCATTTGAAAATTTTGCTATCAAAGCCTTTGAAGCACATGCTATTGATTATCTCCTGAAACCATTTAGTAGGGACCGTTTTAAAAAAGCTATTCAAAAATGGATGCAACAAAAAAATACTTCTGTTCAACATACGGAGCAATTGTTGGAAACAGTTAACAGTGGCATTCAAAATCGAATAGTTTTAAAAGAAAACGGAAAGATTAAAATCATCCCAGTTCAACAGGTACAATTTTTAGAATCGGCAGACGATTATGTAAAAATTCATACAGCAGAAGGTGTTTATTTAAAAAACAAAACCATGCAGTATTTCGAAACACATCTAAATGAAGCAGATTTTGTTCGAATCCATCGGTCCTACCTGGTAAAAATTCAACTCATACATAAACTGGAACCTTACGAAAAAGAAGGGCATCTAGCGATCCTTAGTACCGGCCAAAAACTGCCGGTAAGCAAGTCTGGCTATGCAAAACTGAAGACCGTATTAGGCCTTTAAATAAAACCTGACCATTATCATTGGAAGTATTGTCACTATTGCAGTAATATGCAGTTTATACAATTCCATAAAATGGCAAACAATAATTACAATATTGACGGTTTAACTGATCAACAAGTGATCGAAGCAAGGGCAAAATTTGGCCATAATACGCTCGAATACAAAAAGGAAAATGGTTTTATAGATGCTGTAAAGAGTCTGGCAAAAGAACCGATGGTGGTTCTATTATTAGCAGCATCCATTATCTATTTCATCAGTGGCAAAACTGGTGATGGTATTTTTTTATCCTGCGCCATCGTTTTAGTTGCGGCAATATCCTTATATCAAGATAAGCGAAGTAGAAATGCACTAGAAAAATTAAAAGATTTTTCAGAACCCAGTTCAAAAGTAATACGCAATGGCGAACTGATTGAAATAAAAAGCGATGAATTAGTAGTAGGTGATTATTTAATGGTGGAAGAAGGTAATTCTATCGCCGCAGATGGTACCATTGTGAGATCAAATGATTTCTCTGTAAATGAATCCGTTCTTACCGGAGAATCTTTTTCAGTATTTAAAGATGCTACAAAAGATGAACCATTTATATATCGGGGTACCAGTGTTGCAGGGGGGTTAGCTATTGCAACTGTAACTGCTACGGGAAACGATACCAAATTAGGAAAGATTGGAAAGAGTTTAGAAAGTATTGAAGAAGAAAAGACACCTCTCGAAAAGCAAATTTTTAATTTTGTAAAGAAGATGGTCATCATTGGTGCCATTGTTTTTCTGATTGTATGGCTTATTAATTATTTTCAATCAAAAGATTTACTCGATAGTTTACTCAAAGCACTTACGCTTGCCATGAGTATTTTACCAGAAGAAATCCCTGTAGCACTTGCCACATTTATGGCATTAGGAGCCTGGCGTTTAATGCAAATGGGAATTATTGTAAAGCAAACTAAAACAGTGGAAACACTAGGAAGTGCCACAGTTATTTGTACCGACAAAACAGGAACCCTCACTGAAAATAAAATGAGCCTGGCAAAAATATTTGCATTGCACGATGGTAAAATCAGTGATACAAATCAGCAATTAAGTGTTTTTGAAAAGGACCTGATCAGAACAGCTATGTGGGCAAGTGAACCTATTCCATTTGATCCCATGGAAATCGCTTTACACGATTGTTACCTTGCTCAAACTGAAACCGATGATCGACCCCATTTCAAAATGATTCACGAGTATCCACTTAGTGGAAAGCCACCAATGATGACCCATCTTTTTGAAAATGAAACTGGACAAAGGATCATTGCTGCTAAAGGTGCACCCGAAGCCATCATGAATGTTTCAAATTTAGATTCTGCTCAAATTCAAGAAATACAAAAAGCGATTACATTATTTACTTCAGAAGGATATCGGGTACTCTGTGTAGCAGAAACAACACATAGTAATAATGAATTTCCTCAAACACAACAGGAATTTAGATTTGAGTTTAAAGGTGTTCTTGCTTTTTATGATCCACCAAAAAAGAATATTAGAGAAGTACTTAACCACTTTTATAAAGCCGGTATCACTGTTAAAATAGTAACAGGGGATAATGCCGCTACCACTGCATCGATAGCGGAACAAGTAGGCTTTAGAGGTTATGACAAAACTATCACAGGCGATGAATTGATGCTATTGAGTGATGAAGATTTGGATAAAAAGGTAAGTGAAACTCAAATTTTTACTAGAATGTTTCCTGAAGCAAAACTAAGAATCATTAATGCATTAAAAAGAAATAATGAAATTGTGGCGATGACGGGGGATGGCGTGAATGACGGACCCGCACTGAAGGCAGCTCATATTGGAATTGCCATGGGCAAAAAAGGAACTGAAATTGCAAAACAAGCTGCATCATTAATTCTAGTGGAAGATGATTTGTCAAAGATGGTAGATGCCATTGCTATGGGTAGAAGAATCTATACCAACTTAAAAAAAGCGATTCAATATATTATCTCTATCCATATTCCAATTGTACTCACCGTATTTATGCCACTGGCACTTGGCTGGATCTATCCAAATATTTTCAGTCCTGTGCATATTATTTTTTTAGAACTCATCATGGGACCCACTTGTTCTATCATATATGAAAATGAGCCGATGGAGAAAAATACGATGAGTCAAAAACCACGTGCACTCAGCAATACCTTTTTTAATTGGAAAGAATTAACTACCAGTATTATTCAAGGGCTCATGATTACAGTTGGCACACTAGCTGCGTATCAAATTGCAGTTTATCAAAAGTTAGATGAAGCAACCACTAGAACAATCGTATTTACAGTTTTAATTGCTGCTAATATTATATTAACCTTAGTAAATCGATCCTTTTACTATTCCTTATTTACCACATTAAAATACAAGAACAATTTAGTTTTGATTATCATTCTAATTACTGTTGCAATAACAGGGTTATTGATTTTTGTTCCTATGCTAACTCAATTCTTTGGATTTGCCCAACTAACACTTATTCAAATTATAACTGCTATTGGAATTGGTACTTGCACAGTAATCTGGTATGAAATAGTAAAATGGATAAAACGCCTAAAAAGGAAAACAAAATGATTAGATAATTACGATTTTGATTAATCTGTTATACCATTCATCAATAAAATAAACTTCTTTCACTTTTTTGAAGGATTTAAAAACTAAGTTCTCGTTTTTTTATATGCTCCCCAGATGAAACAAATTAACGAAAATCAAATTTTAAACGCATTAAATTCCACCAAGCATTCCGTAATGTATATTGGCGAATTGGGTAATCCAATAGTATATGTTACTCCTTCCGTTGAAAAATTGATGGGGTATCCTGTAGAAGATTTTTATCAGCAGGGGTTTTGGGAATCCTTAATTCACCCGGAAGATGTAGCAATAGTAAATGACTTTTTTACTAGAATTAATGAAATATCAGAGTTTAAAGTTACTGTAAGAGCAAAAAAATCTGACGGAACCTATATTTCTGTGATTAATGCTGGCACTGTAATTAAAGAAAATGATATAATCGTTTCTATCATTGGGAATTTATATCCACTTAAAGAAGAGAAATTAAGTAAAAGAGTCTTAGATCTGAATACTTATTATGCTGAAATTTTATTAGATAATATTGGGTTGATATTTTACGCCATTGACAAAGAATTCAGAATTATTTCAAAAAATAAATTGTTCGAAAAATGGGCCTGGGAAAATTATGAAATAATATTTCAATTAGGTGATTCCATTTTTCATCCGAATATCCCAGATTACATAAAACAAGAATACACAATAGCGTATTCAAAATGTATGCAAACTGGTTTTTATACCCATAGATTTTCTAGCCCCGATAAAGAATATGACATTGCGCTCTCCCCAATAATCATTAAAAACAATGTTGAGGGCGTTTCGGTTTTTCACTTTGACATTACAACTCATAAAATCCTCTTGAACTCGGCATCTTATCTAAACAATGCTTTAGAAAAAAAGGTAAATGCTACACAGGAACTAAATTATACACTCGACAAAGAATTTAAATTCATTTCTTTCAACGAAGCATTTTCCAAATTATACTTCAGTTACCTGGGTAAAAAACCAGAAATTGGAAAACAAACAGCATTTGTGATTGGCGATTCTTCCATTAGTCTGAATCTTAGAAACTGGTATACTAAAGTGTTGAATGGAGACCTGATTGATACCGTGTTATATCTGGGCAATCAGGTAATTCATTTAAAAATTTCCCCTTGCTATAATAACACGAATGAGATCTGTGGTTTAACAGCAATCAATAAAGACATTACTGAACAAAACGAATCGCAGCGGAAATTAATGGAGAGTGAAGAGAAATATAAATATGTGGTAGATCATGTTACAGATATTGTATTTCAAACAGACCAACAAGGAAATTGGAGCTATTTGAACAGCGCATGGAAAACTATCATGGAATTCTCCATTGAAGAATCAGTAGGCACCTTATTCTTCCACTATCTCCATCCTGATGATGTAGAAAGAAATCAGATATTATTTACTCCTTTAATCAATAGAGAAAAATCTTATTGCACTCATGAAATAAGATATATCACCAAATCTGGAAAAATAAAATGGATTCGTGTTTACGCTACCCTCCTATTGGATATTGAAAACAATATTAAAGGAACCACTGGAACGTTAAAGGATATTACAATTGAAAAAGAAAATACTTATCGTTACGAGCTCTTATCTAAGAATACAAACGACCTGGTTTGCCTCTTAGAAACAGATGGCACATTCTTGTATGTGTCTCCTTCCTTTGTTAACCTTTTAGGTATTACGGCTGAAGAATTGACTGGAAAAAATGTTAAAGAATTTATACATCCGGAAGATATTGATTCCGTAATCGATTTTTCGAATTCACAATATCATTCAAAGGATTTAGATAGTTATACTACCTATCGATTTAAAAATGAAAATGAAGGATACCATTGGATTGAAACCAATGCCAAAATATTTTATGATGAATTTTATGGCAGGAAGCTTATCAATGCCTCTTCGAGAATCATTGATGAAAGAAAGATCCTTGAGCAACAACTATTGTCCTCTCTTGAAAAAGAACGCCAATTAAATCAATTGAAATCGAAGTTTGTAAGTATGGCTTCCCATGAATTTAGGACGCCAATGACTGCCATCAAAACTAGTGCAGAACTTGCTCTCCTATATTTGGAAAAAGAAGATCAGCTAAACCTTCCTAAAGCAAAAAAACATATTCAATCAATTGATGAGGAAATTGACAGACTTACATTACTTATCAATGATATTTTAATGTTAGGCAAAATCGAGTCCGACGCTTTCGAAATAAATAAATGCAAACTTGATATTCGTCAAACATTAAAAGATGTTATCATAAAGCAGAGCGAACTTCAAGAAGATAATAGGAAAATAGAATTTTCGGAAATAGGTAGTGCTACCTTGATTGAGTTTGATAATATATTTATGACCCTAATATTTGAAAACTTAATTTCAAACGCGTTTAAGTATTCAAAAGATAAAAAAGGGCCAAAAATTAGTATTCATTACCTGAATGATAAAGTTGAAATTAATATTACAGATTATGGGATGGGGATCCCGGTTCAGGAACAAGCTCAAATGTTTAAATCTTTTTTCAGGGCTTCCAATGTTCAAAATATCAAGGGCAATGGAATAGGATTAGTTTTGGTTCATTACTTTGTTGAATTACATGGGGGGGAAATAACATTTGAAAGCAGGCAAAATATTGGAACCACTTTTAAAATAATCTTACCTCACAAAATTGCCTTGGAATAGAATTGTAATTTTATTTGAGCCATTTCTGAATAGCATCCAACAGTTCCTTTGATTTAAAGGGCTTGAAAATATATCCATCCGCACCGATACTCATTGCGGAATTTAATTCTTCAGTTTGAGCAAGTGCTGTAAGAAAAATAAATGGAGTTCCCGCCATTTTTGAAGAATTGAGGGCTTTTAAAACCCCCATGCCATCTATAACAGGCATCATCATATCACAAAAAATAAAGTCTGGTTTTTCTGCATGAGCCATTCTTATTCCCGACTCGCCATTTTCGGCACCAATCACTTCATATTGATTCAATTCTAAGAATTCAATAATAGACTCTCTAATCCTTTTTTCATCTTCAATAATCAATATTTTATAACTCATAAGCGGGCAATAAATCCTTTAACTGAATGTAAATTCATCAAATATTTCAATTAAAACTTCACAATTTTTACCTTATGACGAAATTTTGTTATCTATTGCCGATTTTATATATGCACAGAATTGATTAAATAGATAAATTCACTAGTGTCCGGTAAAAATAGTTAATAGTTCTTTGAAAGTCTTGGTATATATG
>JBAXXT010000011.1:0-67479 GCA_037127755.1 Bacteroidota bacterium
TATGTAATTATTACTTAACTATTACATAAACAAAATTTCTAAGTTATTGATATTTAACTAGTTATCAAATTATTAAAAGGCCCGCCTAATTTGTTATACTTATTGATTTATTTATGGATATTAAAATAAAGCCAGAATACTAAATTTAATTTTAAATCCCTAGTTAATGATTTATTTATATTCAATTGCAGCCTTTGTTTTAGTTTACTTTATGGGATTATTTTATTTAATCCGTAAAGCAGGAAATTGAAGAATCTTGCTCATAAATAAACTCCTCTATCGGGCATGTTTTTTATTAAAAATGAATTGCCTAACATTTTATTTATTCTACCCTTTTTTACAGCCTGAAAAAATATCTAACTTGATGCTTAAGATTCAGGCAATTGAATCACAAAATTGATTAGTAGTTTCAAGAGCTTTTACTTTCTAACAGTCTTCTTTAATTCTTTTCATTCTACCATTTTCGGGTTTCTTACTTTTTATAATAAAATTTTTAAGGAAAATAATATAAAAAAATAATCCTATTTTTATTTTTTTAATACGTTTAACCATTAAATTACTCCCTAATTAAATATCAAATTTTCGATAAATTATTTCAATATGCGATCTTTATCAATTCCTTCATTTGTAACTGAAACTCTAGATATTAGAAACAAAAAAAGTAAAGGGACTGACATTATATACCAATCTTATCAAAACATATTAAAAGACAAGGAATCGTCTATTGATGTAAGCATCATTATTCCAGCTTACAATGAAGAAAAAAATATTTTGGAAGTATTATTTTCAATAACACAAAATCGATCATCAAAATCAATAGAAATTATTGTTGTTGATAATAATTCTACAGATAACACAAATGCCCTCGTCAAAGCTACAGGAGTTAGATGCATAGAAGAGAAAATTCAAAGTATAACTGCAGCAAGAAATGCAGGTTTAGCAAATGCCAAAGGAACTTATATTTTAAATGCTGATGCAGATTCAATTTATCCACCTGATTGGGTTGAACAAATGGTAAACCCATTAATCAATAATAATAAGGTAGCAGTGGTCTATGGTAGATATTCATTTATTCCGGATGTCAATATTAGCAGGATCTCCTATTTTTTATATGAATCCATCGGTGACATAAAAAGATGGATAGATGGAATTTTAAAGGATGAAGCAATCAAAGTTTTTGGCTGTAATTCTGGTTTTAGAAGAGAACAAGGAATAGAAGTTGAAGGTTATAACCATCCTCCAGGAACTAATGAGGATGGCTGGCTTGCATTAAAACTAAGGAACCATAAGTTCGGAAAACTTCACTACGTCAATACATCAACCGTATGGACTTCAGACAGAAGATTAAATTTTGATAAAGGTTTTATTAAAGTAATAATTACCCGCATACAACAATTTTTTTCTAGAAAACCAAAACAACAAAGAATCGATTTATAATGATTAATTAACTTTATTAAATGTTTTCAAGCACAACATTAATCGAAAATAATTTATCTGATAAGGAACTATGTCTAACTTTTGATGATGGTCCAGGCATACCAACGCTTATTGGAAATTTTGGACCTAAAACATTAGAGCTGGCCCAATATTTACACGACCAGAAAATTGTGGCCACATTTTTCATGGTTGGAAAATTTATTTTAAAATACCCCGAAATCACAAAAAAAGTAAGTGATTTGGGCCATATAATTGGCCACCATACAACTACCCACCCTGATTTGGTAAAATATTGGAATGCTGATGGTGACCTCATTCCTGAATTTTCTCAAACCGAAGATTTAATCAAAGACTATTCAAGCGACAATACAATTTATTTTCGACCACCTCATGGTCAATGGAATGAATCAATTTGTAACCATGTAAATGACCAATTCAGAACTAATTATAATTATATTGGTCCAATAGGCTGGAATATTGATGCATGCGATTGGATGTACTGGAGTAGGATAGATTTTAAAAGCGCTGCTAAATGTGCAGAAGCCTACTTAAAATTAATCAATTCAAAAAAGAAAGGGATAATCCTTATGCACGATTCCACAGCTAATAAGAAATACCTGCCCACAAAATTTAGAAAATTAAATAACAAAACACTCGATACCATTAAATTAATAATTCCACAATTAAAAAAAGATGGGTTTACATTCATCGGTTTAGATAAAATTGAATTTAACCCAACTTTTTAGAAAGTACTTCAATACTTAACTTACAAAAATGAAACAGACCACTACAAAAAATCAATTTGTTTTCAAAAATGTTACTCTACTAATAACCCATTATAATAGAAGTAGCTCATTAGAAAGATTACTAAAAAGGATTCATGATTTAGAAATGGAATTCGCTGAAATAGTAGTTTCGGACGATGCGAGTTCATCCGAACATGTACAAAAACTAATGGAATTACAAAACGTATTTCATTTCAAATTAATCACAACACCTTTTAATAGAAATTTAGCCAACAATATTAATAAAGGGCAAGATGCTACGCATACCCCTTATGTACTTTACATTCAAGAAGATTTTCTTCCAACATCCTTATTCCCACAAAAATTTGCAGACTCTCTGTTGTTAATGGAAGAAAATCCTGCAATAGATATGGCTAAATATTATGGTTATCGGGTTTATCCATACCTAGAACCCATGCGAGATGAATTTTCAAAAATAAAATTTGATATTAGAAAGCCAGGATACAGAAAGTTTTATGTGTATAGCGATCATTGTCATTTAAGAAGAAGTGATTTTTTTGATCGTTTTGGAAGATATGATGAACGTATTATGGAAAGCGATAAGGCTGAATATTTGATGATGATGTCCTTTATAAGAAATAAGGGTCAGGCCATCGTTTACGATAATATAAAAGAAAATGATTTATTTGATCATGCAAATACAAATGAAGAACCAAGCACTATTACCAGAGACTATTTGGCAACAACTGAGAATAAAATCATTTCAAGCATAAGAGATTTTTATAGGCATGTAAAATTCAATCTTGACTATTTCTTTTTGATATCAAAATTTCAATTTAATAACAAAACGAAAGCCGATTATCAAAAACTAAAATAGTATTAAGCAATTGTTGATTGATTAAAAAAAGAGCTTATTGCTTAATGAATTTGATATGCTCAGTGCGGGAATTATTATAATTCATCACTAAAAAATATGTGCCAATAGAAAATGATGAAACATTAATAGGAGTGATTATTTTAGAAGAATTTTTATTCACTTTTTCATTTAATATTAATTTTCCACTAATATCAATCACTGAAATTGTCATAATTCCGATTTTATTATTTGAAACCTGCAAATTCATTATATCTCTTGAGGGATTTGGGAATACAAAAAAGCCAACTTCATTCGTATCAATGGGGATTGGATTAATGGCAGTTGCTACATTTACAGTGACGCTGATTTGAGCAAAGGAAGAAAGTCCTTGATTATCAGTTACTGTTAATTTAAAAATGTAAATACCTGGAACTAATGAAGAAATCGCTGTCTTCGCTACATTAGAATTTGCAATAGTACTTGTGGAAGGTCCTGACACTTGCGACCAACTATAGGAGGCAATTGAACCATCTGGATCTTTCGACAAAGAACCATCAACTGTTACACTGCTTACAGGAGCAGTTATTGTTTGATCTGTACCAACATTCACGACTGGAGGAAGATTTTGAGGGATCACTGTTATCGTTACTGATGATGCTGAAGAATCTTTATAATTATTTATTACTAATAGCCCAAAAATATACACTCCTGCTTTTAAGGTTGTGGCCATTGTTGTGCCAGAATTTGGAGTTCCAAATTTTGCAATACTGGGTCCTGATATTTGTGCCCATTGATATGTACTTATTGTAGAATTGAGGGCGGTTGAAGCCAATCCAGTTAAACTAACAGAATCTAGTGGTAGAGTAATTGTTTGATTTGGCCCAGCATTCGCTAATACAGTACTAGAAATACCAGCATATTCAACAGCACCGATAGAAGGTGATGCAGGTCTTATTTTATTATAAAAATCAGTTAAGAGAAAATTGAACGACAAACCACCTCCATTTAATGACGAAGTCGCTTTTGGCCTAGATGTTGCTAAAGTATCTTGCAAATAATTTAAGATGTCTACAGCACTAAAATATCTGTTATTAGAGGTATCAACTATATTACCAGTTTCCATATTATAGTCCACTAAAATTCCTTCATCTGGTAAATTAGATATATTTGGGTCTGCTGCAAAACTGAGGTTGTTTTTACAATACAGAATATTATTATTTTGCATTTGATATTGTACTACAACTGGCACAACAAAGCCCTGATTCCACTTGTTCCCAACTGTGTTATTTACTGCATATACGTTCTTGATGGGATTAAAATATTTAGAAGTTTTCCACGGCACATCAGAATTATCGCATCTAATATCAAACCCTCCATATTGCGTAGTAGACAAAATAATATTATTATAGAATAGCACTGAATCTTGTAAAGGCTTAATACTAAATCCAACTATCCTTGCTAAATATCCTCGTCCCCCATGCATGTAATTATGATGAATACTGCCATTTCCACTTAGATATAGGATCCCTTGATCACCTGTTTGATTATTGGTGCCTGAATAAGTAATATTCCAGTTGTAAACATTAAAATGTGTGATAGACCCCCGAACCTGCTGACCCGGACCTTGTAAATCTTTTATGATAATATTATGCATATCCACCGAATCACAAATATTATTATTTGCATCAGCTGGATTATTATACCCAGTTATTAGAAAAAAGGATGAATTAAAAACTTTAATATCTGAAAAAGTCATGCAGTGCATTTTAAAAGTTGCACTATTGCCATTGTAAGTAACACCATAATTACTATCGCCAAAATCAAATGCAGCAATGGATGCATTCTCAAAATCAAGGTGATCAAATCTTGTACTATCTGTGTGAGAAGCCTGCCCATATATTGCTCTGGAAGTATTAAATACAAATCCATAAAATGCACCAGTATAACCCACTCCAGTCCATTTCATATTATGCATGGTATTACCTCCCCAGATAACAGTACCAGTAAAGGTAACTATCCCTCCATTGTTAATGATAGTAAGATCGCGCAAATTGCTAAACTGTCCACCTCCTGCATAAGTTCCTGGCTTAATTGCGATAGTGTCTCCAGCATTAAGTCCTGTCATGCTAGTTTGTGAAACCGACCCTGATCCTGAACCTATTATGACTTTTTTTGCATTCGCTGCGGAAAATAGAAAAATTGAAAATAACAGAAAAATTACCCTGAATCTATAAGGGCTAATAATTGCTTTTGAAATTTTATATACAGAAACACGTGAGCTATTCATAAGAAAGGATTAAAAGCAATGGTAAATATTAAAAATATATTTATTAAGAATAGTCAAATAGCTTGCCAAAAAAAAAATCACGATAAAAACACAAACATGTTGTATTCTAAAATAATAATTATCAATAGGTTAGGTTTTAAAATACTTTACTGGTAAGTCAAATGTGCCAAATATGGTCCATTTACATTCAACTTGCATATAACGTGGCACATAATTTGTATATTATTATTTAGACGATTAAAAAATTAAAAAACAAATAATCTCCCCCGCCATGAGTTACCTTCTTGTAATTGCAGCAGTTGTAATGATCTACTTCATCATGTTCAAATATGTAATAGCACATGCAGAATTGGAAGACAAAATCTAACCTATTCCCACTCGCTCTTATTGGTATCACTTATTAATGACATAAATACCTCAGTTTTGTTGTGATTTATGGCTTTAAGACAGAAATTGTCTTTTGAAATTTCCCGGAAACAGGGATTAGCTTGTTTGTACTGTCTTTAAAGTCAACAGCGAACTCTCCTATTACTTGGTATAATTTAGAACTACTCGTTTCACCTATCGGGCTAATACTTTTTACACTATAGGTTTTATTTCCTGGGTTTTGTAACACCCAAGAGCTTGTTGTAGAATAAGGTACACTATCACAGGAAAGCTCTATTCCTAAATTACAAGGTGCATTATTAGGGATAAATGCAGGTGTTATAGAATAATCACCTGGCAAAGTATTCATAAAATCACTATTATTTTGATAGTAATTAATATACACATGAAAAAAGAAAGTTGCGGTACTAACCTGTCCCACCTTTTCTAATATATACGATTTATTATTAATACAACCTTTTTGGTTTGTAAACAAATACCCACTATCGGTAACTCTATTATAATCAACCCCATTAATAGTAATATTGAGATAATCATCCAATGATAATAGACTTGTTTTTTTACACGAAAAAAACAATAAGCCCACCAGGATAATACTTACAGATATATATTTAATTGTTCGTTTCAATTATAATGAAAATTTAAATAGTGTAATAAAAATACATATTTAAATGGAAAATTTTGCTAATCTTAATAATATCTATGATATTGAAATCAAAAAGTACAAATTTACAACCCTATTTTGTGACATTATTTTCCTGGTTTTTTTAGAGCTATCTCCCATCATTATAACATCTAAATCACAATATCCCTGTCCATCCCTATTATAGTTTCTTAAAATTGATGTACGGACTTTTAATCATAAAATTAATTTTTCTGAATTTCAAAAAACGGACTCATATTAAAAGCAGCTTTTGTTAATCTATTATAAATAGTTGGGGCTGTTGCTTTAGTTTTATCGTCCGTATTGATAAGAATTGAATTCCAGTTTACATCTTCAATACTTCCGTTATACGCTGGGGTTAAATACTTCCCTAATATCTGCAAATAATTATCCGTATACAAACTTCCGATTCTGGCATTACTTGCGGCTTGTTCTCCTTTTTTTACTGCAGTCGCTAAAAAAGAAGCTCTTTCATCAATAAATAATTTCTTACAATAATCAGGATATAAAGTAAAAAAACCTCTTTTGGTTTTACCGTCATCAATCATTGGAACATTTTTCAATTTATACTCCGTATTACAACAATCGCTAAACACACAATTTAATCTCGCACCTTTTGATACTATTATTTTATAAATTTCTTGAATACCCATTGTAGCATTACGTAAAGCCTCTTCCTGTTCTTTTGCTTTTAAATTTTCCCAAACTGGCCTATCAGGATATGGCACAAGAAAAAGATTAGGATAAGGATCATTAGGATCTTCCCGATTAAATCCATGGCCAGTGTAATGAAAAACCACAATATCATTAGTTCCTGGCTTTAAGGAATCTAACGCCATTTGAACGCCACTGCGATTATATCTTTCATTTGTAATGATAACGGTATCTAATCTAATTTTAAGTCGGGTTGCCACTGAAGTATAAAATTGAATCAATTTTTTTCGATCTTCATCACATCCAACACCAATATGGGTATCGAATAAATCGGCTAAAATATAAACATGTAAAGTGGGTATTGATTTGCCCCAATTAGGGCCGCCTCTTGATTTTGCTTTAGTGTAGTTTTTATAAATAGGTTCATCACTCAAAAATAAACCATCCAGTATTTTTTCATTGATATCAGATTCAGTTAAACTATTTTGATTTAAAAAATCCATGGACTTTATTATGGTTCCATTCGAAGATAGTGATGCAAAAGAAACTGGTTGTTTTACCTGTTCCCCTTTAATAGATTTAAAAATAAACGCAAACAATTCAAAATGTATACTTGAAACACCTTGTATTGATTTTGGGTTAACTAATTTAATTAAGTAGTTGGTACTGTCTAAGTTAGTGGGTTGAGTTGACCATTGTATTTGACATTCTGTGATAATTTGTTTCTGTTGCAAAGAATCGAAATAACCAATTCTTACAATTCCATCATTATCATCATATTGAATCAAAAAAGCTTTAAATATTGAGTTGTGGTTCAATTCCGGATATGCGAATTGAAGATGATAAAAACTTTGTCCAATTGTATTTAAACTGATGCTCAAAAAGAGTATCAGAGGAAGGAATATTTTTTTATTCCTGATTATCTGTTTACTTTTCATATATAGAAAGTTATGTGGGTAACCCCTTTCATATTATTTTTTCTATAAACAATATAACAATTTATAATGATTAACTCCATCTTTAGTGATGGTATAGAAGGATAACCTGCTCATGAAAAAAATTATACTTTTTTGTCTTTTAATATGTTTCTTTTCCAATACACAAGCACAAAATATTGATGCTGATAGTATTACAGCAATTCTAGAGACCGAAAAAATTGATTCGAATCGGATCCGTTTACTAAATGATTTGGCTACTGAGTATTATTTATCCAACCCCACTAAAAGTATTATAACTGCAAAGGAGGCATACAAACTTGCACACGAAACAAAATCATTCGCAGAGGAATTACGTGCTCTTAGTACAATGGCAAATTCCTATAACATCATGGGGGATTATAACAAGTCACTTGAAATGTTTTTGAAACAAGAGGAATTGTCAGAGAAAACTAATTTGACTTCCACTATGGCGAAAACACTTATGAATATTGGTATTATTTATACACAACAATTAGATTATAAAAGGGCTTTGCCATATTATTTAAGATCCGACTCTATTATTAAAGCTAATAAATTAGTAAAAATCGAATACAATAGTTACCAAAATCTTGGAGACTTATACGATCGACTAAATAAAAATGATACTGCTTTGATCTATTATAAAAAGGCTTTTCAAATTGCCAGCAACCCAAAAACAAAAAATCTTGAATTCTTGGGTGCTTCTTATATTGGATTAGGGAATTGTTTCAAAAAAGCTAAAGATTTAATCAGTGCTAAAGAAAATTATATCCTTGCATTAGTAAACCTAAGAATGACAAAAAATGATGACCTGATTTGTGAAGGATCATTAAATTTAGCCAATCTACTTCTACTTGAAAATCACAAAGATTCTGCTGTAAAGCTTGCCTGGGAAGTATTTCATATCGCTGAAAAAGATAGTTTCCCCTCAAGGCTAATTGATGCTTGTGTTTTCCTCAGCAACTTTCATAAAACTATCGGAAGATATGATAGTGCACTTTATTATAAGGAAAAAGAGATTGCTATTCAATCCATTACAAATAGCCAGGAAAAAGTAAAAGAGTTCCAGTTTAAAACTTTTAATGAAGAGATCAGACAAGCCGAATTAGCAGAGGCTAAAAGAAAGGAATCGGCAGAAAGAGACCAACAACTGCAATTGATGCTCATTGGGATCTTTATTCCCATTTTTTTCTTGTTAACAGTATTTCTAAGCAAACGCAAGGTTCATGTTAAGGCTATTAAAACTCTTGGAATCATTTCATTGCTATTATTATTTGAATACATCACTTTATTATTTCATCCATTTGTTGCAACAATAACGAATCATACCCCCATTTTTCAATTATTAATTTTTGTATGCATAGCAGCATTATTAATTCCAACACATCATCGGGTGGAAGGTTGGCTAATAGATAAACTTACGGTTCACCATCATAAAACTAAAAGCGAAGAAGCGATTCATATTAAGCAGTCCCATTTAAAATTAAAAAAGCCTTCACCCTAAATATAGAAGAATCAATATTTGGGCAAAGGCTTTATTTTCCTATTTATTATAGTGAATAGAGACTATAAATTATGATTTTGGAGGTACAATGGGCTTACCAGTACCACTATCTTTAATACCTACAGTATCAATAACAGCAGGAGTTGGCATAGCTGAATCTTTTTTAACAGCAGAAGAATCTGCAGTTGCAGTTTTATCTGCACCAGTGCCACAACTAGAAATTGTCATACCTACTAAAAGACAAGCCAAAAAGAATGAAGTAATTTTTTTCATGTGAATGATTTTTTGAGTTTAGATGATAATATTAGTTGTTTTTATTGAAATTTTCAATTTTTTCGTCATATATTATAGTATTATAGTCAAACCCCACTTATATGTTTAAGCCTTCCCTCCTAGCTATTGCTATAACTGCAATAACTTCCTCAACAATTGCGCAAGCTCCTAAACTCATACTTCCGATTGGGCATACCGAATCAGTTAATGATGCCCAGTACAGCGCAGATGGCAAACGAATTCTCACTGTTTCGGATGATAAAACAGCAGATATTTGGGATGCAGAGACAGGAATTTTATTAGGCAATTTAAAAGGGCATAAAGCTGCCATTTTTTCTGGAAATTTTAGCCCAGATGGCAATTACATTCTCACGGTATCTAACGACAATTCAGCAAGAATCTGGAATTCTATTTCGGGTGACCTAATCTCAAAAATTGATTCAAAAATAGCTGACATTCTAGAAGCTAACTTTTCAAAAGACGGAAGCTTTATTTATGCTACATTTTCCGATGCTTCACTTCGAATTTATGATCCCAAATCGGGAGCCTTGAAAATGAAAATTAAAAATACAGAAGATTCAATGAAACAATCGGTAATCAGTGTTTCAAATACTGAAGCCGTAACATTTGGTGGAAAAAAATTTGCACAGATTTGGAGTTTAAATAGTGGAAAACAGGTTGCAAAATTAATGGGCCACACTCGAACATTAAATGATGCAGATTATAGCCCGGATGGAAGTAAAATAGTGACTGGCTCAGAAGATAGCACTGCTATCGTGTATGATAAAAATGGCAGTTTTTTATACCTTTTAAAATGTAATAACAAGGTTTTATATTCCAAATTTACTACTGACAATAAAAAAGTCTGCACTTCTACAGAAAATGTAATTACCCTTTGGGATATTAATACGGGAAAGCCACTAACTACCATTGCTAGTCAGAAAGATCTGGGTAAAATCTCTCAGTTACAATTTAGTCGGGATGGCCAACTATTGGCTGCCTGCTATGAGAATGCTGTTCAAATTTGGGATGCTAACTCAGGACGAACAATCAGAATTATAGATTTTTTTGATGGTGTCAATAGTATCCAATTCAATATTGATGGAACAAAGTTTGTAACTGGATTACAAAATCAATTGGCACAAATATGGGATATCAATACGGAAGAACCCATTGTTGATTTAGATGGTCACACTTACCCTTCCCATGATATTAATTACAGTGCAGATGGCAACAAAATCGTCACTGCTAATGATGATGGGATTGCTCGAATCTGGGATAACAATTCTAAGATTATAAATCTATTAATTGGGCATACTAATGCAATCAATAGCGCAGAATTTAGTAAAGACGGTAAATTGGTGATCACTACTTCAGACGATAGTACCATCAAAATATGGGATGCTAATAATTCGAAACTCATTCAAACTTTAAAAGGCCATCAAGCTAGGGTGAGTAGTGCATCCATAAGTTCTGATCAATTAAAAATAATTAGTACATCAAATGATAGTAGTTCAAATTTATATGTTTGGTCAAAAAGCTTAGGAAAATATGCTTTTGTCAAAAAAATTAATAACCCCGATGCCGAAATTGAAAAATCTATTTTTAGCGCAGACGCGCAACGTTTTTTAGTCCGCACTCAAAGTGGGGAGGGCTCTTTCATCCAGTTATATGATGCAAGTACTGGTAATTTAATTACAAGTTTTAAGGAACTTAATCAAAAAATTATTTGGGATGCTTCTTTTAGCCCCGACAGTAAAAAAATTATCATTCTCCAGGAAAACCAAGATTTTTTTAAAATTGAGGCCCCACAAATATGGGATGCTACTGATGGTCATTTTATTGGCAAAATAATTCTTGATAATGTTCTTTTTATTCCCCAAATAGCTGTGTTTAACCCGGATGGAACAAAAATTCTTTTTGGAGGAACCACCATTCAGAACGCTTTATCTATTAGAATTTTTGATATCAAATTAAATAAAATAATTTCAACTTTAAAAAATCTTCCATCCAAAAATAATGTATCCCCGACTGATTTAAGATTTAGCCCAAACGGCGAGAAAGTCATCATTAGCTTTGGTGATAATTCTGCTAGATTATGGGATGTAAATTCTGGCGATGAAAAAGCAAAACTAAAGGGTCATACAGACGATGTGATATCTGCTCAATTTAGTCCAGATGGAAATTATATCATCACAAATTCCCTAGATAATACTTTTAAAAAATGGACATCGAATGGAGAATTATTGTATACCTTTTTTGCAGTGGATAATCAATTTGATTATTTAGCCATTGATCCCTATGATCGGTACGATGGCACTTCTGAAGCTAGAAAATTATTATATTTCACTTGTGGCACTGAAGTAATTGAGTTAGAACAATTTGAGGATTTAAGTTGGCAGCCAGGATTGATTCCAATGATTTTAGGCACCAATAAATTACCTATCACAGCAAAAAAATTATCGGAGATACAGATTTGTAATAATACGCCAACTGTAATTCAAAAAGGGATCAACAATGGGAAATATGAATTCCTTGTAATTCCAAGGAATGGCGGGATTGGTACTGTACAACTCTTTATTAATTCAAAATTGAGAACCGAATACCCTTTGAACAAATTATCCAAAAATAATGAAGGCTATTTATTATCAGTCCAAGCAGAAGAACTCCGACCCTATTTTGTATCTGGCAAAGCAAATACTGTTTCAGTTAAAGCCACAACTACTAATGGTGAAATGACCTCAAGGGGTGGCGTAGTTGAAACTGCTGTTTTGAAGAAAGATAATAATGTGGTGCCGAATATTTATTTAGTTTCAATAGGCATCAATCAATATAAAGGCGATAAACTAAAATTAAATTACGCATCCACTGATGCAGAAAGTTTTGCATCAGCTGTAACCGCTTCTGCCATAAAATTACTGGGCAATGCACATGTTTTTACTTACACTTTTAGTACAGAAAAAGGAAACCTTAACTGGCCAAGTAAAAATGGGATCCAACAAAAAATTGAAGAAATCGCCAATACCGCTAAGGCGGATGATATTTTTGTTTTATTCTTTGCAGGACATGGTGTGTTATTGAGTGGACAGAAAAATTTCTTTATTCTAACTGCCGACGCTTCTTCTTTTGAACTTAACGGCGTTGAAAAAGATGTTGCTATCAGTACTGATGAATTAAATGAATGGATGCGAAAAATTAAAGCCAATAAGCAACTTCTGATATTAGATGCCTGCAATAGCGGGAAGGCTTTAGAAGATATACAAAATCAAATAGCAAGAAGAGATATTCCACCAGATCAGGTAAAGGCATTAGAAAATTTGAAAGATAAAACAGGCATCTTTATTTTGTCAGCATCTGCATCTGGACAATCCGCTTTTGAAGCTAGTCAATTTGGTCAGGGACTACTTACCTATAGTTTACTTTCCGGAATTAAACTGGGAACTGGATTAAAGGATGACAAATTTATTGATGTAACAAGGTGGTTTAATAATGCTTCAGATAATGTGAGAGAATTAGCTAAATCTATTGGAGGTCGTCAAGAGCCGCAAATAGTGGGCAATGCCAGTTTTGATGTTGGCATCGCAGATAGAGAAGTGAAAGACGGAATCCATATCAATAGTGAACCAAAAAAAATATTTTCGAGATCTGTTTTGTTCACTGGCGATGTTAGTTTACTCATTGATGACATACAACTAGGAGGAGATTTCGATAAAGAGTTAGCCCTCAGATCATCAATGGGAAAACAAAGTATCCTTTCCTTTATTGGAACATATCGAGGCGAAGACGCTTATTCTATTCGAGGAAGTTATGATGTTCAGGGAAATGCATTAACTATTAAAGTTCATTTGGTTGCACAGAAAAAAGGGGTTGGAAATGAAATCATAAAAACGGGCAGTCTGGATCAAAAAGATCAATTAATAAAAAGCGTGTTAGATGATATTTCATTGCTTATTAAGTAAATAAGAAAAATATGAAATTGTTCCTACCAATTTACCTGGCAATTTTTATTTTATGGGCGCCATCAATCGGTAATAGTCAAGAAAACAAACCAACCAAACACGCTTTGCTATTTGCCATTTCAGACTACCCTGAAAAGGGTGGTTGGGATAAACTTTCCTCTTCCAATGATATTGTTCATATCTCTAAGGCATTACAGTGGATTGGATTTCAACCCTCTTGCATTGTAACAGTAACAGACAATAAAGTAACTGTACCGGGTATCAAAGAGGCCTTCAACGATTTAAACAATCGTATTAAAAAAGGGGATATCGTATTTATTCATTTTTCTGGACACGGAACACAGGTAGAAGCGGATCGGGATAATAAAATAGATGGATTGGACGAATGCCTGGTTCCTTATGATGCACTCTCTTTAGAAAAAATAGATATCAACGATAGTATTCAGTTAAACAATGAAATGGCAAAATATTTAAGGGGCCATGTATTGGGTGATCTGTTGAAACAAATCAGGGCTAAGCTTGGAAGTAAAGGGGATCTGGTTGTTACGCTTGATTTTTGTTGCTCTGGAGGTGCAACTCGAGGTGCCAATAAAGTAAGGGGTGGTAAAGCACCGTTGGTTTCTAAAAACTTTAACCCTTCCAAACATAAAGTATCCGATAGTAGTCAGCTGTTCAAACAAACCTTAACCAGTTTTCAAGATCAACAACTTTCCTCCTACAATGTTATTTCGGCAACAAGGCCTGAAGAATTAGATACTGAAACAAAAGATGAAAATGGAAAAGAAATTGGGCCTTTGAGTTATGCATTATATCAATCATTCTCTCAATTAAATCCCAACACCACGTATCGTTCATTTTTTGCCCGGATTCAAGGCATGATGAATATTTCTGCTCAGGATCAGCATCCTGTTTTAGAAGGCAATGCAGCAACAAGAACTTTGTTTGGAGGATCGTATTTACAGCAAACCGCTTTTTTTGAAATCAATGAAATCATTAATGAAAAAAAGATTACAGTAAAAGGAGGTGCTGTGGCTGGTTTGGGGGTTGGTGCAAAGTTATTGGTTCATGGTGCAGGTACCACCGACCCTACTCTTAAAAAACCCATCGCAAAAGGAACAGTAGTATTTACTGATAATTTTATTGCAACCGTTCAACTAGAAGAACCACTAAATTTTAAGCAGGTATATGATGGATGGGTTTTTATTTCAGACCCGGTATATAACATTAATCCGGTGGCCTTGCAAATTGCAACAAAACCATCAACAACAAAATATAGTGCGTTTACTTTAGAAGATGCTAAAAAAATAGCTTCTTCTCTTTCTTCATTTCCATCGGTTGATCTACAATCAAAACCAGATTTATTATTAGTAAAAGGAATAGAAAAAGATTCATTGATTGTAGCTTCAAATGGTTATTTTTTTAGTGAGTTGTCTAGCGTACTTTCCAATACAGATGATTTGAAATCAAAATTGAAACAATACATTCAACATCAGTTTTTACTCGGATTACAAGCCAAAACAGAAGGAATTAGTATGGAAGTAAAATTAGTTCCAGTTGTGAATGACAAAGCAGATACAAATTTGATCGAATCAAAAAAGATCAATGGACTTTATGAATTTACAGAAGGTGATGAAATAACTTTATCTATTAAAAATACAGGCAAGAAACCCGCCTATATCAATATACTGGATTTACAACCAGACGGAATTATAAATGCCATTTTACCAAAGAAAATAGCAGGTGAAAATCAAAAACCTATATTGCCAAATAGTTTAAGATTTATTCCGAGTGAAACCAGTTTTGTATTTGACCCAAAAGAATTTAAAATTAGAATCGAAAAACCTTATGGAAATGAAGTATTTAAAATTTTTGTTTCTGATAAAGAAATTGACCTGGAAGATATTGCTAATACAAAAGGAGCACCGACCAGGGGTGATTTAAGTGTATTGGAATCTTTATTAAAAGAATCTTATAACGGTGTTCATAAAAGAGGTAATGACAAAGCTGATGGAACCATTTCAGAAATCATTTTTAGGATCAAGCCGCAATTGACTAAATGAGATATGTAAATCTTCATTAACTAAAAAATACCCCAACTTCAAACGAGGTTGGGGTATTTTCTTGTTTCCATAAAAGGATTTGTGATCCGGATTGGATTCGAACCAATGACCTACTGCTTAGAAGGCAGTTGCTCTATCCAGCTGAGCTACCGAACCTAAATTTTTGTACTTCAAACAGTGTTACCTTATCTGAAGGGCGGCAAAAATAAATTTTAATTAGTTTGCATCCAAAACCATTTGCAAACAATGACCATAAAAATGGAAGAAAGTTGGAAAGAACAGCTAAAAGAGGAGTTTAAAAAACCCTATTTTCTGCAATTAGTAGACCATTTAAAGGCTGAAAAGGCCTTAAACAGACAAATCTATCCTGCTGGAAATAATATTTTTAAAGCTTTTGAAAAAACGCCTTTTGATCAAGTAAAACTGGTGATTTTAGGACAAGATCCCTATCATGGCCCAAATCAAGCACATGGTTTAAGCTTTTCTGTACAAGATGGAGTGGCCATTCCCCGATCCTTGAAAAACATATTTAAAGAGCTTCAATCTGATATCGGCATTTCAATTCCTACTTCTGGGAACCTTACTGCCTGGGCTGAAAAAGGAGTGCTTTTACTTAATGCCAGCTTAACTGTTCGAGCTGATGAACCTGCTAGTCATGCCCAAATAGGATGGCTCACTTTTACAGATGCTGTAATTAGTACCCTATCAGCAAATAAAAAGGATCTGGTTTTTTTATTATGGGGAAAATTTGCGCAGGAAAAACAACTACTAATTGATGGGAATAAACACTTTGTTTTAAAAGCAGCTCACCCCTCTCCTTTTAGTGCTGAGAAAGGTTTTTTTGGATGCAAACATTTTAGCAAATCAAATGAGTACCTGATGCAAAAAGGATTTGACCCAATCGATTGGAAACTATAGCCTACCAATTTTCTCAAATTAAATTAAGATATTGCACCTTATATTCTTAAACGATGAAATCGATACAATCTAAGCCAGGAATTCTTTTACAAATTTTTGCCAGAATCTGGGCATTCTGGGGTTTAATAAGTTTTGCAGGAACTTTTTTAATCATCATAATTCCTTCGCTGCTAACCAAACTAATTAAGGATCCAAAGGGAATGTGGTGGTTCATCAGCATCGCACGTGGATGGCAATGGACCTGGTTACATTTAATTGGATGCCCGGTTACCATTAAAGGAAAAGAGCATTTTGAAAAGGGAAAGACCTATGTGGTAACCTGCAATCATAATGCCCTATTAGATGTTCCTTTATCTGCACCTTTTATTCCTGGCCCCAACCAAACTATTGCAAAAAAAGAATTTACGAAAGTGCCTTTATTTGGTTTTTATTATGCCCGTGGTTCTGTTTTAGTTGACCGCAATAGTGATGCTAGTAGAAGAAAAAGTTTTGAAGACATGAAAGCCGCATTGAAAAAAGGATTCCATATGTGCATCTTTCCTGAAGGCACTAGAAATAAATCGAATGAACCATTAAAGCAATTTTATGATGGGGCTTTTAAATTAGCAGTAGATACCAAAACTTCAGTAATACCTGCAGTAATCCTACATACTAAAAAAGCAATGCCATCCGATAAAAGTTTTTGGTTGGTTCCTCATCCGGTGGCGATACATTTTCTTCCAGCTATAGAAGTGGAAGGGTATACTTCAAAAGAATTGAGGGATAAGGTATTTGGGGTGATGAGGGATTATTATGTGGCTAATGAGTAAAATTATCTAAAGAGATTCAACCACCCCAGCCGTATTCCGCGGTCGCGGAATCGGCGTCCCCTCCATCGCATGCGATGGAGGGGAAACTTAATTTTACATTTAAATTTTTACTTTTCACTTTTCACTTCTCTCCTTTTCTTAGTAGTTCGAGAAAGTTCTACTACGGTTGATTTTTAAATCACGGAGAATACCCGATTTTGGGTTAAGCGTAATATTGAAAGAACGATACAATCCAATTGGAGTAATATTGATAGCCAATTGCCAACAATGCATTTCTCTGGTAATAAACATACTTAATTGTTGCAATTTCCCCTGATTAAAATCAAAATAACCAGTGCCTCCCATTTTCCATTTTGGAGTTAAAGTAAAATCACCATTAAAATTCATCGAAGAATAAATAGTGCTTTCCCAACCACTATAATCGGCCTTTAGTGTTCTACTGTAATTGAGTGAATAGGAAAAACTAAGCGACCATGGCACATTGAAATCTGTAAACTCTGCTGGATTGGCTCTTGCAAATTGCAACTGCCTTTGTTGTTCATCTGGAGTCATAAATGGATCAAGTGGTAATTCCTTTGTTGTTTTTCCTGCTTTTTCATCTTTAGACTTACTCTTGAATGAGGTAGATATAGCCAGGTTGGCACTAGTAATTCTTCCAAATTTAAAATGAGCAGGATCGAATAATAATTCGTTTACCCGATAGCCCTTATTATCCACTTTATAAGGATCTAAGTTGGCATTCGCAGTAATATTAATTTTTTCAAATAGCGTACTACGAGCATAGAGATTAAAATTGCCAACACCAAAACTATCTGCCATGAAATTGTAATTAGATGAGAACCCGAATCCATCAATTAGCTTCACTTTTTTTGTTGCCACTCCAGTTGAATCCGTTTTATCCTTCACTTTCATTTCCAATAAATTGTCTACCCCAAAACCCATACCCCCAAATTTTCCTTCTGAGAACGAGCCAATAATCCCCCCGTCAAATTGAGAAAATCGAACTTTACGACCAGAAGTATCCACTTGTGTGCTGTAATAATATTGCTGAGCCATATCAGGCTTATAATTAATCGAAATATTAGGTCTTATCTCATGTCTGATTTTTTGAATCCCTTTAGAATTTTTAAAGTTATAAGTACCGAATATTCTTGTATTCATTCCAATACCAAAACTCATCTGACGAGCAGTATAAAAACCTTTTTGTATGGTTGTGTCAACCTTATGCTTGGCACTATCCCAACTTTTGAAATTCCTTTGACCATACCATCTTTCTTCATATGAAATACTTGGTGAAACAGTAATTGGCCCCAGTGAAGGAAGTGATAAAGTAATAGGAATATTATGTTGTGCACCCCACTGCATGGTGTCAATCATTCTTCTGAAATTGAAAGTGGAATCATAAAACGAGAACTGGTTTTGTAAATTACCACTATAGCCAAGTCCTAACTTTTCATACCATTTTGGTGATCCAATACTTTCCTTTTTTTGAAAGGGATAAAATGTAATTACATTAAAATTAGCAGTGGGTAAATTCATGTTCACTAAACCTGTAACACTGTTTTGGTTGTGGTTCATATTCAAAGAAAGATTGTATTTACCGCCCCAATCTTTACCATAATTGATGGAAGAACTTAACTGGTTATTAAAATTTTGATACGGATTATTTAGTAATGTCTTATTAAACTTAGTGCTACCAAAATTCACACTCGCACCAAAGGTAGTTCCAGGTCTTGCCCTTTGATCGCTACTATGACTCCAGTTTATCATATAGGATTTTGAAACATTGAATTCATCCTGACTATAACCCGACTTATTTAAAATCTTACTATTTTGAAAAGTAATGTTCAAATTTCCCGTGTACCGATACCTTTTAATATATTTCGAATTCAGATTTACCAACCAACCTCCATAGGAATATAGATTGGCACGTGTGGTAAAATCTACATTATCGTTAAGCACTTTATAATAGCCAAAGTTCTCTAGTCCAACTCCAAAATCTTCACTCGTGATAAATGAAGGCGGCAAAATTCCTGAATGCCGGCCCCGACTTAAAGGATATAATCCAAAAGGAATTCCAATGGGCATGGGCACTCCTTCAAACTCAGGAAATGCAGGACCAGAAACACCAATTTTATTATTGATGATTTTCATTTTTGAAGTTCTGAATGCAAAGTGTGGCGTATCCAAATTACAGGTAGTAAATCTCGCTCTTCTTGCAAATGCCTCTTCAGAATTAATTTTTTTTAATTTCTGAGCGTTCACATAAATCTCTCCTTCCTGCAAAAAGGTATTTTGAATATAGGCCTTTCCAGTTTTGGTATTAAATGCAATGGTGTCGCTGATCGTTTTTGTTTCACCCTGATTAAAATGGGGTTTATTCAAAGGATTCTTCGCTGTATCGATCCCACCGAAAGCTCGGATTTCTTGATTTTGCTGGTCATATTGAATGGTATTGGCATCCAAATTCATGTCTTTATAATCCATTTTTGCTTTCCCATACAAATAAAACTGCTTCGTGGCGATAATCAATACACCAGAATCGTCTCCACTGTATTTGATAGGGGCATCAATTGAATCTTTGGAAATAATAAGGGTATCAATATGTGGAACACTATCCTGATAAGTGGTGTCGCCTGTTTCTTTATCTATTATAATTTTTGCTGATGTTTTTACAGGAACAGTATCAATCCGATGGTTTTCAATAGAATATACAAGCCGAAATGGAGCTTTAGCTGCGTTTGTATGAATTGTTAATATCAGTAAATAACCCGCCACAACAATAGCCAGGAGGGTTTTTACGTTAAATTTGCACAGTTTGCTCATAGTAATCGGGGCAAAAATAAGGCCTTAGAAGTGTAAAATGGTAAGTGTGAAAAATCCTTTAACGAATTGATATGATGCGAAGATATTTTGTTGCTTTTATTTTGTTGAGTTTTTGTGGGTTAGTAGGCATGTCATTTGTTCAAGACAAACCGATTCCTAGCCAGAAACAAGTACTTAGAAAAATCGTTATCGATCCCGGACATGGTGGAGCCGACGGCGGCGCACGTGGCAGTTTTTCTAATGAAAAAGATATCGCCCTGGCAGTTTCTTTGAAATTAGAACAAATGCTGCATGATGAAATGCCTGAAGTGGAAATTGTAATGACCAGAAGAACTGATGTATTTAATTCAGTTATCCAAAAGGCAAATATTGCAAACCAAGCCAGAGGCGATCTATTCGTGTGTATTCACGTAAATGATGTTCCCCCAATTCATCACAAAGAAGTTACTGGCCATCATACTGAAACCTATTACACTGGCAAGGGTTCTAAAAAAAAGAAACGTACTAAAACAGTGACCGATTACAATCATTGGACCACTCCTAATCCAGCCAAGGGAACTGAGACCTATATTTACGGAGTAGGTAAAACTGATGCAAAAAAAGAAGCGTTGAGCGAAAATATGGACCTCTATATGGATAGTGTGTCTGCAAAAGAATTGAAGGACTTCGATCCGAACGATCCTACCAAGATGATGATCTCTACCATAAAGACGCAACAATACTTTCAACGAAGTGCCAACCTAGCTTTAACCATTGAAGATGAATTTCAAAAAGTGGGCAGAATAAGTCGCCAGGCACAGCAAAGACAAAAAGGAATCTGGGTTTTACAGGCAGTTGCCATGCCTTCCGTATTAATAGAAACAGGTTTCATTTCCAATCCTGATGAAGAAACCTATTTAAATAGTGATGATGGCCAAAGAGAGATCTGCGAAGTGATTATCCGGTCATTAAAAAGGTATAAATATTCACTCGAAAAACAAATTTCAGGAGGCACCAGTAAATAATTGTTTATATCTGTTAATTTTTAACAGCTCCTACCTTACAGCATCACAGCAAGAAACCTTAGTTTTGCTGATATGAAGATATCAAACGAAACCAAGGTGGGAGCTTTAACAGCCATAGCCATTACCTTACTTATCTTAGGATATAATTTCATTCGTGGTAAAACACTTTTCAAAACAGGTCATTATATTTTTGCAAAGTACTCAGACACCAAACAGCTGATGGTGTCTAATCCTGTTTACATTAATGGGTTTCAAGTAGGTTCTGTATTTGAAATTGAAAACACCGATAAAAGTCTATCTAGTATATTGGTTACCATTAAACTCAAATCGTATTACACGATTCCTGATAATTCAAAAGCAGTGATCAAAGAAAATATGTTAGGAACTCCTAATATAGAAATCAAATTGGGCAATTCTCCAAAAGGCATGTTAACTGGAGATACCATTGCCACTGTTTCTGAGCCAGGTGTACTTGGAGAATTTGCGAATAAAATGGAGCCTGTAGCAGATCAATTAAAAAAAATACTAACCTCTCTTGATAATGTATTAAAAAATATCAATGGAGTTTTTGATCCTGCTACAAAAAATAATTTACAATCAGTTGTTGCTAATTTAAATGCAACCACAGCCACATTGGTGGGCTCTGCTGCCTCCATTGAAAAAATGTTGAACGAACAATCAGGTAGCATTACCCAATCAATGAATAATGTAAATAGTTTCACAAAAAATCTGGCCGACAACAACGAGAAGCTTTCACGTACCATGACGAATGTGGAGAAAACAACTGCGCAACTATCACAGGCAGATATCAATGGTAGTGTAGCTCAAATGAAATTAGCACTTGAAAAATTAAATACTGTTTTAGCAAAAGCAGATTCTCAGGATGGCACATTAGGTAAACTTTTGAATGATAAATCATTGTATAATAATTTGAATAATTCGATTCATAGTGCAAATATTTTACTTGATGATTTAAGGGTTCATCCAAAACGTTATGTTCAACTTTCAGTATTTGGAAAAAAAGATAAGAGCGGGCCATTGATGGCTCCTATTAGTGATTCTACCAAGTTAATTCAGAAATGATTCGTGCCGCCCAATGCTTCATGTTATTCATGCTGTTACTTACAGTGAATGGTTCCTTTGCACAAAGGAACCCTACTGACACGGTTGTGCCTGGTAAACAGATTGATATTATTAGGGCACTGCGATACAGTGCCGTTAAAGTAGACAGTAACACAAATCTAATTTCACTTGCAGGCGACAAAAGCGGTGATGTTGTTTTAAAACAAGAAAATACCTGGATCTATGCTGATAGTATAGTTTTGAATTCAGTTCAAAACATGTTAGAAGCCTATGGTAATGTTCACATCAATGATGCAGATAGTGTTCATACTTACGCTCAATATCTCAAATATTTGGGTAAAGAAAAAAAAGCTTTTCTAAAAACAAAAGTAAAGCTCACTGATGGCAAAGGTGTTCTTACTACAGACGACCTTGATTATGATGTGTCTTTGAAAATTGGCGTGTATCGTAATGGAGGTAAATTAGTGGACAAGAAAACAACACTCACCAGTAAAGAAGGTTACTATTACGGAGAAACTAAGGATATTATATTTAATACCAATGTACACTTAGTAGATCCAGACACTAAGATTAATACAGACACCCTTCAATATAATACCAATACTAAAATAGCCACTTTTACCTGTCCAAGTACGATTTATAATGAAAGTAGAATCATACATACCCGGGATGGGTTTTTCGATACTAAAAATAAAAGAGGTACGCTGCATCAGCGCTCGCTAATCGAGGACAGTACTTATACCTTCACAGCAGATGATATGGTTTTTGATGATTCTACAGGCCTAAGTGAATTTAGTGGCAATGCCGTTTATCGAAGTAAAGACACTGCAGAGGGCTATGATTTAGTGGCCAATAATATTAAGACCAACAAAAAAAAATCTGCCATGCTTGCTACGCAGAAACCGATTCTTTTAATCAAACAAGGAAAAGATTCCATTTTTGTTTCGGCTGATACTTTATATACAGCTAAACTTTCAGATTTACTTAAAACCAGAACGATACCTTCTATTAGAGATTCTTCATTTAAGCATCCAATTAAAGATACTTTAAGTGAGAAAGAAAAAGCAAATGAAGATAGCACACATGATAAATTTATTGAAGCATTCTATCATGTGAAGATCTATTCCGATTCGCTGCAAGCCGTTGGAGACAGCTTATTCTATTCTATGCAAGATTCGGTTTTTCGGCTCTTTAAAGAACCTATCGCTTGGTCGAAAGATAATCAGATAAGTGGCGATACTATTTATTTGTATTTGCAAAATAAAAAACCCGAACGTTTACTGGTTTTTGAAAATGCTATGGCATTAAGTAAAGCAGATAGTAGTTCTAATTTTTATAATCAAATGAAGGGAACACTTATTAGAGCTGAGTTTCTGGATGGCCAGATCAATTTTATGCAGGCAAAAGGGAATGCCGAAAATGTATATTATGGATTAGACGAAAACAAACATTTTACTGGGGTCAATAAATCAGAAGCTGAAATGATTGATATAGAATTTGACGACAATAAACCCAAAAAAATTGTCTGGAGAAATAATCTAACAGGCAATGCATATCCCATGCGACAAGTAAATCATGAAGATCTAAAACTTCGAAGCTTTAAATGGCAGGATGTTAGAAGACCAAAAAGTAAGTACGATATACTGGCCAATTAATAATCCATTACATTTTGTAAATTTCATTTATGAAGGCTCATTTCAAAAGGTATTTTATTAGCCCATTGAATCTATTATTACATGATAGTAGATCAGTGGGAATCATATTATTAGTATGTACTGCATGTTCACTCATCCTTACTAATTGGGGTGAAATAGGTATCCAATATCTGGCCATTTGGAATGATAGTTTTTCGGGAACGGATGCACATCATTTGCATATTTTAGGTATGAACCTTCCTAATAGCCCACTACTTATTATTAATGATGGATTAATGGCTGTATTTTTTTTCCTAGCAGGAATGGAAATTAAAAGAGAAATGCTTCAGGGAGAGCTAGCTACAATAAAACAATCTTTATTACCTGTTTTTGGTGCAATCGGAGGAATGATAGTACCTGCCATAATTTTTTTCTTTATTAATAAAGGAACAGATAATATTCGGGGATGGGCAATTCCAACAGCTACTGATATTGCATTTACTTTAGGAGTGGCTTCGTTACTTGGAAAGAGAATTCCAACTGGTTTGAAAGTTTTTCTTACTGCATTAGCTATTATTGATGACTTAGGCGCCATCGTAGTCATTGCCATTTTTTATGGGAGCGATTTACAATTATTATATTTATTGGGAACCCTTGTTTTTATTGGGATTATTTATTTTTTAAATCACAAAAAAGTTCCATTTGGTATTTGGCAAATTCTTTTTGGTATCGCATTATGGTATTTCATGTTCAATTCAGGAATTCATGCAACCGTAGCTGGTGTAATATTTGCCTTTTTGGTTCCAACCGAATTACTTAAAAAATTCGAGACCAAAATTCATATCCCCGTATATTTTATCATCATACCCATATTTGCATTAGCTAATACTGCAATCCCATTACCAAGCGGTAGCTTAGCTGCTTTGAACACCAAGTTAAGTTGGGGTATTATATTAGGATTATGTCTTGGCAAACCCATTGGAATTACTGCCTTTAGTTACTACCTGGTGAAAAGGAAATGGGCGGAGTTGCCAGATGGCGTTAATTTATATAAACTTATAGGGGCAGGTATCTTAGCCGGTATCGGATTTACGATGAGTATCTTCATTTCAACACTTGCCTTTAATGATGTGGTTACTCAGAATTCTGCCAAGGTTTCTGTTTTGGCTGCTTCAATTTCAGCCATCATTATAGGCTGGCTCTGGTTCAGATTCGAAAAAAAACCTCGAATAATACCTGTTTAAATTTTATTTATCTTCTTTTTCAGACATCAAATACGCTTTGATAAAACCGTCTAATTCACCATCCATAATTGGGCCAACATTGCCTACCTCATAATCAGTTCTATGATCTTTAATCATTTTGTATGGGTGGAAAACATAACTGCGGATCTGACTACCCCACTCTATTTTTTTCTTACCTGCATTTGTAGTATTTAAAGCTTCTTGTCTTTTTCGAAGTTCCTCCTCATATAGTCTACTCTTCAACATCTTCATCGCCAATTCTCTGTTTTCACCTTGTGTTCTGGCTTGTTGACATTCTACGATAAAACCACTTGGCCCGTGTTTTAATCGAACTGCTGTTTCTACTTTATTTACGTTCTGTCCACCACTTCCCCCACTTCGATAGAAAGCCCATTCTATATCAGCTGGGTTAACTTCAATTTCAATACTATCATCAATTAATGGATATACATAGACAGAAGCAAATGAAGTATGTCTTCTGGCATTGCTATCAAAAGGAGAAATCCTTACCAAACGATGCACACCACTTTCGGCTTTTAAAAAACCATAGGCAAAATCACCATCAAATTGAAGTGTAGCACTTTTAATGCCAGCACCATCTCCATCCTGATAGTCCAATTCCGTTACTTTCCAGCCCTGTTTTTCGCCATACATACGATACATGCGCAAGAGCATTTCAGCCCAATCACAGCTTTCAGTACCACCAGCACCTGCATTAATCTGCAATACTGCCGGCAATTCATCTTCGGGTTTGTTTAAAGTACTTTTGAATTCTGCTTCCTCGATATAACCAATGGCCTGCTCGTAAGCATCTTTTGCTTCCAATTCAGAGGCATCGCCAGCTTTCCAGAAATCGAATAATACCGCAAAATCTTCAACAGCGGTATCCACCGTCTGATACATCTTAAGCCAGTATTCGTTTACCTTAATTTCTTTCATAATCGCCGTGGCCCTTTGATTATCATCCCAAAAACCGGGTGATAATGAAAGTTGGCGATCCGTATCTACTTTATATGTGCGGTTCTCGACGTCAAAGAAACCTCCTCAAAACCAAAACGCGGTCTCTCATATCTTTAATCTGCTCCTGTGTCATGCAGCAAATGTAAGTGATTGCTTTTTTAAAATACTACAAACCTCGTAAGCCGGATTCTGTTTCTAAACTATCATTTATCTGGCCCTGCAATTACTTACAGGATCTAGCTGCCTACCCTGGAACTCAAGCGAGCCGCTTTCAAACGTTCCTATACGTGGCATTACAACACCCAAGGTTTACCCGCCCTTCAAGTTACCTTGAAGAACCGTGCGCTTTTACCGCACTTTTTCACCTTTTCCGCTGATTGCTCAGCGGTAGTTATTTTCTGTGGCACTATCTCTACCCGATAAACGGGTGCCGGCCATTAACCGGTGGGTTGCTCTGTGCTGTCCGGACTTTCCTCCCCAATTTGCATTGAAGCGATAGCTCGAGTTTGTAGCGTTGCAAATATACTTAGTTATAATAAGTAGGACCCATTTTATAAAATCAACTAGAACTGAAAGAAGATTTCAGTAGCTCCGTATCCAAATCTTGGGTCGTATTTGTTGAAGAAATTTTTGACTTCTCTTTTTGCCTTGAGTATCTCATGAATTTCATCTTTCAATTTCCCAACACCCACACCATGAATCATGATAATGGATGGTTGATAATGTGCAATAGCCAAATCCATTTGCCTTTCAAATTCATTTAATTGAATCGTCATTATTTCAAAATTGCTTAAATGTTTCCAATCGTTCGATAGTTTTTCAATATGCAGATCCACTACCGATCTTGCTGGGGGCAAATGTTGTCTGCCTTTTGATGCATCGTATATTTTAAAACCCTTTGCAGCCAATGAACTCAACTCAAATTTATCTTCTTCTAATTTATCGGGATAGTGTTCAAAAAGCAAATATGGGATCGTAGGAAGGTTTGTATCTTTTAATGCTTCAATCTTTTGAAATATTTGTTTGGGTTTAATTTTCAGTGAAGTCTCAAAATGAACAGCTTTCTTTTTTTCTGGATTCAACAAAGAAAAATCTACTGAAAAAGAAGGACTGTCATTAACAGCTGCAAAATCAATATCGTGAATATAGAAATCATGAAAGGGTTGAATCTCAGATACTATTTGAAAATTAGTATTCCCTAAAAATTGTTGTTGATAGGTAAAATGATATGCTTTTTCAGTATGATTCATTAAATACACTTTCAACAATTCTACAACTTCATCATTAAAATCGTCAATTGCAAATTTTGGGAGAAAGCTTAACCATACACCATCTGCAATTCGATCTTTTACAGGTTGTGGTTTTTCTTTGGGGACCTGATCAATAAAAAGTTTCGGTGGCGCTTTTTTTTCTGCAGCTTTCTTTTCTGTAAATCTTTTGAAATATGGGAAATCAATTTGATCCATATAGGCGGGAAACTTCACACCTCTTACTTCAATTAAAACCACTTTATCGTCTATGATTTCTATAACCTTGCCTTCTTCATTACTTAACAACACCAATATATCGTCGCCAACTTGATACTTCATCCTTCTTTCACTTTTATAAGCGGCAAATTTACGTTAGTTGATTTTAGCAGGCCAACTTATCTGCAATTATGCTTTGGCAAGTTTACTCCTACTTCTTCCATAAGCCAGGTAAATACTTAATCCCAGTGCCATCCAGCCAAAGAAAACCATCCAGCTTTTACCAGGGATTTCGATCATCAGGTATAAACAACAGAGTACCCCGGCAACCGGAATTACCGAATATTTTCTAATAAAACTGAGTATTGCAATAACAACAGCTGCCATTACAAAAATTAAAAACAATATTTCCTGATATGCTTCCGAAGCAATATTAGAAAAGTCAGTTATAATCCTTTCTCTGAACAAAATGGCAAATAAAGCAACAATTGCGGGTATAATAAATTGACCATTGATATGCGGTAATTGAAATTTGCCTTGTTCTTTTGCCAATCTGGGTAATACCAAAACACCACCACAAACCAATACAAAAGCAAACAGTGTTCCGATACTCGTTAAATCTGTCATCAATTTATCATCTACAAACAGAACTGGAATGCCTACTAAAAAACCCGTCATGATGGTTGCAAATCCTGGTGTTTTGTAACGCTTGCTTAACTTACTGAATTTTTTAGGTAATAAACCATCCCTACTCATACTCATCCAAATTCTAGGCTGCCCTATTTGAAATACGAGCAATACACTTGTAGAAGCGATAACGGCACTCACAGAAATGATGAAGCCAATTTTTTGCATATGAATTTTATCAAACACATAAGCAAGTGGATCTGCTACTCCTTCAAATTCTTTGAAATTTACCATCCCGGTAATCACCAATGTGGTAATCACATAGATCACCGTACATATCAAAAGTGAATACATCATTCCTCTCGGCAAATCGCGTTTGGGATTGGCACATTCTTCTGCGGTTGTTGAAATTGCATCAAACCCAATGTAGGCGAAGAATACGGAAGACACTCCTTTCAAAACCCCCGTCATCCCATTTGGTAAAAATGGTGTCCAATTTCCAGTAGTACCTTCTGAAAAAATATACCAAAATCCAATGATGGCTATAAAAATGAGTACTACTATTTTTAGGCCTACCATGAAATTAGCACTCTTCTTACTTTCACTAATTCCGATATAAGCTAATATGGTTATTAATCCTACAATGATAAATGCGGGAAGGTTGATAATGAATTTCATCCCGAAAATATCTGGAGCATTTGTATATACTAAATCAGAAACTGGTTTTCCATTTGCAATTGCATCATGGTATGCCATGGAAGCTGTTTGGTGACCAATTGCAAGCCATGATGGCAAATCAATATTTATTGCTTTTAATAAATTATTAAAATAAGCACTCCAAGAAATTGCCACCACTACATTTCCAATGGCATATTCTAAAATCAATGCCCATCCAATAATCCAAGCAATCACTTCTCCAAAGCTCACATAAGAATAAGTATAAGCACTTCCCGATACTGGTACCCGAGAAGCAAATTCAGCATAACACAATGCAGTGAATCCGCAAGTAACAGCTGTGATTAAAAAAAGGAAAATGACTCCAGGCCCACCATTAAAAGCAGCGGTTCCAATTGTTGAAAAAATTCCAGCACCTATAACTGCTGCAACCCCCATGAAAGTAAGGTCTTTAACACGCAACACTTTTTTCATGTCATTACCATGCCCATCCAATAAGCCAGCATCATAATCTCTTTGAATGGTCTCTAATGACTTCTTACGAAATAAAGAATTCGACATGCATAGTATTTTTGTGAGCCTCAAATTAAAGGATATTCAGCAAAGAACAAGGGCAAAGAAAAATCTGATTAATAGTCGCGTTGAATTAAAAATTCAGCAAGCTCCATTAATGGTTTCTTTCTGGAGGATACTACAGCAATATCTTCCAGGTGCTGCAAGGCAGTCTGTAAATATTTTTCTTTTAATGATTTAGCCCAAGCATCTACATTGCATGCTTTGAAAATGGCCAATACATTTTCTACTTTATTAGCTGGATTATCTTGCATCATTTGTAATAATGCAGCTTTCTGTTCCACACTTGCCACTTCCAATGCGTGAAGTAATAAAAATGTTTTTTTATTTTGGCGAATATCTCCACCCACATCTTTCCCAAATTTTTCAGGGTCACCAAATGCATCCAAATAATCGTCTTGAATCTGAAAGGCTATCCCAAGATTTTTTCCAAATGCATATAAATGATTTCTATTGCCAGCGCTGGCCCCACCCAAAATTGCTCCCATTTCTAAACTTGCAGCGAGTAGTACTGAAGTTTTGAGGCTGATCATTTCAATATAATTTTCTAACGAAACATTTGCCTGCTTTTCAAAATCCATATCCAATTGCTGCCCTTCACAAACCTCTTTAGCAGTGCGGTTAAATAATTGTAGTATAGAATGAATATTATTCCCTTGGATTTTGTTCAGGTATTCATATGATTGAATCATCATCACATCGCCCGTTAATAATGCGGTGCTTTCGCCATACTTTTTATGTACCGTTTCCATTCCTCTTCTCAAAGGAGCTGCATCCATAATATCATCATGTATTAAAGTAAAATTGTGAAATAACTCAATTGCATTTGCTACATGATATGCATCAGAATGAATTTCATCGAAAAGTTCATTGCCCATTAAACACATAATTGGGCGTACCCGTTTACCGCCTAATGCTAAAAAATATTCCCCTGGGTCATATAAAGTGGCCGGGCTAGCAGGAAAATGGCGATGTGCAAAATTTGCTGAAAAAACGCTGATCAACTCTTTGAATGAATGCATACCACAAACCTAAATAATAAAGCAAATGCAATGGAATAAAATATTAACTATTCTATGCAGTCATCTGATTTATTTTTGGCACGATTTTTTGATACTATATAAAAACAGATTCATGAAAAAACTATTATTATTCAGCTGCGTGTTGATAGCAGCATTTACGGTTAAGGCTCAAGAGCAAAATAATGGAACAAGTTACACTACGGCAGTGGGCCTAAAAATGTATCCCGGGGCTTTAAGTGTGAAACATTTTATTGCTTCCAATAGAGCTGTAGAAGGACTAGCATTCGTTTCCCAAGATGGATTCCGACTTACTGGCTTATATGAAATTCACAATAACCTTGGTTCAGTAGAAGGATTGCAATGGTATGTGGGAGGTGGCGCACATTTGGGCATCTGGAGCGATCGTTGGAAAATCCAGTATCCTGATAGAAATGCTGGTATGAGTTTAGGTGTAGATGGTGTATTGGGATTGGATTACAAAATAAAAGGTGCCCCTTTAAACCTAAGTTTCGACTGGCAGCCATCTTTCAATTTTATTGGTTACAATTATTTTGAAAGTGCTTGGGGGGGATTAGGGATTAGGTACACTTTTTAATTAAAAAATCAAAATTCAAAAGTAAAAAAGGAAGTTGGTAACCCCAGCTTTTACGCTAGAGATAAGGATGAAAAAGATTTATCGTGAATTAACCCCAGCTTTCAAGCTGGAGATTATTCTGAATAGGAATGAACTGGGCTTTAGCCCCAACACTATGTCATATCCTCTTTTATGCCCTATCTCAAATTATATGAGTGTAGCTTCTGGGCTGAAGCCAAGGGTTAACACTTACCAGTTTAAATTTTAGTCCACTAATTTAAATAAACTATCGACAAATTCATCTTTATCAAACAAAATTAAATCTTCAATTTTTTCCCCAACGCCAATGTATTTGACTGGAATTTTAAATTGGTCTGCGATGGCTAGAACAACCCCACCTTTTGCAGTACCATCAAGTTTTGTGATGGATAAAGCAGTTACTTCTGTAGCAGCTGTAAACTGGCGTGCTTGTTCTACAGCATTCTGACCCGTTGACCCATCTAATACCAACATCACTTCATGGGGAGCGTCGGGAATAATTTTTTGAATAACGCGCTTAATCTTGCTCAACTCTTCCATCAAGTGAATTTTGTTATGCAATCTTCCAGCGGTATCTATTAAAACAATATCAGCATTTTTTGAAACTGCACTAGCCACTGTATCATATGCTACAGCACTAGGATCTGAGCCCATGGCTTGTTTCACAATGGGCACTCCCACTCTTTCACTCCAAATAGTCAATTGATCAACTGCAGCAGCTCTGAAAGTATCGGCAGCACCTAAAACCACATTCATTCCTGCTGCTTTATAGTGATAGGCCAATTTACCAATGGTAGTAGTCTTTCCAACCCCATTTACACCCACCACTAGAATTACATAAGGTTTCTTTCCAGGAGGTGCCGTAAAACTTTTATAAGAATCTTCAGGCGCATCTACTAATACTCCTTTAATTTCTTCTTGTAAAATTGCATTAAGCTCCGAAGTACCTACGTATTTATTATCTTTTGCACGCTTTTCAATGCGTTCTATTATTTTAATAGTAGTTTCTATTCCCACATCAGCACCCACCAAAGCTTCTTCCAAATTATCCAATACTTCTTCATCGATGGTTGTTTTACCTGCGATTGCTTTGGTAATTTTTGCAAGAAATCCTTCTTTGGTTTTTTGTAAACCCTGATCCAGACTTTCTTTTTCTTTTTTTCCGAATAGCTTTCCTAAAAAACTCATATTAACTACTTTATATAAGCGAAGTAAAATACTGTTTAAATCGATTCATGACTAAATACAAAAAGCCTTCCCGTAAAAAGGGAAAGCTTTTCAATATAATATTGTAGGTCCGATTATTTTTCAGCTAAAAAATCCTTCACCTTATCCTTGTGTATAATAGCCTCCTTGAAGGTATATGCACCAGTCTTAGGGCTACGAACAGCCTTAATAACTTTTGTCCAGTTTTTTGCCTCAGCAGATGCTTTTAAATCTTTTACTTTAGCGTTTTTAGAAGCTGATTTTGCCATGACTATTTAATTTCTTTATGAACGGTTACTTTTTTCAGAATTGGGTTGTACTTCTTCAATTCAATACGCTCAGGCGTATTTTTCTTGTTCTTCTTAGTGATATAACGGCTAGTACCCGCCATTCCACTTGTTTTGTGCTCTGTGCATTCCAGGATTACTTGAACCCTGTTACCTTTCTTTGCCATTGTATTAGGTAGTTTTCTTTGTTAATAGTTAGATCTTAGATCCTTTCAATCTCAATTCCTTGATCACTGTGGAAAGACCATTCTTATTGATTGTTCTTAAAGCATCAGTAGATACTTTCAATGTTACCCAACGATCTTCTTCTGCGAAGAAAAAACGCTTGGTTTGTAAATTGGGTAGAAAACGACGCTTGGTCTTAATGTTTGAGTGAGAAACACTATTACCAGTTTGTGGCTTTTTACCTGTAACCTGACATACTCTTGCCATGACTCTTATTTTTTCGGGACGGCAAAGGTAAGGAAATGCTCCAAACTACCAATACCATTTCCCATTTTTTTATTTAATTTTTGCACAGAACGGGGGAAAATTTCTTGATAACCCATTTCTGCAACTGTTTTTCCACAATTGAAACGCGAAATTAGGTCAAATTAACCGTATTAGCTATACAATTCGCCCCTCAATTCTTTTACTCTAGCATCTTCCATATATTCGTCGAAGGTCATTAGGCGATCAATGATTCCTTTTGGAGTTAGTTCAATGATACGATTTGCCACGGTTTGTAAGAATGTATGGTCATGTGAGGTGATCAAAACTACGCCTGAAAAGGTCTGACAACCTTCATTAAAACTTTGAATACTCTCCAAGTCCAGGTGATTGGTTGGTTGATCTAGTATCACTACGTTAGGATTCTGTAACATCATTCTACTAACCATGCAGCGTACTTTTTCTCCTCCGCTTAATACATTTGTCTTTTTTGCAATATCGTCTCCGCTAAACAACATTTTTCCTAAGAACCCACGAATAAAAGGCTCATCGGCATCTGTTACATGAGCAGGAACATATTGTCTTAACCAATCCATTAAACTTAAGCCCTCCGTAAAAAATTCATTGTTTTCAACAGGTAAATAAGCTTTTGTAATGGTAGTACCCCACTCATATTTGCCAGAACCAGGCTCTTGAATACCATTAATGGTCTCAAAAAAACTAGTAACCGCTAATGGATCTTTGCTTAGGAAAGCTACTTTTTCGCCCTTATTAATGCTAAAGATTACTTTATCATACAATTTTCTGCCATCTACTGATTTACTCAGATTTTCTACATTTAAGATCTGGTTTCCCACTTCTCGCAATGGCTGGAAGATGATGCCTGGATATTTTCTATTGGAAGGTTCAATTTCTTCAATCGTTAATTTTTCCAATGCTTTTTTACGAGATGTTGCTTGTTTACTTTTTGAAGCATTGGCAGAGAAACGAGCAATAAAGTCGAGCAAAGCCTGGCGCTTCTCTTCGTTCTTTTTATTCTTATCGTTTATCTGGCGGCTCATCAATTGAGATGATTCATACCAGAAAGTATAGTTACCGGTGAATACTTTGATTTTACTACGATCCACGTCAGCTACGTGAGTACAGATGGTATCCAAAAAGTGACGATCGTGACTTACTACTAAAACAATATTTTCGTAATCGGCAAGGAAATTTTCTAACCAGCCAATTGTTTCAATATCCAATCCGTTTGTAGGCTCATCCAATAATAATATATCAGGATTTCCGAATAGTGCCTGCGCTAATAATACCCTTACTTTAAAATTACTAGGGATATCTTTCATCAAGCTTTGTTGCAAACTTTCAGTCACACCCAAACTACTCAAAAGCGTACCCGCATTGCTTTCTGCCTCGTATCCGCCCATCTCTCCAAAATCAGCTTCCAACTCCCCGGCTTTCATACCATCTTCTTCTGTAAAATCATCTTTAGCATAAATAGCATCACGCTCATGCATCACATCCCACAAATGTTTGTGGCCCATCAAAACGGTATTCAACACGGTACAATCGTCAAACTCAAATTGATTCTGTTTCAAGAAGGACATGCGTTCTCCTTTTGAAATTTCCACTACCCCTTTATTGGGTTCGATTTCCCCACTTAATATTTTTAAAAAAGTAGATTTACCAGCACCATTGGCACCAATAACACCATAACAATTTCCCTTTTGGAAACTGATATTTACTTCATCAAACAATACCCGCTTACCATAAGCCAGGGTGACATTTCTTGCACTAATCATTGATTGTAACTATTTTTCAGGCGGCAAAAGTAAGCTTTCAATACGGAATTTGATTTTTGAATTTTAAATTTTGATTATTGATTTTCAAAAAATCTACCATTTGGCTCTTGCACTTGGATGAGCATCTAAACCCACAAAATGGCCGGCCTGGTATTTATAATAGGCAGTAATAGCAATCATTGCAGCATTGTCGGTACAATATTCGAAAGATGGAATATAAGTTTTCCAACCATGCTTTATACCAGCTTCTTGTAGAGATTTTCTTAAACCAGAATTGGCACTTACACCACCTGCTAAACAAACTTGCTTAACCCCAGTTTGTATAACTGCCTTTTTAAGTTTTTTAATTAAAATTTGAATGATGGTATATTGTACTGAGGCGCAGAGATCGTTCCGATTCAATTCTATAAAACCGGGCTCTTGTTTCTGGAGAAAATATAGAATGGAAGTTTTCAATCCGCTAAACGAGAAATTCAAATCTGGAATTTGTGGTTCTGCAAATTTAAATTTCAGAGGATCGCCCAGCGCTGCATATTTGTCAATCATAGGTCCGCCTGGATAAGGAAGCCCTAATAATTTGGCTGTTTTATCAAATGCTTCTCCTGCAGCATCGTCGATAGTTTCTCCAATAATTTCTAATTCTAAAGGCGATTTTGCAAGAACAATTTGAGTATGTCCACCGCTTACTGTTAAACAAATAAATGGAAACGCAGGAGCAGGATCCTGAATCATATTTGCTAAGACGTGTGCTTGCATATGATGCACTGCTATCAAAGGTTTATTCAGAGCCAATGCAATTGATTTTGCAAACTGTACACCCACTAATAAGCTGCCAATTAATCCTGGAGCTTGCGTATATGCTACTGCAGAAATGGTTCCCATTCTTTCAGTAGCACTTAAATTTGGGAATGCCTCATTTAAACAAGTTTCAATGACGGGTACAATGTTTTGCATATGTGCCCTGCTTGCTAATTCAGGTACTACACCACCATATGGCTCATGAACAGATTGGGTAGCAATGCTATTAGATAATATTTTTCCATTTACACAAATACTTGCTGATGTTTCATCGCAGGATGACTCAATAGCTAATATGCTGATATCTCTTTCTGTCTCCACTATTTTTATTTGGTCCTTATTGCTACCACCGGATCCATTTTAGCAGCAATAAATGCAGGAACAATCCCTGAAATAATACCTAAAATGATACAAATGCTCATAGCCAGTGTAATAATATTTCCTGATATAAAAATTGGAAACGGCAATATACTGGTTAACCCTAAAGCAAGAAGCCATACAAAGAAAACCCCCAATAATCCACCAATGATGCATAAAAAAGCACTTTCAATCAAGAATTCAGTTAAAATGGTTCCCCTTTTAGCACCAATCGCTTTTTTCAATCCAATCTGACTAGTTCGCTCTCTTACAGTTACGAACATAATATTAGCTACTCCAAAAGCACCAACGATTAAACTTAATCCTGCTATAGCCCATCCACCAGCACTTACTTGTCCAAAAAATCCCTTTATCTGTTCACTAAATACTGCAATATCATTACAAGTAAAATCGTCTTCCTGTGTAGGGCTTAATTTTCTAATCTGCCTCATGATTCCTATAAGTTCTTCCTGCAAAGCTTTTGAAGGGATATGCTCTTTCCCTTGCACCAAAATTTTGGGTTGGTTCAAATCGGGGTTATAAATAGTTGCAAAATAACGATAGGTAACCATAATACATTTATCATAATCAAATCCCCCACCCATACTTTGGCCCTGCTTTTTTATTACCCCAACAACATTCAATCGTCTTCCTCCATATGATACTTCACTACCGATTGCTTTCTCTGGTTTTCCAAATAATTCCTCTGCTACCTGAGTACCTATCACCACTGAAGATGTACCATAAGCAAACTCTGCATCATTCAAATACCTGCCACTGGCAATATCAATGGTTTGTATTTTATTAAATTCTTCCGAAACACCATACATATTTACTCCATTCAATGTATTGTCTAGGTATGATACATTCACAGTTTTCTCAATCATCATGGCTGCAAAAGAGTATAGCTGGCTTTTTTGTTTAATTGTTTTAATTTCTTCAAATTTGGGAACTGGACGTTTCATGAATTTCCACCAAGGATAATCAGGCCCGCCACCATAAGACCATTTATCGATATAAATCGTATTTGTTCCAAGTGCCTTAATATCGTTCTGCACTTTTTGCTCTAAACTGTCTACTGTTGCCAATACCCCGATAATGCAAAAGATTCCGATAGTAATGCCAAACAGAGAAAGAAAAGTACGCAACTTATTTACCCTCAATTCTTGAAGAGCCATTTTGAAGCTAGTCCAGAGAATACTTAATTGTTTTAACATGTTTCAAATGTAAGAATCGAAAAGGGAATGATGGTACTAGTTTTATTTGAGCGGTCAAATGACTGTTCAATCCTACATAGAATAAGGACACAATTATTAAACAGTCATCATTTTAAAAAGTTAGGCTTTAGATTTATTGCCATAAATAGTTCAGATTATATGAAAGTTTTAAACCTTGGCATTGATTCATACGTTATTTTTGCAGCGATTTCTCAAATCTAAACTTGCATTATGACCTGGAAACAAGTCTTTACTTCATCTGTCGGAAAGAAATTAGTTATGGGTTTCACCGGCATTTTTCTAATTCTTTTTTTAATTGTCCACGTTAGTTTGAACGCCTGTATCTGGGCAAATGATGGTGGCAAAATGTTTAATGCTGGTGCGCATTTCATGGGTGCCAATGTTGTGCCTAGACTTCTAGAGATTGGTTTATTTGCCGGCCTTATTCTGCATATTATACAAGGCCTCATGTTGGAGTTTTCGAATCGTAGTAAAAGAGGTATAGCATATGCTAGCGACTATGGAAACAAAGGTAGCAAATGGTATAGCAGAAGCATGGGGATTTTAGGAACGCTAGTTCTATTGTTTTTAATCTTGCACATGAGCGATTTTTGGTTCCCTAACAGATTAAACCAGAAATTTTTGTTGGGAGAAGAAATTGACCTTTATGCTAAGATGAAAACTACCTTCTCTGAATTATGGGTGGTAATAGTTTATGTTTTGGGTTGCTTGTCATTAGGTTACCATTTAGCACATGGTTTTCAAAGTGCATTTAAAACAATGGGTGTTCACAATAAAAAATATAATCAGATGCTTACAAGTATTGGTTATGGTTTTTCTGTGATTGTCACTTTAGCATTTGTAATGATGCCATTGAGTTTTTATTTGGGTTGGCTTAGCTAAAAATTTTACAAATTAATAGCTTCGAATTATTAAATACGATATTCTAATCATAGTAAACTTGGATATATGTTAGACGCGAAAATCCCTTCGGGGTCTTTAGATGATAAATGGACCGATTATAAGGGACATTGCAAACTTGTTAATCCTGCCAACAAACGTAAACTGGAAGTAATTGTGGTTGGTACCGGTTTGGCTGGTGCTTCTGCAGCAGCTTCATTAGGCGAATTGGGATATAAAGTAAAGGCTTTTTGTTATCAGGATTCCCCCCGTCGTGCACACAGTATTGCTGCACAAGGTGGAATCAATGCTGCCAAAAACTATCAAAACGATGGTGATAGTATTTTCCGTTTGTTCTATGATACTATTAAGGGTGGTGACTATCGTGCTCGTGAAGCTAACGTTCATCGTTTAGCAGAAGTGAGTGGCAATATTATTGACCAATGTGTAGCACAAGGTGTTCCTTTTGCACGCGAATATGGCGGATTATTAAGTAACCGTTCTTTCGGTGGCACACAAGTACAAAGAACCTTTTATGCTGCGGGTCAAACCGGACAGCAATTATTAATAGGTGCTTACCAGGCTTTGGAAAGACAAGTTGCTTTGGGTAATGTAAAAATGTATCCACGCCACGAAATGTTAGAAGTGGTTAAGATCGACGATAAAGCACGTGGAATCATCGCTAGAAATTTAGTGAGTGGTGAACTGGAAAGACATTTTGGTCATGCAGTTTTATTATGCACTGGTGGATATGGAAACGTATTTTATTTATCTACCAATGCAATGGGCTGTAATGTAACCGCAGCATGGAAAGCACATAAAGATGGCGCTGCATTTGCAAACCCTTGTTTTACACAAATTCACCCAACCTGTATTCCAGTTAGTGGTGACCATCAGTCTAAATTGACACTCATGTCAGAGTCGCTTCGAAATGATGGACGAATCTGGGTTCCCAACAAGAAAAACGACGAAAGAAAAGCAATAGATATTCCTGAAGAAGAAAGAGATTATTACTTGGAAAGAAGGTACCCAGCATTTGGCAATCTTGTGCCACGTGACGTAGCTTCTCGTGCAGCTAAAGAAAGATGTGATGAAGGATATGGTGTTGGTACTAGTAAGCAAGCAGTTTACTTAGATTTTGCTGATGCGATTGTTCGTTATGGTAAGATTGAAGCCGGCAAAGAAGGAAACGATCATATGAGTATGGAAGATATCATCGTTTTAGGTAAGGAAGTGGTGAAGGAAAAATATGGTAACCTATTCGATATGTATGAGAAGATCACTGGAGAAAATCCATATGAATTTCCTATGCGTATCTATCCTGCAGTGCACTATACCATGGGTGGTTTATGGGTAGATTATGAATTACAAACTACCGTTAAAGGTTTGTATTGTTTAGGCGAAGCAAACTTTAGTGATCATGGTGCAAACAGATTAGGAGCTTCTGCTTTGATGCAAGGTTTGGCTGATGGTTATTTTGTGATCCCTTATACTTTGGGTAATAATTTGGCAGATGATATTTATAGTAAAGCCATTGAAACATCTCACCCTGCATTTGAGGAAGCAGAAAAAACTGCTTCAGATAGAATCCAAAAATTAATGAACATTAAGGGTAAGCAATCTGTTGAAAGCTTTCACAAACGTTTAGGTAAAATCATTTGGGATAAATGCGGTATGGCACGTAATGAAAAAGGATTACAAGATGCTATCAAAGAAGTACAAGCTCTGAAAAAAGAATTCTGGAGTGATGTACGTATCCCAGGTGAAATCAATGAAATGAATCCTGAATTAGATAAAGCTAATCGTGTAGCAGACTTCATAGAGTTAGGAGAATTGATGTGTATCGATGCGTTAAACAGAAATGAAAGTTGTGGCGGACACTTCAGAGAAGAATACCAAACTGAAGATGGCGAAGCTTTACGTGATGATGCAAACTATATGTATGTAGCAGCATGGGAATATAAAGCAGAACATGAATGGACTTTACATAAAGAACCATTACTGTATGATGTTGTAAAACCATCTCAACGATCTTATAAATAATTATAAACAACAGTCGATTCTTTATTGAATTTTGACTTTTGAATTTTGACTTAATTAACGACAAACTTTATAGAATGGAACACTACAATATGAATTTGACTGTTAAAGTGTGGAGACAAAAAAACAGTAAGGACAAAGGTGGTTTTGTAAGCTATCAGGTAAAGGGTATTTCTTCTGAAATGTCTTTCCTTGAAATGATTGACGTATTGAATGAGAAATTGATAGTAGAAGGTGGAGAACCCATTGCCTTCGATCATGATTGTAGAGAAGGAATTTGCGGACAGTGTTCTTTGTACATCAATGGTAAGCCCCATGGACCCTGGATGGCAAACACAACTTGTCAGTTGCACATGCGTGCGTTCAAAGATGGAGATACTATCGTAGTTGAGCCTTGGAGAGCAGGTGCATTCCCTGTTATCAAAGATTTAATGGTAGATCGTTCTGCTTTTGATCGGATCATTCAAGCTGGTGGATATATCAGTGTAAATACTGGTAATGCAGTAGACGGAAATTCTTTGCCAATTAATAAAGACCAGGCCGATGCTTCTTTTGCTGCTGCCATGTGTATTGGTTGCGGTGCATGTGTAGCTGCTTGTAAAAATAGCTCTGCCATGTTATTCTTAAGTGCTAAGGTTTCACACTTAGCCCTATTACCACAAGGAGAACCTGAAAGAAAATCAAGGGTTCTAAATATGGTGGCACAAATGGATAAAGAAGGATTTGGTGCTTGCACTAATACTGGAGCTTGTGAAGCAACCTGTCCTAAAGAAATTTCAATTAGTAATATCGCGAGGTTGAATAAGGAATATTTATTCTCTAGTTTAACTTCAGATAAATAATAAAAAATCATATCTATAAAACGCCTCGAATTAATTCGGGGCGTTTTTATTTGTTATGTCTGAGAGATGCTGATGAATATGAAAATTTGTTAACCCCAGCTTGTTAACCCCAGCATTCAAGCTGGGGGATAAAGAATACATGAAGATTGGACTTTAGCCCTAACGTTCCCCCACTTTCTAAGTAAAAAAAATATTCTCTTATTTGAACCACAACATAGGGGCTGAAGCCCCATAAAATATTCCTGATCAATCCTTAGGCTGAAGCCTAGGGTTAACGTATATTCAGCTTGAAATAAAGTAGAAAAATGTTAACCCCGGCCTTTAGGCTGGGGATTAAAATGCAGTTCGAAAAACAGGGCTTTAGCCCTTACGCTCCCCCATTTTCTAATCAATAAAAAGTATACTCTTATATGTACCACAGCATATGGGCTGAAGCCCCATAAAATCTTCCTGATCAATCCCTAGGCTGAAGCCTAGGGTTAACGTATATTCAGCTTGAAACATTTTTATCTCGTGTCAAATAATTACTTTCAATTCAAACAATTTAAAATAGAACAGGAACACTGTGCCATGAAAGTGTGTACTGATGCCTGTTTGTTTGGAGCTTGGATAGTTGAGTTTTTACAAAAAAAACAATTAACAAATCCTATAAGCATACTTGATATAGGAACAGGAACAGGATTGTTAAGTCTGATGACTGCACAAGAAATAGATTGCGAAATTGATGCTGTTGAGATAGAGCAAAACGCTGTAAAGCAGGCTACTGAAAATTTCATGAATGCATCTTTTCATTCAAACATCATCATCAAACAAACAGATATTCGCAGTTGGGATTCAAACAAAACATATGATTGTATCATCAGCAATCCCCCATTTTTTGAAAATGATTTAGCGTCGCCAGATACAAAAAAAAATCTTGCATTACATAGTTCTGCTTTGAGTTTAAAAGAATTAATAGAGATCATAGATTTGAAACTAAAACAAACAAGTTTAGCTGCCATTCTTCTACCTTACCACAGAAAAGATGAAATGATTCAATTAGCATTGGATAAAAATCTTTTCCTGATTGTGCATGCAGATATCAAACAAACTTCTAAACATACTTTCTTTAGAACCTTTTTAATATTCTCCAGAAAAAAACAAACCCTATTATCTGAAGAAATCATTATTCAGGATAACAGGGTTTATTCAGAAAGATTTATAGAACTTTTGAAGAAGTACTATCTCGCATTTTAATTAAAAATGGAATCATCTAGGAGTAACACAGCGTAAGGACTAAAGTCCAATTCATTCTATTTATTCAACCACTAGGCTGAAGCCTAGGGTTAATAGCTTATTTATTGATATGCTGAAGCCTAGAGTTAACAATAATTATTTATCATATAATAACGCTTCATTCTTCTTTTTAATTTTTAATTTCCAACCCCCATTCCCTTCCCTTCAAAACTGCAGGCACACCTTCACTGATCCATTTTGCAGGCTTTTCGCCTTTTAATAAATAATCGAAAAATTGTTGTTCCCGAATTTGAATGTCTTTTCTGTTTCTTCTTTCAACAAGATTATGTGCTTCATTGTTATAATTAAGCATCCAGACTTTTTTACCAAGTCTGCGCATTCCTGTAAACATTTCAATACCTTGATACCAAGGCACTGCATCATCCGCATCATTGGCCATCATCACTAATGGGGTAGTTACTTTTGGCAATGAAAATAAAGCAGAGTTTTGCAAATACAAATTTGGTTTTTCCCAAAGTGTTCCTCCAATTCTACTCTGTGTTTTTTCATATTGGAATTGACGATTCATACCACTACCCCATCGAATTCCACCATAAGCACTTGTCATATTAGCAACAGGTGCACCCGCCCAGGCGGCGGCATATAGATTTGTTTTGGTTATTAAATATACAATTTGAAATCCGCCCCAGCTCTGTCCTTGTAATCCAAGCTTAGTGCTATCAACATACCCTTGTTTAACTACCGCTCTTGTACCACTAACAATATAATCATATGCTCCTTGACCCGGATAACCAGTCTTGTACCAGATATCAGGAACAAAAACAATATAGCCTCTGCTCACAAAGAATGGAATATTTAATCTAGAAGGTGTAGGTGAAGGCGCATTATAATTATATAAAGTATTATTATTTCTTTCATAGAAATAAACAATCATGGGATACTTCTTTTTGGAATCGAAATCTTCGGGTTTATAAACGATTCCTTCCGCTTCCTTTCCTGTGTATGCTTTCCACTTGAACAACTCAGCAGTTCCCCAATTATAATTACTTTGTTGCGGGTTAGGTTGATATAAAATGCTGCCAGGTAATTTATGGGCATCTGTAAAATTGTTTAAAGCAATATCAGCAACTCTAATATCTGAAGCATGTTGATAGTTTTCAGTTCCATAACTAAATACATTTGCCTGTTTTGCTTTTATTGCTGCTGAAACTCTGGCAGGATAAGTAGCTGAAGGCACAAAATTATTACCTAATATATGCCATACTAAACCAGAGGTCTTATCCGTATTATTATAAGCATTGAATAACAATTGCTGGCCTTTTTTATAAAACTTTTCTTCTTTGTCCAAAACAATATTTCTGTAAGTTGTTTTATTTTTTCTTCCAAACCCTCCCGTGATACAAATAGATGGATTAATACCCTGTGGGTCGACCTGCCAAATATCAAATTCATCGTACAAAAATAATGCAGCATCGTGTTCTTCCCATCCTACAATACCATATGTATTTGGATCATCAGGCATATCATTTTCAACATCATACAATGGATAATTAACGTCTTTCGCAATTCCTATTATTTGTTTTGTTTCAGAATTGTATGCACTATAGCTTCTTTTCTTATCATCATACATGATTAAGTATTTACCGGTGTATGATGGATAAACATTTCCCTTAAAATCTTTTTCGATCAACTTCTTTTGTCCATCCTGCACATTCAGTGAATAAAGATCACTTTCAATATATCCCTGCCATTGCATAGCAACTCTCTTACCCTTATCCGCTACACCATAAGCTACAGAACCCTCTCCTTCTTTTGTCAAAAACAATGAACGAAAATCTGGGCTTCCGATTTGGATGATTTGATTCTTCTCAAAATCGAATCTTGCCACATGACTTTTTTTCAACTCATTGTCTAAATTTTTCAACTGCATAGGTTGTAAATAATCGTCGTTATAATGCCAGACATCTACAGACACTCTTTCAAATTCAGGGAGACTTGTATCTTTTGCAGGAAGGATCGGTGCTGTTCCGAAAAACATTTGCTGGCCGTTTTTACTAAATAGGATATTTGGATTATCACTTACAGAAAAACCAGCGGGCATTCCCATACTAGTTTTATCTGCCAACAATTTGGCACTATCTAACCCTTCTTTAAAATAATATAATTTATAGAATTTCAAAAGTGCTTTACTACTGCTATCTCTTTCTGCCACAAATGCCAATTGAGATCCTGTTTCATCTAAACGATAACCCTTCGCATCATTGAAGTTTTGAAAAATTGTTTTTGATGTGTTTTTAGTCAGGTCCAATTTTACAACTAAAGGCTTCACTAAACTATCTGCTATTTTTTTACTGGTTTCATATACCAGAGTATTACCTTTTTTATTGAAGAAATATTTTGTGACTAATTTAAAAGTTTGCTGCTCTCCTGTTGATAAATTCCGAAGGGTAAGTTCTGTTCCCTCTTCAATGGGATCTTCAGCAGATTTTGCTACTGAAGCTTTTTTGGGAGTTTGTAAAATGCTCATCCCTCTTAGTTTAGCATCATATATTTTTAAACGGATACTATCTACCAGATGTAATAAACTATCAGAATAAGAAGCCATCGCATTTAGTTTCGCTACTGAATCTAATTCCGCTTTGGGCTTATTTTCAGTAGTTCCTTTTTCTGCCAACCAGGCCAACCAATTTCCAGCGTCGTCTGGTAATTTGAAACTTTTTATTTTTGGAATTTTCACCAGATTGTCTTTCCCAAGTTCTATAAAGGCCAAACTATCTTTCGGCATTTCATCTGGTTTCTTCTTTTTTATTTTTGCATCCCGGGTTTCTTTAAAGGTTGGCTTGATTTTAAAGACCAAAAAACGACTGTCTTCGGTGAACTCTGCAGCATATCCTCTTGCAAACTGTATTTTAAAATTACCATCTACCGACTGCAACATTAAATTAGCATCGCCTTCCTGGGGATTGATTGTAAAAGCAATATACTTTCCATCATTACTCAATAAGCGTTCCCCAATACTCTGCCAACTATCATAAACGGTATGATCTAATGGCTTTTTCTGTGCTAAAAGAAAATTAACTGACACTATTAAACAAAATACTAGTAAGAAATGTTTCATATGTTGAATTATACCTTAAATATAATAAAGGATCAATGGATTATCGCTTCATTTATATGAATGGATAAGCATGGATTGGAAACAATTGTAAATTTGTCTTTTCAAAATATCAGGATGAGAATATTCATTATTATAGCTTTTTTATGGGCATCGATTTTAACTGTCAATGCTCAAAAAACAGGATCTGTTTCAGGTAACATCATCAGTAAAACGGAGCAAAAACCTATTGCCGGTGCAAGTATCAGTTTGGGAGATAAAAAACTAATTGCAGATAGTGTAGGAAGATTCAGAATTACACAACTAAATACAGGTAGCTACACGATACGTTTTTCAGCAATTGGCTATAACACGGCAACTTTATTTAATATTCTTGTCAGTACCGGTAATGAGAACAACCTGAATATTGAAATGGAACCTTCTATTACAGAATTAAAATCAGTAATAGTAACCAGTAGTGGCAGGAAAACAGTAAGAGCAGCAACACTTGAAACACCATTAAGTGTACAACGACTAACAACAGAAGAAATAAAACGTAATCCTGGCGGAAACTTTGACATTTCAAGGGTTATACAAAGTCTTCCAGGAGTTGGAGGAACTGCAAGTACTGCAGGTTTTAGAAATGATATCATCATCAGAGGGGGCGCTCCTAATGAGAATGTTTATTATCTGGATGGCATTGAAGTACCTGTGATCAATCACTTTGCCACACAGGGAAGTGCAGGTGGTCCAGCTGGTATTCTCAATGTAAGTTTTATAGAAGATGTGAAACTAAGTACTTCTGCATTTGATGCCAGATTTGGCAATGCATTATCCTCAGTATTTGAGTTTAAGCAAAAGAAGGGGAATGCCAGCAGGATACAAGGTAATGTTCGACTCAGTGCCACAGAACTTGCAACTACATTAGAAGGGCCCTTGAGTAATTCAGGTAAAACAACTTTTCTTGCTTCAGCAAGAAGAAGTTATTTACAATTATTATTTAAAGCAATTGATTTGCCAATCAGACCCAATTATTGGGATTTCCAGTATAAGATCACTCATCAGATCGATAAAAAAACAACACTTAGTTTTCTTGGTGTAGGGGCGATTGATGAATTTAGTTTTGCAGCACCCAAAAAAGCAACTCCTGAAAAACTATATATCTTAAACAACAATCCATCTATTCAACAATGGAACTATACCATTGGTGTAAGTCTTAAAAGATTGGTGCAAAACGGATTTTGGAATTTCTCGTTAAGTAGAAATGATTTCAGTAATCAAAACGAAAAATTTGAAAACAATTTGGGACCTATCAAGGGAGCACAAACTTTAGATGTAAAATCAAAAGAGACAGAAAATAAATTACGTTTTGATCTAAATAAAAATATCAATGGCTGGAAGTTTTCATACGGAGCCGATGTACAACTTGTACATTACGAAAACCAAACTTATCAAATTACCAAAGCAGCTATTACAGATAATGCTGGAAATATAATAACACCAGCTGAAACTTTTAATTATAACACGAGTATTAATTTTAGTAAACTTGGCTTGTTTGCGCAAGCAGGGAAACGATTCTTTGAAAACAGATTAGGTATCAGTGCTGGTATTAGAACAGATATTAATTCATTTACTTCAGAAGGCGCAAACCCTTTATCCACGATGAGTCCAAGAGTAAGCATGTCATATGTTTTGGCCGATAAATGGACGCTAAATGCATCCATAGGCAACTATTCTAAAATTCCGCCATATACCATCTTAGGATTTCAAAATGGCCAACAGTTTGTAAATAAAAATGCGAAGTATATTAATAGTACGCACTATGTGATTGGTGTAGAACATTTGAAAAGTGAGTCTTCCCGGTTTACATTAGAAGGGTTCTATAAACAATATTCAAATGTTCCTGTATCTATTCAAAATGGGATCAGTTTATCAAACTTAGGGGCCGACGCATCTATTTTAGGAAATGAACCAATTGTTTCTAATGGAAAAGGAAGAGCCTATGGATTTGAATTTTTTGCGCAACAAAAGTTAACAAAACGGTTTTTTGGAATACTGAGCTACACCCTATTTAGATCAGAATATACCAATGCTGATGGTAAGTACACGGCAAGCTCATGGGATAACAAACATTTATTAAGTTTTACCATGGGATATCAATTCTCTCATAATTGGGAACTGGGTTTAAAATTCCGTTTTCAAGGTGGTGTTCCGAATACTCCATATGAAGAGATGTTGAGTCGTTCCAACTATCTAACATTAGGATCGGGAACTTTAGATTATAATCAAATCAACTCATCCCGTTTAAAAAACTTCAACGCCAGTGATATCAGAATAGATAAAAAATGGAATTTTAGAAAAACAACATTAGATCTTTACTTAGATATTACAAATTGGTATTTAGCTAAGAGTCCGGCAGCTCCTATCTACACTTTTAAAAGAAATGCAGACAATACTTCATTCTTAACTACCGATGGACAGGCTATCAAGCAAAATGGAAGTAATGCGATTCCCTATTATTTAATTAACAAAGATGCAACTGTAACACCAACCATTGGTTTTATCATTGAGTTTTAGTGTCTATTGTTTTTCATGATCCTAAACATTTGAAGCACAACTGAAAGAGCTATTAGGGCAAACCCAAAATAAAAACTGACTTGTAATTGTTTCTGTTCCTGGAAAATTATAAATGCTAATAAGATTCCATAAACAGGTTCGAGATTTAAAGTTAGATTTTGGGTAAAAGCAGAAACCTTTTGTAGGGCCTGTAACATCAGATCCATTCCCCAAACAGTACAAAACCAGCTTAATACGAATAGCCAACCCCATTCGTTCATTGAAGGAATCAAATGTTCTGTTGGGAATCTATGCAAGTAAAAAGGCATCAATATAGTTAGCAATAGAACACCTCCACTCAGTTCATATAACATCATAGTTTGTGGCGCCACTGTTGCAACATTTCTTTTATTGAAAACTGTAAATAAAGCTGCAAAAATTGCTGATACGATTCCAATAAATATTCCAGTACGATACCTGGCATCAAAATGAAAAATCAAATAGATCCCAAGCAAACTGATTGAACCAAGAACTAATTCTGCCCAGCTAAATTTTTTGGAAGTCAATAAAGGTTCCAGCAAAGCAGTAAATAAACCCGTAGCAGCAAAACAAACTAATCCAATTGAAACATTTGCATACTTGATACTACCATAAAAACAGACCCAATGTATGGCAATCAAACAACCTATCATCAACAATTGAAATGCTTTGTGCCAGCTGATTTTTTGAAGATTTTTTCTCCAGATTAATAAAAGGAACAAGCTAACTACTGTAATCAACATTCTGTACCAAACAATTAATCCTTCATTGAGGGTAATTAATACTCCTAATACGCCTGTAAAGCCAGCGAGAAAAACTGCAATATGTAATTTAATGAGTGCTTGTTTCATCAGATTCAAAGAAACGTTTTTCCTAGCGAAAAACAATTTCATCATTTGATCTTATGTTCAGTAGATATTTCGGAAAATAATAGAAGTTAGTTCTAAATATTATTCTTAAGACGTTTGTGATAATCTTTAAAAAGGCTATGCCATTGAATTTTTAATACCCCTAACACCCCCTCAGTAATGATACCCTTATTCATTTTACTATAGCCTATTTTACGATCAATAAAAGTGATGGGCACTTCTTTGAACTTAAATCCTAATTTCCATGCGGCGAATTTCATTTCAATTTGAAATGCATATCCTACAAAACTGATTTCATCTAAATTAATCGCGTCTAACACTTCGCGCTTATAACACATGAATCCAGCTGTAGGATCTTGAACAGGCATCCAGGTAATTATTTTAGTGTACAGCGCACCGCCCTTAGAATAAATTTTACGATCAATTGGCCAGTTTTCTGTTTTACCGCCTTTTACATAACGACTTCCAATAGCCAAATCGGCACCACCTGTTTTACAAGCGTCATAAAGCCTTTCCAAATCTTCTGGATTATGAGAAAAGTCTGCATCCATTTCAAAAATGAAGTTGTACCCTTTTTCAATCCCCCATTTGAAACCATGAATATATGCTGTACCCAATCCTTGTTTACCTAAACGTTCTTCAATGAATAACTGCCCAGGGTATTTTGTTATCAAAGATTTTACAATAGCTCCTGTGCCATCGGGAGAGTTATCATCCACTACTAGAATATGATAACCAAGATCCATTGAAAATACTTTTTCAATGATCAGAGCTATATTCTCTTTTTCATTATAAGTAGGTATGATTACAATTTTTTCCAATCCTTAATTTCTATTTGAACGCTAAATTACAATTCTGTTCTTTTTGGTCACACTATTATTGATAAATACTTGAACAAATTGGCTAAATAATGCAGATTATCCCTTTTTTAACAAGGTTTTGTTAAGCATTTCGGTGAGTTTCTGTTTGGTGTTGATAGGAAAATCTCCTTTCATCATCCAATCATAATACTGCGGTTCTTCTTTCAATACCTGAGCAACGGGTTTGCCTTTATGTTTTCCGAAATTAAAAACCTCTATTCCTTTCTCTTTTACAAATCTTCTGGCGAAATCTACAATATCATCTTCTCCAGTAAATTTTACGATGCTTTCAACACTGTCTCCAATTTGTGGATAGCGCTCTAATTGTGCTTCCAACACTTCCCAGGTTGCAGTAGCATCTGCTTCTGCTCCATGAGCCCCTTCCAATGTTTTGCTACAATAAAATTTATAGGCAGCGCTCAAGGTGCGCTGTTCCATCATATGGAATATTTTTTGAACATCCACTAATCGCTTTCCGTCAACAGAGTATTCAATTCCAGCGCGCAGAAATTCTTCTAATAACATAGGGATATCAAACCGATTACTATTGTATCCTCCCAAATCGGCCCCTTCAATAAATTGCTTTACCTCGTTTGAAATTTGTTTGAAACTCGGAGCATCTTTTACCATCACATCCGTAATTCCATGTATCGCACTTGATGAAGCTGGAATGGGCATTAGCGGATTGATCAGTTTTCTCTTCACCAATTTAGTGCCATCGGGAGAAATTTTTACAATCGCTAATTCTACAATTCTATCTGTAGTAATATTGATTCCTGTTGTTTCCAAATCGATAAAAGCGATTGGTCTGGTTAATTGTAATTTCATATTAGCGATAATAAGTTCACTGATTAATGGGTAACATGTTCTGCGAAAGTAAGCATATCAAGGCCATCATAATTGCCACTACTCATCAAAACGATATTTGAATTGGTAAAATCTTTATCTGTTAACCAATCTTCCAATTGTTTTTTATCATTCATCACAAGTAATCCAGGCTGATTAAACCCGTTGCGAATTTTATCAATTGGTAAATCGGGCAACCGTTTTATTTCCAAAGCATGTTTTGAATAAAATACAATTGCCACATCCGCTTTACTCAGCGCACCATTGTATTCGCTCATGAATTGCTCATTTAAACTGCTGAAAGTATGCAGCTCCAGAATCCCAATTAATTTCCGATCAGGGTATTGTTGCTTTAATGCTTCAATCGTTGCTTTTACTTTACTGGGAGCATGCGCAAAATCCCGATAAATATTAATGGTATCATTGGAAGCAAGTAGTTCTAATCTTTTAGAAGCACCGGTAAAATCGGCTATCGATTTTACAAAATTTGTTGCACTAACTCCGATTTCTTTACATGCATAAAAAGCTGCGTAAAGATTCATTAAGTTATGGTTTCCAAATACTTTTAAATCAGTAGAAATCCCTTCAATAGTAACAGATGTTTTCCCATTTATAATGCCATGAATCGGCACTTCATAGGATTGATAACGAATATCAGAACGATGACATTCCTTCACTAATTGATCCAACACTTTATCGGAACTATTAAAAATGAGTAAACCTCCTGATTCAATCTTTGAAATGAAAATGCGGAATTGATCTAAATAAAAATCAAAAGTGGGGAACACATTGATATGGTCCCATGCGATTCCAGTAAGGATTGCAATATGAGGAAAAAGAAAATGAAATTTTGGTTTTTTCTCAATCGCGCTTGCAGGATATTCATCCCCCTCACAAACAATGATTGGTGCATTGGTAATATTCACTGACTGATCGAAGCCATTGAGTTTTGCCCCTACTAAATAATCAAAATCGAAATGCAGTTTACTTAGCACGTGCATAATCATACTAGTGGTGGTGGTTTTACCATGGCTCCCCCCTACCACAATTCTTTGTTTCTGTTGACTTTCGTGATAAATATATTCTGGAAAACTATAAATTTTCAATCCCAGTTCAATAGCTTTTTGTAATTCCGGGTTATCATTTCGGGCGTGCATACCCAGAATAATGGCATCGATATCAGCAGTAATTAAATGGGGCTGCCACCCCATATTTAAAGGTAGTATCCCTTCATTCAATAAATTTGACCTCGAAGGTTCAAAAATTTCGTCATCAGTACCCGTTACCTGATATCCTTTTCGATGTAAAGCGATAGCCAGTTGATGCATCACACTTCCCCCAATAGATATAAAATGTACCTTCATATTAGATTTTTATGCCTCGTATTTGAAATTTTAACAATTATAACAGGCTTACAAGGCAACAATTCACAATGAAACTTTATCTTTACCGTTATAAGACTGTATAAAAATACAGTCAATTACTTTATCAAACTCTACTCATGAAAAAAATCACCTGTCTGCTGATAATCGTAGGATTTACCATGGCTATCTGCTCATCATGTGTTTCATCTCGCGGAAATGGTTGCCCTACTACCAATAAGAATTTCTTTAAAGGCAGATAAGGCCAACGCTAAATATTATTGAATAAGTATGAATTGGATTCCTCTAAGTTCTGAAGATCAATTGTTGAATATTGTTACAAACTCCTCAGAAAAGCCTCAGGTCATTTTTAAACACAGTACTCGTTGTAGCACCAGTAGCATGATCTTAAACAGACTTGAAAGATCTGAATCCTCTGATGCCGTAGATTTTTACTTTCTCGACTTAATACAATACCGCTCCATTTCTGCTAAAATTGCAGAAATGTTCCATGTAGCACATGAATCACCTCAGGTATTAGTGATAAAAAATGGGACTTGCGCTTTCGACGAGAGCCATTTTGCCATTAAAATGGATGAAATTTTAGAACAATCTGTTCTATAGCTGCTATAGTTTATTGGATAGCCATTTCTTAAAAGATAACTTCAATTCGTTGTACAGTTTTTGATTGGTGAGCATCCTGTCTCGGATCTCATATTCGTCATCTGCTTTTTTCTGTTGCAATAAGCGATTATTAATATCTTTTTCTAACTCTGATATCAATTTCTCCTGAGCTTTCACATCATTTTTTAATGAGTTGATAAAGCTTCTCTGTATGATAAATTGGTTCTGAAAATGTTCTACTTCACCCCTACTTGTGTGATCCGTTAATGATACAATTACTGTAGCCAGGTATTTGTCTAAAATGTCAATTTCATGTTTCCAAAAAGTCATCTCAGTTAACCACAGTTCATGGTCGAAATGTAATTCTCGAATTGATTTGTTATTGATAATCATTTTGAGTTGTATTTGTTTCCTTAAAGTTCTACGATTTTTTCTAATTGTAGGATGATAAAAATCAGTTTTGACAATCTTATCATATGTTTACTGAAGATTTAGTGGTCGCATACATAATTTAAGTAGTATGGAAATAATAGGCTTTATCGCTGCCTTAGTGATTGGCATTTCCTTGGGTTTGATTGGAGGTGGGGGTTCCATACTTACGATACCTTTGTTAGTCTACCTTTTTCATATACAACCAACCATCGCCACTGGGTATTCTTTATTCATTGTGGGTGTAAGCAGTCTTGCCGGTGCATTTAACAGCTACCGTAACGGCAATATTCATTTTAAAGCAGTTTTATATTTTGGCATCAGTTCTATCATTACCGTGGTTCTTATCCGCCGAATGCTGATACCATTAATTCCAGAACAGCTTTTCAGATTTGGGAATCTGGAAGTAACTCGTTCTTTTCTGACGATGATCTTATTGGCTTTAGTAATGATCACAGCCTCCTTTAAAATGATATTCAAACCGCCCCCGCTCAATACTAATAAAAACTACCGCATTCCTTATGGCAGCGCTATTTTAAGAGGTATTCAAATAGGAATACTTACTGGGCTCCTTGGAGCTGGTGGTGGATTTTTAATTATTCCTGTACTGATATTTTCATTTCAACTTCCGATGAAAAAAGCTATTGGAAGTTCCTTATTAATAATTGCTTTAAATGCGCTGTTTGGATTTATAAGTGATGTATCACAATATGAAATTCACTGGAAACTACTCATCATCATTACCCTAAATGCAGTTATTGGAACATTTGTAGGTAATGCTATTGGCTTAAAAATATCGGGAGAAAAACTGAAGAAAGGCTTTGGGATTTTTGTTTTACTGGCCGGTATTTATATTATCCTTCACGAATTATTTTTAAAGTAACAGCTGACAAATGTCATTGCAGGCTTTCTTGAGAAAGTCCAATTTTACCGGGAAAATGAATTCCCATGCAAATTGAACAAATTTATACCGGTTGTCTAGCTCAGGGTGCTTACTATATAGAAAGTGATGGCGAGGCAGTAGTGATCGATCCACTTCGTGATATTGATAATTATCTTGCAAAAGCCAAACGAAATAACGCTAAGATCAGCTATGTGTTTGAAACACATTTTCATGCTGACTTTGTTTCAGGACATATGGATCTTGCAAAAGCAACGGGGGCTACAATTGTATATGGACCAACAGCAGTGCCAGGTTTTAAGGCTACAGTAGCTGTTGACGGAGAAAAATTTAAAGTAGGGAAATTAGTATTTGAATTATTACATACCCCTGGTCATACTTTAGAAAGTTGCTGTTATCTGATGTACGATGAAACAGGTAAACCAAGCGCACTTTTTTCTGGAGATACTATTTTTATTGGAGATGTAGGTCGACCAGATCTTGCACAAAAAGCAGCCAATCAAACGCTTGAAGAATTAGCCGGTTTGTTATTTGATTCTATCAGAACAAAAATCTTACCATTAGCAGATGATATTGTTGTCTATCCGGCACATGGCGCAGGAAGTGCATGTGGAAAAAAATTAAGTTCCGAAACAATTGATACGCTTGGTCATCAAAAAGCAACTAATTATGCAATGCGGGCCGACATGTCGAAGGCCGAATTTGTAAAAGAAGTAACAGAAGGGTTAGTAGCGCCGCCAGGATATTTTCCTTTTAATGTACAAATGAATAAACAAGGATATGAAAGTATTGATACGGTTCTTGAAAGAGGTTGTAAAGCTTTAAGTGCAAACGCATTTGAAGCAGCTGCGGATGACACAGAAGCAATCATCATTGATACCCGAAAAGGATTAGAATTTGGAAAAGGTTTTATTCCAGGGTCTATCAATATTGGAATTGACGGAAGCTTTGCTGTATGGGTAGGTGCTCTGATTAAAAATGTTTCTCAACCTATATTACTAGTAACTGAGGAAGGTAGGGAAATTGAAGTGGTAACCCGTTTAGCAAGAGTAGGATTTGATCATGCATTTGGATATTTAAAAGGAGGTTTTGAAGCCTGGAAACAAGCAGGAAAAGAATATGATCATATCGAATCCATTGATGCTAATCAATTGGCGGAAATTTATCTAGAAAAAGATCCACATCAAATTATTGACGTTCGCAAAAAAAGTGAATTTGATACAGAACATCTTCTTGGTGTAACCAATAGTCCTCTTGATTTTATTGATGAAAGCAAACAAATTTTTGATCCGAAAAAAACCTATTACATCCATTGTGCAGGTGGTTACCGCTCCATGATTTATACTTCTATCATGCGTGCCAGAGGACACCAAAATCTTATAAATTGTTCAGCAGGATTTAATGAATTAAAAGGTACTGGAAAATTTCAAGTCTCTACATTCAGTCAGCAAAACTCCCAGCTTTAAAAGGCAGAAACCCTTGGATCATTTTCGATTTGCTATTTATATTTTTTCTACTATTTTTGTAGACTAAATTGGATGCACATGATTGAATGGATCAAACAGCCCTGGCCTTGGTATGTAGCCGGCCCGTTAATAGGACTAACAGTACCTGCGCTTTTATTAATAGGTAATAAAAGGTTTGGCATTTCAAGTTCTTTACGTCATATCTGTGCGGCTTGTTTTCCTGCAGACATTCATTATTTTAAATACGATTGGAAAAAGGAAACCTGGAATTTATTTTTTGTAGCCGGAATTTTTTTTGGTGGATTAATTGCTGCTCAATTACTAGCGAACCCACAACCGATCCAAGTTAATCCACAATTAGTAACAGAATTAAAAGGATACGGTATTACAGATTATAGTCAATTAATTCCAACTGAAATTTTCAACTGGGGAAGTCTGTTGCATCTTAAGGGATGGCTGCTCATGGTATTTGGAGGCTTCCTTGTTGGCTTTGGTACCAGATATGCAGGAGGTTGCACTTCTGGTCATTCCATTACAGGGCTAAGCAATCTTCAATGGCCTTCATTAGTTGCCACCATTTGTTTTATGGCAGGTGGATTTATCATGGCAAACCTTATTTTACCTTTAATACTCCGATAATATATGTCAAAGAATATACCTGAAAACGATTTTGAATTACGTTCATTGGATGCTACCTGTTTAAACGAAAGTGAACTGGTACATCCCTATTGGTACAACTTAAAATATTTAATGGTTGGAATTATTTTTGGAATTGTTTTTGTGAAAGCAGAAATCATTTCCTGGTTCCGCATTCAAGAAATGTTTCGACTACAAAGTTTTCATATGTATGGCGTAATTGGATCTGCAGTATTAGTGGGTGCCATCTCGGTTTTTATCATAAAGAAATTCAAGATCAAAACTATTTATGGCGAACCCATTCAGTTTGATGAAAAGAAATTCAATGTGGGTCAAATTTATGGCGGCTTGTTGTTTGGTTTAGGTTGGGCCATCACAGGTGCATGTCCTGGTCCATTATTTGCTCAAATTGGCACGGGCATATCAGTTACAATTGTAACTTTAATGAGTGCGATAGCAGGAACCTGGATCTATGGACTGGTTCGCAATAAAATTCCGCACTAATTTGAATGAAGTATTGGAGAGTCTCCTCTTTTTTCTTAGTTGTCATAATCACGATGTTTTCTCTGTTCAGAAAAAGCAAAACGGATCCTATTCCCCAAACTGTATTGATTGATACGGCTAGTTGTTGGACTGGTGCTGGCCTGTATCAGATACCTGTTGATAGTTCAGGTAATTTAATCCGTTACGGATATCAATTAATTAGTAATACCGCTCAATTTCTGGGTCCTAAAGGCTCAGTTTCACATAGTACCAATGGCATGAACTGTCAGAATTGTCACTTAGATGCCGGTACCAAACCCTGGGGAAATAATTATGGTGCAGTTGCATCCCAATACCCAAAAATAAGAGCCCGGAGTGGTAAACTAGAATCCATAGAAATGAGGGTAAACGATTGTTTACAGAGAAGTTTAAATGGAAATTCAATAGACAGTTCAAGCAAGGAAATGCGGGCAATGGTGGCCTATATCAAATGGTTGGGCAAAGAAATCCCCAAGGGTGAAAAACCAAAAGGAACGGGCATTCAAGATTTACCTTTTTTGTCCAGAGCTGCTGATCCTTATAAAGGTCAACAAAACTATTTTATCAGTTGCTCCAAATGCCATGGTATGAAAGGGGAAGGAATGCCTGCATTAAATGGAGTTGGTTTTATGTATCCCCCACTCTGGGGAAATAACAGTTATAATGATGCAGCGGGGCTTTTTCGTTTGTCCAGATTTGCAGGGTTTATCAAAAACAATATGCCGAATCCCGTTAATTACCATCATCCCGCCATCAGTAATGAAGCTGCATGGGATCTTGCAGCATTTGTAAATTCGCAACCCAGGCCTCATAAAGATCAATCAAATGATTGGCCTGATCTTTCAAAAAAACCAGTGGATTGCCCGATTGGTCCTTATACCGATAGCTTTACAGAAAAGCAACACAAGTATGGCCCATTTATTTTTAATATAAAATCAGTTAAAAAATAAAGCTCACATTTGTAGCATCTATTAATATCAATTTTATGAAAAAATATATTTTCGTTTTAGGATTTATTTGTTACAGTTTTAATTCCAATGCACAGGATATTGGGCAAATTATTGCAGGTTCATTAACAGACGCAAATAAATATGCCACTGATTATTTTAGGCCTTTCGCAGAAGGAGAAATTCATAACCTTTCAAGGGGTTGGTATTCAACTGCAAGAACCCATAAGTTTTTAGGATTTGATATTTCTATCAATGGCCAGTTTGCCATCATCCCAAAAGAGAAAGAAAATTTCACTTTCAATAATGCAGATTATTCAAGTATGAAATTAAGTGGTACGGCTAGTTCTGCTTCATTACCCACCTTAATGGGTGGTACCAGTTCCCAAGTCATCAATGTGAATAGTACAGTAAATGGACAACCTGTTTCCACCAGTTTTACTGCACCAAAAGGTATCGGTGAAGATTTGAAAAAGAATATTTCATTTTTACCCATTTCTACCCCTTTACCTGTAGTACAGATTGGTCTAGGATTAATAAAAAATACCGATGTTAAATTGCGATATTTCCCTAAATCAGGTGCAGGTGGAGATTTAGAAATTGGCGTATTTGGCTTGGCACTACAACACGAATTTTCAAACTACCTTCCATTTATTAAAAAAGTGCCCTTTTTACACCTTTCGGCTTTGGTTGCCTATAGTAAAATTGATGCCAGTATAAAACCAACATTTGATGCTGGTTCTTCAGTTCAGAGTAGTAATTCAGTTGCAGGATATAATATTACAGCATTTACTTTACAAGGAATTGCTTCCGTTAAATTCTCATTATTAGAATTGTACACCTCTATTGGATATGCATCTGGAACTTCGAAAATAAAATTAGCTGGAGATTATACCATTACTTATAATACGGGGTTTCCTCCTCCAAATGACAAATCAACAACAACTCAAAAAGATCCAATCTCTTTGGAATACAAAGGCAGCGGTCTTACAAATACATGGGGAGCCCGATTAAATTTGACGATTCTAAAAGTATATGCAGACTATACTTTTGCAAAATACAATACAGTTGGTTTAGGAATTGCCATTGCTGTTAGATAATTGAAATAAATGGTTTATTAAAAAGAAGTATTTTAACGAATACTTCTTTTTAAAACCCAATCATTTTGCAAATCATCCCCTAAAACAAAAGTGCTTTCTGCAAAGATTTCAAAACCATTTTTCTGATAAAACTCAAGTGCTCTTTTATTTTCTTTCCAGGCAATTAACCAAAGCCAGTCTTTTGACTTTTCTATTGCAAAGTCAATCGCAGTCTGCATCAACGCCTTTCCTACTGATTTACCAATGAAAGGTTTGCATACATAAATTCTCGAGATTTCGATTGCTTTTTCGCCTGTTAATTGGGGATGAATGGATTCTGTTAATTTTAAATAACCTGCAACTTCCCCATTTTGGTAAGCAAGAAAAAAATGATTCCCTGTGGCACCTACTTCTGCCATCAACATGGCTTTGCCAAATTGCTGGGTCATAAATTTGGCCATATTCGCTGCTGTATTTTCTGCAGCGTAAGTATCATAAAAAGTTTCCCTGCTGATGATGGCAATTAACTTTGCATCTTCTATTCCAGCGCTCACAATTTTAATATCTATCATCTTTCAAAGAAAAGGAATTATTAAGCAAGTTCAATTACCAAGGCACTAGCACCACCGCCTCCATTACAAATTCCTGCTGCGCCTATCTTGCCGGCGTTTTGTTTTAATACATGAATTAATGTTACTACAATCCTTGCACCACTGCATCCAAGTGCATGCCCCAAAGAAACTGCACCTCCATTTACATTTACTTTCGCAGGATCTAATTTCATTTTCTGTGTGTTAATAATTCCTACCACTGAAAATGCTTCATTCAATTCTACGAAGTCAACATCACTCATTTGCAAACCAGCTTTTTGAACAGCTTTAGGAACAGCAAGTGATGGTGTTGTTGTAAACCATTCAGGAGCTTGTTCAGCATCAGCATAACTGCGAATAATAGCCAGCGGCTTTATTCCCATGGCATCCGCTTTTTCTTTACTCATGAGCACTAAAGCAGCTGCACCATCATTCATGGTAGATGCATTCGCAGCAGTAACAGTTCCGTCTTTAATAAATGCTGGTTTTAACTCTGGGATCTTATCAAATTTCACATTGAATGCTTCCTCATCTTTTTGAAATAAAATAGGGTCGCCTTTTTTCTGTGGTATCGATACGGGAACAACTTCTTCATCGAATAAACCTTTGTTCCATGCGGCCTGACTTCTTTTATAACTCTCTATTGCAAAAGCATCTTGCTCTTCCCTGCTGATATGAAATTCTTTGGCACATAATTCAGCAGAATTTCCCATCGCATAATTATGATACACATCCGTTAAACCATCTTTAGCCAAACCATCGATGAGCGAAACATTACCATACTTATTTCCCCAACGCATATTAGCACTATAAAAAGGCACATTGCTCATGCTTTCCATGCCACCAGCAACAACAATATCGGCATCTCCTAATAAAATTGATTGTGCGCCTTGCATAATGGCTTTCATGCCACTGGCACAAACCTTATTTACAGTAGTACAGATCACGCTATCTGGAAGCCCAGCAAACTTAGAAGCTTGACGGGCAGGTGCCTGACCAAGGTTTGCTTGAATCACAGATCCCATCAATACTTCCTGTACATCACCAGGCTGAATACCTGCTCTTTCTACTGCAGCCTTAATGGCTATTGCACCAAGTTGAGTAGCTGAAAAATCTTTTAAGCTACCACCAAAACTTCCCGTTGGAGTACGCACAGCAGATACGATATAAACAGTTCTATTATTCATATTTCTAAATTATATGTAAAGATAATTCAAAGCCCTAACAAACGTTAGCCTGCAGAAAAAATCTAATTAAATTATAATAGTTCTGTGTCAGGTTTTGACAAATCGGTTAATGGCACTTTACCCCGGTTGCTCCTTATAACCCGTGAATACAAAGAGATTTCTTTGTCGAATAAAAATCGAACAAAGAGCTTGTTCCAGGATGTATGATAGTTTAGCGTATCATAAAATGCTGGAGCATCTTTTCTGATCTGAGGTAATTTATTCCATGGTACTGATGGAAAATCATGGTGCTCATTATGGTATCCCACATTAAAAGCCACCCTATTAAAAGACCCGTAGTAACTATGTGTTTCTTGTTCTCCCCCCATTAAATAGTGTTCTTGAATCCATCTTGCTCCTAGGGGATGTAATCCCACAGAAAAAAAGAAACTGGCAATTAAATAAATCATTGATTTTGCTCCCAAAAAATAAATGACGAATCCCACGAAAACCAATTGCACCAACAAGTTCAGAGCAATCCATTTATCGAAAGGTTTAATTTCTCTAAGTCGTGGTAAACGAAAAACCTGAAATATGGGATAGAATAATAACCAAATTATTTTTCCAATAAAATAATTGTTAATCAATTTGGCTTCCCATTCATTTGGTAGATCTCCATCTAATTCCATCACACCTTGAAATGAATGATGTTTGATATGGTAACGTTCAAACGAAACGGAGCTTGGAAATACCTGAGGAATATTAGCCAATATTCCTGAAAGGCGATTTGCCGCAGGTCTTTTAAAGATCAATCGATGCGAACATTCGTGTATCATCACAAATAATGCATGATCAACAAAAGCCCCTATTACATAAGCAATCCCTATCACCCACCACCAGGATTGATCCCTCAAAATCCAACACAACATCAATTGCAATGCAACTAAACCAACAATTACAAGAAATGTGGCGGGATTTTTTCCAATCAATTTTCTAATCTCCGGATTTGTCTTCAAAATGGCTTTAGTACGCACTCGATGGGGCTCTGGACTATTCGAATAAACGAATGTTTTTGATATACTCATATTGAACAAGATAATCTAAAAACATATTGAATATCAATTAAGTATCAATATCAATGAATTCGTTTCAGTCAATGCCCATAAATTACAAAGGCACCCAAAATTTGGGTGCCTTCATTATTCAATCTGATTTAGATTACTTCACTTCTTCAAACTCAGCATCTGTAACTGTTTCACCAGCTGCTTGCTGTGCACCACCTGCATTCGCATGAGCTCCTGCATCAGCGCCAGGCTGTTCGCCTGCTGCTGCCTGTGCTTTATAGATTTCTTCGCTTGCTGCAGTCCACGCTGTATTCATTTCAGTCATTGCAGTATCAATTGCTGCAACATCCTGATTTTTATGCGCTTCTTTTAATTTAGCTAAAGCAGTTTCAATTGGTGCTTTTTTATCTTCAGGAATTTTATCACCAAACTCTTTGAATTGCTTCTCTGTCTGGAAAATTAAACTATCTGCCTGATTGATTTTTTCTACACGCTCTCTTGCTAATTTATCTTCTGATTCATTAGCTTTTGCTTCAGCCTTCATTTTTTCTACTTCTTCTTTGCTCAAGCCGCTTCCAGCTTCGATACGAATCTTCTGTTCTTTTCCAGTTCCTTTATCTTTCGCGCTAACATGTATCATACCGTTTGCATCGATATCAAAAGTTACTTCAATCTGCGGAACTCCTCTTGGTGCTGGTGGAATACCATCCAGGTTAAAAGTACCTAAGCTTTTATTTTGAGTAGCTAAAGGACGCTCACCTTGTAATACATGAATTTGTACGCCTGGTTGATTATCGCTAGCTGTAGAATAAACTTCTGTTTTCTTGGTAGGGATAGTTGTGTTTGATGTGATCATCGTTGTCATTACACCACCCATTGTTTCGATACCTAATCCTAATGGAGTAACGTCTAATAACAATACATCTTTGATATCACCACTTAAAACAGCACCCTGAATACCTGCACCAATTGCAACAACCTCATCCGGGTTAACACTCTTGTTAGGTTTTCTACCGAAGAATTTTTCTACGATCTCTTGTACTTTAGGAATACGAGTAGAACCACCTACTAAAATCACTTCGTCGATCTGAGAAATATTGTAACCAGCATCTTTCAATGCAGCTTCACATGGTTTCAAACAACGAGCAAATAAATTATCAGCTAAAGCCTCAAATTTAGCACGCGTTAATTTTACTACTAAGTGTTTTGGAACACCATCAACTGCAGTGATATAAGGCAGATTGATTTCAGTTTCTGAAGAAGAACTTAATTCTACTTTAGCTTTTTCAGAAGCTTCTTTCAAACGTTGTAAAGCCATTGGATCTTTACGAAGATCAATAGCCTCCTGCGTCTTAAATTGATCAGCTAACCAATCCATGATTACTTTATCAAAATCATCACCCCCTAAGTGTGTATCACCATTGGTTGATTTTACTTCGAAAACTCCATCACCTAATTCAAGGATAGAAATATCGAAAGTACCACCACCCAAATCAAATACAGCAATCTTCTGATCTGTATGTTTCTTATCCAATCCATAAGCCAATGCAGCTGCAGTAGGTTCGTTCACAATTCTGCGAACATTTAAACCAGCAATCTCACCAGCTTCTTTTGTAGCCTGACGTTGTGCATCATTAAAGTATGCAGGTACAGTAATAACTGCTTCTGTAACTTCCTGACCCAAATAGTCTTCAGCTGTTTTTTTCATCTTCTGCAAAATCATTGCAGAGATTTCTTGTGGCGTATACAAACGATCATCGATCGCTACACGCACAGTATTGTTATCGCCTTTGGCTACTTTATAGCTCCAATGGCTAATTTCTTCGGTTACTTCGTCGAAACGACGACCCATAAAACGCTTCACACTACTAATGGTGTTTTGTGGATTCGTGATGGCCTGACGCTTAGCAGGATCTCCTACTTTACGCTCACCATTCTTTAAAAATGCCACAACTGAAGGGGTAGTTCTTCTACCTTCGTCATTTGCTATAACAACAGGCTCGTTTCCTTCCATTACAGATACGCAACTGTTGGTTGTTCCTAAGTCAATCCCAATAATCTTTCCCATATAATATTTTTTTAATCTTTTCGCCCTCTTGAAGGACTTCTTCATACTGTCAATCACCATGCCACCGCCGATAAAATGCAAATTTGTCAGCAGTTGTCAGTCATTTCAACCCATTTTATCAGAAGTTTCCATACAATTATGCCAGATTGATGCTGCGGATAAGTCAGATGAACAGAATAAACTGACTTGATTTAGGAATCCCCTAACCCTCAATTCCTTATTTTTAGGCATGCGCTTACTATTCACCCGGAGTATTTTAATTACAGGTTTGATGGCTGTTTGTTTCTATGGCTATACACAAACACAGAGCAGATTAAAAGCGGGTCAACACATTTCGGAATCTTTGGTAATTGAACAGGATAATTATTTTATAGAAGCTGATAGTTCCCTGCAGTTGCCGCTGATTCATATTTCAGGAAAAAATCTGGTGATCGATTTTAATCAGAGTATTTTAAATGGCACTAACCAACCTGACAGACCTGACCTGATGAAAGGACTTGCCATTCAAATCGATAAGGGGTCGGAGAATATTACCATTAAGAACTTAAATGTACATGGATATAAGATTGCATTATTGGCAGATAGTGTTTTAAAGTTATCGATTATCCATTGCAACTTTAGTTATAATTATCGTCCCCAATTATTCAGTGGAAGAGAGCAAGAAGATGAAAGTGATTGGATGAGTTACCATCATAATGAAGCGGGCGAATGGAAGAAAAAAGGGGCGGGTATTTATTTATTCAATTGCAATAAAGCAACCATTAAAGACAATATTATTACAGGCAATCAGTGTGCTTTGTTGATGGTAAAATGCAATGATGCAAAAGTGTTCGATAACAATTTTTCGTTTAACTCAGGCTTAGGCATTGGATTATATCGATCCAGTAATAATTTAATTTATCACAATCGTTTAGATTTTAATATTCGAGGGTTTAGTTTAGGCAAATACCGACGTGGACAGGATAGTGCCGGAATTTTAGTATATGAACAGAGTAGTGAAAATGTATTTGCCTATAATTCTGCCACGCATTCTGGCGATGGATTTTTTCTATGGGCTGGTCAGTCTACTTTGGATACAGGTATTGGTGGTTGCAATAATAATTTGATTTATGGCAATGATTTTTCTTATGCCTCTAATAATGGCGTTGAAATAACTTTTAGCAGCAATAGCGTCTTGCATAATCAGATCTGGGGATGTGATTATGGCATCTGGGGTGGCTATAGTTTTGATAGTGATATCTCAGACAATAAAATCCTGCATAACCGCTATGGGATTGCCATTGAGCATGGACAAAATATCAATATCGCGCTGAATGAAATTAAATATAATGGAACTGCTTTGAAGCTATGGTCGAACGAAAAGCAGGGAGTAGAGGCTTCTTATATTGCCCATCATAATACCAGAAGTGAAAATTACTGGATCGCATCCAACAGCATTGAACAAAATAAAATGGCTTATCATCTATATGGCACGGATACGGCAGTATTCAGTGGTAATAAAAAAATAGAGAATGAAACCAATTGGGAAATTGGCGATCGGGTTACTGAAATTGATACCACCAGAGAATCGGAATTTTTAGATCTGGATTATCAAAAAGACAAAAAACTTTCAGCAATAAACTATACTGATATTCCGGAACAGGCCTTTCCACAGGGGTTGCAAGAAATTAGAATGAATGCATGGGGGCCTTATAATTTTCAATATCCCCTATTATGGTTAAAAGAAATAGATAGTAATCAAGTGTATCATTTTGAAGTATTGGGAAAAGCTGGTAATTGGGATATAGAAAAAATAAAAGGATTTGAAATAATTCAACAAGGGGCTAATAAATTTCCTTCTATTATTCGAGCAAAAGCAATCAATGGAATCAAGGATAAAACAATTCGTTTAAATTATAGCGGACCAGAATTTGAGGATCAATTTGGAATCAAACAAAAGGCAAAGGATTCTTTCTTGTTTGAATTTAAAGAATAAAAAACTATCCTTCCTGAGGTTTAAATGTAAAATTCTTTTGACTCACATAGCTAAAAGCCACCACAAAAACAGTAGTAAGAATTTTAGAAGGTGTTGGGTACCAGCCAATGAGGTCAACAAATATTTTTAAGAATGCATAATTGAGCATCAGGCAACCAAAAACAACCGTAAAATATTTAGCCAATTGTGTTGCTTTTTTTACACTGGTCTCCTGAAACACCACATAACGGCTTAAATAAAATCCAATGGGAAATGTTACCATAAAGCCAATTAAAAAGGCTGCGATATGGGCCCCAATAGTTACAGAGCCAATATGAACAGGTGCTTTATGAAGAATGAAATTATAAGAAACGAAAAAGAGACTAATATCTAAAACGGTATTAAACCCACCACAAGCTGCATAGCGAAAGGTTTGTAAAGGCATGATGTTTTTGAAGATCGGATAGAACAGATCTACTACACTGAGAATCAGGCTTCGTATATTTTCATGTAGCTTTCGCATTTACGCCGGCGAAGGTAGGCCTTAATTTGTTAGCTTTGCCATCCGAAAATGTTAAGAAAATGAGTGTTGTAGTAAAAATAAAGGATGCCGCTGTTCGATCAATAGATACTTTATATGGCGTAAGCTTGAACGCTGAGCAGATACAGGTAAATGCCACCAAACCCGAATTTGAAGGTGATTATACGGTGGTTTTATTTGCATTTGTAAAGCAATTGAAAAAATCTCCGGACGCTCTAGGTCAGGAATTGGGGGAACATATTGTTGCACAAAACCCTACCCTATTTTCAGGTTTCAATGTAATTAAAGGTTTCTTAAATCTGGTAATCTCGAATCAGTTTTGGTTAGATTTTATTGATGGTCAAAAGAACAATCTACAATACGGCATTCAACCTAGCAATGGTAAAAAAGTAATGGTGGAATACAGTTCTCCCAACACCAATAAACCTTTGCACTTAGGTCATTTAAGAAATAACTTTTTAGGATGGAGCATTGCAGAAATTTTAAAAGCAAATGGATATGATGTTGCCAAAACATGTATTGTAAACGATCGTGGCGTGCATATTTGTAAGAGTATGATTGCCTGGCAACGCTATGGCAATGGAGCTACTCCTGCCAGTACCGGCATGAAGGGCGATCATTTTGTGGGCGACTATTATGTGAAGTTCAATGATGCCTATAAATTGGAAGTAGCTGCATTAGTGGCCGGCGGTATGGAAGCTGCAATTGCAGAAAAAGAAGCACCGATCATGAAAGCCACACAACAGATGTTGTTAGACTGGGAGGCCAGTAAGCCTGAAGTGATGGAACTCTGGCGAACTATGAATGGCTGGGTGTATGAAGGATTTGATACTACTTACAAAAGAATTGGAAGCGATTTTGATAAAACCTATTATGAGAGTAATACTTATTTATTAGGAAAGGATTTAGTGGAAAGTGGATTAGAGAAAAAAGTATTCATTCAAAAAGATGATACCAGTGTATGGATCGATTTAACGGCTGATGGATTGGATGAAAAATTAGTGCGACGAAAAGATGGCACTTCTGTATACATGACACAGGATATAGGTTTGGCGGTTCATAAATACAATGAATTCAAAGCCGAACAAAGTATCTATGTAGTGGGCGATGAACAGAATTATCACTTCAAAGTTTTGAAACTGATCTGTCAGAAATTAAGTATACCTGCAGCTGATGGAATTTATCATTTAAGTTATGGCATGGTAGAATTACCCACAGGTAAAATGAAGAGTCGTGAAGGAACAGTAGTTGATGCTGATGATTTAGTGGATGCGATGGTAAATATTGCACAGCAAAAAACAGAAGAGCTGGGTAAAGTGAAAGACTTTACTTCAGATGAATTAGTAGAACTATATGATACTATTGGTTTAGGTGCATTAAAATTCTTTTTACTGCGAGTTGATCCTAAAAAGAAAATGATTTTTAATCCAGAAGAGAGTATCGACTTTCATGGATTTACAGGTCCGTTTGTACAATATACCCATGCTCGTATTAAAAGTATTTTACGCAAACAAGAAGA
>JBAXXT010000012.1:0-65935 GCA_037127755.1 Bacteroidota bacterium
GGGTTAACATCCCTTGATGATCTCGACAAAATTCCCAGCCTAAAGGCCTTGGTTATTGTTATAAATTCAACCAATAATTTAGTTTGAAAACTATCGCACGATTTTTGTTTCTGAATAACGGATCAGTATAGTAGTTGTCTGTATATACTAAAAACAGATCACTCATGGGTTTGTATCGATACTGCAAGCGACTGTTGATATTGAAATTATTGGCTTGGGTATTGTACTGCATAAAAGTGGTCCAGAATAAATTGGTGGTGAAATTAATTTCAACTTTAGGGGCAATTAAAAAAAGTTCTGTACTTCCATAGTCGTCAGGGAATTTCAATTTATTATATTCTATTTGTAATGCTAAGTTTACGTGTGGTTGTTTCCTGAAAGTAAGAACTGTTCTGATACCTTCATATTCACCATTATATAATCCTCCCCCTGCAAGTCTAACAAAAAGGCTAACAGGTTTCCTGAAATCTGTTTGATACCCGATACCAGCTTGATGAAAAATATAGTTACCAACTGGTAATGGCTTATCCCCAGTAAAAGAAGTAGGGTACAATAAATTGCTTTCATCTCGATTTACAAAAGCCATTAGGAACCCTGTTTTTCGCATCATCATATTATAACTAAATTCTTGTGAACTTTCATTCATTGAATTATTAGGGTTGAATACGATATAGCTATTCATAGAAAACTGGTGACTATTAACTGCACCTGTTTTAGGGAAAATTTTATATTGGGCTTCATTAAAAATATGTTTGAATCCTACACGAATAGTTGTATCACGCGCGGCATCGTAATTATTCATTCTTTGCACATAACCCATGTCTGTATAATAGTTTGTACCCACATTGCTTAAGTCTACAGTAAAACTAAAATGCCTTCCATTGTATGCGCCTCCTGCATCTACATAATTATCATCAGTTGAAATACCTTCTTTAAAGCTATGGTGATAAGATCCCCAGCCATTCAAAGTGCCTTCCTGATTGCTATAATCAAATTCTACACCAGCGTTTCTACCATAGGCATCAAGAGGATGTAATTTTTTTTCAGCACCTGAAATGAAACTCTGACGGTTTAAAAAATAGGCTTTGATCACAGAACGCTTAAATACTTTTTGATTGATACTCGCAGCGGTAAAATTCTCCGGTGAATAAGACCCCTTGCCCCCAGTCTCCATATTCATAAATCCAATACGGGTACTCTTTGAAACATTACCTGATAGACGGGCTCCAAATAAAATGGGTATTTTATTTCCATCCTTGTCAAGTCCTATGCTTCTTGAATAAAAAGGTCTGATTGGTGGGATGCCATAGGCAGAAAACAAATCAGAATTTTCTAAAAAGAAGGTTCTTCTTTCAGGGAAAAATATATTAAATCGAGTAAGGTTTGTTACTTGTTGATCTACTTCAATTTGTGAGAAATCCGGATTGGCCGTAAGGTCTAAATTCAAAGAAGAATTTAAAGCAATCTTTGCATCAAAGCCTGCATTGCTTGTAGCTTTGGTGGGAATGCTATTTTCTTGATCACTCGAAACATCACCCGTAATATAGGGTATGAAAACCTTATTGCTACCAGCTGCAGGTGGCGGTTGTTTCCAAATTAATGCACCAGTATAACCCAGATCCATGGAGTGGAAATTAAGGGGCATATGTGTCCAGGTAGAATATTCATTTGATTTGGTATCAATACGAACGAAGTTTAATCCCCATAATAATTTTTCTCCTGTATAGCGGATGCTTTTAAATGGAATTGCAATTTCAGCCTGCCATCTATCCGGGAAAGTTTTTGTGGCAGAGAACCATTTATTGTCCCAACTCCAGGACGGAGGGCCGCCTCCATCTGAAAATGGAAGCTGGTCTTCACTTTGTGCATTGAGTGCATTTACCACAAAGAAAAATCCATTGGTACGTTGATTGGTTGGATCCAGAATGATTCCTATTCCATCACTTCCATCGTGACCAATATCTCTTTTTAAACTGCTGATATAAGGCTTTGTGGAATCATAACAAATAAAACCGAAATAGATAAACTTATCATCATAGGAAACTTTCACTACTGTTTTCCTCGCTGGTCTACCGATATCAGTTGGGTACTTTTTCCAGAAAGAGGAAGTAGTATCTAAATTGGACCATGCAGCTTCATTAAATTCTCCATCCAATTTAATGGGCTCATTAATTTTTGTAATATGTAATTGATAATCTTTTTGAAAACTCTCCACACTGGCAGTAGAAGATTGCGATCTCGCATTCAATAAAAAAAAGAAGGGTAATATTAATAATATAATTTTAAAAAGTCGCATAGCGGTTCTGGCATTTCTTAATTAGCTGCAAAAAAAGGAACTAGATTGGTTAAATAACGTTAAAGCATGGAAAACGTTACATTTCAATGATAAGTGGTGAGCAATTACTAGTAAAGAGGAAAAAATTGTAAAAAGTTGGAATAATTATTCATCCAAAAGGTCGGGTCTTCTTTCTTTGGTTCTTTGAAGGGATTGTTCATAACGCCATTCCTCTACCTTTTTGGGATCTCCCTGCGTTAAAATTTCGGGCACTTTGCTGCCTCTGAAATCTGCCGGACGTGTATATACAGGGGGTGCCAGTAAATTGTCTTGAAATGAATCAAAAAGTGCAGAAGTTTCATCATTCAAAACTCCTGGTATTAATCTTCCAATTGCATCTATTACAATGGCTGCTGCCAATTCACCGCCGCTTAATACATAATCGCCCACGGAAATTTCCATTGTGATATATTGTTGACGGATGCGTTCATCAATGCCCTTATAGTGCCCACAAATGATGAGTAAGTTTTCTTTTAAGGATAATTGATTCGCGGCTTGTTGATTAAATCGGGGACCATCAGGCGTCATATAAATGATCTCGTCGTAGTTTCTGGATTTTCGTAATTCATCAATAGCATTGGCAAGCGGTTCTGGCATCATCACCATTCCTGCACCACCACCAAATTGATAGTCATCTACCTGCATATGTTTATTGATGGCCCACTTGCGTAGGTTATGGGTTTGTACTATCAGCAAACCCTTCTCTTGAGCACGTTTCATAATGCTATGTGAGAAGGGACTCTCCAATAATTCTGGCACAACAGTAATAATATCAATATGCATTAGCCAATTTTAATAATCAATTATTCATCTCCCATAAAACCTCCAAGATCGCGTCGATCTCTTTTGGTAGGTCTTCCTACTTTACTCAAACGTTTACCCGTGTTAAATGAAGCAGCCTCAAACTTTACTACATCCAAATCTTCCGGCGGTGTGATGTCTTCATAGTTCTTGATAGCTTCGGGATAGGCAGCACGTTTTTCTAATAAGCCTGTTACTTTAATGACCCATTTTCGACCTTCTGCTTTTACATCAAACACATCACCCATGCTCACAGGCTTTGATGCTTTTACATTAGTACCTAACAATTTTACTTTCCCATTATCACAAGCGTCGGCTGCCTGGCTTCTAGTTTTAAATAAACGAATAGCCCAGAGGTATTTATCGATGCGTAATTTTTCTTTTACTTCGCTCATTTTCCTTCCGCATAATACTGATGGAAATAAGGGATTGTTTCAATGCCCTTATAAAAGTTTACAATATCAAATTTTTCGTTAGGGCTATGCAGATTATCACTATCCAAACCAAAGCCTAAGAAAACAATTTTCAATCCTAACTCTTTTTCAAAAAGCGCACAGATAGGAATACTTCCACCACCACGAACTGGAATGGGATCTTTTCCAAATGTGGTATGGATGGCTTTTTCTGCTGCTTTGTAGGCATCAGAATCGATAGGAGTCATATAAGGTTCTCCGCCATGATGTTCAGATGCAGTAACAGTTACACCAGCTGGTGCTATTGTTTTGAAATAGTTTATAATTTTCTCTGTGATAGCACTGGAAGACTGATTAGGAACTAAGCGGCAAGAAATTTTTGCAAATGCTTTTGATGGCAAAACTGTTTTTGCACCCTCACCGGTATAACCTCCCCAAATTCCATTTACCTCTAATGTTGGACGAATTCCGGTTCTTTCATTGGTGGTATACGCTTTCTCGCCCCAAAGTTTTTCAACACCCAAATCAGTTTTAAATTCTGTTTCATCAAATGGAGCCAGTGCCATTTTTGCTCGTTCTTCTGAAGTTGATTCAATCACATCATCATAAAAACCTGGGATGCTGATATGGTTATTTTCATCGTGACAAGAAGCAATCATTTTAGCCAGCATCGTAATCGGATTAGCAACGGCACCTCCATAAACGCCACTATGTAAATCGCGATTAGGGCCGGTAACTTCTACTTCAATATAACTTAAACCACGAACTCCAATATCGATGGAAGGATTTTCAATGCTTAACATAGAAGTATCACTGATTAAAATCACATCAGCTTTTAATAATTCTTTATTTGCTTTTACAAAAGTGGCTAAGTTTGGACTACCCACTTCTTCCTCACCTTCTATTAAAAATTTAATATTGGCTTTTAAGGTGTTGGTATTGGTCATGATTTCTAATGCCTTTACGTGCATATAAAATTGACCTTTATCATCAGCAGAACCCCGTGCAAAAATTTTACCGTCAATGATGGTTGGATCGAATGGTCCACTCTTCCAAAGGTTCAATGGATCTGCGGGTTGAACATCGTAGTGCCCGTAAACCAGGATAGTTGGTTTTGAAGGATCAATTGTTTTTTCAGCATACACAATCGGGTGTCCTTCAGTTTTGTAAATCACGGCATGATCAGCACCTGCGTCTAAAAAACTTTTTTTAACTGCTTCAGCACAGGTAATCATGTCCTGTGTATTTTCTGTTTTTGCACTAACACTTGGAATTCTCAATAAATCGAGTAGTTCATTTAAAAAACGCTCTTTGTGTGTTTCCTGATATTCTTTCCAGACTTGCATATAGTTAAGTGTTTTAGTAGGTATTAAAATGCAAAATTAAGTAGTTGTAGGAGAATTCAACTGATGCTTTTTGTTTGAAATGATATTTGCGAGAGTCCATTCAATTTTTTGCTCAAAAATGGACTGTCTTTCGCTGCATCCTTTTTTTGAACAAATACTACAACTAAATGGCAAACAACCATCAGTATGTACAAACAGTTCAATGGCATCCCCAAACTCATCCCTGATTAATAACGCGAGTGCATCAATTTGATTATGAGCCTGATGAACATTAAAATACCAGGGCACGGTTAAATGACAATCGATATGCAATAAACTTCCGTATTTGATCACACGAAGATTATGAAGATCAACCCAATTTTCTTGACGTTTCTGATTGAGCATGATAATTACCTTATTCAATAATTCTACATCTGCTTCGTCCATAATACCTGCTAATGAAGTACGTATTATTTTATAACCATTAAAAACAATCACTATTCCCATCACCAGGGCAATTGCCTTATCCAGCCAGAATAATTTAGTGATTATCATGAGTACTAACCCTACTATAATTGCAATTGTTGAATAGGTGTCGATATGCAAATGTTTGCCACTTGCAATTAATGCTAATGAATTATTTTTCTTTCCTAATTTGATCGTGTACGAACCTGCAATAAAATTAATGAGTCCCGTTATGGCAACCAGCGCCAAACCATAATCCAAACTATGAATGGTTGCATTTTCAATTAAGTTCTGAACAGTTTCATATAATATCATCAAACCGGCTGCTACTATTAAACTGCCTTCTGCAGCAGCAGATACAAATTCTGCTTTACCATGTCCGTAGGGGTGTTCAAAATCTCTTGGTTTTGCAGCAACATACAAACTATATAATCCAATGAAACCCGCAATTACGTTAACGATACTTTCAAGGGCATCTGTAAGGATAGCCATTGAATGTGTTAAATAATAGGCGATGAACTTTGCAATAAAAAGTACAACACTTAATATTGAAATCCATCTTTGTAATTTAAAATTTTCTTGAGCTGTTTTCAAAGCTTTAATATTATAAGACAATAACTATAAAAGCTAGATTAATTCAATGGTGTAGGTTAATGAACAATGTTTTTCCAACATAGCAGAAACACCGCAATACTTTTCTTGAGATAGCTTTACCGCTCTGGTTAATTTATCAAGATCTTCTGCTGCAACATCAGCCCTATATAACATCTGAATGGATGTAAAAACTTTAGGATGTTCGTCGGTTTGTTCTGCTTCTGCTGATACCTCTACTTTTGTAAAAGCAACTTTCATTTTGTTTAGAATATCTACCACATCCATACCACTGCATCCACATAGGCCAGCAAGTACTAACTTTTTAGGGCTCATACCTGAATCCAAACTTCCATTCTCAATGGTGGTGTCTACTCTTATCTGATGTCCATTATCTGAAACAACATCAAATGCGAGTGATTCTTTCCAATACGCTACTACTTTCATGTTTCTAAAATTGAATCAATTTATAAAGATTCAAAACGTTTTTCTACAAAGCGCCAGTTTACAACATTCCACCAGGCATTAATATAATCAGGACGTTTATTCTGATATTTTAAATAATAAGCATGTTCCCATACATCCAATCCTAAAACAGGACTGCCTTTTACATCACTAATATCCATTAACGGGTTGTCTTGATTAGGGGTTGAACCAATCACTAATTTTTTATCGGCATTAATAACAAGCCAAGCCCAGCCACTTCCAAAGCGACTTTTGCCTGCATCCGTGAACTGCGTTTTAAATGCATCAAATGAACCAAAACTTTGATCAATTGCAGTGGCTAATTTCCCTTCAGGTTTAGCACCAGTTGCTGGACCCATACATTGCCAGAATAATTCATGGTTATAATGACCGCCACAATTATTGCGCATTTTAGGAGAATATTTTGAAATACTATGCAATACATCTTCTAGTTTGCTAGTATTGATGTCTACTTTTTCAGCAACACAAGCTTCCGCTAAATTTTTAGCATAAGCGGCAGCGTGTTTACTGTAATGTATTTCCATTGTCATGGTATCGATAATGGGTTCTAATGCTTTGTATTCGTATGGCAATGGTTGTTGTGCAAAAGGGTTGGGAGCAAATCCTACAAATGAATTTGCCAGGGATGGTAAAACGGTAAGTGAAATACCTGTGGCAAGTGCGGCTTTGCCGGTATTGGCAATAAATGCACGACGGTTTTGTTTGTTTTGCATGTTGTAATTTTTATGTGGATTGATTTGAGCTTTTAAATTTAGCGATAAATACTTGCAACTGCTTAAATGACCTATAATAGAATTCCTGATTAAATAATTGTGAATCGCGCATGGCTTTATAGGTCAGGAAGATTCCAATTGGAATTAAAATAAATGTCGATAACCACATGCCTAATAATGGACTTGCAGAATTTGACTTTACAAATTTTTCGCCGAACGTATTAAATAAGTGAAAAATAACAAAGAAAATGATGGCAAATACCAATGGCGTTCCTAATCCACCTTTTCGAATGATGGAACCAAGTGGAGCGCCAATTAAAAACAAAACTAAGCAGGCAACCGATAGTGTAAATTTTCTATGCCATTCAATTTCGTGAAGTCGTAAAGAGGTTTGTTTACTGGCATAATCCTCTGCCAATATTCCGATACTTCCTTTAACAGTAGATGCTTGATTAAAAGCTCTAACCTGAATAACAGATTTGATAGAATCGGGAATAAGGCTGGCTAAAGATTTAGTTTCCTTCAATTTTTTACGATCCACTTTTTTCCAACCGGTATCGGCATATTTAGTAAATGTCAAATATGGATTCACGTCCTGGGAAGCTTTTTTATAATAAAAGCTATCAATATTTGTGAGCGAGTCGATAGCCGTATTTAATTGACGAACACTCAACATTTTTGGATCATAAAAAGAACTGTCTTTCGAATTATTCAATTGAAAGCTTTTCAGATCGAACACTTTTTTGTAAGACTGAAAACCCATCCTGATATATTCTGTATTTGTTACTCCTCTGGGCCCCCTTTCCTGATGACGCCATCCATTTTTTAAAATGAATTCTAAAAACTGTTGATTATTACTGATACGCATGATACCGCTTTCGGCTTTAATCATTTGATCTTGCAATCCCGATCCTTTTTCGAAGATCACAACGTCATGAATGATGCTATCATTTTTCTCCTTGCTTCCTAATTTTATCACATAGCCATCGATCTTATCATAAAACACACCCGGCTTGATATCCAGTGCAGGTTTTGAAACAATGATATTGTATTTGAGCGCAGCAAGTTTTAATTGCGTCACTGGTATAATATTATTTGCAAACAAAAAGGCAAGTGAGCTAACAAATAAAGCAATCACTAACAATGGACGCATAAAGCGGAGAAGGGGGATACCAGCGGCTTTAATGGCAACTAGTTCAAAACTTTCGCCCAAGTTCCCAAAAGTCATAATAGAAGAAAAAAGTAAAGAAAGTGGAAGTGCTGTTGGAACCCAGAACAGGGTAACCAGGCCCACTAGTTTTAAAACGGTAAATATATCTAGCCCCTTTCCAACTAAATCATCAATATATAACCAAAAAAATTGCATGGTTAATACAAATAGTGAAATGGCAAAAGCCCCTATAAAAGGGCCTATAAAAGAACGAATAATAAGAATATCTAGTTTTTTAATCACTTGTCCTTGCTTAATATTGCTAAATGAGCAACGCAAAAGTAAGGCTTTCATTAAAGGAACAGGAATTGGTATTGAATGCCGATTGGATTTTAACAAAGAATGCGGTAATTCAAAAGCTCTATACTTTTTTTGGAGAACTGAGTGAGCAGTATCAGGCACTGGTGCAACAATGTCCGGGATTAGCCAATGAAGCGGCTTGCGCAGTGGCACCAAAAATTTCAAGAGGAGAAAATTATGAAGGCCTGCCTTGGGTGATGCTCGATTATCCACGCTATTTTAGTGGGAATGATGTATTTGCTATTCGTAGTTTTTTCTGGTGGGGTAATCAGGTGAGCATTACAGTACATTTATCGGGCAAGTTCAAAACTTTTTATAGTAATGCAATTCAGCAATATTTTCATTTGAGAAATGGGAATCCACACCCCACACATGAATGGTATATTGGTATTCATGCAGAAGATGCCTGGCAACATCATTTCAGGCCCGACAATTTTCGCAGAGCCGCAGAAGTTAATCCTGCACTGATTCCTCAATTACCCTATATTAAATTGGCAAAAAAAATCCCACTCGATGAGTGGGAAGATGTAGACTTTTTTTTGCAGCAGACATTCAAAGAAATACTGCATCTATTAACCAATGATTCATTAGGCTCCTAATCGGTAAAATAATTCCTTCACCTGATATTCCCATAACTGAGTTTGGTCTTTAATTTCGTTTTTTTCGGCAAAATCTTTGATGATTAAAATAGTTTGGTTTGAGATCTCCGTTTTTTCAATTTTGAATTCAAAGTATTCGTTTTTCTCAGAATGTAACCAATGGTATCGAATAAATTTATCTTCATCCTTATCCATTACTTCTGCTTTATCTGGAACACCACCGCTCCAAGAAAAACTATATACATTTTCCCATTCGTCTACTTTATCGGCAAACCATTCTTGTAAACCTGCTGGTGTTGATAAAAACTCAAATAAAATACCTGGAGAACATCTAACCGGAAATTCTATAGTAAAAAGTTGCTTCTTGCTCATTAATTCTTATTTAGCGACAATCGATCCTAGGGTTGCAATAATATAAAATAATCCTTCCTTACCAAATGTTTTTTTGTTTTAAAACCTCATTTTAAATCACATATAGTAGGTTCGCTGAAATATAAACTTATAACTCGTTGATTTGCAGTATTATATGTAAAATTATTTTTTTTGAATAGATATATTTTTTTGTTAAATTGCTATTAACATTCAGTGATTTGTTTGAAATGTTGAGACTCCCTCCCTAGCGTTTGTTAAAAATTATCGGATATATACACCAATAAAACAGGCATTTATGAGTATGCGTCAGCTAAAAATCTCTAAATCCATCACGAATCGTGAGTCTCAAAGTTTGGAGAAATACCTCCAAGAAATAGGCAAAGTGGAATTGATTTCACCCGAACAGGAGGTTGAATTAGCTTGCCGTATAAAAAATGGGGATGAAAGATCCTTGGAAAAACTCATTAAATCTAACCTTCGTTTTGTAGTTTCTGTTGCAAAACAATATCAAAATCAAGGGCTTACACTTCCCGATTTGATTAATGAAGGAAATTTAGGATTGATTAAATCGGCTTTAAGATTTGATGAAACAAGAGGATTTAAATTCATCTCCTATGCTGTTTGGTGGATCCGCCAGAGTATTTTGCAAGCTTTAGCGGAGCAGAGTAGGATTGTTAGGCTTCCCTTAAATAAAGTGGGACTCACCAACCGCATCAGTAAAGCATATCAACAATTGGAACAAGAGTTTGAGCGGGAGCCTTCCCCCGAAGAGCTTGCAGATATATTAAACATTGGAATTGATGAAGTTACAGCTACTATGAATGTAGGATTCAGGCATATTAGCATGGATACCCCGCTATCAGATGGGGAAGATGGTACCCTGATGGATTTAATGGAAAATCCGAATGCCGAAAAAACGGATGGCAAATTAGAACATGTTGAATCTTTAAGATTGGAAATAGAAAGAAGCCTCCGCACATTAACGGAGCGACAAAAAGATGTGGTCTGCTATTTCTTTGGAATCGGTGTTGATCATCCCCTGAGTTTAGAGGATATTGGAGAAAGGTATAATCTTACCCGCGAAAGGGTTCGGCAAATCAAAGACAAGGCTTTAACCAAACTTCGCAGCACCAATCGCTGCAAGCAGCTTAGGGTTTACTTAGGTTGAAATGAATTATATGAAATTTTGATGCCAACCAAAATAATACTACAGGTACTTGAAAGCTTTTAGAACCTATATTTGCAGCTCATTTAAAGTGAACTTACTGTTCACTTTTTTTTGCGAAAGATTTGAAAGCAGAGAACTATGTTTAATTCGTTAAGTGAAAAACTCGAGTCGGCCTTTAAGAACCTGAAAGGCGAAGCCAGGATCAACGACCTCAATATTGCCAATACGGTAAAAGATATTCGTAAGGCCCTGATTGATGCCGATGTGAACTATAAAATTGCCAAAGAATTTACTGATAAAGTAAAGGAAAAAGCTACAGGGGAAAAAGTACTCAATGCAATTAGCCCAGGTCAGTTAATGATAAAAATTGTACAGGATGAACTCACCGAATTAATGGGTGGTTCAGAAGCACAATTTAATGGTACTGGAAATCCTGCGGTGATTTTGATTGCCGGCTTACAAGGTAGTGGTAAAACAACTTTCACAGGAAAACTCGCCCATTATTTAAAAACACAAAAAGGCAAATCACCCATGGTGGTTGCCTGTGATATTTATCGCCCTGCTGCGATCGATCAGTTAACCATTTTAGCAGAACAAATAGGTGTTGCTGTTTATAGTGAAAGAGAAAATAAAGATGCAGTTTCCATTGCTCAGAATGCTATTAAAGAAGCAAAGGCCACAAATAAAAATGTAGTTATTATTGATACTGCTGGTCGCTTAGCGATTGATGAAGTAATGATGACTGAAGTAGCAAATGTAAAAGCTGCAGTGAATCCTCAAGAGATTTTATTTGTGGTTGATTCCATGACTGGGCAGGATGCAGTTAACACAGCAAAATTATTCAATGAGCGTCTTGATTTTACAGGAGTTGTTCTTACTAAATTAGATGGTGATACGCGGGGTGGTGCTGCTTTATCGATCAAATACACGGTAAATAAGCCCATCAAATTTGTTAGTTCAGGAGAGAAGATGGATACGTTGGATGTGTTTTATCCAGAAAGGATGGCACAACGTATTTTGGGTATGGGTGATATTACCAGCTTGGTAGAAAAAGCCCAGGCACAATACAATGAAGAAGAAGCCAAAAAATTAGAGAAAAAAATTCGCAAGAATCAATTTGATTTTCAGGATTTTTTGGATCAGTTACAACAGATTAAAAAAATGGGTAATCTGAAAGACTTAATGGGAATGATTCCTGGAGTTGGTAAAGCAATCAAGGATGTAGACATCAATGATGATGCATTTAAAGGAATTGAAGCGATTATTAAATCGATGACACCTACAGAAAGATCGAACCCAGACCTGCTAAATCCTAGTAGAAAAACCAGAATTGCCAAGGGATGCGGAAAAGATTTGGCCGAAGTGAATGCTTTTATGAAGCAATTCGAGCAAATGAAACAAATGATGAAAACAATGAATAACATGCCAATGGGAGGTCGTTTCCCAGGTAGGAGACGTTAAAAATTGCTGTGAAACCATCTAAAAGACTCAGTTTCAAGGAATCTAACAATTCCTTGACATACAAACTTGGAATGAATGGGTTTTCCTATTACTTTTGCCGTCCAGCTATTCTTAGTTGGATTAACCAATTTATTAAAGCCTATAAATTTCTATTTAACATGGCAGTAAAAATGAGACTACAGAGACATGGTAGCAAAAAACGCCCTTTCTACTTTATTGTAGTGGCTGATGCTCGTGCTCCAAGAGACGGTAAGTTTATCCAAAAATTGGGTACTTACAACCCGCTTACAGTTCCTGCAACTATTCAATTAGATCGTCAAAAAGCATTAGAATGGCTGAACAAAGGTGCTCAACCCACCGACACTGTTCGTCGTATCTTGTCTTTCAAAGGCGTATTGTTCCTGAAACACCTTTTACGTGGTGTTAAATTGGGTCTTTTTGATGATGCAGCAGCAATGACCAAGTTCCAGGAATGGCACAACAGTCATGAAGCACAAATTACGCGTCGTAATGATGCTCACAAGAACGCTGAAAGAGCTAAAAAAGTGTACACACCTGTTGCAAAAAAGGTAGAAACCACGGAAGAAGCTGCTCCTGAAAGCCAGACTGAAGCTTAGTAAGATATGTTCTGAAAAGAAGTTATTCTGCAAACAAATTAAGTCCTGGCAATTGCCGGGACTTGTTGTTTTAATGAGGATCTGTCCTCTATAATTTTTGTACATGAGCGAATACATACATATTGGGAAACTGGTGGCAAGTTTTGGTTTGAAGGGGGAATTGATTTTAAAACATGAATTAGGAAAGAAATCGCCCTTCAAAGGAATTGAAGTTGTTTTTGTAGAAGAACAAAAGGGGAATTACTTGCCTTATTTTGTAGAGTCTGCAAAAGCCGCCAACCACGATGAAACATATTTAAAATTCGAGGGAATTAATTCCAAAGAATCTGCTGCACGTTTAGTGAGTAAAAATGCATGGCTTACTGATACCGATTTTAGGTCTTTAGTGGGAAAGTCTGCCCCTATTGCACTATTAGGTTATACATTGATTAATGAAGGTGAAGTACTAGCGCCTATTGAAGAAGTTATTAATCAACCTCATCAGATCTTATTGCGCATCACCTATAAAGAAAAGGAAGTTTTAATTCCTTTGCACGATGAGAGTCTTGATAAAATTGATCATGCAAAAAAACAAGTGCATGTTATTTTACCGGATGGATTATTGGAAATTTATACAAGTTAAATATAATACCTAGTGGCACATCATTTTGAAAATACCATGGTAGTTCAAATAGAACACCTCGACGATCAGAACCATGTAAACAATGTGATGTATGTGCAATTCATGCAGGATATTGCGATGCAGCATTGGTTTAGTATTTCTTCACCTGCATTGAATGAAGAAATTGTCTGGGTTGTAAAAAGACATGAAATAGATTATCATGCCCCTGCATTTTTAAATGACAAACTACTCCTCAAAACCCATACTGGTGAAGCATCTGCCGTAACCTGGGATCGACATTATGAAATCATTCGTATCAGCGATAACAAAAGATTAATTACAGCTAAAAGCTGCTGGGTTATGCTCGATAAAAAAACTGGGAGGCCAAGAAGAATTGACGATGCCATTAAAGCCGTATTTGATTAAAAAAAATCCCCGATCTAATAAAAGACCGGGGATTTTTTTTAATCCATTTTATTTTTCAGGATTCAAAACTGCTTTAATGTAGTTCTGCATATTGAAATATTTCTTTGCTAATGCCTGTAATTCAACAGTAGTTATTGCATCAACTTTTTGGTTGTATTCGAGCATCCACATGGGATCATCTTTTTCTATAAATGCCTTAGACATGGCATCTAACCAATAGTCATTTTGTTTTATTAAGTCCTGATTTTGTTTCTTCAAAGTTTCTTTTACCTTATCAAGATCTTTTTGTTCTATGCCTTTTTCTATCGCCCCATTCAGAATAGTAAATAAAGCAGTAGTTAACTTGTCAACATTCTCAGGTCCACATGGGAAGCCAATTGAAATATTATAATTATTATAAGGTCTGTTTGTAAGCGATCCTCGCATCCCGCCTCCATATATTCCACTCATCTGTTCTCTTAAAGTTTCAAGGATTTTAATATTCATAACTTCTGTTAGTGCAACTAGTTTTAATCTTTCATCCAGACTATATTTCGCCTCCCCAGAAAAAATGATGTTTACCCTGCTTTGTTTGGCTGTGCCTTTATTTATAACCGCATCAACAACTCCTTTTACAGGGCGAAGACCCACATCTTTAAAATTAATTTCTTTTGCTGCTGCAGGTAAAGAACCTAAATATGTTTCTAATAAAGATTTTACTTTAACCGGATCAATATTGCCCACAAAAGTGAAGTGAATACCATAAGCATTACCAAAGATTTCTTTATAAATGGCAAATGTGCGTGCTAAATTAATCTGGTCAAAATCAGCAACCGAAGGAAAATTAGGTGCCCAAGGATGATCTTTATATTGGATTTTATTAAGTGTATCTGCGAAAAAGAAATTAGGATTCGCTTTCATGTTTGCGATACTACTTTTTTGAGAACTGATAAAACCTTTAAATAAAGATGAGTCGAGGCGTGGCTGTGTAAAGTAAAGATGAACCAGTTGTAGAAATGTTTCAAAATCTTTTACACTGCTCGACCCTTCAATTCCCTCGTCATTTGCATTGAGGTAAGGTGTTGCCGATACAGATTTTCCGGATAAGAATTTTCGAAGATCTGTGGGAGACATATCACTAATCCCCATTACCTGAATAGATGTTGCTGCAGTAGAAGCATTCATTTTATCTTCGATAGGATACTTAGTAATTCCGCCCCAACGCCATGCATCCATCTTAATTTCATCATTCGAGAAATCAGTTTGTTTGATGCTAATAGTAATGCCATTATTCAATTCCCAATTAGTTGTTCCGAGTGCTTTATTGAGGGTTTCATTTACTACCTTCCCTGCAACAGGGGCTTTATTTATTAAAGATTTTGCAACCACTTTTTCTTCATATGCTTTCACAGGAATCAGGTGTGCAGCATCGATCAATGCATTTAATTCTTTATCTGATGGTAATGGATTTTTACTTTTATCAGAAGCCATTAATAAACTAAATTTCCCCTGTTTCGTTTCCATCCTTTTAGTAAGTGTATTTACTTCATCTAATGTGATAGTGGGTAAAATTTGTTTGATAAAACTTGTTTGATCTGAAATGCCAATAGCCGGACTATTTGTTAGAAAATTATTCAAATACACATTTACTAATTCGGATGATTCAGTTTTATCCTTGTCCTTATAAGCACGTTCTATCTGATTTAATAAGCTGCTTTTAGCTCTTTCAAGTTCAGAAGGTAATACACCAAATTTTTTCACTGATTCCGTACCAGATATTAATGCATCAATCGCATCTTTCACAGGCCTGTCGTTCAGTAAAGCAATATTCATAAAAGAACGATACCCTCTAATGAATCCTCCAAATGTGGCAGTTCCAAAAATGAAAGGGGGGTTCGGTTGTTGGGTCATTTCAGAAAAACGTTGACTTATAATTGTATTAAATAAGTTTTCTATAATAGATTGTCTGTATTCGCCCCAGGTAGCAATGGTTTTATCTTTTTCAACATAATTGAAAACCTGCAATATATTTCTTGGTTGTTCTTTATCAGTTAAAACCATACTTGCAGCATCTTTTCTTTCTGCAATTGCAATTTCTTTTGGACGTGGTTTTGCGTTTACTGGATTTTTAAAATGACTAAAATGTTTGATGATTTCTTTTTCAGCATAGGCAGGATCTATGTCTCCTACAACAATTACTGACATTAGATTAGGACGATACCATGTTTTATAAAAACGAACCAAGGATTCGGCTTTGAAATTCTTTAAAATACTGTCTTTACCAATGGGTAGTCTTTCAGAATATTTCGACCCGTTCAATAATACCGGAAAATATTTATTCCGCATCCGCTCATTGGCACCTTTGCCTAATCTTGATTCTTCTAATACTACTCCTCTTTCTTTATCAATTTCTTCAACTGATAAAGTTGCATTTCCTGCCCAGTCTTCTAAAATCGTAAATCCTTTATCCACTTTTAATGAGTCATCGGTAGGAATTGGTAGAATATAAACTGTTTCATCAAAACCGGTATATGCATTCAGATCTGCCCCAAATTGAACACCAATTGACTGCAAATAATTTACCAATTCATTTTTTGGGAAATGTGTAGAGCCATTAAAATTCATATGCTCCATCATATGCGCCAGACCCTGCTGATCAGCGTCCTCTAAAATGGAACCTGCATTTACCGCTAAACGTAGCTGTACTTTTTTCTCAGGTTTTACATTTTTTCTGATGTAATAAGTTAGTCCATTGGGCAACTTCCCAATTTTAACATTGGGGTCAATAGGCAACTTACTATTTAAATCAAATTGGGAAAAGACAGTTTCAAAACTGATCATTCCACATAGAAAGAATAACAATCCCAATGAAAAAGTTGAAGTTTTTTTCATACAATTTTTTATAAGTGATAAAAGTTCGGAGGGTACTACAAGTTAGTGAATTGAATATATATTGCAAGTTAAATATCAGTGTATTAGGTTAAAAATATTTTAGTCATCCCCCCAACGAATTACTTACACAAAATCCTTAATTTATATCTGAATGGGTATTTTGCTAACTTAGTACTATGCCTCCGCAACGATATATCGCCCATTTCGATCTGGACAGCTTTTTTGTGAGCGTGGAAGTTTTAAATGATCCTACACTCAAAGGGAAAGCTGTAATAGTTGGCGGTTCAAAAGACAGAGGCGTAGTAACTACCTGCAGCTACGAAGCAAGAAAATTTGGTGTTCGTAGTGCCATGCCCATGAAACAGGCGATGAAGCTTTGTCCTCATGCCATCATCGTTCGTGGTACCCGGGGAGAGTATAGCAAGTATAGCAGGATGGTAACAGATATTATTGCGGCAAAGGCACCCCTATTTGAAAAAGCATCGATTGATGAATTTTATATCGACTTAACGGGGATGGATAAATTCTTTGATCCTTATCAATGGACAATTGATCTGCGTAATGAGATCATTGAAAAAACTGGCTTGCCTATTTCATTTGGGTTGGCTACAAATAAAATGGTTGCTAAAATTGCCACTGATGAAGCAAAGCCCAATGGGTATTTATTTATTCAGCCGGGGATGGAAAAAATATTTTTAGCACCATTATCTGTCAATAAATTTTCTGGAGTGGGAGACCATACTTTTGAAAAGTTAAAAGCCATGGGTATCTTTACCATTGAACAGTTGAGCGAAACACCAATCGAATTTTTAGAACAAAAGCTGGGGCATAATGGGGCATCCCTTTGGAGAAAATCACAAGGGATTCATCATGGAGAAGTGCATCCCTATCATGAAGCAAAATCAATTTCCACTGAAAATACATTTGAAGAAAATAAATCGGACCTGAATTTTTTGTTGAGTGAATTAGTGAGGATGACAGAAAAAGTGGCTTATGAATTAAGAAAGGACGAAAAACTCACTGGTTGTATTGCTGTAAAGATCCGATATCCCGATTTTGAAACCACTTCCAGACAAACTACAATTGATTATACCTTTCGGGATGATGAATTAATACCCCAGGCAATTGACCTATTCCATAAACTATATCGAAAAGGGGAGCCTGTTCGGTTACTTGGCGTTCGTTTAAGTGAACTTACCAATGAAGCTACTCAAGGTAGTTTGTTTGATGATGCAGAGAAAAAAACGAATCTTTACAAAGCAATAGATGACGTGAAAGATAAATTTGGAAAGGGCTTTCTTCAAAAGGCAAGGACAGTTAAAAAAAATGATAATTAATTTATTTTCCTAACACTCTACTTTTTTAGTAGGAAATGCATATTTTAGCTAACCACAAAAACAATTAATATGAGTTTACGTTTAGGTGACATCGCACCCAATTTTCATGCAAATACTTCTTTAGGTCCCATTGATTTCCATGATTATCTGGGAAATGGCTGGGGTATTTTGTTCTCACATCCTGCAGACTTCACCCCTGTGTGTACTACAGAATTAGGTAGAACGGCATCACTTGCTGCAGAGTTTGAAAAAAGAAATGTAAAAGTTTTGGCATTGAGTGTGGATAGTGCAGAAAGTCATTTAAAATGGATTACTGATATCAATGAAACGCAGCATGTAAATGTAGGGTTTCCTATTGTGGCTGATGAAGACAAAGCCATTGCTAATGCATATGATATGATTCATCCCAATGCATCTGAAACATTTACAGTACGTTCTTTGTTTATTATCGGACCCGATAAAAAAGTAAAATTATTTATTACCTATCCTGCATCTACAGGTAGAAATTTTGTAGAAGTGTTACGTGTTATCGACTCTTTACAATTAACTGCAAAGTATAGTGTTGCAACACCTGCGGATTGGAAAGAAGGGGAAGATGTGATTGTAGTTCCTGCAGTTAAAACTGAAGATGCATTACTTAAATTTCCAAAAGGTGTTAAAGTAATAAAGCCTTATTTACGATATACACCGCAGCCTAATATTGACTAGGATTTAATATTCAATCACATTAGGTTTATACTTATATCTGGCCCCAATCAAGAGTTCTCGTGATTGGGGCTTTTTAATAATAATGTCCTTTACATTTAAGTATTATTATCTCTTTCTCAGTGAACCTATATATCAATCTATGTTCCTGATCAATGCGTCTACTCCAACATCCAGCCCAATTTCCTTTTAATGGTTCTGGTTTTCCAATGCCTTTAAAGGGGTCACGATCAATATCCCGAATCAATTCTTTTAATCTACTTATGATTTGAGGGTTAGTTGCAAACCAAGCATTGTATTCTGCAAATGCTTGAGGAGTGAAAGCAACATTTCTCATTATTATTTATTTGGAGCGTATGCAATAAACTCCTCCATTGTCATTGAAATTATTTCATTGGGATTATTTGATTGTTCAAGAGAAATGTCTAATTCTTCTTGAAACTTAGAATCATATTCACGTAATGAAATTGTCACATCAATATTATCTTTATTACCAATAAAAGCTTTTATCTTATTGATGAGATTCATATTGAGTTCGGAGGGATTTACTTTTATAACTGTTTCCATATTGACTATTTATAAATTAAATATACAATTTTTTAAAGCCATTATTGCGATATGCTGTGTACGTAAAACATTTTTAGTTTATCTTTCTAAAAATAAAAATTATATGAAGAAATCTCTCCTATGTGTTATTCTAATGGTTCTCATGCAATTTACAAATGCACAAAAAACAATTATTCATTGCGGTCAATTAATTGATGTAAAGACATTACAAGTGCAAAAAGAAATGTCGATCATTATTATTGGTAATACGATTAGTGATGTACAAAAAGGATATACTAAAGCGGATGTTTCTGATAAAATTATTGACCTGAAATCTAAAACAGTCATGCCCGGTCTGATGGACATGCATGTGCACGTAGAAGAAGAAACGAGTCCTACCAGGTATATTGATGGGTTCACAAAAAACAAATCCGATCGGGCTTATGTGGCATTGGGTTTAGTAGAAAAAGATTTTATGGCCGGCTTTACAACACTTCGTGATCTAGGCGGCAGTGGAGTAAACATTGCTTTGCGTAATGCCATCAATAAAGGATTGGTAAAGGGGCCTCGCATTTATACTGCTGGAAAATCATTAGCAACAACTGGCGGTCATGCTGATCCAACCAATAATTACCGCGAAGATTTAATGGGCGATCCGGGTCCGGATGAAGGAGTTGTAAACGGCTTGGCTGATTGTGCGAAAGCTGTACGCATGCGTTATAAAACTGGAGCAGATTTAATAAAAATAACTGCCACAGGTGGTGTTTTAAGCATGGCGAAAGATGGCAGTGGTGCACAGTTCACTGAAGAAGAAATTCGAATGATTGTCAGTACGGCAAAAGACTATGGGTTTAAAGTAGCGGCACATGCACATGGAGCAGAAGGAATGAAGCGCGCTGTTCTTGCTGGGGTGAGTTCAATTGAACATGGAACGTATATGACAGAAGAAGTAATGGAGTTAATGAAACAACACGGAACATATTTAGTGCCAACGATCATTGCCGGTAAATCATCTGCTGACTCTGCAAAAATTCCTGGTTACTATCCCGAAATTGTGCGCGTAAAAGCTGCAGTTGTAGGAACCTATATTCAAGCCACATTTGCAAAAGCCTATAAAGCAGGAGTGAAGATTGCATTCGGTACAGATGCCGGGGTGTATGCACATGGTAAGAACTGGTTAGAGTTTGTATATATGTCAGAAGCAGGAATGCCCATCTTAGAATGTATTCAATCTGCCACAGTTAATGCAGCAGATTTACTTGGCGTGAGCGATATTTTAGGATCTATTGAAAAAGGAAAATATGCCGACATTATTGCTGTTGATGGAGATCCTACAAAAGATGTGCAAGTAATGGGCAAAGTTTCTTTTGTAATGAAGAATGGAGCTATTTTCAAAAATTTGTAAACGTTCAATTAACAGTAAAATATCTTCTGGCTTTTTAGTTAGGGGATTTTTTTTGCCATTATAATTTTATGGTATTGGGTTCGATAAAATTATCTCTTCCATAAAAAAGCAATCGCCACACTAAGAATTTGTGGTTGAACTTTTTATTTGATTTTCAATAGTTGCATTAAATCAAAAAGAGAAATGGCTATTATGCCTTTGCCTAATGAAAACTGATCTGTACCAGCATAAACAACAAATCGTTTTTCTGGTTGCACATCGTCGCAAGCAATATAAAAACCTTTACGAACTGTTGGTGAGGAATTGCGTTTAATTTCAATGGCCCATTTTTCTGCACCAGAAAATACAAGTAGTAAATCTATCTCTGCTCCGCCAGGAGTGCCGTAATAGAAAGCTTGTACATTTGATGGGGCAATTGAAAGCAGATTTTCAATAACAAATCCCTCCCAACTTCCACCTGCCACGGGATGCCCTAATAATTGATTGTAAGTTGAAATGTCTAATAACGCATGCGTAATACCGCTATCACGAACATATACTTTGGGAGAACGCACCAATCTTTTTCCAACATTTATAGTCCAAGGCTTTAATTTTCTAACGAGCAATAAGTCTGCCATTAAATCTAAATAACGCGCTATTGTAACGCCAGATAAATCTAAACTTCGTGCCAAGTTTGCTGCATTCATAACAGATCCTTGATGATGGGCTAACATCGTCCAAAATCTTTCTAAAGTTTCTGCAGGAATCCTTGGTCCTAATTGGGGAATGTCTCTTTCTAGATAAGTTTTGATAAAATCTCTACGCCAATCAATGCTGTTTTTGTCTGAAGCAGCTAACAAGCTTTCTGGAAAACCTCCTCGTACCCAAAGCGTATTTAGTTCTTCAAATTCAAGCAAATTAATTGGATACATTTCTATATAAGCAATCCTTCCTGCTAATGATTCGCTTGATTGTTTCAATAAATCAATTGATGCTGATCCTAAAAAGAGGAACTGCTGAAACTTATTGCCAGTTCTTCTTTCCTGATCAATAATGCCTCTTAAAGTTGTGAATATTTCAGGTAATCTTTGAACTTCATCTAAAATAATCAGTTTGTTTTTATTGGCATCATGAAAGGAATTAATATCCTTTACTTTTTGTAAATCCAAGCGGTTTTCTAAATCTAAATAAATGGAGGGAGTAGATTCTGCTATCGTTATAGCAATAGTGGTTTTACCTACCTGCCTTGGACCCATTAATGCAACTGATGGGCTTCTTTGTAGTGTTTCCCTGATTTTATTTTCTATTAATCTATGTATCATCTAGGTAAATGTAATATAAAATATTACATTTACCTAGATTAATTTATCCCTTCCACTTCCTCAACTGCTGTAAAACTGCTCTTAAATCTTTTGGCACTTCTGCTTCAAGATCAAAGGATTCATCGTTCAGCGTAAATTTTAATCTATGCGAGTGAAGTGCTAGTCTGTTTAGTATCGGACGCTCTTCATCTGCTATCTTTGCCAATTTGAAATTGCGTTTTAATGCCGATAATAAAATGGGTTTTGCATCACCATAAATCGGATCGCAAACAATACTATGCCCAATATGTTGCATGTGTACACGGATCTGATGTGTACGTCCAGTATGAATTTGAAACTGTACCCATGAAAAAGAACGAAATGTTTCTAATGCTTCATAATCAGTAAGTGAAACTTTTCCTTTAGCATGCGTCATCATTCTCGTAGCCTTACCAGGATGTTCCATAATGGGAGCATCAATGCTTCCCTTCGGAGTCATCATGTTTCCATATACCAATCCCACATAATATTTTTCCATGGTTCTACCTTCGAACAAAACAGAAAGTTCTTTATGACTTTCTTCCGATTTGGCAAACACAATAATACCACTAGTATCTCTATCTAAACGATGTACTGTATAGATAGCACCCAGCTTTTCTTTGAGTATATCTTTCAAAGAAATATCCTTTCCCATACGGTCGGGAATACTTAATAAGCCTGATGGTTTATTAATAGCAATGAACTGTTCGTTTTCGAAAATAATGTCGAGGTGCATAGGATCTATTCTATTCAAAAGTGTCTTCGTTACTAATAGTATTTGCCGACTTGCGTACAAATGCTTTATTCATGAACTTTAGTAACCTAACTTCTTTTTCGTTCAGGAAACGGAATTTACCGCGTTCCACATTCTTCTTAGTAAGGTTTGCAAACATCACCCGATCCAGATTTTTTACATCATAGCCCAAGTGCTCAAATATGCGTCGAACAATACGATTACGTCCACTATGAATTTCAATGCCCACCACCGTCTTGTCTTTCGCATCCGCATATGCTACTGAGTCTGCCACAATTAAACCATCTTCTAATGTGATACCTGACACGATCGACTCCATATCTTTTTTGGTAACAGCTTTGTCAAGTGTTACTTCATAGATCTTTTTTACCTCGTAAGAAGGGTGGGTCAATTTTTGCGCAAGTTCACCATCGTTCGTTAATAATAAAACACCAGTTGTGTTTCTGTCTAATCGTCCTACTGGATACACTCTTTCTTGTGTTGCAGACTTAACGATATCCATCACCGTTTTTCTTCCTTGGGGATCATTGGCGGTAGTCAAAAAATCTTTGGGTTTGTTGAGCAGAATGTACACTGAATTCTTTTGAAGAAATACCTGTTTGTCTTTTACTACAACTTTATCTCTTCCTGAAACTTTATAACCTGGTTCAAATATTTTATCTCCGTTTACAGTTACTTTTCCTGATTTCACTAATTCTGCCGCTTCTCTTCTTCCGCATACACCTGAATGGGCAATGTATTTATTCAGGGGCATCACGGTATCTGGAGAATTACTATCTACTTGCTCTTTGTCTTGCGAATCTTTATCTCTTAATGCAGGTCTTCCATTAAAACCAGGTTTTCCACCGTCTTTATTAGGAACAAACCCTGCTTCTCTCATTGATTTTGGAGGGCGTGCGCCAGCTCTTTTTGAACGGGGTGCATCAGGATCTCTTGGTGTAGCATCCTTTGCTTCGGGCTTAGAACGGGGCGCAGGTTTTCCAATATTCTTGGAATTTTCTTTACGCTCATGATATTCTGCTTTACTTGCTCCAGGGGCTCTCTTAGGGAATTTCGGTGCTGCTTTTTTGGGTTCTTCGGTAACAATGCCGAGTTTTGCATTTTTCTTTTTCAATCGCAGTGCTTCTCCAGCTGCTCGGGCTTCTGCCTTTATTTTCTTTTTTGCCTGGCGGTATTCTTCTTTAATGGCACTGCCTCTTTTCTGTCCGAACTTGTCGAAATTGTCTGTTCTTTTTTGCATGTTTTATATTTTGCTGTTTTTCAACAGGAGCTGCGAAGGTAGTCATTTATATTTTATAGTATATTTGGAAGCTTTAAACGATTGATATGAAACGGATTTTCAAGTTTTTTGGGATTACTATTTTGTTAATTATTCTGGTAGTTATTGTTTTCTTTACCTATTACTACGTGATGACTTCCCGCGATTCTTTGAAGGATATGAATTTATTAGGTAAAGAAGCGCCCATATTGCAAATTGATGGCATAAGTTTTCGCGACCTAAATAAAAATGGCAAACTGGATGTTTATGAAGATACCAGGGCAGAAATAAATACCAGGGTAGATGATCTTATCAAACAAATGAATCTCGAAGAAAAAGCCGGGTCATTATTTATCAATATGACGGCTATGAATAGCACCGGGAAATTGAGTAACGTGATGTCGCCTACGAATCCTTTTTCATTGCTTTTAGAGTCGAATGTTGCGATGGTGGCCAGAAAAAAAATGACGCATGTAAATATCATGCAATCTCCTTCTCCCGAAGCGATGATTACATGGAATAATAATATTCAAAAAATTGCAGAAAGAACAAGGCTGGGGATTCCAATGACCATCGCATCAGATCCAAGACATGGGGTTCCAAATGCACCAGGGGCTAGTATCTATACTCCTTTCTTTTCAAAGTGGCCATCCACGCTAGGTTTAGCTGCTGCAAGAGATACAGTATTGACAAGAGAATTTGGAAACATTGCCCGTCAAGAATATTTAGCGATGGGTATTCGTTTAACATTATCACCCATGGCAGACCTGGCAACAGAGCCACGCTGGGCTAGAATTAATGGAACTTTTGGAGAAGATGCGGAACTCGCTGCTTCAATGACTAAGGCTTATATTCTAGGTTTTCAAGGAGATACCATTAACCATCAAAGTGTAGAATGTATGGTAAAACATTTTGCAGGCGGTGGTCCGCAAAAAGGCGGCTTGGATGCACACTTTCCTCCTGGTAAACAAGCCTATCCGGGAAACAATTTTGCCTATCATTTAATTCCGTTTGAAAAAGGAGCTTTTGCTGCACACGTGGCACAAGTAATGCCTTATTATGGAATTCCGGTTGGACAAACTAAAGAAGATGTAGGCTTTGGATATAATAAAGAGATTATCACAGGATTGCTTAGAAATAAGTATCATTTTGATGGCATTATTTGTACGGATTGGGCATTGATTTCTGATGCCAAACTTTTTGGTTTAATGGTGAAACCTGCTGCTGCACACGGAGTAGAAAAACTTTCACAAGAAGAAAGAATATTGAAAATATTGGATGCCGGATGTGATATGTTTGGTGGCGAATCCCTTACTGACGTAATTGTGAAATTGGTAAAAACAGGTAAGCTTTCGGAAGAAAGAATCAATCAATCTCTGAAAAGAATTTTAAAAGAAAAGTTTCGTTTAGGACTTTTCGATAACCCTTATTTGAAGGCAGAAAATGCATCCATTGTTAATAGTGCAAAGTTTATTGAGAAGGGTTTAGAAGCACAAAGAAGATCATTGATACTGCTCAAAAATGATCAGTCAATCCTTCCATTAAAACCTACTACAAAAATTTATTTACAGGGATTTAATAAAGAAGAATCGGCTCCTTATGCGCATCTGGTTACCGATGCAAAGAACGCCGATGTGATTATTTTAAAACTCAATACACCTTACGGACTAAAAGCCGGGGAAGAAAAATATCTGATGCAAAAAATATTTCATCAGGGTCATTTAGATTTCGATGCATCAACAAAAACAGATTTATTAAAACTGATGCAAACTAAACCAACAATAACTGTGATGAATTTGGAAAGGCCTGCTGTTTTCCCTGAAATTAATGCGGCTAGCAAAGCTATGATCGGGGATTTTAGTAGTCAGGATAATATCATTCTCGATTTGATTTTTGGGAAATTTAAGCCAACAGGAAAACTTCCATTTGAATTGCCTTCTTCGATGTCCGCAGTAGAAAAACAAAAAGAAGATGTTCCTTATGATTCTGAAAATCCTTTGTATCGTTTTGGGTTTGGACTAAGCTATCAATAATAATAAAACGAATTTTTGTTAACTTGTTTTATTTATTAGCTGATTTATTTGCCAGCTGACCGCATGCTGCATCAATATCTTTTCCTCTGCTCTTACGCAATCTTGAGTTCACTCTGTTTCTTTCGAGATAGTTCATGAATTCGGTAGTGGTATGTTCATCAGGCTTCGTAAATCTGAAAGCATCAGTTGGATTATATTCAATGATGTTGATTAAATCGGCAGGAACCTTTCTATAAATTTTTACCAAATCTTCTGCATCCTTTAAACTATCGTTGAAACCTTTGAAGAGGATATATTCGAAAGTAATTTCGTTTTGTGTTTGCTTATAAAAATGATTCAATGCTTCCACCAATGTTTCAATATTATTGGTTTCATTGATAGGCATAATTTCATTCCGCTTTTTATCAGTAGCAGCATGCAAGGACACGGCTAATTTGAATCTTACTTTATCATCACCCAATTGTTTAATTTGTTTTGCAACACCTGCAGTTGAAACCGTAATTCGCTTTGGGCTCATAAACAATCCATCTTCAGCAGAAATACGATCTATTGCTTTCAATACATTATTATAATTCAACAAAGGCTCACCCATTCCCATGAAAACAATATTGGTTAATTTTTGCTGATGTACTTTTTCTGATTCCTGATTGATCAGAACTACCTGGTCGTAGATTTCATCGTAAGTCAAATTCCTTTTTCGATCAATAGTACCCGTTGCACAAAATTTACAAGACAAGCTGCACCCAACCTGTGAGGATACACAAGCAGTTTTTCTTTCGGCAGTAGGAATTAAAACCCCCTCAATCATATGTCCATCAAAAGTCTTAAAGCGCGATTTGATAGTACCGTCTTCACTAACCTGAGTCAGGTTCACTTTTAATGCAGGTAAAGAAAATTCCTGCGCCAGTTTAATGCGCAAATCCTTACTCAAATTGGTCATATCCTCAAAGCTATGCGCATGTTTTTGCCATAACCATTCGTGTACTTGTTTCACTCGGAATTTCTTCTCTCCGATTGTTTCAAAATAATTTTCCAACTCAGCTAAACTGAGATGGCGTATATTTTTTAAAGATTCCTTCATGCTGCAAAGATACCTTTTGCAAAAGGAAGGACAATTTTAATGTACAAATAATAACTTGTGCCTTTAAAAACACCCTAATTTCAAGGAAAGTTTAGTTGGATATGATGAAGACCTGTTATATAATTGATACCGTAAGAACCCCAATTGGTCGTTATGGGGGTAAACTTAGCACGATCAGACCCGATGATCTATTAGCACATGTGATCAGGGTTTTATTGAGCCGAAACCCCAGTATTGATCCATCAGCTATCGAAGATGTGATAGCCGGAGCCGCAAATCAGGCTGGAGAAGACAATAGAAATGTGGCCCGAATGGCGGCTTTATTAGCTGGTTTGCCGGTATCGGTAGCCGGCAATACCGTTAATAGATTATGTGCATCAGGTCTTCAGGCAATCATGGATGCCTCAAGGGCTATTATGTGTAATGAGGGTCTATTATATATTGCTGCTGGGGTAGAAAGTATGACTCGCGCGCCTTTTGTAACTTCAAAATCTTCTTCTGCCTGGAGTAGAAAGATTGAAACCTTTGATACCACCATGGGCTGGCGTTTTGTAAATAAAGCATTGGCCGAACAATATCATCCTTATACGATGGGTGAAACGGCTGAGAATGTTGCGAAGCAATGGAAGATCAGCCGAGAGGCACAGGATGCATTTGCCTTCTCCTCTCAGGAAAAGTATTTTGCAGCTAAAGATGCCAATAAATGGGAGGATGAATTGGCGGCTGTTGAAATGATGACGGAAGACCGTTTAATCACCTGGTTCAATGAAGATGAACATCCACGCCATACATCGCTTGAAAAATTAGCACAATTAAAACCTGCATTCAATAGTGAAGGAACTGTTACAGCAGGAAATGCCTCTGGTATTAATGATGGTGCTGCTTCTATGTTATTAGCCAGTGAAGAAGCCGTTAAACTTTTCAATTTGCAACCGATGGCAAGAATTATTAGTATGGGTGTGGCAGGAGTAGATCCAGCCATCATGGGTATGGGGCCTGTACTTGCCACAGAAAAAGCCTTATTAAGGGCCAACTTAAAAATGCAGGACATTGATTTAATTGAATTGAATGAAGCATTTGCTTCACAAAGTCTGGCCTGCATTGATGAACTGGAATTGGATCCGGATAAAGTAAATGTGAATGGGGGAGCCATTGCTCTTGGACACCCATTAGGTTGTAGTGGTGTTAGAATCTCAACCACTTTATTGCACGAAATGTATCGGACTAAATCCCACTATGGATTAGCCACGATGTGTGTGGGGGTGGGTCAGGGAGCTGCAATCATTTATGAAGGGCTTTAAAGATTTATTAATGGCATGAGAAGTTAGAAAATAATTATTATTTTCATTGACATAAAACAATAGCACCTTAAAAGAACAACCATATGAAAAAAATCGTGTACCTATTTATTGCTTTTTTAGCAATCGGATTTTCTGCAAAAGCGCAAGACAGTTTAGCCCAGTTTACTGGTAAATTTAATTTCCCTGAAGGAAGTATCGTTTCTTATGTTACTGTAACAGCAGAAGCTGGAAAATTGAGTTTTAGTTCTGATAAAGGCACTGGAACTTTAGAAAGAATTGAGGCTGATTCTTTTGCAATACCTGAATACCAGGGTACCGGAAAATACACACGCAATGCCGATCAAAAAGTTATTGGGGTTGTAATTGATGTAATGGGCTATCATTTAGAAGGTGTAAAAGAAACTACTGCTATTGCATTAATCGATCGTCAACTATATTTAAAAAGCGAAAGAAAGCAATTCGTTATTCGATAAGTTTTGCTGATCTCCTGTCAACAGATTTTTAATCACTACACTATTTTCTAACAATTCCTTGCTGCCAATAATAATGGCGTAAGGAATTTGTTTTTTATCGGCATACTTAAACTGTTTATCAAACTTACTATTCTCATGATATAGCTCTGCTGCAATGCCTTTGCTGCGCAGTGCTTGAACTAAGGTATATGCTGCTCTACTTTCATCATCACCTAAATTGAAAAATAAAACTTTTGTTCCTGTTTGAACCTCTGCAGGGAAGAGTTGCAATTCTTCCATCACATCATAAATTCTATCTACACCAAAAGAAATTCCAACACCTGGAATATTAGGCACATCAAATGTACCGGTAAGATCATCGTAACGTCCACCTCCTCCAATGCTACCCATTTGTGCATTGTTTGCTTTCACTTCAAATATAATTCCAGTATAATAATTAAGTCCACGTGCCAAAGTAAAATCTGCCTGCAAGTGTTTGCTAACAAAATTGTGTTGATGATAATTTAATACCCATTCTAATTCTGCTATTCCTTTATTGCCGGTTTCATTTTCACCGATCAATTTTTTTAGAGAAGCAATTTTTTCATCGTTCGACCCGTCAATCAATAAATAGGTTTCAATGGTTTTAATTTGATGCTCATTCAAACCTTTTTCGCTTAATTCCTCTTTTACTTTTTCTAAACCAATTTTATCCAATTTATCAATCGCTACAGTGATGTCAACCATTTTATCTGCACCACCAGATATTTCAGCAAGTGCCGCCAAAATTTTTCGGTTATTCATTTTAATGGTAACATCCACTCCTAATTGTTTAAAAACTTCCGCATATAAATTAGCTAACTCTACTTCATTCAATAAAGAGTAACTGCCCACTACATCAGCATCACACTGATAGAACTCACGATAGCGACCTTTTTGAGGACGATCGGCTCGCCATACTGGTTGAATTTGATAACGTTTAAATGGCATCGTAAGTTGCGCATGATTCATGGCAACATATCTTGCAAATGGGATTGTTAAATCGTAACGTAGTGCTCGTTCCGTTAAACCCTTTGTACTTTTTCCAGCAAGTACTTTTTCAAATTCAAGTTTTGCCTGATCAAGTTTGGCGGGGTTATCGAGTCCGTTATTTAGTATTTTAAAAATGAGCTTATCACCTTCATCTCCATATTTTCCCATTAAGGTATCAAGGTTTTCCATGGCAGGGGTCTCCAGGGGTTGAAAACCATAACTTTCCATCACCCTGCGGATGGTTTGAAAAATATAATTCCTTTTTCTAACAACGCTTGCGCTAAAATCTCTGGTACCTTGGGGTAAACTGGGTTTGCTCATATACTAAATCTAATCGCCCCAAATATAAGTAAACTCATAGGGATAGATGCTAACTGCTGCACTCTATAGCAATTTTACGCTTCGCTTTTATCTTTTATCTCCCACTTTTTTACTAACGATTATTAGTTTATTTATTGTTTTTTAGTTATGGAATTAATAAAATTTAGAATCTAAGTATAAAACAAGGTTTTTGTTTTGAATTGCATGCTTTTTTTGGTTTACCCAATGCAATTATTGACTAAATTGCCCACCCTGTTCAATTGGTAGTATCATGCAAGAGAGTTTTAGAGATAAACAGCAAAAAGGTTATACGATCATGCGGATGACATATGATCTTGCAATGGCATTTTTGATTTTAGGAATGGCAGTTGTAATGTTGTTTCCAGAAAAGTTAAAAATTCAGCAAATTATGGCTGTAGATGACACATTTAGATACCTATTTGGGGGCATCTGTATTTTGTATGGAGGATTTAGATTGTATAGGGGAATAAAGAGAGATTATTAGTGATGAAGGAAAGGATGAAACATAGTTTTTTGATTTTAGCTGTTTTGCTTTTCTTTGCGGCCTGTATGGGTAAGGGGGGAGCTTCATCTGACGATCGGGATACACCTAATAAAGGAACCATCCGAATAAGTGTTGACGAAAGTTTTAAGCCTGTAATTGAAGAACAGATAAAAGTGCATCATTCTTCTTTTCCAGATACAAAAATAATTGTGAGCTATAAGCCTGAAGTTGAGTGCTTAAAAGACTTACAGAACGATAGTACCAGGATGATATTAATCGCCAGGGGACTTTCGAAAAATGAATCTTCGATCTTTGAATCAAGTTTAGGTTACCGTCCACAGTATGCTATTCTTGCATATGATGCAGTAGCCGTGATTGTAAATCATGCTTCTGCAGATAGTGTTTTTACGATCAATGAATTGAAAGATATTCTAAATGGTAAAAGCAAAAAGATTGCAGTGATGGATGGGAAAAATGCCACCAGTACCGTTCGGTTTTTAAAAGATTCTATTTTAAGAGGTGCAGCGTTTGGTGCTAATGTGGTGGCCTCTAAGAATAGTGAGGATGTAGTTGACATAGTTTCTAAGAATGAGAATGTGGTTGGATTTGTGGGATTGAGTTGGGTAGGAGATAGTTATGATCCGAAACAACAAGAGAACTTGAAAAAAATACGATTGGCATTGGTGGAATGCGTTCGATGTGTAGAAAAGGGATTTTTCGCAAAGCCTTCACAGGCTACCATTTCATACGCACAGTATCCTTTACCAAGACCGATGTATTATATTTTAAAAGAAAATTCAGCAGGCCTTGGAACCGGCTTCATGAATTTCATGAGTCTTGAAAGAGGTCAATTAATTTTTAAAAGGGCACTCCTGGTCCCAGCAAAAATGAATTTTAAAGTAAGAGCAGGAAAAATAAAAGAGTCAGATTAACACAACAATTATAAATTTCGACCAATGAAGAAGATCGTATCGATGATGTTAGCAGTGCTGTTTCTAGTACAGTTTGTGATGGCACAATCAGTTCCTGAGGGTGTCAAGTTGTTACAGTATGTCTATAAAAACAACAGCGCAAAGGCGATTTTACAAAAGGCCTATGATGCTAATCCAAAAGATCCACAAGCAATTTACTGGTTGGGTATGGCCAATGTAGCTAAGAATAGAGAAGTACTTTCGAAAGAGGGTGTTGCTGTTGCTAAGGCTTTATACCAAAAAGCATTGCAGGATGGAGTAAATGATCCTTTGATTTGGGTTGGTCAGGGTACCTTGGATATCCTGGACGGAAATAATGTAAACGCTGCAAAACAAAAGTTTGAGCAAGCGATTACAACAACCACTGAAACTAAGGGTAAAAACAAAGGAAAGCCAAGTGCTAGCATACTTAATGCCATTGGGTTTGCGAACTCTTTGGGAAGCTCTACAATGGGTGATCCTTTATATGGTATTGAAAAATTAAAACAAGCAGCAACTATCGACTTAAACAACCCTGATATTTATTATAATATGGGTGTTTGCTATTTGAAATTAGGTGGTGAAAACGGAGGAGAAGCTGTAAAAGCTTTTCAAGAGGCCGACCTTCGCGATACCAAAAGCGGTAGAGCAAAATGGCGTACTGGTAAGATATATCAAAGTCAGAATAACAAAGAGTCTTTAGAACTTTTCTTTAATGGTGCCATTCAGGCTGAGCCTGCTTTCCCGGCACCTTATTTGGAATTGTTTAATTACTATGCAAACAGAGATGTGACTAAGGCAAAGGGTTATTTAGATGACTTTTTGAAATATGCGGATAAAGATCCTTTAAACGATTTCTTTTATGCCGAGTACTTATTCCGTGCTGGTAAATACAATGAATCTTTAGCAAAAGTAAAAGAAATTGAAGCTTCAGTTGGAATAGCTTCTGTTCCTCGTTTGAGTTTGTTATACGCTTATAACTATGATCGTTTGGGCGATTCAGTAAAAGCAAAAGATAATGTGGTGAAGTTCTTCAATGCTAAATTGGACATTCAATCCCCGGATTATGATTTAGCAGTAAAATTATTATCGAAGTTCCCAGGGAATGAAGCACAAACTGTTGGATATTTAGAACAAGCTATTGGTAATGATACTTCTAGGGTTAATAAGCTCAACTATATGAATCAGGCTGCTGATATCTATGGTAAAGGTAAAATGTACAAAGAGCAATTATTTTGGATGAGAAAAGTAGTAGAATCAAAAGGTGTGATGGGTGAGGGAGATTATTATCGTCTCACTAGTGCCGCATTAAATGCAAAAGATATTCCGCAAACAATTGAATTAGCTAAAAAATACATGATTGCTTATCCTGATAAGCCTCAGCCATATAGCTTTTTTAAGAAAGCTTCCATTGCTTCTGACCCTGATACTACCACAGGTTCAGGTGTTGAATATTTGCAATATTTAGACTCAGTATATACCGTTGTAAATAAAGAGAAGTTTAAAAAAGACATTTTCTTAAACGAATATTACAGTATTCTTTACTATATCAGCAAAACAAATACGCTTAAAAAGAATCCAGACTTTAAAGTAAAGAGTGACGGTACAAGAACACCTGTTGTTGATCAGTTCTTAGACATATGCCAAAAAGGCTTACTGGTTACAGACAGTATGTTACAAAAATATCCTGATCCTCTAGATGATAATAACAAGTTTGCGGTTGGTGTGAAGGCAGAACTTCAAAAAAATATAGATTATTATACCAAACCTCAGGGTAAGAAATAATGAGAATAGACGTAAACAATATTATTTATGTCTTATTTTTTAAGAATTATAAAAGAAAAGCTCCCCTATTTTGGGGAGTTTTTCTTTTATATCTATTACAGGCTTATTTTTGCAGCACTTTAAACGCTACTCATGAGTTGGATTTCATTTTTATTGGATGTTAACGAATCAAATTCTGCAGCAAATTACCTCCCCATTGGGATTCAATTGATTTTTGCATCCGGTTTTGTGGCTGCTATGATTGGTCTTTCTGCCTGGGTGGGACCTAAAAGGAAAACAAACGACAAGCTCGAAAACTTTACCAGTGGGATCGAAACACATGGGAATGCCCGTCAACCAATGGCGATCAAGTATTTTTTAGTGGCGATCTTATTTGTGTTGTTTGATGTGGAAGTGATTTTTTTCTATCCCTATGCCGTTAATTTCAGGGAATTAGGTTGGGCAGGCTTTAGTGCATTGCTCATGTTTGTAGGGTTCTTCTTAGTAGGATTTATTTATATCCTCAAGAAAGGAGCCCTAAAATGGGAAGATTAAGTTTTTGTATCAATTGATGGGGAACTTTAAAACGAACATATATTGCGCTGAAAGGTTATTACAATAATGTTTTGATTTTTAAATTTTTAATTTTGAATTATTTATGTCTCGTCCGGTAAGATTTAATATACATCCCACAGAGTCTAAAATTTCGGAGTCGATTTCAATGACGGAAGCGCCCGAAGGCTATCCTGGTGAGGGTTTCTTTTCTACACGTCTGAGTGATGTGGTAGGTTTGGCAAGAAAAAATAGCTTATGGCCCCTGCCTTTTGCAACTTCTTGCTGTGGAATCGAATTCATGGCCACCATGGCTTCCCACTACGATTTGGCTCGCTTCGGCGCAGAAAGAGTTGGATTCTCTCCTCGTCAGTGCGATCTGTTAATGGTAATGGGTACGATCTCAAAAAAAATGGGACCAGTTGTTCGCCAGGTTTACTTACAAATGGCGGAACCTAGATGGGTAATTGCCATGGGTGCCTGTGCCAGCAGCGGCGGCATTTTCGATACTTATAGTGTACTACAAGGCATTGATCAGGTGATTCCTGTAGATGTGTATATTCCTGGTTGCCCTCCACGTCCTGAAGCTGTTCTGGATGGATTTATGAAGATTCAGGATTTAGTAGGACAGGAAAGTATCAGAAGAAGAAATAGTGATCAATACAAAGCGTTGATGAATAGTTACGGAATAGAATAATAAAAACGAAATGGCATTAACTCAAGAACATATTCAATTAAGACTATCAGAAAAATTTGGAGACCTGGTTTCCAAATTTGAATCGCCTTATGGCATGCTTAGTTTTGAAGCATCCAAGGATCAGAATCTGAAAGTATTACAATTTTTATACGACGAAGCAGATTTGAATTTTCAATTCCTTACAGATATAACTGCGGTAAATTACCCAGATCAACCTGGACGCGAATTGGCAGTGGTATACCACTTACACAACTTGAAAGACAATGTGAGAATACGTTTAACAGTGTTTACTGATATTCTGTCTCCAGATGTTTTTACAGTAAGTAAATTATTTTCTTCAGCCAATTGGATGGAAAGAGAAACCTATGATTTTTTTGGAATTAATTTTGTAGGACACGAAAACTTGATACGCATTTTAAATGTGGATGAAATGGATTATTTCCCATTAAGAAAAGAATATCCATTGGAAGACCAAACACGTATCGATAAAGACGATCAAATGTTTGGTAGAGGCTAAATTAAAAGTTGATTAAATAAAATAAATAAGCCCCCAGGGGTTTGGATATGACAGAACAACACCAACACCATATTAAATTACCAGAAGGTTCAATTGAAAAGCAGACCACTACTTTAAACGTAGGTCCTACACACCCTGCTACACATGGTGTTTTTCAGAACATTATGGAACTCGATGGGGAACAGATTATTTCTACTGTACAAACAGTAGGATATATCCACCGTGCTTTCGAAAAACTGGCTGAACGCAGACCATTGTATCAAATTACAACTTTAACGGATCGTCTGAATTATTGCAGTAGTCCTTTGAATAATATGGGCTGGCATTTAACCTGCGAAAAATTATTGGGTGTTCAAACCCCGAAACGTGTTGATTATCTGCGTATCATTATTATGGAATTGTCAAGGATCTCTGATCACTTGATTTGTAATTCCATCATGGGTGTGGATACAGGAGCCTATACTGGGTTCATGTACATCATGCAATACCGCGAATTAATTTACGAGATATATGAAGAAATATGTGGGTCCCGTCTTACTACTAATATTGGCCGTATTGGCGGCTTTGAAAGGAATTTCACAAATACAGCGTTTACGAAACTCGAGAAATTCTTAAAAGAATATCCGGCAGCTTTACGCGAACTGGAAAACCTATTTACACGTAATAGAATTTTTATGGAACGTACCATCGGTACTGGTCCAATTAGTGCTGAGCGTGCTTTGAATTATGGATTTACTGGACCTAATTTACGCGCCGCTGGTGTTGATTATGATGTGCGTGTTCATAGTCCTTATAGTAGTTATGAAGATTTTGATTTTACAATCCCAGTTGGAAAAAATGGAGATAGTTACGATCGTTTCTTGGTTCGTAACGAGGAAATGTGGCAGAGCTTAAGTATCCTTAATCAGGCTTACAAAAAAGTACAAGAGTTCAAAGGCGCAGAAGCAGAAGTGTTTCATGCCGATGTTCCGGAATATTATTTGCCTAAGAAAGAAGATGTATATACTAAGATGGAAGCATTGATCTGGCACTTTAAAATAGTGATGGGTGAAGTGGATATGCCTAAAGGAGAAGTCTATCATTCTATTGAAGCAGGAAATGGTGAGTTAGGTTTTTATTTGATTAGTGATGGTGGCAGAACTCCATTCCGATTGCATTTCCGAAGACCATCCTTTATTTATTATCAGGCTTATCCAGAAATGGTTGTTGGTGGTATGCTGAGTGATGCGATTGTGGTAATGAGTAGTTTGAATTTGATTGCAGGCGAGTTGGATGCATAATAGAACTGAATTGATTTATTGAAAATGTTTGATTGATATGGTACAATTTTCAGAAGAAAAACTGACAAAGGTTAAAGAGATCATCGCTCGCTATCCTGATGGAAAGCAAAAGAGTGCACTCTTACCCCTATTACATTTGGCACAAGATAATTTCGGTGGCTGGCTGAGTGCCGACACAATGGATTATGTAGCTTCCCTTTTACAGATCGAACCAATTGAAGTGTATGAAGTAGCTACTTTCTATAGCATGTACAATACCAAACCAGTTGGTAAATATGTTTTTGAAGTTTGCCAAACAGGTCCTTGTATGTTGAATGGCAGTGATAATATTATTGCTTATATCAGTCAGACTTTAGGAATCAAAGTAGGTGAAACAACTGCTGATGGTTTGTTTACATTAAAAACTGCAGAATGTTTAGGCGCCTGTGGTTATGCACCCATGATGCAGCTGGGTAAGCATTATAGAGAACATTTGACAAAAGATAAAGTGGATGCAATTATTTCAGAATGCAGAACTGCTGCAGCTGCCAATAATTAGGTTGTAAATATTTAAATCAACGAATGGCGAAAGCCATGCAATTGAATACAATGGGAAGAAAATTATTATTAGAAAAAGCTCACGTTGAAGGCATTCGTTATTACGATGTTTATCGCCGTGAAGGTGGTTATCGTAGCGTGGAGAAGGCACTCAAAACAATGACTCAGGAAGAGATTGTGGAAGAAGTGAAGAAGAGTGGTCTTCGTGGTAGAGGCGGTGCCGGATTCCCTGCTGGTATGAAATGGGGCTTTATTGCAAAACCAGAAGGGGTTCCCCGTCACCTGGTTTGCAATGCAGATGAAAGTGAGCCTGGTACTTTCAAGGACCGCTACTTAATGGAATTTATTCCACACTTATTAATTGAAGGATTAATTGTTGCTTCCTATGCATTAGGAAGCAATGCCACTTATATCTATATCCGTGGTGAATATGCCTGGATCCCTGATATTTTAGAACAAGCCATTGCCGAAGCAAAAGCAAATGGATTTTTAGGAAAAAATATTTTAGGAACTGGATTCGATTGTGAGATTTATGTGCAACGTGGTGCGGGTGCTTATATCTGTGGAGAAGAAACGGCTTTGATCGAATCACTAGAAGGTAAACGCGGTAATCCTCGTATCAAACCTCCCTTCCCTGCTATTAAAGGAGTATGGGGCAGACCAACCGTTGTAAACAACGTGGAAACCCTAGCTGCAGTAGTTCCTATCATTAATGAAGGTGGCGAAGAGTATGCAAAGATTGGCGTTGGCAAATCAACAGGTACCAAATTAATTTCTGCATGTGGCAATATCAATAAGCCTGGTGTATATGAAATTGATATGACTATTTCAGTTGAAGAATTTATTTATAGCGACGAATATTGCGGGGGAATACCCAATGGAAAAAGATTAAAAGCTTGTATTCCCGGAGGCTCATCAGTACCCATTCTTCCAGCGAATCTTTTATTGAAAACAGCAAAAGGCGAAACCCGTTTGATGAACTATGAAAGTTTGAGTGATGGTGGTTTTGCTACTGGTTCAATGATGGGTTCAGGTGGATTTATCGTGTTAGATGAAGATCAGTGTGTTGTTAGAAATACTTATTCCTTAGCCAGATTCTATCGTCACGAAAGTTGCGGACAGTGTTCTCCTTGCAGAGAAGGAACTGGCTGGATGGAAAAAGTTTTATTGCGTTTAGAAAAAGGCGAAGGAAAAATTAGCGATATAGATCTGCTATGGGATATCCAAAGCAAAATTGAGGGTAACACTATTTGTCCTTTGGGCGACGCTGCATCATGGCCGGTGGCTGCTGCAATTCGTCATTTCAGAGATGAGTTTGAATGGCATGTAACACATGCTGCTGAAGCTCAAACAAGGAACTATGGATTGGCGCATTATGCGGATCCGATTCATGTGCCTGTGTAGGAAATAAATAAAAAATGAAGGGTCAATTTATTTTGACTTTTGAATTTTGACTTTTGAATTTTGAATTATGTCAGATACACCATTATTTAAAGTTACCATCGACAACATCACTATCGAAGTGCCGGCAGGAACTACTATCCTGAATGCTGCACGTAAAATTGGTGGCGATGTGGCTCCTCCTGCTATGTGTTATTATAGCAAATTGGAAGGAAGCGGTGGAAAATGTCGAACCTGTTTAGTGGAAGTGAGCAAGGGTTCTGAAAAAGATCCTAGACCAATGCCTAAGTTTGTGGCTAGTTGCAGAACAACTGTGATGGATGGAATGGAAGTGAAAAATATCACCAGCCCAAAAGTGGTAGATGCAAGAGCAAGTATTGTTGAGTTTTTATTACTGAATCATCCTTTGGATTGCCCAATTTGTGATCAGGCCGGTGAGTGTCATTTACAGGATTTGAGCTATGAACATGGTAAAGATGGTACTCGTTATGAATTTCAACGTAGAACTTTTAAGAAGCACGATATCGGTAAATATATCCAGTTACACATGACACGTTGCATATTATGCTATCGTTGTGTATTTGCTGCAGATCAACTCTCCAATAAACGTGTTCATGGTATTTTAGATCGTGGAGATCATTCAGAAATTGCCACTTTTATTGAGAAGAGTTTAGATAACGATTTCATTGGAAATGTAATTGATGTTTGCCCGGTAGGTGCTTTAACCGATAAAACATTCCGTTTTAAAAACCGTGTTTGGTTTCTGAAACCTATGGATGCACACCGCGACTGCGCTACTTGCAGCGGTAAAGTAACTTTATGGAATAGAGGAGATGAAGTATACCGCGTTACTGCAAGAAAAGATGAGTGGGGTGAAGTAGAAGAATGGATTTGTAACGATTGTAGATTCGAGAAAAAGAAAACAGCTGACTGGGTGATAGAAGGACCAAGATTGATCGACAGACATTCGGTTATTTCACAGGGTCACTATGCTGGAAAAATTGGTTTAACAAAACCTACAGAAACTTTCTCGGCAGTACATCAAGGCAGGCAGCCTAAATTATTGATGGATATTCATTCAGTGAGTGAAGTGAATCAGACCAATATTGATTTAAGTTCAATTAATGGCCCGGCACATTCCAACAATTTTAATTCTAACAAAGACTAATTGATTATAGATCATGACATTACTTTCTTTAGATATGCTTTTAGTACTCGAAAAACTGGTGTTGATCGTCATCATCGTTTTTGCGAGCCTTGGGATTGCACTTTATACCACATTTGCAGAACGAAAAGTGGCTGCTATTTTGCAAGATCGACCAGGTCCTGAAAGAGCAGGCCCTTTTGGACTTTTTCAACCTTTGGCAGATGGATTAAAGCTGATTATGAAAGAGGAAATTATTCCTACTTCTTCCAGTAAGGCATTGTTCATATTGGGTCCGGGTTTAGCAATGACAGCCGCTCTAATGACATGCGCTGTTATTCCTTGGGGTAGTTCAGTGCATTTGTTTGGCAGAGAAATTGATTTGCAAATTGCAGATATCAATATTGGAATTTTATATGTTTTTGGAGTAGTGAGTTTGGGCGTATATGGTATCATGATTGGAGGTTGGGCTTCTAATAATAAATTTTCATTGATGGCTGCATTACGTGGCGCATCACAGGCAATTAGTTATGAGTTGGCAATGGGTATTGCATTGATTGCATTATTGATGACCACCAATACTTTAAGCTTAAGAGAAATAGTAAACCAACAAATGGCACCAGGGCATTTATGGAATATTGCATATCAGCCATTGGGGTTTCTATTGTTCTTTATATGTGCCATGGCAGAGTGTAATAGAACGCCTTTCGATTTGCCAGAAGCAGAGAATGAATTGAATTTCGGATACCATCAGGAATATTCTTCCATGAAATTGGGATTCTATCTTTTCTCTGAATACATTAATATGATTATGAGCAGTGCTGTTATGGCTTCGCTTTATTTTGGTGGTTTTGATATTCCTTTCTTTGATGAAAATGTGTTGCCACAGAATATTGCAGCACTGGTAGGTGTGGGTGCATTGCTTATTAAAATTGTGATTTTCATTTTCATATTCATGTGGATTCGTTGGACTATCCCTCGCTTCCGCTATGATCAGTTAATGAACTTAGGTTGGAAAAGTTTGATCCCATTGGCACTGGCAAATATGTTAGCGACGGGAGCATGGATTTTATATTTCGGTTAGTATTAAAAATATTTTGCAAGAAAAGAGTTCATATACATGGAGGCATTAACTAATAGAGTAAAAGAAGTAAACCGCAAGCCCATGACGTTCATGGAACGCTTGTATATACCCAATATTTTAAAGGGTATGGCTATTACTTTCAGCCATATGTTCAAGAAGCAACCCACTATTCGTTATCCGGAAAAGAAACGCGAGTTTAGTCCGGTGTTTCGTGGTTTACAAGTTTTGAACAGAGATGAGCAAGGAAGAGAGCGTTGCACAGCATGTGGATTGTGCGCAGTAGCATGTCCAGCTGAAGCCATTACTATGGAAGCTGCAGAACGTTTAGATGGTGAAGAAAATTTATATCGCGAAGAGAAATATGCAGCAAAGTATGAGATCAATATGCTGCGATGTATTTTTTGTGGATTATGTGAAGAGGCTTGCCCTAAAGAAGCAATTTTCTTGAGTGAAACATTTGCTCCGGCAAATTATTCTAGAAAAGGATTTATTTATGGTAAAGAAGAATTATTGATACCAAACCCATTAACAGACCCAGAAGGATTTGCAAAAGCAAAAGGACCTTCTAGGAGTAATTAATAATTAACAATTACTGGTTGATCACAAGATTAACTACTAATTATAGCAACAATGAGTACGACTGAAATATTATTCTTTTTTTTAAGTGCATTGGCCCTATTTAGTGCCAGCATGGTATTGATCAGCAAGAACCCAGTACACAGCGTGCTATGGCTTGTTGTAACATTCTTTGCTATCTCGGGACATTATATTTTACTGAATGCACAGTTTCTGGCTATCGTTAATATTATTGTTTATGCTGGAGCTATCATGGTACTATTCTTATTTGTGATTATGTTGATGAACTTAAATCAACAAAATGAACCACAAAAGAATTTATGGATGAAACTCGCGGGAGTTATTTCTGGTGGATGTTTTTTAATGGTGATGGTTTCGCTGGTGCGTCAGGCATTAGATATGAAAACAAAAGTTGCGATGACAACTGGTGGTGATATTGGGTTGATTAAAAATTTAGGTAGAGTTTTATTCAGTGATTATGTAGTGCCATTTGAAATCACAAGTGTTTTGTTTTTGAGTGCCATGGTTGGTGCCATCGTAATGGGTAAAAAAGATTAATAAAGATCAATTTAGGTTATGCCAATACAATATTATATCTATCTCTGTTTAGCTTTATTTAGCATCGGTATCATTGGTGCACTAACACGCCGTAATGTGATTATCGTATTCATGTGCATCGAGTTGATGTTTAATGCGGTGAACTTGTTGTTAGTTGCATTTTCAAAAATGCATCTTGCCGCAGCCAGTATTTCAGATAAGGCCTCAACAGTTGGAACCGACGGACAGTTGTTTGTATTCTTCATTATGGTGGTAGCAGCGGCTGAAGTAAGTGTGGGACTGGCCATTATAGTAATGTTGTTTAGAAATACGCATTCAGTTGATATTAACTTTTTGAACAGATTGAAAAATTAAAATACTGTTATCCGCTTCTAGGTATAGTTGCGGGTTTCAGACTTTCAGTAGATTATGAGTAAACTTGTTTATTTAATTCCGCTATTTCCCCTGCTGGGTTTTCTGATCAATGGATTGGGAAGAAAATCTTTGTCGAAATCATTGATCGGCATTATTGGCAGCGGCACTATTTTAGCATCCTTTGTAGTTAGCGTATTCGTATTCTTTGATGTAAAGGCAAATGGTGCTTCTGTGATTACCCTCTTTAACTTTATTCAAGTGAAGAGCTTGGTGATTCCTTTTGCATTTCAAGTGGATCAACTTTCTGCATTGTTCCTGTTGATCATTACAGGTATTGGTTTCCTGATACATCTTTATTCAACCGCTTATATGCATGAGGAAGAGCCTCAGCACTTTGGTCGTTATTTCGCTTATTTGAATCTTTTCATATTCTCCATGTTATTATTAGTGTTGGGGGCGAATTATGTGATCATGTTTATAGGTTGGGAGGGCGTTGGTTTATGTTCTTATTTATTGATCGGATTCTGGTTCAAAAACAACAATTATAACTATGCTGCCAAGAAAGCATTTGTAATGAATCGTATTGGTGACCTTGGCTTTTTATTAGCTGTATTCTGGTTAATCTTTAAACTAGGCACTGCAACATATACAGATGTATTTGCTCAGGTTGGTCAATTATCTTCTTTTGATATTACAGCAATTACTGCGCTATTATTTATAGGAGCCATGGGAAAGAGTGCACAAATTCCTTTATACACTTGGTTGCCGGATGCAATGGCTGGTCCAACACCTGTTTCTGCATTGATCCACGCTGCAACCATGGTAACTGCAGGTATCTATATGATTGCCCGTAGTAATATTTTATATACCATGGCACCTGGAACACAATCCCTGGTTGCAATGGTTGGTTTGGCTACAGCCATTTTTGCTGCATCTATTGCGATCAAACAAAATGATATTAAAAAAGTATTGGCTTATTCTACAGTGAGTCAGTTAGGATATATGTTTCTTGGATTAGGAGTTGGTGCTTATACTGGTGCAGTATTTCATGTGATGACCCATGCATTTTTCAAAGCCTTGTTATTCTTAGGAGCTGGTTCTGTAATTCATGCGATGCATCATGAACAAGATATTCGTAAAATGGGTGGACTAAAAAAATATATGCCTATTACGCATATTACTTTCTTGTTGGCTTGTCTGGCAATTGCAGGTATTCCTCCATTCTCAGGTTTCTTTTCAAAAGATGAGATCCTGATGGCGGCACTCGCTAAAAACCCTATTTATTATTATTTGGGATTGGGTGGTGCATTAATGACTGCTTTTTATATGTTCCGTTTATATACTTTAACCTTCTTAGGCGGATTCAGAGGCACGCAGGAACAAGAACATCATTTGCATGAAAGTCCTTCTGCAATGACCATTCCTTTAATTGTGTTAGCTATTTTATCAGTAGTAGGTGGATGGGTTGGTATCCCAGAATTATTTGCAAAAGATGCACATAGTTTGGAACATTTTCTTGCGCCCATTTTTGCAGGTTCAAATGCTATTGCAGAACAGCATCATTTAGAAGCTTCTCAGGAGTGGATGTATTTACTGGGTTCTACTGGATTAATTGTGGTGGTAATTTTTTACGCTATTTATAGTTATAAAAAATATCAGCCAACTTCAGAAGAAAGTACTGGTTTGGGAATTGTGTTAGAAAACAAATGGTATGTGGATGAATTGTATGATACAGTTGTTGTAAATCCATTGAATGCGCTAGCTGGATTCTTTAAAAATATTGTTGAGAAATATGTGATCGATGGAGCAGTGAATGGAGTAGGAAAATTAGTGGGATATGGTTCTAGACAATTGCGTTTGTTGCAAAGCGGACAAGTAGGAAACTATTTATTGTTTATGGTTTTAGCAATTGTTGTATTTGTATTGGTTTGGTTTAATGATATCACCATTATGTATTATTTGAACCGATTATTTAACTAGGCCTAGGCGTTAAAGAAAATATATGATTCCTCTTTTACTGATATTGATTCCATTGTTGAGCGGACTTGCAGTATTTCTGCTTAAAGATTCGCCTGCATCCAAGGCACTTGCCCTTGTGTCTTCATTGGCCACATTGGTATTATCGCTGATGGCAGTCTTTACCAAAGGTGCATTAACCTATGATGCTGCCTGGTTGCCCGGTATGGGAAGTAGGTTTAGTTTATTACAAGATGGGATGAGTAAAATGCTCAGCCTCTTAACGGCTATTTCTTTCCCTGTTGTTTTTGCAGCTACCTATAAAAATGTGTATCAACGTTCTTCTGCATTTTATGGTTTGATGTTATTAACCCAGGCAGGATTGTTAGGAGTATTTCTCGCATCTGATGCTTTGTTGTTTTATTTTTTCTGGGAACTGGCATTGATCCCTGTATATTTTCTTTGTTCAATTTGGGGTGGAGAAAAAAGAATTGCAGTAACGTTTAAATTCTTCGTGTATACTTTCATTGGATCTTTATTAATGTTAGTTGGTTTATTGTATGTATACGCTCAAACGGCAGATCATTCTTTTGCCATGCAGAGTTTTTATCATGCCAATTTACCAGCGCATGCTCAGAATGCGGTGTTTGCATTATTCTTTATTGCATTCGCTATCAAGATGCCTATTTTTCCTTTCCATACATGGCAACCGGATGCATATGAACAATCGCCAACTGCTGTAACTATGATCTTAAGTGGTGTGATGGTGAAGATGGGAATTTTTGCAGTGATTCGTTGGTTGCTTCCAATGGTGCCACAAGGATTCCATGCACATAGTATGTTAGTAGTGCTGTTATCGGTAACAGGTATGATTTATGCTTCGTTAATTGCTATCAGACAAGATGATATTAAACGATTAATTGCCTATTCATCCATTGCGCATATAGGTTTAATGTGTGCTGCGATATTTGTACAAAATCAAATTGGTTTGGAAGGTGTGATGATTCAAATGTTTAATCACGGGATCAATGTTATCGGATTGTGGATCGTAGCAGATGTTATTGAACAACAATTAGGAACACGTAAGTTTAGCGAATTAGGTGGGCTTGCACAAAAAGCTCCTGTATTGGCTATCTTATTTGTAATAATGGCATTAGCAAATGTGGCATTACCACTTACCAACGCATTTGTGGGAGAATTCTTAATGTTTAATGGACTATTTCAGTTTAATGGTTGGATAGCTGCGGTTGCAGGTATCAGCATTATTTTGGCAGCAGTGTATACCTTGAATATGATTCAAAAAATATTTTATGGCAACACGGTTGAAAAAACTTTACATGCCGTTGAAGTAAGTGGAAATGTACAATGGGTATTAAGCATATTAGTTCTGATTGTATTGGTGATGGGTGTGTATCCTCAACCAATGATTGAACTAACAAAAGATACTGTGAGCGCTATATTCGCAAACCGTTAATTGAACATAGGTCCCGATAGGGATTAAGAGGAATAAAATTAAACACATGAATGCAATTATTGTTTCGGCTTTATTAGGTGTAGTAATGATGTTTAGTGGCATCCTACTCAAGAATAAATCATCCTTGAAGTATATCGCAATTGGCGGTTTGTTTTTGTTGCTGGTTGCTAACCTGTTTCAAACCTATGGTGTATATACCGTGGTCGTAAACAGCCATGAGCTTTTGCGTTTTCAAAAATTTGGATTATTCTTTAATTCAATTGCAATAACAGCCACATTAATTTATGTGATATTAAGTGGAAGGGATATTGAACATGCTGGTAATTATCCTGCTGAATATTTTGCCTTAATATTTTTTGTTTTGTGTGGGGTAAGTATTTTGTGTGGATTCAATAGTTTATTGATGTTGTTCTTAGGTATTGAAATTTTATCGATTCCATTATATATTCTAACAGGTTCTGATAAACGCAATTTAAAAAGCAACGAAGCTTCACTTAAATATTTTTTAATGGGAGCTTTCACAGCAGGTATCATGCTGATGGGTATTGCATTGATTTATGGCGCCACAGGTTCTTTTGGAATTGTATCTCCATCCATCATTACCACACCAGCAGGGGGCACAGCAGTGCCAAAGGCTTCTTATCTTGAAATTGCTGGCGTGTTGCTTTTATTTGTTGCCATGTGCTTTAAAGTATCAGCTGCCCCATTTCATTTCTGGACTCCTGATGTTTATGATGGTGCGCCAAGCGTGTTTACATCTTTTATGGCAACGATCGTAAAAGCTGCCGGATTCTTTGCATTCATTAGATTATTGGAGGGGCAGTCTGCCATCTTAGGACCAACTTGGAAAATCCTATTGTCATTTGTAATCATAGCTACCTTATTAATTGGAAATATAACTGCTGTATTTCAGCAGAGTGTTAAGCGCATGCTGGCGTATTCGAGTATTGCTCAGGCTGGCTTTATGTTGTTTGCGCTTTATTCGGCTAATGACATTTCTAAAGAGGGTATCTTATTGTATGCTGCTGCGTATAGTTTAGCTACGATCGGCATTTTTGCAGTTCTAATAAAAATGAAAGATTATACCCTCGATGGCTTTAATGGATTGGCAAAGACAGAGCCAGTTCTGGCATTAACCACTACCATTTGTTTATTATCTCTTTCAGGGATACCATTAACGGCAGGTTTTTTTGCAAAATACTATATGCTTGCAAGTGTAGTTAAAACAGGAACAGGTCTTTGGTTAGTAATTGTGGCCGTTCTTTTTGCTGCTGTAAGTGTCTATTATTATTTCAGAGTGATTCAGGCCATGTACTTCAGGGAAGGGGTTGCGGAAACCATAGAAATCACTTCAGGATTTAAAGCTGGGATGGTTTTTGTAGCCGGTTTAATCATTTTAATTGGAGTGCTACCCTCTCTATTGCTCAATTATTTCTATTTTTAACCGCTCTTCATATTTATCAGGGGAGTTTCTTCCAATCGCAGAATCTCGATTACCTTTAATTTATTGAAGGAATAATCTATTACTGCATGACCACACTCGATTCTTTAAGTTTAGCCTGGCGTAATGTTCGAAGCAATATGCTTAGAACCAGCATTACCGTAGCCATCATTGCCTTTGGAATTATGGCATTGATTGGAATCATTACCGCTATTCAGGCTATGAATCAAAGCCTGAAGGAAAGTTTCTCTTTTATGGGGGCCAATTCTTTTAGTATTCGTTTCAAAGAATCTAATTTTCATATGGGTGGAGGTGGAAACAATAATGAATTCACGAAAGCCAAGAAAGGAGCTAAAAAAGAGAAAAAATCAAATTTAGGCAAGCCCATTCGGATAGAGGAAGCAACAGGTTTTAAAGCTGCTTTCAGTTTTCCAGGGGCTGTTACTACTGTTTATCGACGCGGTCCAGGCGGACAAGAAATACATTATTTAGAGAAAAAAACGAACCCCAATATTGTGATCATGGGGGGCGATGAAAATTACCTGAATGTAAATGGCTATACGTTAATTCTCGGAAGAAACATTAATAATCTTGATGTACAAAGTGGTAGAAACGTATGTATCCTTGGATCCAATGTGGCCAATAAATTGTTTGGTGATAAACCTGAAAAATGTATTGAAAAAATTATAAGGGTTGGAAGTGTTCCTTACCGTGTAATTGGATTATTGAAAGAAAAAGGCTCCAGTGCGATGCTTCGTCAGGATGATGTAGTGGTAACCTCTTTTTCGAACCTTAGAAGATTTGCAAACGGAAGTCCTTCATATATGATCGGAGTGATGGTGCAGAATGTGAATGAATTAAATATAGCTGATGGAGAAGCCACATCTGTTTTCAGAAGTGTTAGAAAATTGCAACCCGTTGATGAAGATAATTTTGCTTTAGAAAAAAGTGACAAGTTTGCAGAAATGTTTATTGGTTTTTTGAGTAGTATTACAGGTTCTGCGGGCGCCATTGGGTTAATTACATTGATTGGTGCTGCTATTGGCTTGATGAATATTATGCTGGTTGCAGTAAATGAAAGAACCAAGGAAGTTGGTTTAATCAAAGCCATTGGCGGTAAAAGTAGAAATGTTCGTCAGCAGTTTCTATTCGAAAGTGTGATCATTAGCATGTTAGGGGCATTATTCGGAATTTTCTTAGGTGTGATGGTCGGAAATTTGTTTTCAATGATATTGCATACAGGGTTTGTAATACCTTGGTTCTGGGTTATCTTAGGAATTGTGATTTGTTCTATAGTAGGATTAGCTGCCGGGATTTATCCGGCAATGAAAGCAGCAAAGCTTAATCCGATTGACGCATTACGGTACGAATAATTATTTAGTAGAAAACTTTTTTAACTGATCGTTGATATAGTATCGAATATCTTCTGTACTTGTATTGAAACGAAGCCATTCATAAGTGGGTCTACTTTGTTGCATAAAATTTTGAAGCAATTCATCTTTGAAGCCGGTACTTTCTTCCACTAGTTTTGCGGAATATCTGTAGTTAATATATGCTTGCCTTTCTTGCGTTTCAAAAAAATCTAAAGCTTTTCTTTTGCTTTTTTCGTGTTTTGAAAAACGATCAATACTTATGCCAAGACCAGCACCAGTATTTGAAAGTGCGAAGGTTGGTTTTTTATAAGAAACCATATCATGTAAAAGATCGTTTCTTCTTTCAATGCTATCCATTTGATAGGCGCTCATGCCTTTTGCAGTTACTGTAACATTTCCAAGGTCGTGCGATAGTGGGGATGCATATATTTCAATAGAATCTTGTTGTGCTAATTTGTGTACAAATTGAATCGTATCGAAATGATAACCAACTGCGGCATATGAAAGCACTTCGTTTTCTTTGATATGTATTTTAAAACGCCCTGTATTTCCACTCATCACAGTTTCTTGGGTATTATTATTTGTAACACTCCCTAATATGATCGGTGCATGCGTTACACTATCGCGCAAATAGCCAGTAACCGCTTTATTCTTTTGTGCTGAAAGATGTACACAAAACAAAAAACCAATAGAAACAAGTAGCCACTTCATGAAATAAATTTCAACAAAGGTATTAAATATGATGGGGTGAAAATAAAAAAGTCGCCCCGATTCCGATTACTCGGGTGGGTCGACTTTCTTACTTTTTGTAAACCAATTATTTTGGATCCAGACCTTTTTTAATTCGGTCTGCAAGATCTTGAAGATGGTACTTACTAACTTTATCTGTATTAATATTACCAGCAGCAGTTATCTCAGCTTGTAATGATTTTAATTCAGCTCTTACTATAGAATATACATCAGTGTTTTTAATATTCACTGAAGCAGGCATACCAAAAGAGGAACCAATACTGATGGTAAACATGGGAGTAGGGTCTACCAGATCCAGAAGTTTTTCAACATACACTTTCTGGATATTTCTTCTGTATCCATCTATTGCTTTATTGCCATTTAATTCACTGAAAATACCTTTACGTAAATCAGTAATCATCTCATTCAAATTGTAAGAATTATTGCCATAACGATTTGTAGCGGCAACCAATCTAAACATGCGTTGTCCGTCTAACAAACTATTAAGTGCACTTGTTTGTATTGATTGAATAGTTTCCAATGAGATAGGACTAGCAATTTTATTTAGAATGTTTTTATCGAGTAACCAATTTGGTGTTTCGAATAATTGTTTGTTCAAAAATGCGATCGCTTCCTTTTGATTTTCTTTTGGAGCAGGTTCGTAAATATCACCAGACTCTTCGATGGTTTTAAAAGTTTCGTTAACACCAGCAACATTTCTTAAAACATGGCCAATATATCTTGAGTATTGTCCGATCAATTGACTGTAGATATCGGCAAGATTTTCATAGGGATCCGCTTCTTCTTTTGTCCACTCTGGAACTGCAACAATAATTCTCTTTAAATTTTTAATACCATATTCACTGGCTTTCATGCTATTGTCTCCAAGGTCTTCTGTTTGAGCACGAGGATCTGCAGTGCGACCTTCACCACCAAACCAAAGTCTGGGGTTCTTTGTAAGACTGTCAATGGCCCATTTGTTGGTGAGCTTCTGATCTTTTTCGGGATCCATTATTCCGGTGTAGGTATAGCCCCATTGCAAAGCCCATTTGTCGTATTCACCAATTCTTGGGAATAGACCAATTTCACTGATATTATCTTCTGGTTGTGCAACATAGTTGAAGCGTGCATAATCCATAATAGATGCGGTATGCCCGTTTGCTTCTACCCAAGCTTTATCCCTTAATTTTTCTACCGGAGTTTTGCTACTACTACCCATATTATGACGAAGGCCAAGTGTATGACCAACTTCGTGAGATGACACAAAACGAATTAATTGACCCATCAGTTCATCATCAAATTTCATTTTTCTTGCTCTACTATCAACAGCGGCAGTTTGAATCAAATACCAATCGTGTACCAGCTTCATTACGTTATGGTACCAATTAATATGACTCTCTAAAATTTCACCACTGCGTGGGTCGTGTACTTGCGGACCAGAAGCATTTTCAATATCAGAAGCTAGGTAACGAATTACAGAGTATCTGGCATCTTCTAAACTCATGGTACTATCATTTTCCGGCCATTCTTTACCAACGATAGCATTTTTGAAACCTGCTTTTTCAAAAGCTTTCTGCCAATCATTGATACCATCGATCAATGGTTGATGCCATTGTTTTGGTGTTGCAGGATCGATGTAGTAAACTATTTGTTTGATGGGTTCTACTAAAACTCCATTTTTATAATTTTCCAAATCTTCCGGCTTCGGCTCTAATTTCCAGCGTACTGCAAATTCTTTTTTGTCAACTTTTTGTTGATCATCACTATATAATACATAGCGATCTGTAAAAAATCCCACCCTACGATCGAATAGTCTTGGTACCATTGGTGTTTTGGGAAGTAATAACATAGAAGTATTTAATTCCATGGTAACAGCACCAGCTCTATTTGCTGCAGGAAAGTTGGCACTTGAACCTGGCATAGACATACCAGACATGGGGCCTCCTGAAGTGGTAGAAAAGGTTTTTACCGTTTTGATCTCTGTATTAATGGGGAAGGTTTTGATAGATTGAACATAAGAGCGATCGGAAGCGATGGCCGTCAGGTTAAATATTTTTTTCAAGTTTGGGTCAAGGCTCACGATCTGGTTATCCCCTTTGAAAAAGTCGGTTACTTCAATCACTGTGCTAGTAGAATCTTTCCCAAAAGCTTTAATGTCGAAGGCGGCCCCAATGGGGTCTAAATAAGAATTGGAAACGGCTTTAGAGATATTATTAGTAGAATCGGCCATGCTGATCAGGGTAACAACCCGTACAAATACGTTGTTATTGGGGCCTTTTTCAAATTTGAGTGTTTGTTTGTTCACTTCATTACCTCCGTAAATTCCGCCACCACCTGGGGCTTTAGAAAAGCGTGTAATGGCATAGATCTCTCTACCCATAATACTATCAGCGATTTCGAAGTAGTACTTTTCTTCCACTTTATGAACCGTAAAAAGGCCATTGTTTGTAATAGCCTTGTCGGTTATTACCTCTTTATAAGGTTTTGGTCCAGTTTTAGGCGTTTTTGGGGGTGTTGTGCCATCTATCGAAGCGGTTGCAGAGGCTGAGTTAGTGGTTGCTGGGTCAGATTTTGAAGGTTTTTGTTGCCCAAAACTGACGGAAACAGCCAGAATAGCCAACGTAATAAAATAAATTCTCATAAGTAATTATTATTTAATTATGAATAAAGATACTCCGCAAACGTTTCCAATAACTGTTTTAATGACAGTTCTTATATAGACGGAAGAGAAAAACAAAATAAATCGGTGAAAAGGCATAACAACCCCGTATAGTGAGGTTTTCAGACGCTTTAATTATTCAAAAAAAAAAAAGTAAAAAAAGATTGGGCAGTTCTTGTTTACTGTTTCAATAAAATACCTAATTTGTAAGCCCTTTAGAAACAGAGGGAAATGTTTTGATTTTTTCAAGACATTTTTATGTAGCATTGCGAACGTAAATTTTTATCAACTGTAATTTTTAAAAACCAAAAATCAATTGAATCATGGCTGACATCAAACCAACTGCACCAGCGGCTGCTAAAACCGCAACTTCTGCTCAACCTAAAAAGAGCAGCAACTTGGTTGCAACTATCGCACCTATTGCCTGTATTATCCTGGGTTATGTTTTATGGCGCTTCGTAATCGGTGCCGACAGTAATTTCACATCACCTGATGCTAGTGGTGGTTTTTGGCCTAGTCACAAAGGACCAAAAGGTGCTTTAGCTAAAATGTATGAAGGCGGAATTATCGTTCCAATTTTGATTGGTGCGTTCTTAATTGTTCTTGCGTTCTGTATTGAAAGATTTTTGACTATCACAAAAGCAAATGGTACTGGCAATATTGCTGAGTTTGTACGTTCAGTACAATTCCATTTGGCTAATCACGAAGTTGACAAAGCGTTAGCTGCTTGTGATAAGCAAAAAGGATCTGTAGGTAATGTAATGAAATCAGGTCTTAAGAAGTACAAAGAAATGATCACAAACACAGAATTGTCTACTGATCAGAAAGTATTGAATATTCAAAAAGAAGTTGAAGAAGCAACTGCTTTGGAATTACCAATGTTGGAGAAAAACTTAGTATTCTTATCAACTATTGCATCAGTAGCAACCCTTATGGGATTGTTAGGTACGGTAATGGGTATGATTCGTTCTTTCTCTAAATTAGGTGACGAAGGTGGTGGAGAAGCTGCTCGTGAATTATCACAAGGTATCTCTGAGGCCCTTTACAACACTGCATTGGGTATTGGTACATCTGCTGTTGCAATTATCATGTATAACGTATTTACCACTCGTATTGATGGTATTACTTATGGTATTGACGAATCAGGTTTCACATTAACTCAAAGCTTTGCTGCTAATTACAAATAGTCGAAAGATTTTTGTGGAAAGCAAACAGTTTTGAATCTAATTAGTGAAATTATAAATTAATAACAATGGGTAGAGCCAAATTACCACGGAAGAGTACCAGTATCGACATGACGGCGATGTGTGACGTGGCGTTCCTTTTGTTGTCTTTCTTTATCTTGACAACGAAGTTTAAGCCTGCTGAAGCCATTGCGGTTACAACACCTAACTCTGTTGCAGCTAAAGTTGCAGAAACAAAGGATATCGTGTTGATCACAATCGATAAAGACGGTAAAGTATTTCTTTCTATGGACGATGAATCTAAAAAAGAGGTCATCGCAAACACGCTGAATTCCACTAAGAACCTTGGATTAAATGTGCAAGCATTTAAGAAGGCTGGTTTCTATGGTGCACCATTCAGCGGGCTAGCTGCTTTTCTTGCAATTCCTGAAGAAGCGCGCAAAGGCGCAGCTTTACCAGGCATTCCTGCTAAAGATTCTACCAATAGCGAAATCAGAGAATGGATGGGTTTGGTTTTGACTGCTTATGCGGGTCAGAAAGCAAACATCCAGTTGAAAGGTGATAATGCTGCAAAATATCCTGCATTCAAAAACGTAATTGATGCGTTTAAGAAGAATGATATCTTGAAGTTTCAAATGATCACCAATCCTGAAAGTGTTCCTGTTGGATCTGAACTTTGGAAGAGTGCTATGAAGGGTGAGAAGAGAACAGAATAAGCGTAAACAAGATTATTTAAAAAATAAATTTATCCGACATGGCAGAAATGGATACCTCCGGTGGAGGTGGTCATAAGAAAGGACCTGGGGTCAAGAAAAGTAAGAAGCTGTCAACCCGTGTGGATCTAACACCAATGGTGGATCTGGGTTTTCTGTTAATTACGTTCTTCATCTTCACCACCACGATGAGTCAGCCAACGGCTATGAAGCTATTCTTACCAAAGGATGCAGATAAGCCAGAGGATCAGAATAAGGCCAAGGAATCGGGTGTTATAACCATCCTTTTAGGAAAAGACGACAACGTTTTTTACTATGAAGGACAGTTAGACAATACCGCGTCAAACTTTAAATCATCAACTTTTAAAGAAATCCGCAACGTATTATTAGATAAGAAAACACGTACTCCAGAAAAGGATTTAGTAGTAGTACTAAAACCATCTGAAGAATGTACTTATCGTAATGTGGTAGATATTCTGGATGAGATGGCGATTAATGTATTGAAGCGTTATGCACTGGTAGATATTTCTCCAGTGGAAACTCAATTGGTTAAAGCATCTGAAGCAGCTGGTGCTGCGGCTCCTGCAAAATAGTAAAGTGGAATTTTCCGAAAGGGAACTCACAAATTAAAGACACTGAAACATGGACGTAAACAAAATTTTATCTGCCGATATCCTCGATATTATTTTCGAGGGCAGAAATAAATCATATGGGGCATACGATCTGCGTGTAACTTATCATAAGCGTATCACTTACGCGTTGATAGGTACACTTATCATCTGTGGTCTATTGGTAATCAGTTCAGTGGTTGCGAATTCTTCAAAAAAGAAAGCAGTGGAAATGATTGCTCAGGACGTTAATCTTGAGAACATGAAGCAGGATGAGAAAAAACCTGAACCACCGCCACCACCGCCACCACCAAAACAAGAACCACCAAAAGTGGAGATCACAAAATTCACCCCTCCAAAAATTGTGAAGGATGAAGAAGTGAAAGAAAAAGATGAAATCAAGGAAGTAGAAAAACTGGAAGACACCAAAATTGGTACTGTTAATCAGGAAGGAACAAAGGACGAAGGTATCGTTGCTCCTCCTGTTGAATCTGGTACTGGTAAGGTAGAAGCGCCAAAGCAGGATGAAGATTACGATAAAGTATTTACCGTAGTACAGATCCCAGCTGAGTTTCCAGGTGGTTTGCCCGCATGGACAAAATACCTGGAGCGTAACCTGAACAGGGATTTACCTGTAAACAATGGTGCACCTCCCGGAAAATATACTGTAGTGGTTTCTTTTATCGTTGATAAGAATGGCGGTATTTCTGAAGTACAAGCTGAGAATGATCCTGGCTATGGTACAAGAGAAGAAGCTGTTCGTGTAATCAAAAAAGGACCCTCATGGAAGCCTGCAGTTCAAAACGGTAGAAACGTAATCTATCGCCACAAACAAAGCATCACTTTCGTGGTTTCTGAAGAATAATATTTTATCTTCTTACATATAAAAAAGCCCGTTACGATTTATTGTAACGGGCTTTTTTATGCTATCATACTGATCTCTTCTTTTAACAAAATTCTTTATGGAAATTTTTGCATCTACACATCCCATAGAAAACAACTATTATGGAAAAGATGCAAATTTTAACCGCAGATCTGCTTGAAATTATTTTTGATGGCAGAAACAAAAATTATGGTGCGTATGACTTGCGTAAAACCTATTCTAAAAGAATGGAGTATGCTCTCGCAGGCACTGCTTTTATTTGTTTATTTTTTATCGTTGGAAATTTATTGGCAAACAAGAGTAAAAAACAAGAAAAAATTTTTCTTAGTACTGAAGTAGCACTAAGCGATTTTAAGGAAAAAGAAAAGAAACAAGAAATTGTTGAACCACCTAAAGTAGAACAGAAAAAAATTGCCACAGAGCAATATAATGCCCCGGTGATCACCCCAGATAAAGATGTAATGCCCGAAGAAGAATTAAAAGAATTTGATGCGCTCGCAGATGTTAAAATAGGCAACCAACATGTGGATGGTGATAAATATGATGGAAAAATTGACGCGCCAATAGAAGCACCAATTGGGAATGCAAAATTAAATGTAGATGAACCAGATTATGATCATGAATTTAAATCGGTTCAAATACAAGCACGTTTCCCAGATGGCATGACAGGGTGGACTAAATTTTTGCAAAAGAATTTGAATAGTGACCTACCCGTGCAAAATGGAGCACCTGCAGGTATTTATACTGTGATTGTTTCATTTGTGGTAGATAAAACAGGTGTGATTAGCGATGTACAAACAGAGAATGATCCTGGTTATGGAACCAAAGAAGAAGCCATGCGTGCAATTAAAAGAGGCCCCAATTGGATCCCGGCAGAACAAAACGGGAGAGCCGTTATTTATAGGCAAAAACAAGCTATTAGTTTTAAAGTTTCTGAAGAATAAATAATAAGTCAAAATTCAAAAGCATTTTTTTTACTTTTTACTTTTGAATTTTGATTTTTGACTTTGCATTCCCATTAGACTATTTTTGTTCAAACAAGGGAAATGTCTAAAATGCAAATGCTTTGGGATGATACAATTGTAGCACTGGCTACTGCTCCAGGAATAGGCGCTATTTCAGTGATTCGGTTGAGTGGAAAGGATACTATTGCTGTTGTAAATCAATTATTCCCTTCGAAGGATCTTTCTAAACAGGCTTCACATACATTACACGTAGGTTATTTAAAGCAGGGTGGCGAATTGCTCGATGAAGTGGTTGTTGCATTATTTAAGGGACCAACATCCTATACTGGGGAAGATGTGATTGAAATAAGTTGTCATGGTTCAAATTTTATCGTTGAGAAAATCATTAAAGCCATTTGTAATTTGGGTGTGCGCATCGCCAAACCTGGTGAGTTTACACAGCGTGCATTCTTAAATGGTAAGATGGATTTAGCACAAGCTGAATCAGTGGCTGACTTAATTGCTAGCAATACAGAAGCAAGTAGGAAAACGGCTTTGAATAATATGCGCGGAGGTTTTTCATCTGCGCTTCATTTACTTCGGGAAGAATTAATTAAATTTTCTGCATTGATAGAATTGGAGTTAGACTTCTCTCAGGAAGATGTTGCATTCGCAGATCGCAAACAATTATATCAACTCATAAACACTCTTTCAAAATCAACGAATGATTTGTTGCAATCCTTTCAATTGGGCAATGTGATCAAGAATGGCGTTCAGGTGGCCATCATTGGCAAGCCGAATGCAGGCAAGAGCACTTTGCTAAATAGTTTGTTGAACGAAAACAGGGCCATTGTAAGCGAAATAGCAGGCACTACCAGAGACACCGTGGAAGAAATATTAAATATTGAAGGTGTACTCTTTCGTTTAATTGATACCGCAGGCATTCGGGAACATAGTAAAGATTTGATTGAAACCATTGGGATTGAAAGAAGTTTTGAGAAAATGCGTGCTGCAGATATTGTAATGTATTTATTTGATGTGAATGAAATGGATGCAAATGGAATACAGGAAATCGTAAATGGATTTAAGAAAGAAAAAATTCAATACCTCCTCATTGGAAATAAAGTGGATGGGGTAGAATCCATGGTGGCTGAAAAGTTTGCCTCCTTCCCGGAAATTATTTTTATCTCTGCTAAACAAAATAGGCAGATTGATCAACTCAAAAAATCATTGGTTGCAAAAGCCATCAGTGGCGATATTTTAGCAGATGCAACGATTGTTACCAATGCAAGGCACTTTGATGCACTAAAACATTTGAATAATTCTTTAACGGATGTATTGCAGGGATTAGACAATGAAATTCCTAGTGACTTAATTGCACTGGATATTCGTCAGTGTTTACATTACCTAGGCCTTATCACAGGAGAAATCACTAATGAAGATCAACTCGATTTTATTTTTTCAAAGTTCTGTATCGGAAAGTAACCGAGCAGCGCGAGGTCATCCAGCAAGGCGGGATTGCTCAATTGTTATACTCTTGTTCTACAGCGTTTACATTCTAAATCAGCCAATTACATTTTTCGATTCTTGCAATTGTCTGCTTTTAGTCTCCTCTTCCCTAAACAAAATTGGCTTTTGTAAATAGCATTTAATTTTTTAGCCCTCAAACTATTTTTTTTGGCTATTGCATATTAAATTTTTAATATCTATTTTGATAGTATTATTCATTTAAAACAAAACCCCACATGAAAAAAATGCTTCTGCTCTTATTCCTAATACCCCTATTAGGAACGGCACAAATCCAAACTGCAAAGGTTATAAATGCTAATCGAGTTTTTCCTAAATCAGGTAAAGCCCTTGCTTTTGAAAAAGCACTGACAGCACATGTTGCTAAATATCATCAATCGGTATGGAAATGGAGGGTGTTTAGTATTGAAACTGGCCCTGATCAGGGTGGTTACCAGATTAATGAAGGTCCTACTACCTGGGATGAATTCGATCATCGTGGTGATTTAGGGCCTGCTCATATGCAAGATTGGGAATTGAATGTTGGGCCATTATTACAAGATTATTCTAAAGTATTGTATGCGGTTTATAAGGAAGATTTAAGTACAATCGCTGTAGCAAATTATACTGATAAAATAGCCATCACTCATTTAACATATAACCCGGGATATAGTGGTGAAACCGAAGAATTGATAAAACAATTGAAACCCAATTGGGAATCTACACAACGATCAACTGCTGTTTATGAAGTTGCAAGTTCAGGTGAACCTGGTTATATCATTGTTACTAGGTATAAAGATGGGTTAAAAGAAAGAGACCCTGGTTACAAAGCAAGTATGAAAGATGCTTTTGAAAAAAATAAACCTGGAAGTTATCAAGCCTATCAAGATGGTTTGAAAAAGGCAGTGAAAGGTAGTTGGAGTGAAATTTTAAGTTTTCAAGCTAGTTTAAGTTCTAAATAAAAATTTTGAACTTGTAAAACTGAAACTACTAATACAAAAGCCCCATTTTAAAGGGGCTTTTGTATTATACATAATTTAATTAATTGAAAATGCAATTATCACTGATTATAACAGTAACTTTTATTTGAAACTCTTTTAATAAAGCATCTAAAATTTATTATGAAATTCATTTTAATTCTATTAATTAATTTAAGCTCTCTTATTTGCAATGGACAAATTACTATTGAGAATAATAAAAAAGTTCAAAACAACTATGAATTGGTAAATAATTGGCCTCTACTTCGAGAAGGTTATAAAATAGGCCAGCCTACAGGCATTGGTATTGATAAGGCAGACCACATATTTGTATTTCATAGAGCAGGAAGGAAATGGACCACCCCATTTCCTGACTCAGTTATTTCCCTAAATACAGTTTTAGAACTGGATAATCAAACAGGAAAAATTATCAATTCCTGGGGGGCGAATTATTTTATTATGCCTCATGGATTAACTGTTGATAAGCAGAACAATATTTGGCTGACAGATGTAGGTCTTCATCAGATCTTCAAATTTAGCCATGAGGGAAAATTACTCATGAAATTAGGCGTAGCAAAGACACCTGCAAATGATTCATTACATTTTAATCTCCCAACTGATATAGCTGTTGCAGATGATGGTTCCTTCTTTGTAAGTGATGGATATGGAAATAGCAGGGTAGTTAAATTCTCCTCAACTGGAAAATACATCAAAGCATGGGGTACCTTCGGAACAAAGCCTGGACAATTCATTATCCCACATGGCATAGCTATTGATCAGAAAAATATCATTTATGTGGCAGACCGACAAAACAATAGAATACAACTATTTGATACCAATGGTAATTTCTTAAAGGAATTAAAAAATGATATGCAAGTTGAACAACTGCCTTCAATTACTATCGATAAAGCAAATCATCTCTTTGCTATCGACTACGATCCAACAAAAAATAATGACAGTACCACAAAGGGCTCAACTATTTTTGAGTTCGATCCATCTCAACAAGTGAAATATCACTTTGGAGCAAGTGGATCAACTAATAGAATCACTTCCTGGTTCCATGACATAGCAATTGATAGCAAAGGCAATATTTACGTTGGTGACATCACAGGATTAAAGGTTTTAAAATTTATGCCTAAAAAATAATTTTTCGATCACGAATATTCAGAAGTTAAGTGAGCTTATTTAATATCTGCATCCGCTGATATTTTTTCAGTTTCAATAAAAGCTTCAAATTTATTATGGATTATAAGAATTAATAAACCAAAAATAATAGCTGCTACAATTAGGATGGTATTTAATAATCCACTTACAGAAAATGACAATCGCAATAAGATAGTAGAAATGATAAAGCCTGAGTTTCTAATGACTTTATGAAATTCATCAGTATGGAAAAAAGAGAACAATAATAAAATCACATCTGCAATTATTAAAATTGTAAAAAACTGTTCAAAGAAAATATTATTTATATTTTTAAACGAAACAATATTATTTGTAATTGGATAAATGGTACCGATAATCCAATTTATAAAAGAATAAATAGCTACTAAAAAAAGTACAGGAACTAAGGAAGTTGCTAGCACTTTTTTAATTTTTATAAATCTCGTAATACCTTCAATCTGTTGGTCATTTAACTTTTCGTCTCTGTATCTTTTTTTACTCTTTACATTAAATAGATAAATAAGAAAAAAAAGTAAAACAGATGCTATCAAATCGTAAGTAAACTGTAAGTCATATTTAATTTTAAACCAATCAGACGAAAGCGATAAGGTGGAAAGATCTTTAAACAATCGTCGAATAATAATGAGCGTAATAATTTCGTATTGTTTGCTGATATAATTGGTAATAGATTTTGGGAGATAATACACTAAAAGATAAACTTCATAAACTAATATAAATGAGAATGGCGTATAAATTGCAGCAATAGGATTTTTGAGTAAATCTGAATGCGAATTCAGCGAAATAATTCCAAAATCCACTAAGTAGATAATAGTTAGATGGATAAGAAAACTTGCTATGGCTATAATTAAAATAACCCTTTCACTTTCTTTTTTAGTTTTATCTGATAGGAGTTTCTGATACAGAATCTCAAATTTTTCATACAAACTCATAGATTTTATTATGATATTTTTTCATGGAAAAAAGATGTAGAAAAATGACTTTTTAAAAGATATAATCTAGTCTCAAGTAATTGCTTTGATGCTCTCTTACAATTGTTTGCACAATTTCTTTATTATTAGCATTGTCTTTTGTGCTAATCAATATACGAATACTAAATGCTCTCAATGCATCATACACACTTAGCGTTCCCTCTGCACTATCTTTTCTTCCATTAAAAGGAAATGCATCAGGTCCACGCTGACATTGAGCATTAATGTTGATACGGCCTACCTGATTGGCCAGTTCATCTATTAAATGACCTATCAATTTTGAATTTTTTCCAAATATGCTTAGCTGCTGCCCGAAATTAGATTGAACAACATAGTCGATTACTTCTTCCACATTTTTGTAAGAAACTATCGGAACCAATGGGCCAAACTGTTCTTCTGCGTAAACCCGCATGTGAGCATTTACAGGGTAAAGTACTGCAGGGTAAAAGAATGTATCATTTACTTCACCACCATTTTCATTCAATACCGATGCACCATTGAGCTTAGCATCGTTTAGCAGATCAGTTAAATAAGCAGTTTTACCAGGCTCCGGCAAGGGGGTGATTTTTACATCTTTTTCCCATGGCATACCACACTTTAATTTTGATACGCCATCAATAAATTTTTTGATAAAATCTTCTACAATGTTCTCCTGAACGAAAATTATTTTTAATGCGGTGCACCTTTGACCATTGAAGGATAGCGATCCGGCAAGACATTCACTGACTGCATTTTCAATATCAGCATCTGGTAAAACAATGGCAGGATTTTTTGCATCCAATCCAAGGACACTCCTTAAACGATTTGGTTTGGGATGTAATTTCTTAATATCACTGGCGCCTTTGTTAGTTCCAATGAAAGCAAATACATCTATCTTCCCCGTCTCCATTAACGCTCCCACGGTTTCTCTTCCCTTACCATAAATGATATTGATGACGCCTTTTGGAAAACAATTTTTAAAAACTGTGAGTAAGGGTTTTATAAAAAGTACGCCATATTTAGCAGGCTTAAACACTACCGTATTACCCATAATTAATGCAGGGATTAATGTAGTAAACGTTTCATTTAATGGATAATTATAAGGCCCCATACATAAAGCCACACCCAGCGGAACCCGCCTAATCTGTGCAATTACCCCTTCTTCAATATCAAAGTTAGAATTGTCGTGATCTAGTTTTTTTAATTCCTTGATGGTGTCTTCTATATATATGCAGGTTCTGTCAAATTCCTTTTCACTATCTGTTAAGTTTTTACCTATCTCCCACATCAATAACTTAACAACAAGCCCCCTTTGTTTTTTCATTTCAAAAAGAAACTGTTCTATATGTGTAATTCGTTTTGTAATACTCATAGTGGGCCATTCCCCAGTGCCGTTATTATAAGCAAGAACAGCAGCATCCAAGGCTTCTAATGATTCCTTTTGTGTTAGAAGTGGGGTTGTGCCAATGATATTTTTCACAGTACTAACGCCATCACTGATTGATACTGGCGACACCACTTCATTCATGGGGCCTTCCCAAATCCTAAGCTCACCGTTTATAAGATATTCCCGTTGTTCAATAAATTCACTCAGCTGCCATTCATTTGGAATTTGAGAAACTTGGGGAAAAATGTTCTTTAGCATAGTCATCAATTAATGATAAATGGATTCATTTAAAATAATCAGTACAAAAAAATATGGATAATACATTTTATTGTATGACCCATATTCTTGATTTTTTGAATAACTTATTTTGGCATCAAAACAGTATCAATAACATGTACCACACCATTCTCTGCTTTTAGATCAGTAGCTGTAACAGTTGCGATTCCACCTTTTTCATCAATTAAAATCACCTTGCCGTTTTTTAATGAAGCTGTTAAAGCTCCACCACTAACAGTTTTTAACGTAACTTTTCCATTGCCATCTTTTATTGCCTTTACAACTGCAGCGGCATCTAAATTACCAGCCACAACGTGATAAGTCAAAATTTTAGCTAATGTTGCTTTGTTCTCTGGTTTCAATAGATTTTCAACTGTGCCTTTAGGTAATTTTGCAAATGCTTCATTAGTTGGTGCAAATACGGTAAAAGGCCCTTTACCTTGTAGTGTACTAACTAAATCAGCTGCTTTAACCGCAACAACTAAAGTGGAATGATCTTTCGAACCCACAGCTACATCAACTACAGTTTTTTGTGCGGATGCAGAAATGATGCCACCAATAAGGAACATCAATAAAAATTTCATTTTCATATTTGTTTATTTTTATTTAATACAATTAGACGCATTAAAAAGTTTTTGCAAAAAAGCATTTACAAAAAAATTGTGAATACCGTTTATTCTTAGAAGAACAATTTGTTCGAAAAATTCCACAATATGCTTTTAGTAGACAGAAGTTAATAAATTTTTAATCAACCAATATTTTTCTAATTGAATAGACGATCCTGATAAATCTAGTAGGTACTATATAGTTATTTTATTTTTGGATTAAGTACAATTATTCTCTGAATAATCTCAAAAAATAGGTAGCTTAGTTTTTGCTTAATTTTGTATTATTAAACAATTACACTTTTATGAAAATAATTTTAATAATCGCATTCTTAATTGCAGCTATAATTATAGTAATTCAAATATATTTAGTAATGTCTTCAGGTAAAACAGAAACACAAATTTATAAAACACTCTTTTCAAAAGATAAGTTTGAAATACGCTTTTATCCCTCTGTTACCATAGCCTCCATTACATCTTCAGCTAAAACCTATAAAGAACTTGCGAGCCCAGGATTTAGAAAATTGGCAGGATATATTTTTGGGGGGAACGACGGCGGAAAAAGTATTGCAATGACTTCCCCCGTTCACATGGATATCAATGATTCTGCATCAACTATGAGCTTTGTAATGCCTTCTGTTTTCAATGCTCAAAATTTGCCAAAACCAAATGATGGGGAAGTAATAATTAAAACAGTTCCCGATGAGATAGTAGCTGCTATTCAATTTGGTGGCTATGCTTCGGACGAAGACATCGAAAGAAATAAGCAAATACTGATAAATAATTTGATTGAAAACAAAATTGAGTATCACGGAAACTTTCGATTTTTAGGTTATAATGCTCCTTACCAATTTATTAATCGAAGAAATGAAATTATTGTTAATGTTAATTGGCAAAGAGCCAACTGATCACTACTGCAACTTTTAGGTATGTATTTTATTTATTAAACGATACATTCGCGTACTATTTTATTATTTCAAAATCACAATCATGAGTATACTTTCAATGCCCAGTTCAAGCCCAAGGCAAAACCTAACACAAGACTTTGGTTTAGGTAAAATTTCAATCAACTATTCTCGTCCATTAATCAAAGGAAGAACCGTATTCAGCGAAAACAGTATTTTGGCTCCCTTTGGTAAATTATGGCGCTTTGGTGCAGACGCTGCCACACAGATCAATTTCACAGATGATGTAGAGATGGAGGGCCAAAAAGTTCAGGCTGGTACTTATTTGGTATTCGCGATACCTCAGGAAACAAAATGGAAAATTATTTTAAATACAGATATTGCTGCAGGACTTAGAGGCTATGATGCTGCAAAGAACATATTGGAAATAGAAGTTCCAGTTCAAAATACCACTGTATTTTCTGAAACATTTACTATACAGTTACATAGCTTTGGATACGAAGCTTGTATTTTAGAAGTTATTTGGGCGAATGCATCTGTTTCAATAAAAATCGGAACACATATTGTAGCAAGACTTAAAGAAAGCTTCGAAGCACAAATGCAAGGCGAAAAAAAGCCCTATTTTCAGGCTGCTATCTTTAATTTAATGTTGGCTGGTGATCTTGCCAAAGCCTTGGAATATATTGATATAGCTTTAGCGGAAGTGCCAGGTGCTTATTATATGCATTTTGTAAAAGCAAATATCGAAAAGTTACTAGGTAATTCAGAAGCAGCGAAGAAAACTGCTGAGCAATGTTTTGAAGCTGCCGTTGCCGCTGGTAGTAACGATTATCAAAGATTGGCTAAGGATTTCATTTCCAGAAATTAATATCAGCTATCTCGTTTTGTATATCCCATGTTAGTGATTCAACTAGCATGGGATTTTTTTGTTGCCAGTTATCCTTATTTTTTTGGGTTTTATGTAAATAGCATGGGATATATAAATAATATCCTTAATTTAAATAGGAATTTAATTCGGCTCCCATTATCACCAATAATTTATTAAAATGAAAAAAAATTATCTAATTACATGCCTTGGCCTATTAATAGGAATTTCAGTATCAGCCCAGATTGATGCAGGACTTTTCCGTTTTCCAGATGTATCTAAAACAAAGATTGTTTTTACATATGCTAACGACCTTTGGATAGTACCCAAAGAAGGCGGATTGGCAATTAAATTAAGTTCAACTCCCGGAGTTGAATCCAATACCAAGTTTTCTCCTGATGGCAATACCATTGCATTTAATGCTGCTTATGATGGCAATCGAGATGTTTACACTATGCCTATAACTGGTGGGGTACCTCAAAGAATTACAGCTCATGGTTCTAATGATCGGGTAGTGGATTGGAGCAATGATGGAAAACAAATTTTATTTGCTGCCCCTCGCGAAAGTGGTAAACAAAGGTTTAATCAATTTTATTTAGTTCCTGCCACTGGTGGTATTGAAACAAAGTTGCCCCTGGCATATGCCGAATATGGAAGTTACTCACCGGATGGAAAACAAATGGCGGTTGTAATAATGAGTCAGGTAGGCCGTAACTGGAAGCGTTATCGTGGTGGTACTAATGGCGATATTCGCATCTATGATTTTGCAAAACAAAGCGAAGTAAATATTAGCGCTAATAGTGATGCAGGAGATGAATTTCCAATGTGGCACGAACAATCTATTTATTTTCTAAGCGATCGTGGTCCGGAAATGCGAATGAATATCTGGAAGTATGACACGCAGAAAAAAACATTTGAGCAACTAACAAAGTTTACTGATTATGATGTGCATTACCCCTCACAAGGACCAGATGATATAGTTTTTGAAGCAGGTGGTAAATTATTTCTTTTCCCTTTTGCTACACAGGAACCCAAGGAAGTAAAAGTTAACCTAGTAAGTGATAAAACACTTTTAAAATCAAAAAATGTTTCTGCTGCAGAATT
>JBAXXT010000013.1:0-64027 GCA_037127755.1 Bacteroidota bacterium
ACCCCTCCTGCCGCTTGCGGATAGGAGGGGAAAGTCGAGCGGCTTAGCGATGACTGGGGTGGTTCGTCTTGAAGACAAGGAAATTTTACTTTTTAATTTTCTACTACCGACTTAATCTTCAACTTCATGGTAATGGGAGAAGTCATTTCATTTGTTTCGGTACTTCCAGAAATAGTAATGTCTGTTGTTTCTTCTTTTAGTAAACCATTTTCTCTGCTATAAACTCTGTTTCCCGTACTAAACCCTTTCAGGTTCTGTTCAATGGTTATCTCTCCTTGTGTTACTGTATTATGATTACTAAAGTCAGAATTTACATTGACTGTTACAGTTGAATCCGTTATTTGAATAACTGTATATTGATTAGAAGCTTTTGATTTTTCATTGACAGTAGAATCGATCCATTGAAAACCATTATGCAAATTTGAAGCTGCAATATTTAAAAAAAATTTAGAGGGGTCGTCCTGTATTCCTGTTTGGTTAAATTCTGCGAGCTGAGAATTTTTGCTCACTTTATTATCTTCAACTTCTATAGTTTGAGAATGCCCCATTAATTCGAAGATCTTCGCATAAATCGGATTATTTCTATCACTGGCACTATCCGTATCAATTTTCTGGTCCCTTCCATTCACCATCACTGTTGAAACCATATGTTTGGGAGTAACCTGCATACTATAACCCTTAGTGCTCACCGACATTATTTCGAATAATAATTTCACTTTCCCATCACTATGCATCTGCATGTGCTGATCCATCATAGTGATCTCGACAAGATTATCTGTAGATGTTGAAATGCTAAACTTTGCTCCTACAGGAAGCTGGATGCTTTGAGCAGCTCCAATATTGATTTGAACAAATAGGACCGTTATGAAAAGTAGATATTTCATAAAATATTTTTTGAATTACCAACTGCCGCTGGCACCACCGCCGCCACTGCTTCCGCCGCCAAAACCACCGAACCCACCACCACTATCACCACCACCCCAGCCGCCGCCACCTCGGCCACCGCCAGATAATAGTGAAGTCCAGAATAAAGTTTCTGCCAATCCACCTGCCCCCCTTCTACTCATCATTCCACCACCAGGGCCGCCACGGCTTGATGAAACTATTACCACCACAATAATTAAAATGATGATAAATGTAAAGATGCCTGAACCACTTTTTCCTTTTGCGTCTTTTTGTCGCGCAACTTTATATTCACCCACTGCGGCTTTGGCAATCGAGGTTGTTGCCACATCGATCCCATTAAAATAATCTCCTGCTTTAAAATTAGGAGCAATATCATTTCGGATTATACTCGCTACCGTTATATCGGGAATAGCGCCTTCCAAACCGTAGCCGACTTCGATACGAACTTTATGATCGTCAATGGCTGCAATTAAAAGAATTCCGTTATTTGTTTTTTTATTACCGATTCCCCAATCGCGAAATAGTTTTGTGGAATATTCCTCAATGGGATAATCGTTCAAAGTTTTAATGAGTACAACTGCAATTTGATTAGAACTACTATCATCAATTGCCACTAATTTTCTTTCAAGAAAATCTTTTTGTTGTTGAGATAACACATTAGCCATATCCGTCACCAACCTGGGCGGATTGGGTTTTGGCAAAATATTCTGGGCAGATACCAGTGAAATGGTAAAAAAGCTAACTAGTATAATTAAGAATTGCTTCATGCTGTAGTATAAAGTAGGAGTGTAAAATGTTACACTCCTACTATTTATTTTCCAAATACGATTTCGTCGGGTAGTTCATTTTTATCGGTGTGTTTCTCATATGGAAAATGTGTTTCCAATGCCTTACCAATAGATCTAACTACGCCAGCGATACCACTTGCATAATCTTGTTTATTAAAATGCAAAAGCATATTTTTCACTTCGGCATTCCAGAAGGAATCCCCTACTTTCTGATGAATGCCCTCATCTCCAAATACAGCAAGCTGACGATCCTTCATGGCTACATAAACCAGTGCCGCATTTCGGGCTGCTGTTTCGTGCATCTTCAGGGTTCCGAAAATTTCTTTAGCTCTCCGAACTGGATCAACATAAGCACACCGACTTTCAATGTACACACGCACTTCACCACTGGTGCTTAATTCGGCATCCCGAATAGCTTGTACGATCAGATCCTGCTCAGCTGCAGAAAAATAACTGATTGCTTTTTTTGAAAATAAAGAAAACATGAATTGGTTTTAGAATTTTACTTCAGGTGCTTTTTCTGAACCAACTGCTGCTGTGAATCCTTCTTTTTGCTTAAAGCCAGTTAATCCAGCAAGAATATTCATTGGAAAAGAACGCGCTTTGATATTATAAGCAGCAACTGCTGCGTTGAAATCATTACGGGAAACTTTAATCCTATTTTCAGTTCCTTCCAATTGTGCTTGCAAACCACGGAAAGCTTCATTAGCTTTTAAGTTTGGATAGTTCTCAGTAAGAACCATCAATTTACCCAAAGCTTGAGATAACTGACCTTGTGCAGCCTGGAACTGTTGAATTTTTTCTGGAGTCAGGTCATTTGCCTGCAACTTAATTTGTGATGCACTAGCTCTGGCTTGAATTACATCGGTAAGCGTTTTTTGCTCAAAATTAGCTTCCCCCTTAACTGTGCTTACCAAATTAGGAATCAAATCAGCACGGCGCTGATAATCAGATTGTACATTATTCCATGCATTTTTAACAGTTTCATCCTGTTGTACCAAACCGTTGTATCCATTGCAGCCTGACCAACCAAGTATTAATATTAATCCGGCGATAACGATCAACGTGATGTTTTTTGTGCTCATACAAATTTTAATTTAAGTGTAATTTAAATGTTTGTCGCAATACCTATAATAATATTACAAAATAAGTGCCATTAGAAAAAGATAGCAATAATGGCAGACAAACAAGCTAGACTAAACACATTTAATTGGATTTCACCCGGTTTGACTCAGCGTCGGATGCAGACTGACGGTTTCTGGCTGCTTTTAGCTTTTGGTTACCAAAACTATAAGTAAATGCCATGCGTACATTTCGCGTTTCTTCCATGGATTTGACCTTAATATTAATATATTGGTAATCGATCATGGCAGTAGATTTTTGAGAAAGCAGGATATCATTAAAGTTGAGCGTTAATTTGCCTTTTTTATCCCAGAATGATTTTTGAATAGCGAAATTCAGAGAACCAAGTGGATTCACCATTAGAAATTCTTCTAAAAGTTTAGTGGTATAAAAGCCAGAAACCTCAAAATTCCATACGGGTGTGGGTTTGTAAGCTACCTGCCAGTATGCCTGCCAATTCCATTTTTTATTATCGTAAATGCCCCCTAAATAATCTGCTTTATAATGGTTTAAGATCAACTGATTTCCACCATAGCCACTGATTTTTTTTCCGAAATTGAGTGGAAAGTTTAATTCAAAAGTGATATTCTCATAGATTCCCAGATTTTCAGGAGTAACATATGTTTGGTTACCATCCTGCTTAGGAGCAGAGTTAAAAATCACATCATTTGTTTTATTATAACTGACAGAGAAAAAAGGCTGGTTTTGAAATGTCAATCCAAGTTTATAGGCATCCATTAATTCTGGATTGATCAGGGGATTGCCTTTGGAATAAGTTAATGAATCTGCATATTCAATAAAGGGATTTTGTTGCTGATAACTTGGCCGATTTACCCTCTTGCTATATTGAAAAACAGTGGAAAGATTCTTATCCAATTTTCTGGTAACAAAAAATGAAGGGAACAGTTTAGTATAATTTCTATTCAACACTTCTACCTGTTCACTTTCACCAGTTGCAATAGTTTGTTCTACACGCAACCCAGCATTGAACTCCCATCCACCCATTTTTTTGATGAAACTTGAATAGATGGCATTGATATTTTCTTTGTATTGAAAATTAGCACTTCGCTTAGGATCAACAACATCTCCATTTTTGAAAACAATAGAATTATCAATCGTTGCAAAACTCAATTTTGATCCTATCTCAAATTTTGTGTCTTTATCAATCGGATGCGAATAATCAATTTTACCTACTGCAAAATGAACCGGGTTATTGATGCTTTGTGTGCTGATTGTATAATTACCATTGGATAAAATGTTTTTAATATCATTGGTATTATTCATTTGATAATTCGAGTAATCGAGGTCAACATTCAATTCTTTACCCGTCGTATCAAAACTATGTTTCCAGTTTACATTCCCAGCCTGATTTACACGTTTAATATGATTATTGTTCAGTGTTTGAAAAGTACTTTGCAAATTGCCTGAACTTGAATTGAATTCTTGCGTGTTATTTACGGCTTCTTCAATACTGCCTAAAGCATATCCGCGATATAAAATTCCGAAAGTATTTTTGTCGTCTGCATAGTAATCTACGCCTGCCCGATAACTTGTACTATTTCGATTATTGGGATTGTACTTGGTTTGTAAAAAGCGACTGGGTGGAATTACTCTTTCGAACTCTTCTTTGCTAAAAAGGTTACGATGAAATAAATTGATATTTCCATACACATTTACTTTTCCTTTTCGATTATTGATGGAAACATAAGGTGTAAGTCGATAAAAATTTCGATCGATGGGTGCGCCATCTTTTTTATACAAACCCATTGAACCAGACATGGAAACGGTACCGTTGGTTCCCAGATCAGCATTCTTTTTTAGAATGATATTAATGATGGCACCACCTGCAGCATCATATCTTGCACCGGGGTTACTGATCAATTCAATCTTCTCGATATTGGAAGCAGCAGTGGTAGCCAATACCTGATTGATATCGGTGTACTGCGAGCTTTTCCCATTGATCATAATATTTACACTACTCTTTCCTGCGAGGGTTACTTGTTCGTTTCTTACGATTACACCCGGCACTTTTTGCAAAACCTCTAAAGCAGTGGAGCCAGCAGCGGTTGCACTTCCTTCCACATTCACCACTAACTTATCGGCACGTTGTTCTAAAAATGGTTTTCTGGCAGTTACGGTTACTTCTCCCAGATTCACAGCATCCACTTTTAGAATAATGTTTGCTACAATTTGATCTTTACCATTTACGATAACTGGGATATAATTTTTTTGATAACTCATTCCATTTACCAGCATCAGGTAATTACCGTTCCCGATTTCTTTAAATGAGTAAAGTGCAAATTCATTGGTAAGCGTTGATTTAACCAATGAAGAATCAGATTTTTTTAAAAGCAAAACAGTAATTGATTTCAGCAAATGCTGTTTTTCATCCCCTATTTTTCCTGAAATACTGAATTGTGCCTGGAGGTTTGTTAGAGTAACAACACTCAATAATATGATTAAGATAGATCTCATGTAATTCTGATTGCAATATATTACGGATGAGTGCCGAATATGTTACCGTTTATGTAGAAAAAAAAAGACTGCCCAGTTGGACAGTCTTTCATATAGAATACTATTCGATTATTTATTAATGGCATCAATACCTGGAAGTGATTTTCCTTCAAAGTATTCGAGCATGGCACCACCGCCAGTTGATACATAGCTAACCTGATCTGTAAATCCGAATTGATTCACAGCAGCAACACTATCACCACCGCCTACTAAAGAGAAAGCACCATTTTTAGTAGCTGCAGCAACCGCTATGGCAATTGCCTTAGTTCCGTGTTGAAATTTTTCCATTTCAAAAACACCCATCGGACCGTTCCAAAGAATGGTTTTAGATTGTCTGATCACGTTACTGAATTGTTCAGCTGCATTTGGACCAATATCCAAGCCCATCCAGCCATCAGGAATATTAAAGCTGGGTGCATCAGCTGTATTAGCCGTTGCAGAGAATGCATCAGAAATAATTGAATCTGAAGGGAGGTGAATATTCACAGCTTTTGCTTCTGCTTTTTTCAATATTTCAAGAGCCGTATCAATACGATCGTTTTCACATAAAGAGTTACCAATTTTTCCGCCTTCCGCTTTCATAAAAGTGTACGCCATTCCACCACCGATAATGATATCAGTGGCTCTTTCTAATAAATTTTCGATGATCAAAATTTTATCAGAAACTTTTGCACCGCCAATAATAGCGGTGAAAGGCTTTTCACTTTGATGCATTACTTTTTCTGCGCTAGCAACTTCGCCTTCCATCACAAGTCCAAACATTTTTTTATCGCCAGGGAAGAATTGTGCAATTACTGCAGTAGAAGCATGTGCACGGTGCGCGGTTCCAAATGCATCATTTACATAGAGATCGCCTAATTTGCTCAGTTTTTCTGCAAAAGCCACATCCCCTTTTTCTTCTTCTTTATAGAAACGTAAGTTTTCCAGTAAAAGCACTTCACCAGGCTGTAATGATGAAGATAATTCTGTAGCACTTGCTCCGATACAATCGTCAGCAAATTTTACAGTTGCGCCATCTAACAACTTCACTAAATGAAATACTAAGTGTTTTAAAGAATACTTTTCTGTAGGGCCATCTTTCGGGCGACCGAAATGGCTCATCAGAATTACGCTTCCACCATCAGACAATATTTTTTTAATGGTTGGGATAGTAGCACGCATGCGGTTATCGTCTGTAATAACGTATTCTGCATTTAAAGGCACGTTGAAATCAACACGTACCAGTGCTTTCTGTCCTTTAAAATTGTGTTCAGAGAATTTGCTCATGATGAATATTTTAAAAAATGAAAAACCGCAGGGTCGCAACCACGCAGAGAAAATGAACTCAGCGCAATTGTCTCTGCGGTTTTAAAATATGATTAGCTATAACTTATTTAATCTTTCCAGCGAAGAACTTCACTGTACGAACCAACTGAGATACATAGCTCATTTCATTGTCATACCAACTTACAGTTTTAACCAATTGGGTATCACCTACAGTTAATACTTTAGTTTGAGTAGCATCGAACAAAGAACCAAAATGCGTTCCGATCACATCAGAACTAACGATTTCGTCTTCTGTATAACCGAAGCTTTCGTTGCTAGCTGCTTTCATAGCTGCATTGATTTCTTCTACGGTTACTTTTTTAGTAAGGATAGTAGTTAATTCAGTTAATGAACCAGTAATAACCGGAACACGCTGAGCGCTACCATCTAATTTACCTTTTAATTCAGGTAATACTAAACCAATTGCTTTAGCAGCACCGGTGCTGTTTGGAACGATGTTCTGAGCAGCAGCTCTAGCTCTGCGAAGATCTCCTTTTGGATGCGGTGCATCTAAAGTATTCTGATCGTTTGTATAAGCATGGATGGTTGTCATGATACCAGAAACGATACCAAAAGAATCGTTCAAAGTTTTAGCCATTGGAGCTAAACAGTTAGTAGTACATGAAGCACCAGAGATAATTGTTTCAGAACCATCAATAATATCGTGGTTAACGTTGAACACAACGGTTTTCATTTCGCCTGTAGCAGGAGCAGAAATAACAACACGCTTTGCACCAGCAGTAATATGCGCTTGTGCTTTTTCTTTATCGGTAAAGAATCCAGTAGATTCAATAACTACGTCAACATGATGAGCACCCCAAGGAATTTGTGCGGGATCTCTTTGAGCATATATCTTAACAGATTCACCATTTACAATGATAGAATCTGCTGTAGCAGTAACTGTAGCGTCGAAACGACCCTGTGCACTATCATATTTTAAAAGATGTGCCAAAACAGCTGGACTGGTTAAGTCATTAATGGCAACAATTTCAATTCCCTCCATATTGTAGATCTGACGATAAACAAGACGACCGATACGTCCGAAACCATTGATAGCGACTTTAACTGTACTCATGAACTTGTGATTTAAATGATAAATATTTTTAAAGAGTGGCGAAGTTAACGAATTGTACAAAAAAAAGAATGTGAAATCTCTATTATTTATATGGACAGGTAGAAAAAAAGCAAAAAAAGGGTAAAAAGTTTTGGCAGAAAGCCCCTCCACCCCTATTTTTGCAACCCATTATAAAAATGGCCGGTTCGTCTATCGGTTAGGACAGCCCCCTTTCACGGGGCAAAGACGGGTTCGATTCCCGTACCGGCTACGAAAAAGCCTCTCAAATTGATTGAGAGGCTTTTTTATTTTCATGCAATTCACTATTTTTTCAAGTAATCTTCATCAGTAACCTGTTCAAACCAATCCACCACTTTCCCATCTAAACTTTCTTGAGTTGCAATATGCGACATGCCTGTTGTTGCGGTTGCACCATGCCAATGCTTTTCATTGGCCTCAAACCATATCACATCTCCAGGAAATATAGTTTCAATTTCGCCTCCTTCCCGCTGTACCCAACCAGTTCCAGCTGTAACAATTAAAGTTTGACCTAAAGGATGCATATGCCATGCAGTTCTTGCTCCTGGTTCAAAAGTAACATGGTAACCAGCTGCACGTCTTGCCTCATTTGGCTCAAACAGGGCGTCTACCCTCACTGATCCGGTAAACCAATCTTCCGGACCTTTATAAGAAGGCACTGTACCTATTCTTGTGATTTGCATATTAATTAATTTAGTAAATTAATTACTTAATAATTTAAGTCTAATCATAATATTACCACCACCTAAAGCATCTTGCAGATCTTTAGCATCTTCTATAAAACCGATGTTAGTTCAGGCATAAGAGGTTGAAAATGATTTATAAAATAATACAATAGCCTGGTCACCAACCAACTTTAGGTCTCCCACTTTTATTTTCTATGGAATAGATGTGACTGTGAATATTTTTGTACCAACCCAAAAGACAAACAAGGTCCTGGAAAAGTATGACCAGTACCATCAATGCCTATGAAAGCGTTGACGTATTTTGTATAATCAATTCTTTGACCCGAAACTAAAATGCTTATAGAAAAAACAAAAAATAATAATAAAGATCTTTTATCCATGGTGGATTTATTTTATCTTTTTTAAGATCATCGAACTTAAAGCGGCCATTTTGAATTTATTGCCTTCAATTAATTGCCCTGATAAAAGATCCTGGTATTTCCCTTTTAAAGGAAGTTCAAATTCTGAAATATGATCTTCTACATTAAAATAAATAAGTAATTCGTTTTCACCGTTATTCCGTTTATAAGCTAATTTTTTCCCTTCTGCAAAAAAGAAAGTGCAATTTCCATTAGATAATACGGCATTCGTTTTACGTATGCTGATGAGCTTTTGATACCAGTTAAATTGATCAGCATTAAATGCAAGGGAATCAAACTGTTTTATTCCTTGTTGAAAATAGTTTCTCGTTTCTGGATCAAAGTGAAATTCTTTCCACATCAAGGGTTTCCTATTAAATGGATCATCGGCTCCCCACATCCCCATTTCCTCCCCATTAAATATTTGTGGTGCGCCAACACTGGTAAAAAGATGTACTAAATAAAGTTTTAAACGCTGATAGGTTTCATGATCTGGCTTACCAGTCTTATAATTATTATTATCAGTGGGGGTAGCCCCGAATTTATATTTATTGGGATTATAAAAATCAGTCAACAATCTAGGTGCATCGTGAGAAGAAGATACATTCATCATGGCATATAGATTCGATTTTGGAACCCTTGCCCATTGCAACTCTAGACTGTCTTTAAAAATTTTTGCATCAGAAGAAAAATCATTTTTTGCGAAAAAATATCGCGCGGGTCGATAGCTTTGATAATACATCACTGCATCAAACACATCTCCCTTAGTATATGGTGCAGGATTCATCAGTTTATCTGGCCATTGCTCCCACCAAATTTCACCAATCAGGTAGGAACTTGGTTTTGTGCTACGTACTTGTTGACGAAATTCCCTCCAAAAGCCCATTCCAATTTGATCGGCAACATCCAGTCGGTATCCATCTATCCCATTATCTGAATCTCCATCTGGTGCTAACCATCTTTTGGTTACTGCAAAAATGTGAGCTTTAGCGCCTTCATTAATATTGCCTTCGTAAGGGTGGCCTGTAACACGTGGAGAGGTAATATTTACTTTCTTCAATTCAGGCAAACTGTTAATTCCCAACCATCCATTATATGCAAACTCATTTTGAGGAGTAGCAGGGTTATCGAAAGACTTAATATCGTACCAATCTTTATAAGCAGATTTCTCTTGATTTTTGAGAATGTCTTGCCAAGCCCAAAAATCAGTACCCGTATGGTTCCAGGAATAATCCATGATAATCTTCATTCCTCGACGATGTACTTCTTTCACCAATTTCAAGAAGAGTTTATCAGCAGCAGTCCATTTCCAGGTTTTTGGATCTCCAGGATTTTCAGAAGCTATGATTTTTTGATCACCTGCTGGGTCTGGCCCGAAGTTGATATCGATATGATGATAGTTTCTAGCATCATACTTATGCATGGAAGGGGCATCATTGATGGGATTTAGAAAAACTGCGGTAATTCCTAATTCCTGCAGATAAGGCAATTTGTTAATTACACCTTGAATATCGCCCCCATATTTTCTGTTTTGAAGATCATAACTAATATTCATTCCAGCTTTTTCTGCCCAATTATCTTTTTGATACCAATTGGAAGTCCAGGGAGTTATACTCCAATCTTTTGGAACAAATTCCTTTAAAAAAGGACTATTAACCGTTTCGGGTGTGGGATCATTTTTGGGATCTCCATTATAAAACCTTTCCACAAAGATCTGATACCAGATGGCATTCTTTGCCCACACTGGTGGTTGTGAAAAAGAATTATTATTTGTTTGTGCTGTAGCTACAAATAGTAATGAAAATGAAACAATGAATAACCTTAATTTATGATTCATTTCTAAAAGTTAATTTGCATTTTTAAAAGTTGTTTGTCGCAAAATAGAAGTTCCCATTGGAACTAATTCTATTTGCACATTTGTTCCAGTTTGACTATCCTTCATCTCCGTTCTAAAACGCAGATCTTTTGAAGCTGCCAATTTAGTTACTGGCATTCCAGTATAAAGGTAAATCGACTTATTTAAAGGTGTATATGTCATTTGTTTCCTCATTAGTCAAATAAATTGAGTAATTGTTCTTTCGTTTAATGGTTCAAGTTGGTAACGAAGATTTATGATCTCTAACTATTTGTGTAAAGTAATGGGTTAATTGGACTTTGAATTTTTTCTCCAACTATTGAACCGGGGCACCAGGTATGCCAATCATTTACTTGATTATCATTCTCGGGGTTTTTGAGTTTCATATCCTGGTCCATATAAATAACTGTCATTACTTTTCGCATCTGATCAGTTTCATTAGGACCTGCTCTATGAAAAACCCAACCTGAATGAAAACTAATTTCTCCTAATTCAAATTCTTCTACTACGTGTTCAAAATCGGTGACTCTTAATTTCTGGTCAATAAATTTTTCACTTTCATCACTAATAGAAAGCTCTCTTCCTTCAACTATGATTTGACTACCAGCACTAAACTCAAGTGGGCCCATATTAAAACCAATTGCTTGCAATGGCAACCAGGCTGTTACCGTTTTGTCAGTTTCAAGCGGCCAATAATATTGGTCTGCATGCCAGGGAGTAAATCCACCTCCTGGCTCCTTAAATAATGCTTGATCGTGGTATAATCTTGCCCCTTTTGTTTGCATCAAATCACTGGCAATCTTTGCGAGTCTTTTACTAAACACCAGTGCTTTAATTTGTTCATCTTCTCTCCAAAGGTTAAAGATTTGTAAGAATGCTTTGCCATAAGTATTTCTATCATCCATACTTGATGTTTGCTGATTGAGTTCAGTTACTTTATGCGATATAATATCTGCATAAAATGAAACAACTTCTGGTGAGAGTACTTCTTTCAATTTAATAAAACGGTATCGATCATAATGGTCGATCTGTTCTTGAGTTAAATGGTAGGGTTGTTCAAGAAATTGTAATACATCAGTGGGGATGTTTGGCATATGAATCGTTTTTACAAAAATATAAAAATCGGAACCACTTAACTTTTTATTCAATAAAATAATCAGATCCACATCTTTATTAATAACATTCGAAACCAAGATGTTAGATGTATCCTATTTTACTGATACCTGACTTCCAGCAGGTATTTTGTATACTTTGTTTTCAAACTTAACATAAACATCCAGAGAACTAAGATTAGAAATGATTGATTTGTCGACTGAAATTTTTAAATTTTTGAAAGCAGTCATATAATCAACCAGGTCTATCTGAGTAGTATACTGTATATCGCTTCGTTTTGAAACCATTTTAAAGAAATCTTCCATTTTAGTCCATCTATCACCAGCACCATCATTTTCCCAACTATGCCCCCATACATCAAATAATGCAAGAGCGTTTGATTTCACAAAATCATCTGCAAGCTTAAAGAAAATGGCTAACTCTTTTTTATCATTTAAAGAGTCATTTGCGGTAAAATAGGCTTTACCAAATTGATGAATACTGGGATCCCATCTTAGAAAATCCTCTGGGATTATAAAATTATAGGAGTCCTTTACGGTTCTTGCATATTCAATCCCGGTTCCTTTTATGGCTTCAACAACTAGATCATTATAGTTTCCAAAGGGATATGCCATACCTCTTACAAGGTTTCCAGTAAGACGCTCTAGTTCTTTTCTGTCTTCTACCACTTCATAAATAATATCAATCTTAGATAAAGCTGTAAGGGCTGGATGATTGGCACTATGAACTGAAACTTCATGTCCTTTAAACAAACTTTTCACCTCACTCTTCGTGATATATCCCTTTGTATCCAGCTTATTAGAATTCAAATGGAAAGTTCCTTTCAATCCATATTCATTCATCAATTTTACAAGTCTTCTGTCAGCCGTTGTACCATCATCAAAGCTCAAAATTAGTGCCTTAGGTTTTGCTTCAGGGAAAAGCATTTCTATTTTTATACTACTTGTAGCAATTACGCCATTAGTTTGCGCTGAAAGAATATTCAGCGTGAAAGCAAAGCAAATAAACAAAATGAAATTTTTCATATGGAAATATTAGGTGTCCAACCATTTTTTAAAATCCTGTACCCTTTCTCTACTTACAATTCTTTCATCTCCTGTTAAATGAAGAGAAGTAATTATTAAGCGACTATTAAAATAAGTATCCACTTTTTCAATAGCGTTTATTTTAATGATAATTTTCCTATTAATCCGAAAGAATTCCTGAGGGGATAATATCGACTCTAAATGATCTAAAGTATAATTAACAAGATATTTCACTCCTTTTGTATTTACCAGAAATGACAAACTTTCTTTTGTTTCGAAATAGCAAATATCTTCTACTGGAATATAATCGATGGCTCTACCTTTATTTACCAAAAACCTATTCTTGTATTGTTTATTCACATGTTGATAGGCCAGGGCAATTTCATCAATCAGTTGTTTGTTTAATTTATGTCGCATTTTATTAAACTTCTCCATCGCAATATTTAAATCTTGCAATGAAATGGGTTTCAATAAATAATCAACACTATTTTGTTTAAATGCCTGAATAGCATAGTTATCAAATGCGGTGGTAAAAATAATGGGAATGTCAATTTCGATATGAGTGAATATTTCAAAGCTATTCCCATCAGCTAAATGAATATCTAAAAAAATCAAATCTGCTTCAAGGCCTTCTTTAAAAGAAGCTATAGCACCCTTCACTGTATCGATATATTTTACAACTTCAATATTCTGATCTATTTTATTCAGCAAAAGCGAAAGATGCTCAGCTGATAGTTTTTCATCTTCAATAATTACTACTTTCATAATCTTGAAATTAGGGGTAGCGTAACTTTAAAAATATTGTTATCCCTCGTTATCGATACTTTATCATCCGTAAAAAAAGAATAGCGTGATTGAATATTGGAAAGTCCCATTTTAGAACTTTCCACTTTATCAGATCTTGGTTGAATTGGATTCTCTACCACTAAATGATTTTGCTTTGTATATATTGAAACCGTTAGCGGATTCATCTGAGACGATTCATTATGCTGAATAGTGTTTTCAACCAGCATTTGCAAACACATCGGTGGCAAATATTGATTCCTACAATTTTCATCAATATTTATTTTAAAAATCAAATTATCATTAAATCTTATTTTCAACAAATAGAGGTAATGATTTAAAAATGTTAATTCATCTTCCAACAATCCTAATTCAACGTTTTTATTTTCAATACTATACCGATATACTTTTGATAGCTCATTAATAAATTCAACGGCCTTATCCTGACTTTTATAAACTAATGAAGTAAGTACACTTAAATTATTAAATAAGAAATGTGGGTTTAACTGATTCTTAAGATTGAGTAATTGAGCATTTGCATGTTCAGTTTTCATTTTCTCCAACTCTACAATACTTTGTTTCCAGAATTTAAGAAATTGATGGCTGATATCTATAGTGATGATTAGAAAAGCTATGCTCAACCCTGGTATAAATAATGGATCAAAGGGACGACGGGGATCATCATTACCAGGATGTCCTAAAATAAGATGGGCAAGAGTAAGCAGCAAAAAAAGTGTTACAAGAGTGAATAAAGGCGATAATACCGATTGCATGAATAGCCTTTTCCTGGTGTCTTTGATCCATGAATATTTGCTATTTAGCCAATGATCGATTCTTAGATTTCCTTCCCACAAAATGATTGTCATGATAATACTGAGGATAAATTTTATTAAAGAATTATCCGGTTCAGGCCGATCAGGTCTGATTAACTCAGCTAGTATGGCAATTAAAATACCAACTAGGATCATGTATAGGAATCTCTTTTTTGTAGTAAACATAAATTCTGTTCTAAAACTGTAATTTATAAGTAAAATTCGGAAACAAACCTAATTGATAGGAGGTGCTTATTGCTTGTAATTTAGAATCATACCCCTGAGAAAATACATTTTGATGATTGGTTACATTCTGTAAGTCTAATGAAAAGGATTGAGACAATTTCCTTATCCCACTATTAAAGGTATATCCAAGTTTTATATCCATTCTAAAATAATTAGTATATCTCGATGAATAGGCATTACTAGATAATTGCTCATGACCTCCTATTTGAGATGCGGCCAAATCAACTGGGGTATAATATCGCCCTCCTGCGTTTGTAAATTTAAAATCCAAGGCAAACTTATTTCTTTTATCAGTTCCAAGCTTCCATTCCTTTCCGGCTAAAATATTATATATGTATTTGCCATTAAACGCGGTATTTCTTTCTATGCCATCACTGGCTGTATATTTAGAATCGTATAATGAAGAAGTAAATAAAGCATAATAACCTTTGCTAAAAAATTTCTCAATAGTTAATTCTACGCCATAATTTTTTCCTGTGCCATTATTAACCAAATTGCTAGTTGTATCTGGCCTGAAACTTACTCCGGTATTCAACATAGAATAACTACTAGCATAGCTTGTTATGGGTACATTATACAATTGCTGATAATAAACTTCCGCTTTCAAACGCCAGTCTGTGAATGGTTTCAGATCATAACCTACCACAAAATGATTACTTTTTGTGAATCCAACATTATTATTTGTATAGCTATAGGTACCATTTGCATTTTGCGTTTGTAAATAATAAACATTAATAGGTTGCATTTGAGAATGAAGTCCATATCCAACACTGAAACTGCTATTATTACTCAAATCATATTTTAATCCTAAGCGGGGTTCAATAGATGAAGAATTATTAAGAAACAATTGCTGGGCATGCAATCCTGTATTTAAAGTTATTTTTTCACTGATGTTGTATTTTGTTTCAGCATAAACCTGTGCCAAATTAGTATTTCCACTATGATCCCAAATTTGTGTCCAGTTAGATCCTAAACCCATTTTGGTTCTATAATATAAATTCACAGCTATTAATTCATCCTGTATGCCAACTTTTAAGAACAATCTTGAATTGATTTTGGAATTATACGTAGAATTTAAATTATACCCGGTTTTTGCTACGTTATTATCTTCTTTCGTGAATGAGGCACTAGTTGGTCTATCAAAATCATACCCTGTTTGTAGGGTCTTAGAATAGTTTATTCCTAACGTTGTACTGATAAATGATTTATTGTTAATTTGTTTAAAATGATTGAAGCCCAATATTCCAATCTGGCTGGAAAAATCAACTTGATTGCCATTGCCATATAATGAACCTGAACTTCCTCCATTTATATTAATGGTACTTGTAGCCAAAATGCCAAACATTGAAAACTTACCCAATTTAGAAGTGCCACTATTTAGTTTGAATGAGAGGTCCTGATAAGCGGGTGTAGAAGATGTGCCAATATTAATTCCAACTGTTTGAGCAAGACCGGCTAAAGAATAACGATAGCCTATTAAATAGGATGACCCATTATCTTTTTTAAGCGGTCCTTCTGTGGTAGCTTCTAACCCGGTTATTACACCTAATTGTACAGTAGTTTCTCTTTTTTTGGAATTACCATTTCTCAAGCCCAAATCAAAAACACCTGAAATGGCATTACCATATTCCGCAGGAAAAGCCGATGTGAAAAAATCAGAGTTTTTTAAAAGATTGGTATTTAAAGCACTTACTGCACCACCGGTAGTACCAACCGATGCAAAATGATTCGGGTTTGTTACATTCATGCCCTCAATTCGCCATAATACACCCACAGGAGAATTACCCCGAATCACGATATCATTTCTGCTATCATCAGGGGCACTCACACCTGCAAAATTTGCAGCCAATCGTGCGGGATCACTTCTACCACCTGCATAGCGATTTACTTCTTCCATCGAAAATGTTCTGGTACTTACAGTAGAAAACTTATTAATAAAAGATGCTTTATTAGAAGATTTTACAATAACCTCTTTTAAACTTTTAAATGTTTCTACCAGGGAGATATCCAAAATAACCTCTTTGCCAGAAGTTACCACTACGTTTGGAATGGTAACAGTTTTATACCCTGCATAACTGATATCAATGTCATAACTATTGGGAGGAATATTCGATAAAATATAGTTACCCAGACTATCAGCAACAGCATTTTTTTGCAAAGCAATAATTTGTACAGATGCCCCACGCAATGCTGTTTGTGAAAGTTTATCGATAACAACACCACGGATATTTTGCTTATTATTTTGAGCAATCGAGAAAAAGGAAATTAACTGAAAAGCTATAATAAATTGATACCTCATTATTGAATATGTTTTAGTTAAGTGTAAACCTACCTGTAGTTTTTTCTCCTCAATAATGTAAAATGGTTGAATTGTATATAATGATGGTTGAATTGCAAATGAAACTATCTCTCCAAATATTTTTATTCTTTCAAAAGCAAATTGATATCTGCTTTGGCTCTCACTACATCTTGATTTAAAGTTGCATTGTATATACCGCGTATTCTGCCAGCCTTATCAATGAGCAACATTGATTCTGTGTGTAAGAAATCAGATGAATCTTTCTGCATCCCGAGTCGCTTTTCCGAAAAATAGGATTGCCTCCCTAATTTGTAAATCCTTTCTTTATTTCCTGTAAGCAAAAACCATTTATCAGGATTGATGTGATGATCTGAACCATATTTTTTTAGTGCAGCAACAGAATCCTTTTCAGGCATTACTGTAAAAGAAACCAATTTCACCTGAGGAGTATTTTTAAAACCTTCTTGCAGGACAATTAAATTATTGGTCATCTTTGGACAAATACTCCCACAAGATGTAAAGAAAAAATTGGCCACATAGATATTACCGTTCAACGAATCTTTCGTAATAATATGCCCCATTTGGTTTTGCAAACTGAAAGTGTCAATACTATGAATGGAATGATAATTTTTATCAGAAGGTTTAATCCATTCTGCAGTAAAGTCAGGTGAATTATAAAAGGGCAATACTTCTTTAGAATTTTGACAACTCGTTGCGATAAGTATTATTGCCAAAAACAAAGCCAGTACTCTAATGATGCCCTTCTGGCAAACAACTTTTAACGCTGATAACACCATACAATTTTTTATTTCTGATCGTATAATTTGAAATGAGTTGCCCGGCTTCATTCCACACCCTTTGTAAACCTTCCTCAATTCCTTCGGCATAATTGCTTTCTTCCTGCTTTTGTCCATTAGGATAAAATACTAATTGTTTTCCATCCAGTTTGTCGTCTTTATAATTCATCCTGTAACGTGCATTTCCATTGGGCCACCATTGAATAACCTCTCCTTCCACTTTCCCTTTTGTATAATTCCTTGTCATTAGTTTTTCTCCAGTATTATATCTTCCGGAAGCCTGGCCTTCTTCCAGTCCATTTATTACTGGAACATAGTATAATACAGATTTACCATCTAGGCTTTTCTCTTCAATTTGACCATTCAACAGTTCATTTTTATACAACCAGAAACCATTTACTTTTTTTAGCGCTGAATCAAAATTTTGAACACGACTGACTGGTATCTTTTTTTGGTTGAAAAGATTACAGGCATTACAACAAAACAATAGGCAGGCTGCAAAAGCAAATCGTATCATCTGTAATTACTTAACAATAAACTGACCCATTAATCCTCCATCTTCATGATTTGGAAAATGACAGTGATACATAAAAGGCGAGGTTGGATCAGCGAAATCATCGAATTTAGCCACCACTGAAACGGACTCACCCAAACGAATAAAATAAGTATCCTTCCACCCTACTTCGTATGGGGCAATTGATCCTGAACTTCGAGAGACGATATTAAATTGCACGTCATGAATATGAATAGAATGACCAAAAATATTTCCACCACTAAATGTCCAGTTTACTATTGCATTTAATGGAATGGTCTGATTGATAGTATTGAAATTATAAACATTATTATCAAAATAAAATGGAGAACCTCCTTGACCACCATTAATAGCTGTAGTAATCGAAGTATTTGCATCCGTTGATTTCCAATAGGAATTATTTACCAAAGTTGCTGGCATGCTAGTTACTGCATTAGTTGTAGGCGCCACAACATTTATTTTCAATACCTGAAAATCGGTGTTATTTAACAAACTTCCGAAGTTGCCAGAAGATGCTGGCTCGCCTCCAGGGAAACCAAAGCTTTGATTAGAATTATATGATTTAAAATTGAGATTTGATCCTATAGCATCATTGGCCAAATCCACAAGGATTTCATATCGTTCACCTACCCCCATTAACAATCTGGTAACAGATACTGGTGTACTTAATAAACCGCCATCATTTCCGATTACATAAAATGTTCTATCGTCACTAAATCCTAAATTATAAGCTCTTTCGGTCTCAGCATTCAGAATACGAAAACGCACATATTGTTTAGGTAAACTGATCTGAGGATTAATCGTTCCATTCGCTAAAAGATAGTCACCATAAGCATAGTCCGAAACATCAATTGAATTATCAGCATTAAATCTTCTACTGGTTAATACCAGTGGAATATCATCTGTACCATAACTACGTGGTAAGTTCAAAGCGCTTTCAACAGGATCTTTTACAATGATCATTCCGCCTGCACCCATTGTTAACTGCTCAAATGTTTTTTCATGCAAATGAGGGTGATACCAGTAAGTAGCGGCATTATTCATTACCTGAAAATTAGGGGACCATGTGGATGCAGGTGCAATTTTTTGATGCGGCCCTCCATCCATTTTTGCTGGAATATGAAATCCATGCCAGTGAACTGTTGTAGTATCTGATAAACCATTTGTTATATTCAATTGCACATTATCGCCCTTATTCATGATTAATGTAGGTCCCCAGAAACTTTGACCATTATAGCCATACGTAGTTGTAGCAGATCCTGTTTTAAAGAATTGCTTGCTGGATGGAGACAATGTTAAATTAAAGTTTGTTCCTGTTAAGGTTGGAGGAATGAACAAAGCATTATAACTGGTATCCGTACTCGAAATGGAAGAAGTATTAGTTGTACCCTTTTTGCAACTTAGAAAGGCCAATACTACAAACAGAATCAAAAGAGTTGATCTTATTTTCATACTACATTTTATACCTTATTAATAAATAAGCCATAAATCTATATTCAGTATTTTAAATTACTTATGATGAACTAGTTGAGTTGTAGAAAAAACTAGTTGAGTTGTCAAAAGGCACGTAACTCACCTGCATAATCAGGCTACAGCTACTACATTAGTTATATTATAAAATCTGGTATTAATCAAATCATCTTTTAATAAACTTTAGATGAGTGTATCTGTGGTTGTAAATTCTTGATTACAAGTGGCATTTTGATATAATTTGAATTCTTGAGATCATATTTATCCCAAGTGTCTGCAAAAACAGAAAAATTGCCTTTTTCTCTAAGAGGCTGTATAAAACTTATTTGAGCTCCAAAAGTAATGTCTGAGTCAATTCCAAAACAAGGATTATCAATTGTTTTCCAAGGCCCCATCGGACTAGTAGCAATAGCATACAATGCTTTATTCGGTGCCCAACCAGTGCATAATGATGTAACTAAATAATATTGCTTTTCAAATTTAAAAACAGCTGGCGATTCTCTGCGTTCATTAATTAACAACTTCTGAAAATTAGGCTTTACATTTAAATAGTCCTCCGTCAATTCATTTACATGCATGGTATTGTTATTTTCTGAAGCATTAAACAAATATGCCCTACCATTATCATCTTTAAAAATTGTCATGTCTCTCGATTCTTCTCCATTTGGTTTAAAACTATTGACTAATTTAAAAGGACCTTCTGGCTTATCGCTAATTGCAACCCCAACATGCGCATAGGAGTAATCATTTTTGTCAAGATGAACCCACATTACAAACTTTCCTGTTGTTTCATTATAAATAACTTTCGGCCTTTCTATTACTCTAGAAGTATCTATATCGCTTGAGGCATTTCCCAATGTTGGGCTAAGTACAACTCCAAGATTTGTCCAATGGATCAAATCATCAGATTTATAACAAGAAATGCCACCTGCAGGAACCCTATAGCACTCCCATTGTTGATTAGGCACCAGCCAGGTATTTCCATTTTTTATTTCACCATACAAATAATAAAAATTATGATAGCTTAAAATTCCAGCGCCATGTGCGTTTAACTTATTATTGTAATTATCAATTGTGGGTTGAATGATCTGTTGATTCAAAAGTTTATCAGTTTCAAGTTTTCCTCTTTTAAAAGAAGTCCAGGTATTTAATTGAAACTGATCTTTTTCGTGTAGCTGATTAAATACAATCACTGAATCCTTTCCTGAAAAATGATTGCCTACGAAACTGAATGATTCATGATTGCTAAGAATATCGAATTTTATTACAATATTATTTCTATTAACTATGGTATTGTTTTTAAAAAGTAAATTCTTGAATTGCTTCTGATCCTGGGCACTATTCCAAATATATACGGCAGCATTACCACCTGATTTTAAACCATCATTGTAACTGCTACAATTAATAATTTTATTATTATCCCAATTAGATGCTCCTGCATATTGATAAATACCATATCCGGCACCTTCATTTTCATACGATTTACAGTTTCGAATAATTGCATTAGTTACTCCGCCATCTAAATCAAAACCGCCACCATCTGACCCACCCTTTGATGTTTTATTATGATGAGAGTAACAATTTTGAATGACCACACTATCTGACTCATACGTCCAAATACCAACCGGTCCATTTCCAATTCTAGGCATATCCCATCCATTATTATAAGCTTCGCAATGATCAATGAGTACTTTAGTACATAAGCCAACCAATATGCCATTGCCACTATGATTTGTAAAATTGGTAGGATCGCCTGGATTATTGAAAGCCTTGGAATGCTTTATGGTGATATTAGAAGAAGACTTTTTATCAGTTCCGTCAACCATGATTCCAGCAGCTCCATTAGTTTCCGCCACGCATGAATCAATTTGAATAAAATGAGATGAAAAAATGTATAGCCCATTTTTTTGAAAGCCCTTTATATTGATATTTTTTAAGTACAAATTTTTTGAATTGATTACAGAACAGCCATTGGTTGTATTTCCCTCTTTTCTTCCATTTCCAACCAGATTCAGATTTACGATTTTGAAATTGGAACAATTTGTCAAAAGAATTGCTTCATTGTTTTCTCCATTGATGGTAGCAACACCATTGCCATATGTAGTAATTAAAATATTAGATTTAATATTCTCAAAAACCAGTTTGCCAACAAATACCTCTTTTGATTTAAATAAAATACTGTCGCCATCTTTTAATTGCAAATCTTGTATTTTATTTATTGTCTTAAAAGGGGATTTATAAGTGCCCTCATTAATATCATTGCCACTTGTAGAAAAATAGTAAGCTCTTGGTTTGTTACTATTTTGACTTTGTACAATTAAAGTATTAAAGGTTATTACAAAGAGGAGTAATAATTTAATTTTATAAGTCAACATGATTTTATTTGATTATATTTAAATACAATTTATCGATTAATTCTTAACTCAAGAAAGGACACATAAATTATAATATGTCCTTAGTAGGCTCCCCTATTTTTATGTCAATTACTACATAAACCCACATATTTGTTTAAATCATCAATAAATTCCTACCCAAATAATCATCAAAATGAGTGTTTTGTAACATTCGTCACATAATAAGAATAATAAATCTGTTAGTTTTAAATAATCAAAAAATACCCCTTTAATAAACCAACAAAATCAACGAAATGAAAAAAAACATGGGAACAATCGACAAGACAATTCGATTAATTGTAGCAATTGTATTTGCTATACTGTATTTTACAAATGTTGTAACTGGAACTTTAGGAATAGTATTAGTGGTGCTTGGAGCAGTTTTTGTATTAACTAGCTTAGTTAGTTTTTGTCCTCTTTATTTGCCTTTTGGAATTAGCACTTGCAAAACCAAAGAATAACATCTTTTGAAAAAAAAATGAATTAGGCTTATCATTAGCCTAATTCATTTTTTTTGAATAACCCACCAGTAAATATATTTATTTAAATAAAGAGCATATGTGAGCCAACTCCTGATGCTTGTTTATAAAAATCACCTACGGTTAACACTCCATCTAATTCAGGGAACATATCAGCTTTTTCGTAATGGAACATTTCCATCGCTAATTTGCAAGCCCATAATTTAACGCCTGAGGCTTTTAATATTTCGAGAAATTCTCGTACTTCTGGCATATCCAGTTTTTCCATTTCCTTTTTCATCATACTGGTTGCCAATGCTTCCATACCAGGCAAACCGCCCAACATGGTAGGCATATGCATTGCAGGATTACCTACTGTAGCTACGTGTAAATGATCTAGTTTTTTATTATGAATTGCTTCTAATCCAAAAAATGTAAAAAACATTTCTGCTTCAATACCTTCCATTCTGGCACCATTGGCTAAAACAAATGCAGCATATACATTTTCGATAGAGGCTTTAGAAAGTATGATCATCATCTTTCTGATCTCGCCATTATTTTCATTCATGATTATAATTTTTAAATTTGATTAAATACAACCTGCGGGCTTTGGAACTCCAGCTATTTTGGTTACTGTTTTTAAAGGTGCATTGGGGAATAGCGCATAAAATTCTTTGATGTCTACGATGCCACTCTTTCCAATTTTGCGAATGCTTAAAGCCACTTCGTTTTTTACTTCAGCTTGAATATAATTGATCAGCTCCCAATGCTTTGCTGTTAGTTCAACTTTTGATTCAACTGCTAAAGCTTCACCAATCTCTTTATTCCACTCACCAAAATTGGTCATGAAACCTTCTTCGTTTACCTGAATTGTTTTACCTGCGATTAACTTGTCCATAAAATGGTTTTATTGTTGGTTAAAAATTTTTTCCTTCTGTTTTCATATGCGAGCCTACAAATGGAATAGGTATCCCTTTTAATAACATATTCCAATAGATCCATCTGAATGCCAATTTTCCCCAATGATTTAACATACTCTCTTTCAACAATTGTAAGGGACCAATTCCAGGGAAAGGGAATAATCCTGATACTGGTTCGTGGGTATAATTGAAATCTATTAAAAGTGCTTTGTTGTGTCCTGTTTCGATAAAACAATTGGCATGTCCGTCGAAATTGGCTGACAATGGTTCGTTGTTTACAAAATGCAAAATATTCTCTGTAAGTATCTCTGCCTCGAAATGTGCTACTGAACCTGCTTTTGAAGCTGGCACATTGGTAGCATCACCAATTACAAATATATTTTCGAATGCTTTAGACTGAAGTGTTGCTTTATCTGTTGGCACATAATTAAGTTCATCCCCCAAACCAGAACGTTCCATCAAATCATCGCCCTTATTGGTTGGAACAGTTACTAGTAAGTCAAATGGAATTGATTTACCACCATAATCAACAATAGTCTTCTCTTCGTTATTCACTTCAGCAATTGCAAAATCACTTTCAATAGAAATATGTTTCTCCCCTAATAAATGTTCTAATGCAGCAGTTGATTTGGGTTTGGTAAAAGCGCCGCTTAATGGCGTTACATAGGTGATATTCACTTTTTCGCGCATTTTCTTATGCTCAAAAAACGCGTCTGCCAGGAAAGCAAACTCTAAAGGTGCTACTGGGCATTTAATGGGCATTTCAGTAATATGTACCACCAAATTGCCACCCTCCCAATTACGTAATTTATCACGTAATGCCAATGCCCCTTCAAAAGTATAAAAATCAAAAACAGATTTTTGCCACTCAGCGCCTGACATTCCCTCTATTTCTTCTGGTGCAATTTTTGCCCCAGTTGCAATGATGAGTAAATCATAGTTAACAATTTCACCCTCGCTTAAAATGATCTTATTTTCTTTCGCATCAATTTTCTCAATTCTCTGTTGAATCAATTCAACATTCGAAGGGATAAAGTCTTTTATATTTTTAATAATATTAGAAGGCTGATAGATATCGAATGGCAGGAATAAATATCCAGGTTGGTAATGGTGTTCCTTTCTTTCATCAATGATGCTTATTTCCCACTCTTTTCGATCTAACTTTTTATTCAGGTGATTTGCCATCATCGTACCTGCTGTTCCTGCTCCTAAAATGACTAAACTTTTCATGTGTTTCTCTACTTTTATTACAACACAAATGTCAAACAGACATTTAAATACCTCTGTGATGTTAGTTACAGAAGGATATGATTTATATCAGTTTTCCCAAAAAATCAATTAATTTCTAAACAGCCAAAAAAAATAAAGCGTGACATATGTTACCGAGAGGCAAAATGCAGTCGGGTACTTTTGCATCAAATTGAAAATTCATGAACCCAAAATGGTCCTTTAAGTTTTTACTTTCACTTAGTTTATTACTTTCTTTCATGCCAATGGCTAAGGTTTCAGCGCAGGATAGCACTAGATTTCTGAGTTTAAGCGATGCTATTGCCAATAGTTTGCAAAACAATCAATCGGTTCAATTAGCTCAGCAAGATGAGAAAATTGCCAATGCCAGGTACAACCAAACCCAGGCAATTTATCTGCCTCAGGTTGGATTTAGCTACACGGCTATGAGTACAAACAACCCATTAAATGCTTTTGGATTTAAACTACAGCAGAAGTCAATCACCATGAATGACTTTAATCCAGATTTATTGAACCATCCGAATGGAACGCCAGATTTTACTACAAAGTTGGATGTAATGCAACCCATCATCAATATGGATATGTGGTATCAGAAAAAAGCAGCGGCTAAACAAACTGAAATTTATCAGTTTCAAACTGAGCGTACTAAAGAGTATATACGTTTTGAAGTTCAGAAGGCATACTTACAACTTGCATTCGCTTATGATGCAGTGAAAGTTTTAGAAGATGCCAACAAAACATCAAAAGCGGTAAACAAGTTTGCAGCAGATCATTTTGAGCAGGGATTGATACAGAAATCAGATGTTCTGAATACAGAAGTACATATTAAGATGGTAGAATCTAATCTTGCCAAAGCCAATTCGAATATCAAAAACGCCTCTGATTATCTAAGTTTTCTAATGCATCTCCCTACAGGTGTGATTTATAAAGTAAATGAGCCTAGTACAGGCAATTCAACTGGTGCTGACAATAGTATGAAGCTTACTGATTCGAGATCAGATTTTTTAGCCATGCAAAAAGCGATTGAAGCCTCTGACTATGCGATTTCTTCTTCAAAAAAATCTTACCTACCCAGATTAAACGCCTTTGGCTCTTATCAATTAAATGATAGTAGAATGCTAGGCTTTGGAGCAAATGCTTATTTAGCTGGCCTTCAATTATCATGGGACATCTTTAGCGGTAATAAAACAAAAAATACCATTACCACCCAAACACTTGAACGCAATAAATTAAAAGATCAGTTAACACAACAAAAGGATCAGAGTCAGGTTGAGCTCAATAAAGCATTGCGCGATTTAAATGATGCAAATTTCGAAGTAAAGCAACAGGAAAAATCCATAGAGCAGGCATCCGAAGCCTTACGCATCTTACAAAACAGGTATGAACAAGGACTTTCAAATACTACTGATTTATTAATGGCATCAACCCAATTATCGCAACAACAACTATTAAAAGCACAGGCATTGCTAACAAGTAATATCACAAAAGCATTTATACAATTTCTAACTAGTTCTTTCAACAAATAAATCCACTCATTACTATATAAATTTTATGAAAAGAAATATTTATTTAATCGGTTTAATCTTAGTAACCATCATCAGCAGTTGTTCATCGAAAAAAGAGGAAAAAACAAATACAGCAGATAGTGCTATTTTGGTAGCAGTTGCAAGTCCCTCTTCGAACAACTCAAAAGAGCTCAATTTCAGTGGACAGATAGAGGCATCTCAGACTGTTAATATCAGTACCCGTATCATGGGGTTCATCACTGCAATCAATGTAAAAGTAGGTGACCATGTTAATAAGGGTCAATTATTGGTATCTATCAGCAATGATGATATCAAAGCCAAAAGAGCGCAAACAGATGCCATGATTTCTGAGGCAGAAGCATCTTATAATAATGCTAAAAAAGATCAAGACCGGTTCAACAACTTATATAAACAACAAAGTGCATCTGCAAAAGAATTAGACAATATTAATTTACAATATAATTCTGCAAAGTCAAGATTAGAAGCAGCCAAACAAATGCGCAATGAAGTAAGCGCTATGATGAGTTACGCTCAATTAACCGCTCCTTTCTCAGGTATTGTAAGTCAGAAAATGATGGATGCAGGAAGCATGGCTAGTCCGGGTATGCCCATTCTTACCATTGAACAGGCCGGCGTTTTACAAGTAAGTGCTTCTGTTCCTGAAAACAATATTCAGCAACTAAAATTGGGTTCAAAAGCAACCGTTCAAATTCAATCTGCTGATAAAAAATTTCAATCAACCATCAGTCAGATCAATCCTTCGTCTCAATTTACAGGTGGTCAGTTTATCGTAAAAATAAAAATCCCCGAATCAGATCAAAAAGGATTGTATGCTGGTATGTATGCCAATATAGCTATTCCTTTAAAAAATGCAATTACTACAACAACAAATGAAGACGCAGTACTTGTTCCATTAACCGCCATTGAAAATAAAAATCAATTAACAGGTTTATTTACGGTTAGCAGCAATAACCATGCAATACTGCGATGGGTAAGACTAGGTAAAACTTATGGTGATAAAGTGGAAGTATTAAGCGGCTTAGAAAAGAATGAAAACTTTATTATCAGTGCAGAAGGAAAACTATTTAACGGAGCAAGCGTAAAAACGAAATAATTAATAAGATATGAAATGAGCCTATATAAATTTTGTTGACAAGCAAAATCATTATTCGCGAATTACATGTAACCAAAATTAATAAATAGACACATGAAAAATGGTTTTTCAGGAAATATAGCAAAGTCATTTCTGCAGTCGAAATTAACGATTCTGCTGATGATTGCATTTTTATTGATTGGTGCTTATAGTACTTTTCTAATTCCTCGTGAAGAGGAGCCTCAGATCCAAGTACCTATGGCCGATATTTTTATTGGATACCCTGGTGCTGAACCAAAGGATGTAGAAACCAAGGTTGCTGCACCGATGGAGAAAATGATCTCGAATGTTAAGGGAGTTGAATATGTGTATTCAACATCTATGAAAGGCCAGGCCATGCTTATTGTTCAGTTTCAAGTGGGTGAAGATGTGGAACGTTCATTAGTAAAATTATATAGTGAGTTGATGAAGAATATGGATAAAATGCCGCAGGGTGTTACCATGCCATTAATCAAAACTCGGGCTATTGATGATGTACCAGTATTTGGTATCACGCTATGGAGCGAAACTTATGATGATTATCGTTTAAAGCAGATCGGACAGGAATTAAGTAGTGAGATCAAGAAGATCAATGACGTATCTGATATTAATATTCTTGGAGGCAGAAGCAGGGAAATCAAAGTGCTGGTTGATAAAAATAAGATGGCAGAAAACCATGTGGATTTTTTATCGATGAGCAAATTAATTCAAGGTAGCAATATGCAAATGCAGCATGGAAATTTGTTGCAGAAAGACACAGCCTTTACTGTTGAAACTGGAAATTTCTTGCATACCTCAGACGATGTAGCCAATTTGATCGTGGGTATGAATCAGCAACAACCAGTTTATTTAAAGCAGGTGGCTAAGGTAGCAGATGGACCAGAAACTTCTAATCAATATGTATTATTTGGATATGGCAAGGCTTCAGAGAAATTGGGAAAGGTTCATCCCTCTAACTATCCAGCAATCACCTTATCAGTAGCAAAGAAGAAAGGTGCCGATGCAATGAAATTATCGGAAGAAATTTTAACAAAAGTAAACCACTTAAAAAAGGATTTAATTCCGAATGAAGTACAATTAACTGTTTCAAGAAACTATGGAGAAACTGCAAGCGAAAAAGTATCGGAATTGTTATTTCATTTATTTATCAGCATTGTAGTAGTTACATTATTTGTAATGTTAGCCATGGGATGGAGAGGTGGATTAGTAGTGTTCTTATCCGTGCCAGTAACTTTTGCCTTAACGCTGTTTGCTTATTACTTCATGCATTATACTTTAAACCGTATTACCTTATTCGCATTGGTATTTATAACGGGAATTGTGGTAGATGATAGCATCATCATTGCAGAAAATATGCACAGGCACTTCAAAATGAAGAAACTGCCACCTTTACAAGCAGCCATCTATGCCATTAATGAAGTAGGTAATCCTACCATTCTTGCCACGTTCACAGTTGTTGCGGCAGTATTGCCAATGGCTTTTGTTTCAGGCATGATGGGGCCTTATATGAGTCCTATGCCAATTGGAGCATCCATTGCCATGATGCTTTCATTAATTGTTGCATTAACACTCACTCCCTATCTTGGTTATATCTTTTTACGTGAAAAAGAACATAAAGGATTAGAGCATGAAGAAGAGAAACCACACACATTAGAATCAACAGGAATTTATAAAATTTATAAAGCCTTTATTCAACCATTATTAGAATCACGTGGAAAGCGTTGGGCATTTATTATTAGCATCGTAGTTATTTTATTGGCCTCAATGATGCTATTTTATACAAAGTCAGTAGCCGTAAAAATGTTACCCTTTGATAATAAGAATGAGTTTCAGGTAGTGATTGATATGCCGGAAGGAACTACGCTTGAAAAAACTCAAGCTGTAGCCAGGGATATCGGCGATTATGTGTCGCAGCAAAAAATGGTGGAGAACTACCAAACTTATATTGGCATTTCTGCACCCATCAGTTTTAATGGATTGGTGCGTCACTACGACTTGCGCAGGGCAGAAAACATGGCAGATATTCAAGTAAATTTGGTAGACAAAAAAAATCGAAGCATACAGAGCCATGGTATAGCAAAAGAAATGCGTGAACCAATTCAGGCTATTGCAAAAAAGTATAATGCAAATGTGAAGATCGTGGAGGTACCCCCCGGACCTCCTGTTCTTTCAACACTTGTGGCTGAAATATATGGACCAAATTATGAGGAGCAAATTAAAATAGCAGCCCAGGTAAAAGCCTTGATAGCAAGAACATCGGATGTGGTGGATGTTGACTGGATGGTAGAAGCAGATCAACCTAGATACCATATTACAGTTGACAAAGAAAAAGCAATGCGATATGGTATTGCAACCGCTCAAGTTGCAGCTACCATTAATGCTGCGGTTTCTGGAATGACAGTTGGTAATTTATATCAACCCGCTTCCTTTAATCAAACAGGTATTAAGATGCAATTAAGTGATGCAAATAAAAGCAACTTAGAAGATGTATTGGATGTGAAAATAATAGGGGCTCAGGGGAATTCTGTTTCACTAAGAGACCTGGTAGTTGTAAATAAAGAAACCCAACAAAAAAATATCTATCGCAAGAATCAGAAAGAAGTAGTGTATGTATTAGCAGATATGGCAGGCAATTTAGAAAGTCCATCCTATGCAATTGCAAAAGTTTCTGATAGCCTGAAGACCATTAAAGTACCAAAAGGATTTACACTTGCTGAGGAGTATACGCATCAACCAATCTTGGAAGATAATTATTCTTTGAAATGGGATGGAGAGTGGCAGATTACTTATGAAGTTTTTAGAGATTTGGGGATTGCTTTTGCGGTAGTGATTTTAATGATTTATATTTTAATTGTTGGCTGGTTTCAGAATTTTGTGGTTCCATTGGTAATGCTTGCAGCCATTCCATTATCATTAATTGGAATTGTTCTGGGTCACTGGATGATGCACGCCTACTTTACAGCAACATCTATGATTGGCTTTATTGCACTAGCGGGTGTGATGGTAAGAAATTCGGTACTATTAATTGATTTTATAAATATTCGATTGCGCGAAGGTATCCCATTGAAACAAGCCATTATAGAAGCAGGAGCAGTAAGAACAACTCCTATTCTATTAACAGCAGGAGCCGTTGTATTAGGCGCTGTTATTATTTTGTTTGATCCCATTTTTCAAGGCCTTGCCATTTCACTCATGGGCGGAACAATCACTTCAACATTCCTAACCCTGTTAGTAGTACCAGTATTATATTATAAAATGATGCGAAAAAAATATCCAATCAAATAAATATTAAAATATGAAATTTTTTATAGTTACCTGTATTAAAGAAAACCAAGAAATTGTTCAGAAAATATTAAGGAACGCCAACATTAGAGTGTATAGTTCCACAGATATAGTTGGATTTAAAGACAACCAAAATCCAAATTTATTGGAAGAATGGTTTGCCGCTGGAGATGAACAATGTGATTCAACCATGATATTTAGTTTCACTGCTGACGAAAATGCGGCTAATGCAATGAATTTAATTATTGACTATAACCTTCAAAATAAAAGTGATTTTCCAATCAGAGCATTTATAGTTCCGGTTGAAAAAGCGAGTTTTTAAAAAATAAAATTAAAAAAAATGAGAGAAAGAATTGTAAGAGCAGTAGCAGGTAGTTTAGTACTATTAAGTATTGTGTTAACAAATACGGTAAACCCAAATTGGATGTGGCTGGGAGTATTTGTAGGTGCGAACTTACTCCAAAGTTCAATTACTAAATTTTGTCCATTAGAGAAAATATTAGTTGCAATTGGAGTGAAATAAATTAAAAAAACAAAATGAAAAAAGACATCAAAATACTTGGATCTGGTTGTACTAAATGTAAAACCACTTATGACAATGTTCATGCAGCTTTAAAAGAAACTGGAATAGAAGCAACTGTAACAAAGATTGAGGACCTTGAAGAAATGATGAAATACAATGTACTCACTACTCCAGTTTTAATGATTGACGGTGTTACTAAAATAAAGGGGAGAGTTCCCGAAGTAAGAGAAATCAAGGAATTACTAACAGCATTATAAAATTAAAACTTCCATAATTAAGGATAAGATGCATTGCAACATGAAATCATGTTGCAATGCATCAAAATATAAAAGAAGGTAATTGCAGTTTTACTTAAAGCAATTTGATATGTTTAATTGGTTACAATATTTTGCCGATTGGCTTATCTATTCGGTATTTGGCATTTCTTCAAAAACACATTTGGGAGAGGCCTTAAATTTCTTTGTTTTTGATAGTTTGAAAATATTTGTTTTGCTTTTTGTAATTACAACTATCATGGGAATTGTAAATTCCTATTTTCCTGTGGAAAAGGTTCGTAATTTTCTTAGTCGCAATAAAATGTACGGACTTGAATATTTATTTGCCTCAATCTTCGGTGTAATAACACCTTTTTGTTCTTGTTCGTCCGTACCATTATTTATTGGTTTCGTAAAAGGTGGAATACCATTGGGTATCACATTTACTTATTTAATCACTGCTCCATTAGTTAATGAAGTTGCCATTGCCATTTTTCTAGGGGCATTTGGATTTAAAGTAACAGCCATTTATGTTAGTACTGGTATTATTTTAGGTATTATAGGTGGATTTATATTGGGAAAACTAAAGTTAGAAAAACAATTATCGCCATGGGTGCAAAACATCATAAACAATGCACAAACCGAGGAAGAATTAGAAAAGGAACAACTTTCAATCATTCAACGTTTACCATTCATATTTAAAGAGGCTTACAATATAGTGAAGGGTGTTTCAATTTATATTATAGTGGGTATTGCTATTGGTGGCGCCATGCATGGATTTTTACCCACTGGATTTTTTGAGCACTATATCAATAAGGGTCAGTGGTATGCTGTTCCACTTGCTGTGTTGATGGGTGTACCTATGTATAGTAATGCGGCAGGTGTAATTCCAGTAGTGCAAGTATTAGTGGCAAAAGGTGTTCCACTAGGAACTGCCATTGCATTTATGATGGGGGTAATTGGTTTATCATTACCCGAAGCAATGCTATTAAAAAAAGTAATGACCTGGAAATTGATAGCCATTTATTTTGGAACAATCGCTTTTTTTATGATGATCTCAGGTTACTTATTTAATATTCTTTTATAAATACTACTACTCATTAAAAGTTTTTAGCAATTTTATTTCATTTCGATATAAGATAATTCTCCCTTCATTTTCCATTTGTTTAAGAAGCCTAGATATCACAACTCTGGTAGAAGACAACTCCTCTGCAATGAGGTTATGTGAAACTTTAATAACGCTTGATCCTGTAAGTTTTTGTTTTTCTCTAAGGTAACTTTCAATCCTTTCATCCAATTTATGAAAAGCAATTGATTCAATTGATTTCAATAGCTCTAAAAATCTTTCATTGAAACCGCGCATGATATATTTTTTCCAACTAGGATACTTACACAACCATTCATCTAGCTTAACATGTGGAATAGATATTAATTCAACACTATCCTCAGCAACTGCTTTTACTTCACTCTTTTTTGCTTCCAAACAACAACTATAGGCCATGGAGCAACTTTCACTACTTGACAAATAGTACAGTAATAGTTCATTACCATTCTCATCTATTTTATAAACTTTCACAGTACCTTCCAAAATAATTGGCATCATACGGATATATTTACCATAATCCATAATATGTGCCCCTTCCTCGAATCTTTGCCACACACCGAATTCTTGAATTTCCTGAATTAATTGTGGCTCAAAAACAAGTTGTAGTTTTTCAAATCGGTTCATATAGATTTAAGTCTAATTTATGAATGTAGACTATTTTTAATCTAACCAAGGAAATCTATCAAACTTGTAACATGTAACTATCTAAAAAGCAATAAAAAAGCCATAGATAATTACATCATATGGCTTCCTTAACATTAACCAACAATATTAACTACAGAACTGATTTATAAAATCCCAGGTTCCTCCATTTATTACGTTCATAAATCCATTTACATCAAGATATGCTTTTGCCTGAGAACTACGTCCCCCGCTTCTGCAAAAAACGATAATATTTGTTTTATTTTTAAACTGATCTAATTCATTGGGTATCGTATGTAAGGGAATATTTGTTGAACCCTTAACATGCCCCTCTGCAAATTCAGCTTCAGTTCTAACATCAACAAGAAAAGCACCATCTTTTATTAACTGCTTATAATCGATATCATTCATAATAGAAGACATCTGGCTTGAGAAATTCATACTTTTTTGTTTTAATATTTTACAATTTATCCATAGTACAAGTAATAAATGATTTTGCCTTACTCATAAAATCATTATGTCCAATTTCCGGATAACCAATTTCATGTAACTTAGAAATAATTTGTTCCCGATCTAATGCAACGCCAGAAACATTTACTGTACCCTCTTCTTTTGAAACAATGACATTTGCAACACCAATGATTTTTGAGAGCTCCGTTTGTATAGTGTTTACACAACCTACGCACTTAATATTTAATACCTGTAATTGATGAGTTACCATAACTTTTATTTACAATGTAAAGGTAAAATCGAGCCTTTAAATTGACAGTAACAAAAGTTACAATAACTGTTTAAAATAATTTAGCCCCAACAAATTGAATAACATCAGCAATACCATCATGAAAGGATCCTTCTTTTAAAGTAGTTTGTATATTTTGAATTAAATCAAATCTTAAACTTGAGAAATCGCTTTGTAACATTTCTAATGTATACAGCATGGACAATTCTTTCGGGCCGCCCGAATTATTTTTTAATTGTTTGGGGTTAAATGCTTCTAAAATGATCTTCCCGCCTGGCCTCAACCAACTGATTGCTTTTTTATGTATTTGTGCACGTTGAGTACTAGAAAAATGAGCATAAATAAAAGCTACTATATCAAAAGAATTTTCAGGGTAATCAATTACAGAAGCATCTGCAATTTGATAGTCTATTATTACGCCCTTCTTTTGAGCTAATTGTAATGCTTTATTTTTCCCTTCGGAACTCCTGTCAAAAGCATTTACTTGCCATCCCAATGCAGCAGCATAAACTGCATTCCTTCCTTCTCCTTCGCAAGGAAGTAACAAATTTCCCTTTTTTAATTTACTGATTTGATTGACAAAAAATTCATTAGGTTCTTCTCCATATACATATTCTGCATTACCATATCGCAGATTCCAAAACTCATCTCTTTCGCTTAGCATATAAATTTATTAAAAGAAATTACGAATGTCCTTTTACAACAATCTTGATAATCTTCCAGTTCAAAATAAAGAATCTGATTATTTGAAATGGTATAAATTTTCTCCAAAAAAGTGTAAATTTTGTTGGAGTAGGTGGATAGTATTGATCTGAATACTTAGTAATTATTAATCTATTTTCCATAATTATATTTTTAAAATGATGCGTCTATTCAGGTATTAACCACCAAAATGGTTTGCCTTTTGCTTTATATAAAAACATATAATGCATCGCCCATTTTAACCAATGACCAGCTAATCCAGGCTCACCCATTGTAGTATTAATATCTCTTCCCCAATCAGGAAATCTTTCCCAATCTGGAACTACAGGACTAACAGTCATAGTTGCTGCAGTTCCTTTTGTCATTCCATAACCCGCAGATACTATGCATGCTGCTCCCATTTTACCCATACTTGCTTTGTGTTTAATTTCAGGGTTACCAGTTTTAACCCATTCAATAATATTATCTGCAGTAACTTTTCCCATAACACCAGAGGGCATTCCTGTTCTTGGAGCTGTTGCAAAAATGGGTGTTCCATTTTTACTCTTCATTGGTTTTGAAATGGAATGTGGAGGAGCAAAAGCAATACCCGGAGCAAATATATTGGGATAAGCAGGATTCTGATAAGTTTCAGGCCAATCATTGATCGACCACTGTTCAAATGGTTTTACTGTGTAATCAGCATCAACTTTCATTAATCCATTCGCTGCAAATAATTTGTCAGAAATATCAACCCCATTTTTGTCAAATGCCTTAAATCCATGCCCCGAAAACCCAGGAATCAGCATCGCAAAATCGTATGCTTGTTCTAAAAATTCACCATCTAAATTTTCATAATAAATTTTATGATCATCAATTTTTTTAACACCAGCCCTTTTTATCCAGGTGATATTTCTTTCAACAAAATAAGATTCTGCAAAGAGTTTGGTATTACTAATAAAACCACCTTTTTTGATAAAGGCTCCACCCATTCCAAAATCACCGAGTTCATATTCATTGGTAATCCAAATAACTTCAGCCATTTCACTTAGTCCTCTTCTCTTAATTTCAAAATCTACATTTAAGATATATTCAAAAGCGGCCCCCTGACAAGTTGCTGTTGGATTTCCGGTGCCAATAACAAATACTTGCTTCTCCCCTTTTTGCATTTTATCTAACTTCTCTTGCAAGAGTTGCCAGGCTTCTGTTGCATGTGAAAAGGTACAAACAGAAGCAATATTTCCAGTTCCTGGCAAGAGCCCTTCTGTTGCTCCAAAATTCAATTTAGGGCCAGTGGCATTTACTAAATAATCATAGGGCACTTTTAGTAATTCGCCTAATTGCTCTTTTGAAGTAAATTCGACTTCTACATATCCTTCAACAATATTGGCATCCCCTTCAGGGAAAAAATGAATAGCCTTAGCTTGGAGAAAATTAATTCCCCATTTTTTGTAGAGTGGCCTCAAATCAAATTTAATCTCATCGGCAGTCATTCTGCCAACTCCTACCCAAATATTAGATGGAATCCATTGGTAATTAACGGAAGGAGAGATAACAGTTATCTCGTGTTCTTTCCCAAGACCTCTTCTAAGATAAGATGCAGCTGTATGACCAGCTACTCCAGCGCCGAGAACAACTATTTTTGCCATGATGATTATTTAAAAATTAATTTGTCAAATCGCTTTGATAACATCTCTATTTATGTAGTATATAAAATACTTGAATAAATAGGTTATAAAAGATAAAGTTGATTAATCAATTTTTGAATAACTGTAACAAATGTTGCTTTAGTTTAAATAGAAAATAAAAGGTGCTTTAAAAAATGGACTGGGTGGGGGTTATTGGGCAGGTTAACTTAAAAAAATAACTGATGCTCTTAAAGAAAGTTTTGAATATATGTTAACCAATAAATTAGTTTTATTGGTTAACATGATATTCAATATAATTATTTTAATGAGGGTTGTTTATTATCCCAACACATTATTACAAAACTCCACACATTTCTTCACTTCCTTCACCGGATCAGAATCTTTGGGTACTTCATATTCCAATTCAATAGTGGCAGGGAAAGAATATTTCTGGTCTCTCATTAATTTTAATGCATCAGCAATTGGTGTATCCCCTTTCCCCCAAACTACATTCCCTTTACCATGTTCTGGCGTAAGTCTGTCTTTGATGTGCATGCTAACAATTTTATCATGTTTCGCTTTCACAAATCCAAGCGGATCTTTATTTCCTGCAGCCACAAAATGACCCAAATCGACATTGATCGCATTTGCAGGTGATTGCGCTAAAGCTTTATCCCATAAAGTAGGCGTTTGTTGTTCATGTCCGTGATAACCCACTTTTATACCATAACCAGCAGCAATGGTAGCTAGCTTTAAAGTATGTGCTTCATTTGAAGTGAATTCCAATGTAACATGACTTGCCCCTAATGCCTTAGCAGCAGCCATCCCAAAATGAATATCCTCATCTGTATTTTGTGTGCCAAAACAATCTGGCTTATAAGCATAAATAGAGACGCCTGCTTTTTTATATTTTTTTCTAAACTCTTCAAACTTACTCATCGATGCGGTTTTTCTCCAGACAGCTGAAGCCTCATTATTCGCCTTTCTTTCCTTTTCAAAATCAGCCAGCATTTTCTTTTCATCTGCTGTTAATTCCTGTTTATCCCAACTTTTCTTCATTACAGGATATACTGTTTTCATATCAATTTTGCTTTGTGGCCTTCCAGCAAAAGCCTCTGCAGGGTCGCCCATCAATTCAATATTTCGCACTCCAGTTTCTAACACATATTGCAAAATGCTGTCACCATCCTGATGAGGCATGTCTCTAAACGAATAAGTGATTGTTCCGATCTTAACCTGATGAAGTGTATTTAAATTTCTAATAATGTATGGAGCTCCAAGAATTCCGATTCCCATTTTAGAAATAAAATTCCGACGATTGGTTTGATGATTGTTTGTACTCATGGCAAGTATTTATGATTAAGTTTTGGGTTTACAAGTTTGTTTATCTTAAATTAGGCAAGCATTTCTAAACTAATAATTGCCACCATGAGGAAATTTATATCTTTTTTATTTCTAAGTTTCATTTTATTTTCTATTGCAGTTTCTGCACAAAAGAGTTATCCAAAATCAACCGGAGAATACAAATATGTAGTAGAAGGTTTCGACTGGGGCCCTGCTGTAAATAAAGTGATTCTATCGCTTGATGATACCACTTCAAAAGTGAACGTAAGTGATTTCACAGTATTTGTAACACGCAAATCAAGTGAGGGTGAGATGGCTGCTGAACCAACTTCTGGTCAACGAAATATTGTATCCGCTTACATTTCAGATGATCATGCCACCAAAGTAAATAATGGAAAATATATCACTTTGATATTAGCTGTAGGTCCTCATATAGCAATTGGATCTCCGTTTCAATATTCCTGGAAAAAAGGTAACCAGTGGGTAGATTACCAATTCAATGTGATAAAAAATAATTCACTTGAAGTATGGAATAAATCAACAGGCAAGATCATGCCGTTGGTGGATCTATATGATTTGAAAGGAAAGTTTATTTATAATGATAAGTTAACGATGTCGTATGCATCCTTTGCACCATCCAATCAAAAAGAAAAAGCACCATTGATTATTTGGTTACACGGTGGTGGAGAAGGTGGTTTTGACCCAACTACAGCATTACTGGGAAATAAAGCTGCCAATTATGCATCAGAAGCTATTCAATCCGTATTTGATGGTGCTTATGTGCTGGTACCTCAAAGCCCTACATTTTGGATGCAAAACAGTCAGGGCGCCTATACTACTGGGAAAGTTAATGATGTGTATAATGAGGCATTGATGGCATTGATCAAAGATTATGTAAAAGCAAATCCTGCTATTGATGCGAGTAGAATTTATGTAGGCGGATGTTCGAATGGTGGCTATATGTCTCTGAAATTAATTTTGTTGCACCCAGAATATTTTGCCGCTGCATACATCAGTTCTTTGGCCTATTCAGCAGAATACATAACAGATGAAGAAATCCAGAAAATTAAAAACATTCCCATATGGTTTGTTCATTCGAAAGATGATGGAACTACAAAACCAAATGAAACAGTTGTACCAGTTTACAACAGGCTAATGGCTGCTGGTGCAAAAAATGTACACTTTAGTTTCTACGATCATGTGAACGATATCACCAATCTATATGGTGGCAAGGGATATGAGTACCCTGGACATTGGTCATGGGTATATGTACACGAAAATTTGCCAAGACATGACTTCAATGGCAGTTTAGTGAAAGTAAATGGCAAACCAGTAACGATCATGGAATGGATGGCTTTGCAAAAAACAACTCTAAAAAAATAAGATCAAAAAAAAATTAATGCTTTTCTCCTTTTACCATTTTAAGAGTATGTAAAATTTGAGGGAATAACGCATCAAAATATTCTTTGGCAGCTTCGGTGGATCCGGGGAAACTTAATACCAAAGTTTCTCCGATCATACCAGCGATACTTCTGGATAGCATGGCATAAGGCATTCTTTCTTGGCCATAATTTCTTGCCTGTTCCATCACACCTGTCAATTCTTTTTCCAGAAGAGGTTGTATAGTTTCTGGAGTTATATCTCTTGGTGATACACCTGTGCCACCTACAAAAATCAAAACATGGTTGGCTTGATTTGTATTTAATTTAATCTGCTCTTCAATGGCTTCTTTTGTGTCGGGTATAACATGATAGTTGGAAGTGGCAATAGAAAGACCTTTTAGTTTATCTATTAATGCCAAACCTGCTTTATCTTCTGCTAATTTCTGAGAAATTGAATCAGAACAAACAATAACAGAAGCGGTGATATGATGATCCGCATTGATTTTGAAATCGGATTTACCACCTTCCTTACTTACTAAACGTATGTTTTGGATCTCTACTTGCTTATCGATCGGTTTCAGCATATCATACAAAGTAAGTGCTGCCACAGATGCCCCATGCATGGCTTCTACTTCCACACCAGTTTTATAAATGGTGTGTACTTCCACAAAAATTTCTACTGCCAATTCGATCACCGAAAATCGAACATCTGCATACTCAATAGGAATTGGATGACAATCAGGAATAATATCACTCGTTTTTTTGATCGCAAATAAAGCAGCCACTTTTGCGAAAGAAAACACATCGCCTTTCGGGACCAGGCCCTGTTCAATTGCTCTGATTGTTTCTTCTTTAGAAACCTTCACAACCGCAGTGGCGATGGCTTTGCGAAGACTATTTGATTTATGTGTGATGTTAACCATATTATTTATTTTCTTTCCAAACAGTGCTTTGATCCTGATAAATTTCTTTCCCCCAGATTGGCAATTCAAATTTAATAGCTTCTACGAGTTCATTACAAGCATCAATAGCCATTTTACGATGCCTGGATGAAGTAAAAACAAATAGACAAATTTCACCCACTAATACATTACCCAAACTATGGTATACATGCATACAGGTTAATTCGTATTTAGCAAAGATCCTTTCCCTGATTTCATGCATTTTTTCCAAGGCCATATCCTGATAACAAGTATACTCCATGGAAGCCACTTGTTTTCCTTCTTTTTCATCTGCACGCACCTGCCCTAGAAATATACTATGTGCTCCAATATTTGTTTTGGAAGCATGACTTTGTATGGAATCAGCAATCTTTTGCGATGATATAGCACCCTCCACAAATATGTTTCTTATTTTTTTCTCTTCCATACAGATTATTTAAAATAGGCGGTTAACCCACCCTTTACACTATACACTTTTAAGTTACGCTTTTTACGAATTTGTTGTGCCGCATATACACTTCTAATTCCCTGGTGACAAATAATACAAATCTCTTTATCTGGGATTTCGTGCATCTTAACTTGCAATTCAGACATCGGGATTTGAGCATCTGAAAAATCAATCGGAGGATATTCATGTCTTTCGCGAACATCCAATACAAATACTTCTGGCAATGCTCTCATCCTATTGAATTCTAAAATTGATATTTCAGGAATATCTATTTCTTCCTCATTTTCTTCATAGATATGTTCTAAAAATATCTTCTCATTCATTTTAATCCTGTTTTCAGTTGCAGCAATCTCAATTTCAAAACCTTGTCCCTGCAAAAGGTTATAATGGTATAAGCGCCCATATAAAGGAGTACCAATTCCTGTGATTATTTTAATCGCTTCTGCAGCCTGCATGGCACCAATGATTCCTGGCAAAACACCGATCACACCTGCTTCGGCACAACTTGGCACTTCGCCTGTTTTGGGTGCTTCTGGAAATAAGTCGCGGTAGTTAATAGATCTTTCTTCTTTAGCTAGATTAAAAACGGATACCTGTCCTTCATACCTTGAAACTGCCCCAAAAACATAGGGCTTCTGTAAAACTAAACAAGCATCATTGATTAAATATTTGGCTGGAAAATTATCAGTTGCATCAATAACCAAATCGTATTTCGAGATGATGCGTAGTGCATTGGATTGGTCTATATGAAAGGGATAGCTTTCAATGGTAACATCTGAATTCAATAAACGCATTTTTGCTGCAGCTTGTTCAACTTTCAATAATCCAATTTCAGATTCAGTAAATAATAACTGTCGATGTAAATTAGATAAACTGATTTTGTCTGCATCCATAATTCCAATATGCCCCAGTCCCGCTCCCACTAAATATTGAAGAACAGGACAACCTAATCCACCCATACCAACAATCAATACTTTGGCAGCAAGTAATTTTTCTTGTGTGGCTAACCCAAAAGCGGGTAATATCATTTGACGTTGGTATCTATCTCTATCTGCCATCATTATCCTCCAGAAAATGGTGGCATTAATGCCACTATATCTCCATTATTTAATTCGCGGTTTACTTTAATCATTTGTTGATTTACTGCAATAAAATATTTGGTGGATACCAATGCAGGATACTCTTTTTGCAACAGCATATTCAAGGAATCAGTATCACTTAAGATATTCAATTCCTTTTTTGATTGTCCTGTAATATCCACTAATGAGCCAAAAAAATAAACAGTTATTGCCATGATCTATTTTACAAAAATGAGTTTACCAGCAGCCAATACCAGTACAAATGCCAATACATATTTCATCCCTTTTGCAGGTAATTTTCCTGCCCCATAGTAAGCACCCGCCGATCCGCCGATCAAAACAAATATAATAATAGAGAATATTTGCGGACTCAAATCAAAACCTGTTTTCATTTGTCCAATAATGCCTGCAATTGAATTCAGGAATATGAAAATAGCACTTATTGCTGCAGTTTGTTTCATTGAACTCCAGCCCATCAACAAAAGGATAGGCGATAATAAAATTCCGCCGCCCATGCCAATCATACCAGAAACCAATCCTATCGATGCCCCGATAAAAAAAAGAATGGGCCATTTTGGCTCAGGCTTTAAAGCTTGATTTGAACTCGTCCAAACCAACCTAATAATGGATAATAACAAAACCACACCCAGTAATTTTTTATAAGTCGAATCCGAAATGGGCATGATGGCTCCAATAAAAGCAAATGGGATAGATCCGGCAATTAGCGGCCACAACAATTTTGATTTAAAATGCCGGGCTCTATAAAAAGATATAAAAGCGATGATGGAAACCATCACATTTAAAAGCAATGCTGTTGGCTTCATTACTAAAGGACTAAAACTTAATAATGCCATCAATGCAAGATAGCCACTGGCACCTCCATGCCCTACACTGGCATACAGAAATGCTACTGTAAAAAAACAAAGTCCATAAATAAGAATTTCCTGCATGAATATTTTTTAAGCAAACAAATGAATTTTTACGATTTGATCTTTTGCAAAATAGTTTTCTTCGGCATCTAATTCCACCCAACAATTTGCAGTAACGAAAGCACTTAACTGATAGGACGCCTGCGCAGGAAGTATTTGAACGGATCCTGATTCGTAGTAGCCTTTTAAAAATAAAGTAAGTGGGGGTTTCTTTTCAAAAGGTATTTCCAATTTAGCAAAACTATCTTCTGACTTAGGAAACCCAGTTAAAGCATTCAATGCGGGAAAACCATATTGCTGATAACAACTTAAAACAGAAGAAGGATTTCCTGGCAAACCAAAAACTAATACTTCTCCTTTACTTCCAAAAAATAAGGGTTTACCAGGTTTTTGTTTTACCCCGTGAAATAATTTTTGAACGCCCTGCTGTAGGCATGCCCCTGCCACAAAATCATATTCACCCACGCTTACACCACCCGTTATTAAAAGAACATCATTTTCTAATAGTGCTTTTGAAATGGTTTCTTGAGTGGCTTCTAAATTATCTTTCACATAATACAAGTGAATGGCATTGATCTGTTGTTTTTGTAAACAGGCTTTCAATGCATAAGAATTTGACTCATACACCTGACCAGGTAAAAGCTCATTTCCGGGCTGCACCAATTCATTACCTGTGATGATGATTCCTACTCTTGGTTTTCTTATCACGGGTAGTTCTTTTATACCCATGCTTGCTAAGTAACCAATATGCATCGCAGAAATAGCAGTGGCTTTTTTAAAAGCAAGTGCGCCCTTTTTAATATCTGAACCGGGCATTCGAATATTCGCACCTAATTCAACAAAGCCGGCATTGATTTGAATTTTATTCGATTCCACTTGAACCCATTCTTTTTGGATTACTATATCTGCGCCATCTGGTACAGGCCCCCCAGTGAAAACTTTAATACAAGCATTTTCAAGCAGGCTCAGTTGCTTTGCAGTTCCCGCAGGCAATTCATCCTGAATGGGTAATGTATTTTTAATATCGGCTAATCTAATCGCATATCCATCCATAGAGGATTGACGAAAACCAGGAATATTTTTTTCACTCAGAATATTTTCAGCCAATACATATCCAACTGACTGTTCAATAGGCAGATAAATGGAACTCAATTCTTTACAATGAGCGAGGACGATATTTTTTGCTTCAGCAACTGATATCATAAAAAATATTTATCCGCCAATGGCAATCATACTTCTATTATGAATGGAATTAGCATCAATTAATTCAAACTGTTTCGTAAACTGTCCCCCTAGTTCTTTGTGCTTAGCCCTTATGGATGATTCAATTAAAGGTAATAATGCTTCCCCGTTTCTAAGGGCCTTCAATAAATCTGTTTCTTCTTCTGAAAATAAACAGTTCTTAATTTTTCCATCGGCTGTTAGTCGTATTCTATTACAAGTGTTACAAAAAGGCACACTCATGGTACTGATGATGGCGAAGCTGCCGGCATGCCCTGGTATTGAATAATTTTTACTCGTGTCATGTGCCGCATTTTCAGCAGCAATGAAAGAATACTTTTTATTGATTGTCTCTAAAATTTCATGGAGGGTAACCAACTTATCTCTATTCCATTTATTTCCATCAAATGGCATAAACTCGATAAAGCGAATTTGAATAGCTATATGTTTTGTCCATTCAATAAAATCCAGGATCTCTGAATCGTTCAAGCCTTTAACAACAACTACATTAATTTTTACTTTAAAACCTCGAGATAATAATGTGTCTATGTTCTGTTTCACGGTATCGAATTGATCTCTGCGAGTGATCAACTGAAACTTTTCTTTTTGTAAAGTATCTAAACTAATATTTACAGAACGGATACCTGCCTCTTCAAAAACATCTACAAAATATTGAACCCTTGTAGCGTTCGTAGTAATTGTTAGTTCCACCCCAAGTTTACCTAATTCAGAAATTATTTCACGTGCATCTTTTCGTACCAGGGGTTCCCCTCCGGTTAATCTTATTTTGGTAACACCTTGTTTAACAAATTCACGGGCAATTTGTAGTAGCTCATCTGCCTGCATCAATTGCTGATTGGGCATAAAATGATAGTCCTCTTCTGGCATGCAATAAAAGCAGCGAAGATTACAATTGTCCGTCAATGAGATCCTGAGATAATTGTGTGTTCTATCGTAGTTATCTATCAGCATTTCATTTATTTAAGCAATAGTTTATGGTAATCATCTTCTGTATCAATGTCAATTTCACCTAAAGGGAAATCTACCGTGATTAAATCATTCTGATATTGGTGCAATATAGAGCGTGCACCCTTATCCCCCGATAATTTTTCTAAATTCGAAAAATGGTCTCTGCTAAACAAAACCGGGGTACCACTTATTCCAGCATAACTAGCCGCCACAATCCCCTTACCAGTTTGCTCTTGCAACTGTGTCATCTCATTCAACAAATTACTTGAGATATAAGGCTGATCAGCTACCAAAATTAATACAGCCATTATTTCAGGGTTTTGGCTTATTAAATGTGAAATTCCTTTTTTAATAGAGGATGACATTCCCTCCTCCCAAAGTTCATTATAAACAAATTGAATCTGATCATCCTGAATATTTGCAATAATTTCTTGATGATAAAATCCAGTGACAATGCAAATGCTATCTGGCTTTATATCTTTTGTATGATCAATGATCGTTTGTAGAATAGTAGCATTACCAAAAGGCAATAACATTTTTGCCTGATTCATTCTTCTGGCAGCACCGGCAGCTAATATTAAAACGGAAAGTCCCTTCACGATAAATGAATGGGGTCTAATTTTTCTCTTAATTGAATGGCGATGGTATTATTAAAGAATGACATAATCTCTGAGCAGATCGACAATGCGATTTCCTCTGCTGTTTCAGCACCTAAGTTTAAACCTGTTGGTCCGAATATTTTTTCCATTTCCTGTGAAGAAAAAACAATCCCTTTATGTTCCAGCTCTTCAAACATCCGGTCTCTTTTTAATGCAGGACCTAATAAACCAATATAACCAAAACCCTTTCCCTGTAAATGTTCTAGCATACTAAGATCATAATTATAATTATGCGTCATCAGAACAAAAGCAGTGCGATCATCGATGATGAATTGATCCATGATCTCTTGAGGTTTCCCTACTATTATTTGATTAATAGAAGGAAATCTTTGTGTATTGGCATGCGTAAGTCTTCCATCTACCATTGAAATATTCCATCCAATAACAGATGCGATTTTCGCTAAGGGAATGGCGTCATTTCCTGCTCCCACAATAACCAAAGAAATTGTGGGTTCATTGAATTCGATAAAGCAATGGTTTTGTGCTGCTTCAATCTCTAATTCCCGATGCAACGACTTTCTTGAAGTGCTCACTACTGCAATTTCTTCTTCAATCAATTCCCGTACAAATGAAGGGAGTGTTGATACGCTAAAAGTGCCTAGTTGTTTTAGTTGATCTTTTGAAAAGATGGTAAAAATCAATGAAGCCTCTCTGGTAGAAATGGCAGATTTAAGCGCATCAATCGGATTATTTTCGGCTCCCTCCAGAATAGGTTCAAATAAAATGGAAACAATGCCATTGCAACCTAATTGAATACCCAGTTTGGCATCATCTTCATCAGTGGTATCGTAAATAACCAATTTATTTTTCGCCTGCGCAATTGCTAATGCAGCTTTACGCAAAGCATCTCCTTCTAAACATCCCCCACTAATTGCACCCGTCATCATTCCTTCTTCAGTGACCAACATTCTGGCACCAGGTCTGCGATACGATGAACCAGAAACATGCACCACAGTAGCAAGAGCAGTTTTCTTTCCCTGCCGAATAGCAATATCGTAAGCATTTACTATTTGAGCTAGTTCTTGCATGCAATGAAATTAGTTTCTCAGTTTTTTTACTTGTGCTGGAAGTATTGCCACTGAATTTTTATTACCCCAAGAATTTCTAGTAAAATTTAAAACATCTGCAATTTGCTCGTCGGTCATATAATCCAACGGAAGCATTGGCGTATCATAGATTACACCATTTACTTTTACTTTTCCCTCCTGTCCTTTTAACATCACCAAAATCAACTCATTTACTGGTCGCTTCAAGAAATCTGACTTTGCTACTGGCGGATTGGTTCCTTCTAATCCTAAGCCATTTTCCATATGACAGTTTTGGCAATAGGTTATATATGCTTCTTTCCCTCTAACAATGCTTTCAGGCAAGCTATATGCCTGTACAAACGCAGACCCACCCAATAAAACAATCGACAAACAAAGAGATGTAAAAACTATTCTATTCATAAAAATCAAGTAACAACTATTATACAATTTTATTGATATCAAAAGGCAGTCGTCTGATCCGCTTGCCCGTTGCAGCGAAGATTGCATTACATAATGCAGGTGCGAATGGCGGTAAGCCCGGCTCACCTACTCCTTTAATTTTAGAACCGCCATTGGCTAGAATATGCACTTCCACTTTGGGCATTTCATTGATTCGAATCAAAGGATTATTATGGTAATTCGATTGCACTGTTTTGCCTTTATCAAATGTGATCCCATTTTTAGTGGCAGCAGTCAAAGCCATAGTAGCTGCACCTTCTACCTGTGCTCTCACCATATCTGGATTTACCACTGTACCCAAATCAATTACAGCATATACTTTTTCGATCTTGATACCTGTTCCTTTTTTACTCACTTCAATCACATAACCACCTTGTCCTGCAAAGAACTCATACTGAGCCACACCCCTGCCCCAACCTGCTGGTAAAGGCTTATCCCAGTTAGAAACTTCTTTCAATTTTTTTAATACATTCTTTGTATCAGAATCTTTGGTAAGCATTTCTAAACGAAAAGCCATGCCATCTTTTTTGGCAGCATATGCCATTTCATCAATAAAACACTCATGAGAAAAAGCCAATGTGGTACTCGTTACAGCTCTCCAAGCTGCTAAGGGAACGGGCATATAATGATGCACATACAAATTCTTCATATGCTCGATCTCATACTTCTGTTCACTGATCCCCTCCGTCATTGTTTCATCGCTCTTCTTTTTATCATAGTCCTTCTTCATATCCAATGTAGGAGCAATTACTTTATGTTGAAAGGCAATGGCTTTACCCTCTGCAGAAAGTGCCCCTTTCATGGCAGAGTAAGTCATGGGTCTGAACGGACCTTGTTGTGTATCATCTTCACGCGTCCAGATAGTTTTAACTGGCTTACCGATTTTCTTGGTCAGTTGCACCGCCTCATGCACATAATCGGGATATAATCTTCTTCCAAAACCACCGCCATTAAAGAGTGTGTGAACTTTCATATTCTCTAAGGGAATATGATATTCTTTTGCAAAGTCGGTTACAAGACTTCCTGGTACTTGTGTTGATGTCCAGATTTCTAATTTATTCCCTTCCGTGAAGCTTGCCAAACAGTTCATCGGTTCAATAGGAGAATGCGATACCACTGGCGTTTCATAAAAGGCTTCGATTTTGATGGGAGCTTTAGCAAAAGCATTATCAAAATCACCTTGTTGATGTGCCACAGCTCCATTTTCATTTTTTGCTGCAGCTCTCAAAGATTGTTCAAAATCTTTTGAATTGAAAGTTTCATGGCCATCATTATCCCATTTAACGATTAATGCTTTTCTTCCTTGTACTGCAGCCCAATAATTATCGGCAATAACAGCAACACCCGTTGTTTTGTATACTTCATGAATACGCTCACAAGTTTCTACAGCAATTACCCCTTTTATTTTTTTTGCAGCAGTAGCATCAAAGCTCACAAGCTTGCTATGAAAAACGGGGCATCTTTCAATAGAAGCATATACCATACCAGGCACTGATGCATCTATTCCAAATTGTGCCGTTCCGTTTACTTTTAATGGGATATCCGGACGAGCTGATGGTTTTCCTAATATTTTAAAATCTTTTGGATCTTTTAATGTGGGCGATTTTGGAACTTCTAATTTAGAAGCCGCTTCCGCTAATTCACCATAACCTAATTTCTTACCTGAAGGACGGTGTATGATAGTAGCTTCTGATGCATAACATTCTGCTACTGGAACATTCCATTCTGTACTTGCTGCTTTCAATAGCATTTCTCTGGCCGCGGCACCCACTTTGCGAAGGTTTTGGTACTCAGACCGGATAGACATACTGCCACCAGCAAATTGCATAAATCCATATTTCTTTTCGCCACCAGTTTGCTTAATGGTTACTTTATCTAAAGACACTTCCAGTTCCTCCGCCATCAATGCTGGGATGGATTGAAAAGTACCCTGACCTATTTCTGGTTTTGTATTAAAAAGGGTGATCTCTCCATTTTTATTGATCATAATATAAGCACCCAATTCGAATGGATCCGCAGCGTTAGAAAGATTTTCTACAGTAGCCGCTGTATTTGCTTTTCCAGATAATCCTAAAATCAAACCCGTACTAGTGATACCAGTTAAGCGGATAAAATTTCTGCGATTGATATTTGAATTATGTTGATTCATTTTTTTTTGTTGAGGTTGATGATTAAATCATTTCAGCAGCGCGATGAATAGCAGATCTAATACGCTGATAAGTTCCGCACCTGCAAAGATTCCCTTGCATCGCAGCATCGATATCGGCATCGGTGGGATGTGGCTTAGACTTCAAGAGTGCAGTAGCGCTCATGATCTGGCCGGATTGACAATAGCCACATTGTGGCACTTGCAATTCGATCCATGCTTTTTTCACAGCTTCCCCAATTTTCTCATTCATTCCTTCAATGGTCGTAATCTTTTTTCCTGCAGCTGCAGCTACTGGGAAACTGCAAGACCTAACTGGTGTTCCATTCACGTGTACTGTACAGGCACCACATTGTGCCATACCACATCCAAACTTGGTACCTGTTAAGCCAACCAGATCTCTGATGGCCCATAGCAAGGGCATATCTGCACTTGCATCTACCTCATACACTTTGTCATTGATGTTTAACTGTATCATAGTATTAATTCTATTAGTTAAAGATAATTTTATTGTAACAAGAAATTTTTAAATAAGTTTAGCCCTTATTTAAGTCGTTGATGAATGGCTGATGATAATGTCGTTTGCCTGTTGCCTTATACAATGCATTTGCAAAAGCAGCGAAAATAGGTGGAAAAGGCGGTTCTCCTAAACCAGTTGGATCGATATTGTTTTGTACAAAATGTATATCGATTTTTTTCGGCGCTTCCTTCATCCTAATCATTCTATACTGATTAAAATTCTTCTGCATCGGCACACCTTTTTCAAAACGCAATCCACCATATAGCACATTACCTATTCCATCTACAATAGCACCCTCAATCATATTCTTTGCACCCTCCGGATTCACTACCACCCCGCAGTCCAATGCTGAAACAATATTCCCAACAACAGGTTGCCCATCCTTCATGCTAAGTTCCAACACGTGTGCCGCATAGGAATTATGACAGAAATAGGCAGCAACACCTCTTTTGGTATTCTTATTCTTCGGATTACCCCAATTTGATTTTTCCTTCACTAATTCCAAAACACCAATATATCTGTCGGCGTCATATTCATTGTTCTTTCCAACCGGATTTGCTTTTGCTTTTTTCAATAATTCAATTCGATAATCGATAGGGTCTTTACCAATTGCTTCTGCTAATTCATCCAGAAAAGATTGTTCTGCTGATGCAATAAAATTAGAACGAGGCGCTCTAAATGCTCCGATAGTAATATTGGATGGGATATCCCAACCCTCTGCCAGATAATTTTCAAAAGCACCAGCCGGGAACCGATTTTCGTGAATGGCATTTTCAGGAATTCCGCCACCCTTTATATGAATGGCTGTTACATTATTTTTTTCATCGAGTGCCGCTTTATAAGTAACCATATAAGATGGACGATACACCCCATTGGTCATATCGTCTTCTCTTGTATAAATCAATTTAATTGGAGCTTTCATTTTTTGAGAAATCAAACCAGCTTCTACTATATAATGTCCATAAGCCCTTCTGCCAAAACCACCACCCATCCTAGCTAATTTCATATCAATTTTATCTGCAGTAATTCCCAAATTAGCAGTGATGCTTTGTTTCATCATATCAGGAATTTGTATTGGCGCTACAAAAAGTGCCTTTTCATCAGTGATATGCGCGAAACAACTAATGGGTTCCATGGTATTATGCGCTAAGAATGGAGCAGAATAAGTTTTCTCTATTATCTTTTTCGCTTTAGCAAATGCAGCTTCAGGTTCCCCATCTTTTCTTAAAATTTTTCCCTGTACTTTTTGCTTCTCATACATTTGTTTTAAATGCTGATCAGAGCTTTCTAATCCTGCAGGTATAGTATCTTCTCTTTTATTGTTACCCGCACCAGCAAATTCTTTATAAGGTTGGAAGGCTTCCCATTGGATATTTACTTTTTTTCTTGCATTCATAACTTCCCAGGTGGTATTACCTACTACCACTACTAAATTGTTGAAAGTTCTGGTATCAAATCCAGCTTTCACATAACCATTTTTGTAAACCTGAATTTCAAAAACATCTTTGATTCCTGGCATCTTTAAAGCTTCAGTGGCATCAAATGATTTTAATTTCATGCCAAAAGCAGTTGGATGAATGGCCATCGCAATCAACATTCCCTCTTGCTTATAATCCATGGTAAACAAAGGCTTTCCCGTTACCACTTTTGAACCTTCCACATTTTTTTGCGGAGTACCTATCAATGAAAATTCTCCGTTCTTTTTTAAATTGATCTTTTCAGGTGCAGTCAATTTTGAAGCAGCAGTTGCCAATGCACCATAGGATGCAGTTTTATTAGTTGCTTTATGATTGACAAATCCATTGGAAGCAGTTAATTCTGCAACAGGCAAATTCCACTCGTTAGCGGCAGCCTGCAATAACATTAATCTGGCTGTGGCACCCGCAGTTCTCAATGGTTTCCAAGCCATACGCATCGCCTGACTTCCGCCCGTAAATTGTCTTTTGAATCTAGGGGTATCATAATCGCCTTGTTCTACTATTACTTTTGTCCAATCCACTTCCAATTCTTCGGCGATCATCATGGGTAAGGACGTCATCACATTCTGTCCAAACTCAGGATTCGGAGATAAGATCACAATTCGATTATCAGGAAATATTTTAATGAAACCTGTGAGTTCGATCCAATCTTTTGTTGCAGTGGTTGCAGCAATTGCTTCATTGGGAATTAAATTGGCTAACCAACTAAAACCGATCATCATGCCACCTCCAGTGATGGAAGAAACTTTCAGGAATGAACGTCTGCTTTGTGTATTGTTTGACTTTTCCATTTTCTTTAATGATTTATTTAGTGGATGATTTAGCAGCAGTTTTAATAGCAGTTCTAATTCTGGTATAAGTTCCACAGCGACAAATATTTCCACTCATATAAGAATCGATTTCTTCATCCGTAGGATTTGGCTTTGTTTTTAATAAGGCAGCCGCAGTCATGATTTGTCCAGTCTGGCAATAACCACATTGAGCCACATCTTGTTCGATCCAGGCTTTTTGAACAGGATGTTCTCCATTTTCAGACAATCCTTCAATAGTAGTGATCTCTTGCACACCCACAGCAGATACAGGTAACTGGCAAGATCTTAAAGCTCTTCCATTTAAATGAATAGTACAGGCACCGCAAGAACCAACGCCACATCCATATTTTGTACCCACTAAATTTATATGATCACGTAACACCCAAAGTACAGGCGTACTTGGATCTACATCAACTTCAAAAGTTTTACTGTTGATCTTAAGTTTAAACTTTGCCATATGATAGGTTCAAGAATGTGTAAATCAGTTTATTTAACTAACACAAATTAAGAAACTATTATTTGCTAGAGCTACAAAAATCAAACAATTAATACCAAAAAACAATGCTCTTTTTTTACGCTGTAATTAATCTTGAACATATTAAACCATCAATTTTAAGAACTGAGATTTAAATGGCAGTTTTTGATTTATTGGATTGGTCCACTATTACTTATAAATGAAATGAATTTACTATCCGGGCTCCAGCTTGGTGTATTAATGGTTCCCTGACCACCAAACAAAGTAGCAATTACTTTTGGTCCCCCACCATTAATTGGCATCAAGCGCAACATCACTCTTTTATAAAAAGGATGATCACCTGGATCTACTGTATTTGGGAAAGATATAAAAGCAATCCATTTATTATCGGGAGAAACGTGCGCAAACCAATTATTGTATTCGTCAAAAGTTAATTGCGTTTGTTCGCTCCCATCCATTTTCATACGCCATAGTTGCATGTTTCCGCTTTGGGTGGAGTTATAATAAATATATTTTCCATCAGGAGAACATTCAGGACCATCAGCTAATCCCTTTTGTAAAAATGTCAATTGTACTTCAGGTCCACCATTAATCGGTTTTTTATAAATATTATAGGTTGCGCCTTTACTAATTCTTTGGGCTGTATATACTACTTCTTTATTATCGATCGTCCAACCATGTAAATAGCTGGGTGTGCTATCTGTGATTAATTTAGCATTACCTCCAGTTAATGGAAGATAATATACAGTACTTCCACCACCCGACATCCCATCGCGATGAGAAGAAATTCCTAACAGTTTTTTATCGTAAGAAATAACATGGTCGTTATTATTTCTAGTTGCCCCAATCGTCTCTAATAATTTGGGCTCACCGCCAGTTACAGGAACTGTATAAATATTTCCTCCTTTATTGAACAAGATTGAATTTCCATCGGGCATCCAATTGGGAGCTTCAATTCTGCCTTTATCTTCATAGATCACTTTTCTTTGACCATCAAAAACATTCAGTGTTTCTAATTTACTACCTAAAATCCCATCCTTATATCCATTATGTGTGTCAGCCACGGTTTGTTCAATACGAAGATTCCAGATCTTGGCTTCTTCTACTACTGATGGATTATGACTGCAAATAAATATTCCCGCTAACACATCATTTGGCATATCAATAGCATCTGTTCTCCCAACTTCCTGCAAAGGCTCTCCTACATGCGCCACGCGCATGATATACTCTTTCCCAAGACGTTCTAACTGTATAATTTCAGTTCCTGCTTTCTTAGTAAAAATTTGATCTTGTGGATCTCGCATAAAAGCACCTTTCATTCTTCTCCACTGCAATGTGGTAAGACCATCACCATGAACAGTAGCAGTCATATGAGCCGCTTCTTCAGTTTCGCCAGCTCTGATCATCCAACCAATTTTACGATGAGGATCTGCGCCTTTACTTATGAATTTAAAATTAGCAGTTAATATAAAATCGCCTTTTAGTTTATTGTAGGCATAATGAAACTCATCTCGTCCAAACCATAAATTATAGCCTGCCCCTTTTATGGTATAACTCTGTTCATCGCTATTATATGCTACATCTCCAGTAAGCGCAGGTTTCCCAATATCTTGATGCTTGCTAAAAACACCTGTCGAATTTTGTGAATTGCAAACAACAGAAACAAGAAACAAATAAATTGATAGGAATATTACTTTCATTATAAATTTTTAAACTTTTAAAAATACTTTTTTCTTGTACATAAAATATAAAAATTGCCATTGAACAAAAACATACAATGCAGAGAATGCAACAGCGTTATAAGGCTCTCCCAAGAGTTGACCCACCCAATGAAATAATCCGTTTGTAGTATAATCCCAATTAATAAAATGACCAGATATATAGATCAGTATCGAGTTCATTCCAATTACATTAAAAAAGAATGCCCAATACCGATAACCTTTTACATCAATTATATAATAAAAAACAGATAAGAATATCATGCTAATACCACCCACAAGCATCGTAAATGAGCTTGACCATAAATTCTTATTTATTGGAAAATCTAGATTCCAAATTTTTGCAATAACTATAAAGAGTAAACCAGCTGAAAACAATATCAAAGATTTTCTGGAACCATTATCAATACTGTTTTTCAAATAATTTCCTACTATAATTCCTAATAAACCAGTTCCAATGGCGGGAATTGTAGATATTAAACCTTCCGGATCGTGATTACCCAAATATAATTTTCCAGGCATAATCAATCGATCAAGATAAGAAGCAAAATTACCTGCTTGTGTAAGATCCCCTTTTGGAAATCCTGGTGCTGCATTGAATTTTAAAAGCAAATAATAACCAACCACTAAACTAAAAAAACAGATAATTCTAGTAACTTGTTTTTTTGTGATTAAATAAATGAAATTAGCAAACATATACGCAATACCAATTCTGCCTAATACACTTCCAAAACGGATCTCAGAAATAGGGCGAATCACTAAGCCATTATTAACTACCAGTCCTAACAATATAAGGATCAATGCACGTTTTGCGATTTTTAAAAAAATTGAACCTTTTGAATGTCCTTTTTCAATTTCTTTGCCTACAGAATAAGGAGATGCCACTCCAGCAATGAATAAAAACAGAGGGAAAATACAATCGTACATATGAAACCCATTCCAATCCGGATGCGTTAATTGTATAGAAAATGCTTCAAAAAAAGGGAGCTTCGTTACTTTAAATAAACCATGCACAATTTCTTCGGCACCCATGATCCAAAACATGTCAAAGCCTCTTAATGCATCTAATGAATAAAGTCTGCCAGGAATTCTGTTGTTTACAGTAGTGTTAGCCATTTTCTAGAGAGTATATTTTATATTTAATAAATAATCACTTCACTCATAAAAAGCCATCCAGGTTGTCCTTTACCAGGATGCCAAATGGGAAGTTTTTTAATAGGTGCCCCAATTAACTTTATATACCTAACTTTTGTTGATTTGAAAGCTAACAGATACATGAAATTTTCTGCAGGTACTATTTTTGTTGGAGCAACAGGATTCAGCGTTTTAAGTGGCTCCCAATGGATCTTATCAATACTTCCCAATACCTCTAAGCGCGTAGGAGGAAAAATATAAGCTGCAATATTCTGCAAAGTATTCACATTCACTTTTTGAATTGTTTTTGTGCTCCCCAAATCAAAAATAAGCACCGCATCATTTTTCTGATAACCCAGGCTTTTTGAACTAAAGTCAGCGATATCGCCTAGATCCAAATCAGTTAATACTTTTTCGCTTTGCGCATTATATTTAGAATCAGCTGGAGTAATTAAAGTTGTTTTTTCAATTGTAATCCCCGCTTTAATAAAAATTGCATTCGCAATTTTACTAGGCAGCCATCCTTTTTTAAATGCTCTGAATTGTAAATTGGTTGTACTATCAATTACAAATGGATTCTTATATAAAATAGCTTTCACACTATCCGGTTCGGTTCCATCTTCCGTATACCTGATGGAAACATCTTTTAAAACATGAGCCAATTCAATAGATTTAGTTCCACTGAAGAAGCCGGTAGATGATTTTACAAAAGCCGTATTTAATGCAAGCAGCGTTGTATCAGCACCTGTGAAGCCTAAGTCAATTTGCACCTCTTTATTTGTTTTTTTAAACTTGGCAATATCTGCTGCTGCTATTTTTGTATCCCACACAAACACCTCTCTTAGGTTCTTATTTTTCAACACATTTTCAATGCCAACACTACTGATCTTTGTTCCCACCAATGAAATGGAATACAAATGATTCATAGCAGAAAGTTTCCCTAGCCCTTTGTCAGTGATATCGGTATAGTTTAAATTAAGTCTTTCCAGATTTGGAAATGATGTAATCAGATCCAATTGATCATCAGTGACTGGCATTCTTGATAAATTCAAATGGATAGCCTGTTTTTTTATGGGTTCCAGCTCTTTTAATTTTTCGATGCTATATTTTGTTTTACCAAAAAAAGAAACAGATAAAGCGGGAGAATGAAATCCTAAAGGTTTAACGATCCGATAATTATTATTGAGTTCTGAGATTTTTTTCTCGTCAGCTGCTGCAAAAGAATAAATTATTTCTTTTTTCGTAGTTAGATAGGGTTGTAAAAAATCAAATGCTAAAATTCGCAGACTATCATTTGCTGGACGATCTACTAATCTTTGATCAAATGGTGCTCCAGACTTGATCCATATTTCTAAAAGCTTAGTTTCAGATTCATTTAATTGAGGTTTATCTGACAAAGGCATATGTTTCTTATCTGTTAAAGGCAAACGCATTCTTTCGATCATTAAACTCCTTTGTAAGTTCCCCATTTCAATAGCTTTGCCATTTTTACCCCCCTTTAAAATCGCGATGCTATCCGACAAAGAAAGCCCTCCTTTCTGGTTATGACCTAAATGACAATTACCACATTTCGATTTGAAGATTGGGTTAATCACATCAGTAAAAATCTTTGCGTTTTCTGCATTGATGGAAGCAGGTTGATCCAAATGAAGTGGTTCTAACAAAAAGTTTTCGCCATGCGTTAGATCTGCACCCCAATGACCTGTAAGTATTATTAACATTAAGATTCCAATGGATAGTATTCTATGATACAGCTTTTTATTTTTGAATTGTTCATAGTAAATAAAAAATAGCCAGGATATGATGGCAATAGAAATACCTGTGTATTTATGCCATAAAAGCAATTCGCCTTTATCGGATTGTTCAATCGATAAAAGTAAACCCATAATGGCTGTGAGCGTAGCTGTAAATACTGCTGCAACTCTAATATATAACCAAAGTGCATTACTATTAATTTCATTGGGCAGCCAGGAAGGAATAATGGAAAGTATTAATAATACAATCGGGAAATGCAAAAATAAAGGATGCATTCTTCCTGCTACCTGCAGCCAAATTGGAATCTGAAGTTTATCTTCAAAAACAAAAAGGAAAATCAATAAAACAATACCACCAAATAAAATGGCACTGACAATTTTATGTACGCGCGCCATTTATACTTGGGTGAATTTATAAGGATAAACTTTACCAGATGCCCACTGTGCAACATAGATACTTCCCTCATCATCCACACATACATCATGGGGATGCGTGAAAATTTTATCTGTCTGAGATAATGGTTTCAATTTTCCATTTTCATATACCGGATTGGATCCTCCTAAATTAGACACCACTTTATTGTCTTTATTTAGAATCGTTACAAATCCAGAAGCTTCTGTATTTAAATCAGGAGATCTTAATACTGCTGCATATAAATAATCGCCTTTGATCACGGGTCTACATACACAGGCTCCTGGAAGATGAATCACTTCTAATAATTTTCCATCCAGAGAAAACCTTTTAAATGCATTTCTACTGCGATCAGTTACTATTAATGTAGGAGTTGACTGTCTGGTATCCAAACAAATACCATGTGCATTATCCAGATGTTCATCACCTTCTCCCCTTCCTGCGAAAGAGTTAATCAGCTTACCTTCAGCAGAATAATGTAACACATATTGTGCGCCATAGCCATCCGCGATATAAAATTCACCATTGTCTAAAACGGTTGTTTCTGTTGGAACAAAAGCTTCTTTTTTCTGATACGCCGCGATATCTTGAGGTGGATCAATTGTAAATAATATTTTACCGTCAATAGTGGTTTTATACACCTGATGTCGATTGGTATCGGTGATAAATAAAAAATCTTCTTTACCAGTATGTTGAATCGTTAAACCATGAGCGCCGGGGAATTCGGTACCCCAGGTATCAATCAGTTTACCCGATTTATTATAGATAATGATATTGTTCTTTGTTTCATTGGTCAACAACAAAATCCTTCCCTTGCTATCCTGTACCATTTCATGACAGTCGTTTACAGGTGTCTTATCAGGATTCAGATTGCCCCATTTATTATTGAGTCGATATTTTTTTTCATTGTGTCCGTAAATAGGATCTTGTTTCGATTTCGAAAACAGATCTTTTGCAATAAAGAAACCAGCTGTTCCTGTAATTGTTTTTGTTACAAATTCTTTTCTATTCATAAGGGTGATTTAAGCAATGATTTTATTAACTACGTTTCCATACAAATCTGTTAAGCGATATCTTCTTCCCTGATATTTATACACTAGCTTTTCGTGATCTAATCCCATCAAATTCAATACTGTTGCTTGGAAGTCGTGCACGTGTACAGGATCTTTTATAATATTATATCCAAACTCATCTGTTTCTCCGTGAACAATCCCCGGCTTGATACCACCACCTGCCATCCAGATGGAAAAGCAACGGGGATGATGGTCTCTACCATAATTATCTACCTGCATTTTACCCTGACAATAATTTGTTCTTCCAAATTCACCACCCCAGATCACCAGCGTTTCATCCAATAATCCTCTTTGTTTTAAATCAGTTATCAAAGCAGCTGAAGGCTGGTCTACATCTTGGGCCTGACCACGCATTTCATTGGGTAAATTCCCATGCTGATCCCATCCCTGATGATATAGCTGAACAAATCTCACACCATTCTCAGAAAGCTTTCTGGCCAATAAACAATTAGCTGCATAGGTTCCAGGCACTAAACAATCGGGGCCATATAATTTAATGATATCTTCAGACTCTTTTGAGGTATCCATGATCTCAGGCACAGCAGTCTGCATCCGATATGCCATTTCGTATTGTTGAATCTTTGCCGCTATTTCCGGGTCGCCAAAATTGTTGAATTCTTCCTGATTAAGTACTGCAATCTTATCGAGCATTTTTCTTCTGGTTTGCCGATCCATACCATTTGGATCCTGCAAATACAAAATAGGATTTTCTCCACTACTAAATTGAACACCCTGATGTACGGAATCTAAAAATCCATTGGTCCAAAGTTTAGAATATACTCCTTGCCCATTTCCTTTTCCCCTTGAGAGTAATACGCAAAAAGCGGGCAAATTATTATTTTCTGTACCCAGGCCATAGCTCACCCAGGAGCCCATGCTAGGCCGATTACCTTGTTGTGCACCTGATTGAAAAAAAGTAAGTGCAGGATCATGGTTGATGGCTTCTGTATTCATTGTTTTAATGATACAGAGATCATCTACAATCTTAGACATATGTGGAAATAATTCACTCACCCATGCACCTGATTGTCCATGTTGATTAAACTTATAATATGAACCGATTAAAGGAAAACTTGTTTGCGTGGAACTCATGCCTGTTAATCGCTGACCACCTCTAATAGATTCAGGCAAGTTTTCTCCCATCATTTTACAAAGCAGCGGTTTATAATCGAAAGTTTCTAATTGAGAGGGCGCTCCGTTTTGAAAAAGATAAATTACTCGTTTTGCTTTAGGTGCAAAATGAGGCAATCCGCGCATGATAGCATCTTCAGGGCTGCTATTCCCTCCAAACAAATCTGGAATTAAGAGCGAGCCCAATGCAGCAGACCCCAATCCGATACTGAGTCGACTCATGAATTTGCGGCGATTCATATTGAGGCCGTGTTCAAATAGTTCTTTTTCCATATCAGGTTTTTGTGATTGCTTCCTGCATATTATAAATGATCTGTATCGTATGCATCGTAGTTGCCAATTCTGTTTTGTTTTTTGATTTTGGTTGATAAACACCAATGGCCATCATTTTGTAGGACCGAGATATATTTTTTTCTAAATCAATCTTTGCATCTTTCCAATAACTTAACAGTGCCTCCATTTCTGAAGTGGATGGACTTCTACAAATAATCGTTTTAAAAGCTTCTGTGATGATTTTTGTTGGATCAGATTCCGTTTGCAATATTTTATCAGCCAATGCCTTTGATGCTTCGATCATCGTTGGATCATTCAACATAATGAGAGCTTGAAGCGGGGTGTTAGTTCTATATCGAACCACCTGACATTCGTCTCTATTACTTGCATCAAACATCATCATTGATGGAGGAGGCACAGTTCTTTTGATAAAAGTATAGATCCCCCTACGATATAATAATTGCCCTGAATCCTGCATATATTTTCTCAGGATCCCTCTTCCCGATGTTGCCATTTCCCAGAGTCCATCAGGCTGATATGGTTTTACACTGGGGCCCCCAATTGTTTTATTTAAAAGTCCACTACTGCATAAAAGCATATCTCTAATCAATTCAGCAGGAAAACGAACTCTTGGAGCATATGACAGGTAAAGGTTAGCAGGGTCTTTATTTAATTGCTCCTTTGATATTTTACTTGATTGTTGATAGGTAGCAGAAAGCACAATTTGCTTCACCAATCTTTTAATATCCCAGCCATTTTCTTGAAAGTCTACGGCAAGCCAATCCAACAATTCTGGATGCGTGGGCAGATCACCCTGCATTCCAAAATCTGCAGCTGACTTTACAAACCCTCTTCCAAAAAATTCTTGCCAGATTCTATTTACAAAAACCCTCGCAGGTAAAGGGTTACGTTTATCGAATGTCCATTGAGCCAGACCCAATCTATTTTGAGGAAATGATTTTCCGAATGGAAGAATTGCAGATGGGGTTGATGGAAAAACTTCGTTTGCTGGTTGATCATAATTACCTCTGGAAAGCAAGAAAGTTTTTCTGGCAGTGTCTTTGTCTTTCATCACTGATACTTCTAATTTATTCGTATCCATTTTATTGATAAACGACAGTGTAGTTTGCAAATCTTTATTGGAGATTTGCATACGCGGATTTTTAGCCCATGTTTCTGGTCCGCCTACAGTTGCTTCTAATCCTACTTCATTAACACTATTGAAAAAAGCGTATAATTGATAGTAGTCCTTTTGCGAAATTGGATCATATTTATGATCATGACATTTTGCGCACTCTACCGTTACTGCAAGAATGGATCTACTAAAAGTATTGGTTCTATCTACTACATATTGCACACGATACTCCTCATCAATAACTCCACCCTCTTCTGTAATTTTATGATTTCTATTAAAGCCGGTTGCTAATATTTGTTCTTTACTAGCGTTAGGAATTAAATCGCCCGCCAATTGCCAGGTGATAAAACTATCATAACGCATATTTTTATTAAATGCATGAATCACCCAATCGCGCCATGGCCATTGCGAACGATAGTTATCATCTTGATAGCCGTGAGAATCGGAATAGCGTGCAATATCTAGCCAATTGATGGCCATTCGTTCGCCATATTGTGGCATATTGAGTAAACGATCTATTAATAATTCATATGATTTAGGACGTTTGTCATTAACGTATGCATCCGTTTCTTTAGGACTAGGTAAAATGCCTACAAGATCCATATAGGCTCGTTTAACCAACCTTTCTTTTTCTGCAATTTCATTTGGCTCAAGACCTTTGTCTTCCATTTTTTTCAAAATGAAATAATCAATTTCATTGATGGGCCATTGCTGATTACTTACGCTTGGTAATTGTTTTTTCTTTGGTGCCACAAAGGCCCAGTGAGGTTCATATACTGCTCCCTGTGTAATCCATTTTTTTAGAATGGCCACTTCCCTGTCAGTCAGCCTAGGCAATCTGCTTGAGGGCTTTGGCATGAGTATACTGGTATCTTTGCTAGACACTCGAATAAATAATTCTGATTGCTCAGGTTTACCTGCCACCAATGAATGTTTTGTGGGATGGTCTTGTAAAGCTTTAAAGGCCTCAGAAGCCAAATCTAATCTTAAACCAGCCTCACGCTTTCTGGCATCGGGGCCGTGACAATTAAAACACTTGTCAGATAATATGGGCCTCACATCATAGTTATAACTAACCTGATCTGGTATGGATTCTACTTGCTGACTTTTGTTTTTGCAAGAAGAAACACATACAACTCCAATAAAAAGCAACAGGATATTACTCTGTTTAAACTTTAAGGAAAGCATAGTTAGTTGATTTCGTATGGCAAACGGGATAGTAGTTTTATACAAACGACTATCCCTTTTTAAAAATAATTGATTTTTTGTTGAAAAGTCAGTTTTTAATTGACAAAGGTTCAATAGACAGAATAGTGTAATTTTTTAGGTGTGAATTTGAACAAATCATTCCTAAAACACAAATTCAAATTTATTATAATACCCCTTCCAATTTAAATACCCATGCATAATTGCTCGGATTATTCGCAGGATTAATGATGGGTACTTTGATTATTAATTTGCCGTTTTTATAAGTTGAACTCACTGATGCATCTAAACCAACCATGGTAACTTTTGCTGGTTTATTGATATCCGTTACAATTAAATCAGTAGTTGGAAATTTGGTACTGATGAGATATAAATCCTTCCCCTTCTTCGTATAATATTGTGTGGTAGCAACAGTTATATTTGGAGATTTTTCCCATTTACGTGAGGCATAAATTGCCTCTCCATTTACTTTAAGCCACTGTCCCATATCACTTAGTCTTTGCTGCATAATTACAGGAATTCTACCATCAGCTGTTGGTCCCACATTTAATAATAGATTACCTCCTCTTGCCACTTTATTAATCAAAATATGTACTAATTCTTCGGAAGAAGAATAATCATCCAACTGCTCCATACGATTATAACCAAAAGAGCCTGCGATACCGCGACACTCTTCCCAGGGGTGATCAAATTTTGTAACATTGGCATCTCCTGCATCTACAAGATCATATTCAGTAGTGTAAATGCCACCATGTTTACTTCTGGTTTCTTTTCCCCAACGATCGTTTACAACTACCGTTGATTTAACTGGTGATTCATTATATAACCAAGATAAAAACTGGGTACTTTTCCAGGATGCAGATGGATAATCCCATTCCCCGTCTGTCCAGAATATATCTGGTTTATAGGTATTCACTAATTCCTTCATTTGAGGCATCATGTGTTCATCCACATATTGATTAATCGTTTCAGGTTTGCATAAAGGATTGTACCATTCATAGAGTGAATAGTAATATCCCATTTTTAAACTTGTTCCTTTAACAGCTTTAGTTAAATCACCTAAAAGATCGCGGTGAGGTCCAATTTCCGTAGCATTCCAATTCCAGGCATATTTAGATGGCCAAAGTGTAAATCCTTCATGGTGCTTAGATGTGAGTACTACATATTTAGCGCCAGCTCTTTCAAATAATTTGGCCCATTCGTCGGGCTGATAAGCTTCGGCTTTGAATAGAGGGGCAAAATCTTGGTATTTAAAATCCTTCCCGTAGGTTTGATTATGAAATTTTGTGAAGTATGCCTGCGTGTTACCTGGTTCCATTAATCGTCTCCAATACCATTCTGCATATCGGTCGTAAACGCCTACACCATCTCTTACAGTTGGACTATAAGCAGGTACAGAAAACAAGCCCCAATGAATAAAGATGCCAAACTTGGCGTCTTCAAACCAGGTGGGTGTGGCTCTACTATCAATTGAATTCCAGTCTGGGGTATAAGTTTGTTGTGCTTTTATTACTGAGGATGTTAAAAAGGCAACTAGAAGAATAAGCAATATTCGTTTCATGGCAGAAGTTGAAGTTGTAAAATTGGATAGTCAAATTATTTGACTATTCAATTTAGGAAATATTTCCTCAACTACTTTACTCAAATAGCAAAGATTGAACTGAATTTAAACTGATTAAAATACTTATTGCTAATTTGTTTTTTTATAATTCCAAACAGCCCAGCTGTTTAGAAAAATAGCAAACCCAATAATAACATAAATGTGGTTCTTAATATCTGCAAGTCCACTTCCTTTTAAAACAACCATACGCACAACATCTATAAAATAGGATACCGGGTTTAACCAGGTAAGTTTCTGTACCCATGATGGCATACTATCGATAGGAGTGAATAAACCACCTAGCATTATAAATATCATCAAAAGAAAAAAAGAAATGAGCATGGCCTGCTGTTGCGTATCTGCATAAGTAGAAATTAGTAAACCAAGTCCTAAAATGGAAAGCAAATAGATCGATGCAAATAAGTA
>JBAXXT010000014.1:0-63597 GCA_037127755.1 Bacteroidota bacterium
CATTAAAGAAGCCTGATTGAAAATAGAATTCAATCAGGCTTCTTTATTTGCTATTATATACATACAAATTTATTGATTTCATTTATCACTACGGCTACTATTTCCCGATCTAATACCTTTTATTAAACCGATACAAAAAAATATGAAAGATCCGGAAACCAAAATTGTGAGAATGATAAAATCTAAGTCTTTCATTTTTAATCTTTTTTTGAATTCATGTAGATGAGTAAAATAAGCATTGTAGGTGGCCATAAACCTATGAAAATTGCTCGGTCATGATCTTTTAGAACTGTATAATAATATTCTGAGATAAAGATTATGACGAGCGCTAAAACAGCAATTATAATTTCAAAAAAAGAAAATTTATTTTTCATCTGTATTTTTTATTTCTTGTAATGTATTTATTGGTTTATTAGAACTTGTTTGATTCAACACTTTTTGTAAAGAATAAAAAGTCAGAAAGGTATAATTATGTAAACATCAAATCATTTGAAAAGGTTCAATAAAATAAAAGAATAGTTTATAAATATTCTTGCATGATTCTGCATCCAGTTATTCTTTGAATCGTCTAATTTATAAATCTAAAATCTTTCCAAAATGCAGATTAATTCCAAATAATGGAATATTTGATCAATTATTCGATTATTAATTTACTGATTATCAAGTGTTTAAAAATATAATATCCTTTGGCAGGGTATTGGTATTTAATAAAGCATCTTAATGATCATTTATGAAACAATTTAGTTTAGTCCTTTTTGCAACAGTTTTTTTATTAACTGCCTGTCATAAAGCAACAATCTCAAATAACACCCCAACCCCTCCGGCAGAGCCGGTAACTAAAATTGCTCCTGACGGTTTTACTTATGGTACAAGCAAAACGGTAAGTATAACGGTAAATACATTTACAAACAATGATAAAGCTTTATCAGATGTACCTGTAAATATTTACAGTATCAATGCAGGTGCTGTTGACCAGCTTTTATATAAAGGCTTTACAGATGCTTCTGGTAATTTCTCCACAAACATTACTGTTCCAAGTTCAACAGATACTTTAATAATTGATCCAGCATATATAGGTATCGTACGTTTGGCAAAAGTGTTAATTATTGGAAACAAAGCAACCTGTACGTTTGGTGGTGCGAATGGTTATTCTGGAAATATAGTTGGTACATTAAGTGCAGGTGTTAATCTTTCGTACAGCGCGGTTCGTAGTGATGTTATCACTCAGGCAATGGGTTATACGGGAACAACAAAAGTAAAATTTGCACCCATGGGTTCTACTGATGTACTTGGTAGACCCAATTATTTAGAGCCAGTAGGGGATATAATTGGTGCAGATATGCTTGCTTCGATCAATGTGTCATTACCAGAAACTAAAAGTGTTGCTCTTTTGCATCCACAATATATTTCTGCAGGTGCGGCTTCAGATATTGTAATTACTGAAAAGTCGGATGTTTGGTTGACTTTTATTTATGAGGGAGCAGGATATAGAAATTCATTGGGTTATTATAAATATCCAACTAATAAACCTCCAGCTACCATGCAGGATATTGATACGATTCATTTTGTATTTCCTAATGCAAGTTTGGTTGGTAGTGGAGGTGGTATGCATTCTGGTGATAAAGTAAAGATTGGAACATATGATGCTGGAACTACCATTGGCTTGGTTCTATTTGCAGATGGTTGGAATGGCACCAGTGTTAACTATTATGCAGGAGGCGCATACTTTTCAGATAGTAATTTGAACCCGGAAGTTAATCCGGCTTTAAAACGACATACAGTTTTGCTTCAATATAATAATACTTACATGATTGGATTCGAAGATATTAATCGAGAGAGTAAAAGTTGTGATCAAGACTTTAATGATGTGATGATTTATGCCTCTTCTAATCCAATCACAGCCATTTCTACTGTAGGAGTTCAAAAAGCAGATATCCCTGCTGATTTAGATGGTGACGGTGTTACAAATGCAAATGATGCTTTCCCTACGGATCCAACAAGAGCATATATTAATTATTTTCCCACACCTACTACATTTGGAACTTTGGCATATGAAGACCAATGGCCTAATACAGGAGATTATGATCTAAATGACTTAGTGGTAAACTATCGATATAAGATCATCAGCAATGCTCAGAATAATATTGTGGAATTTTATGCAGATTATGTTCCGATTGCTGCAGGTGCAACCCTTTTAAATGGATTCGGTGTTCAATTCCCTTTTAGCAGTTCTTTAGTTAAAACTGTAACAGGACAAAGTTTAAAAACCAACTACATCAAACAGAATTCAAATGGAACTGAAGCAGGTCAAAGTAAAGCAGTAATTATACCATTTGATAATCATGCAAACCTGCTTCAGAATGCAGGAGATCCTACGAGAATCAATACTGATATGTCTAAACCAAAAATAACAGGAGATACGTCACATATTTATGTACAGTTCACATCTCCAATTTCAAAAGCAAATTTTGGAAATGCACCTTTCAATCCTTTTGCGATTAAAAACCATAGTAGGTCATATGAAATGCATCTACCTGGAAATCTGCCCACAGATCTTGCTGATAAATTGTTACTTGGCACTAAGCAAGATGGAACGAATGTAGCATCCAATATTTACTATGTTACAAAGGATAATCACCCATGGGCATTAAGCTTTTTAGGAGGATTTAATTATCCTGCAGAGGGTGTAAATATTGCAGATGCATATTTGCACTTCTTGGAATGGGCAAATTCTGGAGGTATATTATATCCCGATTGGTATAGTAATACGGGAACAGGATATAGAAATAACGCTAAAATATATACCAAATAAAAAAATACAAAATCCTTCATATAGGAGATTGCCAGGAAAGCCTCAATATTTATTGGGGCTTTTTTTGCAATCTTATACTTTTTGCTAAAGACATTTCTAATACTTTTATTTAATAAGGTATATTCAATCTGTATTTGAAACTGTGACCCTAAAATTATTATTGCTCTGAACAAAAACATCTTATTAAATTAGATGATGGATAGTTCACGAACAAGTACTAAGCTCAACAATAATATTGTAATGCCTTTAATAGGATTAGGTGTATACGATATGTATGAAAGGGAAGCAGAACAAGCAGTTGAGTCTGCACTTGAAATCGGATACCGGCTTATTGATACCGCATCAATGTACAATAATGAAAAAGAGATTGGTAATGCTATAAAAAACAGTGGTATAAAGCGAGATGAGATTTTTATCACTACCAAATTGAATAATACAGACCATGGTTATGATCAAGCAATGAAAGCTTTTGACGAAAGTTTACAAAAATTACAACAAGATTATATTGATTTGTATTTAATTCATTGGCCAATAAAGGAAGGCCGAAAAGAATCATGGAAAGCGCTTGAAAAATTATATGCAGATAAAAGAGTTCGAGCTATAGGAGTGGCCAATTATACAGTCCCTTTTTTAGAGGAGTTGAAATCCTACGCCTCCATTATTCCTGCGGTAAATCAAATTGAGTTTACACCTTGGCTTTATCAAAAAGATGTTTTAGATCAATGTAAAAAGCAAGGAACTCAATTGCAATCATATTCCCCCCTCACTAGAGGAATTAAATTTAATGACCCAAGGATCATCAAGCTTTGTAAAAAATATCAGAGATCACCCGCACAGATTATACTCAATTGGAATATTCAGTTAGGGGTATCTGCTATCCCTAAATCTATAAAAGTGGAACGTCTGCAAGAAAACTTTGATGCCACAAATTTCGATTTGGACTTAGATGATGTTATATTTATGAATTCCTTTAACGAAGGGTTTCGAATTTGCGATGATCCCATTCAATTTTTATAATTTATTAAAATTAAACATGAAAAAATTAGCCTTTATTTTTGCAATCACATTCTTAGGACTTACTCAATTACAAGCACAATCAACTCAAAAGGAGTTGAAACATATTGTTTTATTTACTTTTAAATCGAGCTCCAGTGCTGCTTCTATTGATTCAGTTGTAAAAGCATTTAATCATTTATATGGAACTGTGCCCCAAGTAAAGAAAATGGAGTGGGGGTTAAACATGAGTCCAGAACATTTGGATCAGGGATTTACACATTGCTTTGCCTTAACATTTAGTTCAGAAAAGGACTTAGCAGATTACCAACAAAATCCAGCTCACAAGGCTTTTCAAACGATATTAAAACCGCATATGGATAAGGTTTTTGTGGTTGATTATTTTGTGGCATCCCGCCTATAAAATGAAACTACAATAAAAGTAGTAGGTAAATCAACAATTAAGCGCTTTCTAAGTTGTAAAATATAATTTAATTGATATTGTCTATGAATAATTCTTTGATTTTAAAACTAACTTTCTTTCTCTTTTTATGTAGCTCAATCCTGGGATGTGTAACTAGTAAGAATCAAACTGCAGCAGTAAAAGAATTAATAGAAAGAGAATGTGCTACCTACAGGAATGGAGATGCAATTGGACATGCTAATTGCTGGCATATTCAGCCCTATAGTAGGGTTCTTGTTTCAACTAAAGATGGTAAAACATTTGATGTGCCTCCGTCAAATATGCTACAAACAGATCCAAAATCCCTTGGTAATGGAACTTATGCAATAAGCAACTTGAAAATTAGTATTAAAGGAAAGTCTGCCTGGGTTAGTCACGATGAAGTGTCAACTCCAAAAGATGGAATTGCTTCTTATTCTTATGAAATGAAGATGCTTGAAAAGATAGATCATGAATGGAAAATTGTAGGACTTTCTGTTCATGTGTATAAATAAAAATTTCCCTGAAATTTAATATTTTTTTGCCGGGCGTAAATTACCTGGATTGTCATTTAACTGGTTTTAAATAAAAAAATAATTATAATCCGCGGTCTGGCATAGTTCTAAATTAATTGCCATTGTACCCATGCCAAATATGTGCTTTTTTATCATTTAGCCAGTAGATACCATTGCAATAGCTGAAGTTCAGTGAGCTTTCAATAGGAGCGTCATCAGGTAACCTTAGTGATTTAGTCATAAGGCCGGTTGTAAGGTTATATAATTCTATTTGTTTATCATTCACGTTAAGCAAACCTATTTCAGAACCTGCAATACCCGTATATATCAGTGTATTTTCGTTGTAGTTTGTTTTTTTCTCTTGTTGGTCATCATCCTCTATATCACTTTTAGTTTTGGCGCCAAGGTGCAACGCGAATGTAGTGTCGGAAACACCATCACTCATTTTGTGTCGCTCAATACCAACAGTAGAATAATCAAAATAGTAAACCACATTCTTTTTCGGGTCATAAACGCCTACACTTTGCGCATCCGGTTTGCCTGGATCTTTACCCATATTTGTAATCGATGCTGGAATTCCCTTGCCATTTAGCTTGTATTCTACCCATCCGGTAACATCATAGCAATTGGCCTGAAGTGTTTTGGTGTTTGGGTTATACCAAAAACCTCTTACATCTGCTAGTGTTTTTAGTTTGTCGTCGCTAAGCAATCTCCCATTGGCATCAAATACCACCATTGGGAAAGTTTCATTGCCAGCCTGAGCGGCATAATATTTCTTTTGTACCGGATGCCAGGCAACACAAGCTCCATTCGCGCCTCCCTGAAATTCTATATGCAGGGTTAATACTTGTTTTAAAATTGTTGGCTTCTGTGCATGAGTGTTTAACACACCAGTCAGTATCGAGAATACCAAAACTGTTATTTTATTCATATAAATATGTTTTTACTAGATTAGAAGAATATTTTTGGTTTAAAGAATTCTATAAATACATTTTCTATTCATTTTACTTGGTCTGAGTCCGGTTAACCTTGCCATCTGCAAGCGTTATACATGATGGATTCATACTTTCATAAATTGTAAAATTGCCTTTATACACCCTTACAGAAAATTTTGGTCTTCCATATCTCCAAGCGGTAGATATTTTCCTTTGCCTATGCGCTGCATTAACCGGGTTGAGTATTCGGTGGCCTCATCTAAAAGAAGTGTTTTTACCATTAATTGATCAACCAAATTTGGAAGGCAATTTATATTTTTCATTTTCACCTTTAAGTTACGGAATGAAGACGGAAACTGTGGCAATTAAGTTAAAATAAATTTGTAAATATTTAGCTTAATAAGTCCTTCAGGCAAGGCATTTGTAACCGTCAAAAGGGAAGGGGAGGTTTTAAGGGGGTTTATTCTTCCAGAGTTTGGAAACTATTCATATAAAAATAGGGGCATCGTGAATCCCTCTGTATACTAGAAAGAAAACACCCCGTAAATGATTGATTTACGGGGTGTTTATACTCTTAGTTGCGGACCGGACGGGACTCGAACCCGCGACCTCCGCCGTGACAGGGCGGCATTCTAACCAACTGAACTACCGATCCATTGTATTTACCAATCTCTGGTAAAACTCTTTATTTCTTTGCTTTTTAAGAAATAACTCTCTTTTCAAAGCTTCAGATTTTGTTTCAAAATGTTCAAAATAAACCAATTTCCATGGAATTTTTCTACTGGTATATTTTGACTCTCCACTATTATGCTGTTCTAGTCTTTGTTCGAGATTTTCAGTGTATCCTACATAAAATGTAGCATCAACATCAGATTTAAGCAAATAAACGTAAAACATAAAGAACTATTTAACATCCCGGACTCGAACCCGTCCCGAGTCCTCGGGACCGTGACAGGGCGGCATTCTAACCAACTGAACTACCGATCCATTGTATTTACCAATCTCTGGTAAAACTCTTTATTTCTTTGCTTTTTAAGAAATAACTCTCTTTTCAAAGCTTCAGATTTTGTTTCAAAATGTTCAAAATAAACCAATTTCCATGGAATTTTTCTACTGGTATATTTTGACTCTCCACTATTATGCTGTTCTAGTCTTTGTTCGAGATTTTCAGTGTATCCTACATAAAATGTAGCATCAACATCAGATTTAAGCAAATAAACGTAAAACATAAAGAACTATTTAACATCCCGGACTCGAACCCGTCCCGAGTCCTCGGGACCGTGACAGGGCGGCATTCTAACCAACTGAACTACCGATCCGTTTCCTCAAAATTAACCTCTAGGGGTCGTTTTTCGGTTGGCAAAGATAAGGGGAAAGGCCTCTTATAAACAAATCTTTTAAAAAAAAAATTCAAACCTTATTTTTACTGTCTCAAACATAAAATATGCCTCAATACCCGAATAGACAATTTTTAGATTTTGAACAGCCAATCAAGGATTTGTATGAACAAATTGACGATACAAAGAAGTTAGCTGAAAAGAATCCAAAGATTGATTATAACTCTACTTTGGAACAATTAGAAGCTTCTATCATTGAAAAAAGAAAGGAAATAACGGCTTCACTTACCCCATGGCAAAGGGTTCAATTGAGCCGCCATCCGGATCGTCCATATACGGTGAAGTATATTCAAAATATGACTACGAATTTTCTAGAACTACATGGTGATAGGAATGTAAAGGATGACAAAGCAATGGTGGGCGGTTTCGCTGAACTGGAAGGTGAAACAGTTATGATTATCGGACAACAGAAAGGAATTAATACCAAAACCCGCCAGATGCGCAATTTTGGTATGGCCAACCCAGAGGGGTATCGGAAAGCACTTCGTTTGATGCGTCTTGCAGAAAAATTCAATAAACCTGTTGTTTGTTTAATTGATACTCCAGGTGCATATCCAGGTTTAGAAGCCGAAGAACGCGGACAAGGAGAAGCCATCGCCCGTAATATTTATGAAATGATCCGATTAAAAGTACCAATCGTGATTGTGATCATTGGCGAGGGTGCTAGTGGCGGAGCATTAGGTATTGGTGTGGGAGATAAAACCTTGATGATGGAGAATACCTGGTATACTGTGATCTCTCCGGAAAGTTGTAGTTCTATTTTATGGCGTAGCTGGGATAAAAAAGAAGTAGCTGCTGAACAACTAAAACTAACTGCTACTGATATGAAGGGCTTTGGTTTAGTAGATGAAATTGTGAATGAACCAGATGGTGGAGCACATTGGGATTATGTAGCTGCAGCAGAAATTTTGAAAACTCAAATCATTAAATCTTTAGAGGAACTAAAAACTAAAACGCCAGAACAACGTATCAACGATAGAATTACCAAGTATGGTAAAATGGGATTCTGGGAAGAATTCGAAGAAGATGAAGAAGAACCTGAACTTACAAATTCATAAATTCGCTTACTACTGCAAATAGTGGTTGGATCATAAACAAAACGAATATGCTTTCTTTACGCAAAATACTCCGCGGTACTGGTGTTGCCGTCGTTACCCCATTCAAATCTAATTTTGAAATTGATTATCCTGCATTGGATAAGGTCTTAGATTCTCTTATTAATAATGGCGTAGAATATATTGTAACACTTGGAACTACTGGTGAAACGCCTGTATTGGATAAACAAGAAAAGATCGATGTTGTGAACCACACTTTTGATAAAGTAGCTGGTCGTGTTCCAATAGTAGTAGGCATTGGTGGTAATAATACCCATGAGTTGATCAAAGATCTGCATCAGATCCCATTAGATAGAGCAGCAGCTGTTTTAAGCGCATCCCCATATTATAATAAGCCTTCACAGGAAGGAATTTATTTTCATTATAAAGCTTTAGCAGAAGCATCTCCAAAGCCAATCATATTGTACAATGTACCAGGGCGAACTGGAAAAAACATGACTGCTGATACCACATTGCGATTAGCGAATGATATTCCAAATATTGTAGGAATAAAAGAAGCTAGTGGGGATATGGCACAATGCATGGTATTATTACGTGACCGTCCCAGTGAGTTCTTAATTGTAAGTGGTGATGATGCACTTGCACTTCCTCAATTGGCTTGTGGAATGGATGGTGTAATTAGTGTAGCTGGAAATGCATTTCCGAAGGAATTTTCTAATATGGTTCGCCATTGTTTGAATGGCGATTTTGGATCTGCTAAACAAATTAATGATCAATTGATCAAGGCTTATGAACTGATGTTCGCAGAAAATAATCCTGCTGGTGTGAAAGCATTCATGACAGAAATGGGCTTACTAGAAAATTTCTTACGATTGCCAGATGTGCCGTTAAGTAAAGGCATATATCAATCGGTGAAATTTTTTTTAGGGAAATAATTTTTTAGGTTCAAGTAAGTTTATTTTTTAACTATAAACAAACTTACTTTTTGCGCAAAATCCGTTGGCGATTCTTCCATAGGTACATGCCCAACACCCTTCATAATTTCAAGTTCACTATGTGTAATTGCTTTGTTGAATTTGTAAGCAATTTCTACAGGAATCAATTGATCTTTATCCCCCCAAATAATGAGAGTGGGTGTATTGATCTGCATAATCTTTGCAGTCTGATCTATATATAAATTATTTTTAAACCGGTCAATTAATGCTTCCCGATTTCCTTCACGAATAAGAAGGTCGAAATAACGATTCTCTTGCCAGTCCTTGACCTTTGAATGATCCCCATAAGCTTCATGCAAACTCTTTATTACTAAGGCTTTTGGGGTAATATATTTTACAATATTTCTCAATACCGGCATCTGTGCAATCTTAAAACCAATGGCACCTTTTGGTTGAATAGTAGGAAGTATGCCTGCGGCATCTACCAATACCATTTTAGTAACTTTTTCTGGATGTATTAGTGTGTATTGCCAGGCAATATTTCCGCCTAATGAATTACCAATAAGTATGCACTGATTTATTTTTAATCTTAGTAAAAATGAATCCACAAATTTACAATAATAGTCTATGCTATAATCCTTTTCGGGATTGGGGCCGGTTAAAGCAAAGGCAGGAAGATCAAAGCGGATAATCCGTTTTTTATCTTTTAAAATACTTGTTACACTATCCCAGGTAAAAAGAGAAGAAGCTGTTCCGTGAATGAAAACTATTGGGGTACTATCTAAAGAATTGCCTTCATCTCTATAGTGCACTTGCATTCCCATTAAAGGGATAAAGCGGGATTCTGAATTGCAATACTTTTTTACAAGTGTATTAACTGGAATATCTTTTTGATAATAACAAATTACTAATATTGTTATCAGTATTAGTAATATTAAAAAGATTCGTTTCAAATATTTTAAAAAGCGTTTCATCGGATTTAAAAAAGGGTTATGGATTATTTTTTAAAGTAAAATCCCTTTCAAAAAGAATAATGCCACACTGAAATAAATGACTAACCCAGTTACATCTACAAGTGTTGCAACAAATGGTGCTGAAGATACTGCAGGATCAGCTCCAAGTTTTTTTAATACAATTGGTAGCATTGAACCACTAATAGTGCCCCATAATACTACCCCAACTAAACTGAAGCCTACAGTAGACGCAATTTGTAGCCAGTGTGCGCCATAAAGATTCGGAAAAATATTTTGAAAAATACTTACTCGAACAAACCCTATAAATCCAAGCACTGATCCTAATAATAAACCACTAGTGAGCTCACGTCGGAGAACCCGCCACCAATCAGCTATAGTGATTTCTCCCACAGCCATCGCCTGAATAATAAGGGTAGAGGCTTGAGATCCACTATTACCTCCAGAAGAAATGATCAATGGAACAAATAACGCCAGCACAACTGCTTTCGCGATTTCATCTTGAAAATAGCCCATTGCTGTTGCTGTTAGCATTTCTCCAATAAATAGTACCACCAACCATCCAATACGTTTCCGAAATAATTTAAGTAATGGGATATCCATATAGGGTTCATCTAGTGCTTCTGTACCCCCCATTTTTTGCATGTCTTCACTAAACTCTTCATTTGCTACCCATAACATATCGTCGATAGTAACAATACCCAAAAGAATATCATTATCATCTACTACAGGAAGGGCTACACGATTATTCATTTTAAATACTTGACTCGCATGTTCCTGATCATCATTTACATTTAATGAAACAACACGACCATCTACAATTTCAGAAATCAACTTATCAGGTGTTGCTAAGATTACATCCCGGATTCTAATATCATCTACTAATTCACCCTTTTCATTTATGATATAAATAACATCAATGGTCTCACTATTTTTAGCCACTTTACGTATGGTGTCAAAAACATCTGCGATTGTATTTTGTGCGAAAACGTACACATAATCAGGCGTCATCAAACGGCCTACACTATCTTCTGGATATCCTAAAAGGGATAAGGTTATTTTTCTTTCTTCAGGTTCTAAAAGTTTAAGGAGATCCCGAATGACGGCTTTGGGTAATTCCTCAAAAAAGTCTGTGCGATCATCAGCCGGTAAATCGTTGAGTAATTCTGCAGTTTTTGCAGTAGGGAGCTCTTTGATAATATCCTTTTGTTGCGCGATATCAAGTATTTTAAAAACACTAGAAGCCCTGTGAATAGACATGTTCGCAATTATCTGTGCTTCATATTCAGGGTATACATTTATTAACTCTGCAACATCCGCTATGTTTTGATCATTTAGGAATTCTTGTATGGCCAACTTGTCTTCCGTTGCAATAAGTTGCTCGAATTGTTCAGTTATTTCTATTTGTTCAAATTCTAGTGACATAGCTGCAATTTAGCTTTTTGGAGTGTAGTAAGGAAATTTACTGCGTTGGTTTATGCTAACTTTGTAATAATTTTTAAATATGATATTACCCATCTTGGTAGTTGCTCCCTCAGAACTTCGTGGCAGGGGGGTATTTGCAACAGAATCTATAGCAATTGATACAGTGATCGAGATATCCCCTGTACTTGTTCTTTCTAAAGAGGAACGTTCAAAAGCAGAAGAAACGATGCTCTATAATTATATTTTTGAATGGGGAGATGATTATGAGCTTGGTGCTTTAGGGATGGGCTATATATCCATCTATAATCATTCTTATCAATCCAATTGTATTTATGAAATGGATTTTGAGCATGAATTAATGGCAATAAAAACCCTGCGCAAAATAGCAGCAGGGGAAGAATTATTTATTAATTACAATGCAACACCAGACGATACAACACCCATCTGGTTTGATGCACAATAATGATTACCAATACTGATATCCCATTATTTTTGCTAATTCCAATTTAGAAACGCATAGTTGGTATTGGAATTGGAGCTTACTAAATTCTGCTCTTTGAACATTGGTACTTGCATTTGTTAATTCCAAATTTGTACCCACTCCATTTTTAAAACGAATAGCCGCTAAATCCTGTGCATATTTGGCCTGATCTATCTGTGCTTGTGTATTTCCTATTCGCTCAATATTAGTTTGAATATCTGTCATCGCTTGCGCAATATCTTTTTTGTAATTAGCATTTAAAGATTCTAATGCGAGCTGTTGTTGTTGAACTAAGTGTTCTTGTAATTTCACCTGTTGCTTGGTTTTACCTCCAGAATATAATGGAATATTCAATGAAACACCCCCTAATCCATTAAACTGAAACTTATAAATATCTGGAATAAAACCATTTTTGAAACCTAAACCTCCATTTAACAATATACTTGGTTTGTCCTGCAACCTTGCAATCGCAATATCTCCGTTAGCCTGATTGATTTTGTCTTTAGCTACTTTAAAGTCAATATTATTGTTAATCGAAGAATCCAAAGCGATCTGATTATTTACTGATGCGATATTAAAGTCAAAATAATTTCCTGCTGGAGCGCTGGTACCTGTGGTATAGTTTAAAAGATTTATTTGCTTTTGCAAACTATTTTTTAAATCTACTTTTCTATTTTCTTCATTATCAATGTTTGCTTGAATATTCAATAAATCAATTTTCAAAGCTTCTCCATCCTTTAATTTCGATTGGACTACTTTTTTGTTTTCATTCAAAAAATTCAACACGCTATCTTGAATACTGATTGCTTTCTGCAGATATACCATATTATAATAGATAGTAGCCACCTGAAAGGCGAGTTGAGATTTTGCTAATTCGATATTGTCTTTTGCAAACTGTAAATCTGTTTTAGCTTTTTCTACATTTGCTTTCAACCTTCCAAAATCTGCCAATATATAATTCGCATTCACTGAAGTTGTGTAGTTGTGGTTTGGAACAAACTTGAACAAATCAGTGGAGCCTGGAAATGCTACTTTCGAAACAGGGGCCATATATAAGTATCCAGCTTGTGCTCCAACAGTGGGATTAGCATTTGTTTGTATTAATGCAATTTTATCTTCTGCTGTAATTACTGTATTCGCTGCTTCTTTCAATTTTGGAAAATACCCAAATGAATGTTGGATGAGATTTTTAAGATCAGTATTCACCTGAACCTGCGCATGCATATTAAAAGTAAAAATTGCGATGCTTACTGAGGAAAGGAATATTTTTTTCATGAACTGTGTTTTATAAATGCTGTTGTCAATTTTTGTTAGTGTGCTTCTGATGCTGCCTTTATTGCCATTGCTAATTCTTGAGGTGTTTTTTTCTTTACCCTCAAAAAGAATAGCAGTGGTAATACGCATAGAAAGAAAATGCCGATTAATCTAAATGTGTCTAAGTATGCTAAATAATAAGATTGTCGTTCAACTGATCCGTTTAAGATGGTTAATGCTTTTGTGTTTGCGACACTGGCTATATCACCTGTTTTACTCGTTATATTTTGTGCTAAATTATTGGCTATGGCTGTGCCATTTTGCATGCCACTCACTAAGTCTGACCGATGTTGAGAATATTGCCTGGCTATATAATTATTAGCAACTGCTATTCCAAATGCACCACCTAATTGTCGAACCATATTATTTAGTCCAATCCCTGTTGCATAATCTTTTGGATGTAAACCCGCTACAGCCTGATTAATCAATGGCAATTGACTCATGGCGATTCCCAAAGAACGAATCACAAAGAGCCAGAACAAATCGCTTTTGCCAATATCAAGACTCACATGTGAATTCATAAATGCATAGATCACAAACAATGAAAAGCCTACTGCAATAAAAGGAAGGGGCGGAACACCCTTGCTTAATAAAATTCCCATGATGGGCATCACAATAACACCGAATAGTGTAGGTGCTAATAGTGCTAAACCAGTTTCATAAGGTGTAAAACCTAAAACTCTTTGCGCCAGAACAGGATAAACAAAAACGGATGTGAAAAGGCCAAATCCGGCTACAAATGTAAAAATGGTAGTCACACTTAAATTTCGGTTCCCAAGTAATCTAAGGTTAACAGCAGGTTGCCGCACTTTTAATTCTTGCCATACAAAAAGCCCTAAACTGATGGCTGCCACCATGGAACAAACGCGTATGGAAGAACTACTAAACCAGTCTTCCGTTTCTCCTCTTTCTAACACATATTGTAAACAACTGATACCAGCCATTAACAAACCAATACCCATATAATCGATCTTAATATTGGATTTGTTTTTTCCTTCACCATCTTTTTTATCAATAAATATGAAGGATAATGTTGTTGCCAAAATTCCTATTGGGATATTCACCAAAAAGATCAAAGGCCAGCTAAAATGTTCCATTAAATAACCGCCTAATGTTGGTCCTAATGTTGGTCCTAACACGATACCCATTCCAAACAAACCTGCGGCTTTACCTCGGTCTTTTGGTTCGAAAGCGTCGAATAAAATAGATTGTGAGGTTGATAATAAAGCACCACCTCCAATTCCTTGAATAAAACGCCAGATAATGATTTCGATGAGACTAGTAGACTGTCCACACATATAGGAGGCCAGTGTAAAAATGATCATTGAAACAATATAGTAATTCTTTCTGCCAAAATATTCAGCTAAGAAACCAGTAAGCGGTATGATAATTACATTGGCAATAGCATAAGCAGTGATTACCCAGCTGATGTCTTCGATACTCACGCCAAGGCTACCACTCATGTCGTTCAATGCAACATTGATGATAGAAGTATCTACCAATTCCATTACCGCTGCAGAAATTGTTGTGATTACAATTATCGCTTGTGCAAATCCTTTTGGGGTTGCCATAGATCCTATTTATTTTCTGCTACTACATTAACGCTTAACCCAGCGCGCAATTCTTTTTTATATTTTGCCACATCATCGATCCAGATTTTCACAGGAACGCGTTGTGTAACTTTTACGAAGTTGCCACTAGCATTATCTGGAGGTAATAATGCAAATTTGGCACCTGTAGCTTCACTTAAACTTGCTACTGTTCCTTTGATTTTTAAATCAGGATATGCATCCATTGTAATGTCAACTTTTTTTCCAGTTGATAAAGCATATAATTGGTTTTCTTTGAAATTTCCCACCACCCAAAATATGCTATCATTTACAATAGAAAATAGGGGAGTGCCTGCTTGTACAAACTGACCTTCACTGATAGTTTTCTTACCTATTCTGCCATTTTGAGGCGCGTATATTTTTGTATAAGTAAGTTTTAGTTTTTGCTGATTGATACGTGATTGCTTAACGGCTAAAGCTGCTTCAGCTTTCTTTACATTCGCATCTAGAACAGCTATTCTGCTTTGTGCAGAGCTTAAGTCGTTTTGACTATTATCAAGTTGTTTAGAGGCGTTTTCTGCATTGAATTTGCTATCATCTAATTGTTTTTTTGTAATGGCTTCACTGCGAAAAAGGTTTTGATCCCTTTGTAAATCTTCCAAAGCTTTTTGCTTTTTTAATGCACTGATGTCAATATTACCTTTATTTACTTTTAAAGAAACGATGGCATTGTTCAAAGAAGCTTTAGCATTTACAATATCAACTTCAGCTTGTGTATAGTCGGCTTGCATTTCCACTAGTTGTTGTTGTAATTCTGCATCGTCTAATTCCACTAATAGGTCACCTGATTTTACACTGTCATAATCTTTTACTGCAATCGTTTTCACATATCCTGCAACTCTAGGTAATACCGGTGTGATTTGTGTTTCAATCTGAGCATTGTCGGTTGATTCATGCGTCATTGCGAAATGTACTTTCTCATAACCATAATAACCGCCAATTAATAATATGGCGCCAATTATAATAAATCGGATAGCCGAACTTTTCTTTTTTTCAGGTGCTTGTTCCATTATTTCTGTTTTTGTATAGCTGGTTGAATCAATAAATGGTCTTGAACCATTTGTTTAATATGATGAGTAATGCGTTTTTTTAATTCAGGGTCATGATAAGGATCTGATCCTACCTCTTTGTTTAGTAATATATTGCACATACTTCTGGAGAGCATTACCTGATTGATGGTTCCAATAATAGATGCAAACAATAATTGCGGGTCAACTTTTCTAAATATTTTTTTTCGGATGCCTTTTTCAATAATTGACACTACATCCTGAGTATTCTTGGTAAATAACTCAATAACATTTTGATGTAATAATTCGCGATTGGTAACTAGTAATTCTTGCTGTAGCACTCTATGAAAAGCAGGTTGTGATAGAAAACGGTTCACATAACCATCAATAATCAGATTTATTTTATCAAGTTCCGACAGTGAAGGATCATTCTGCACTGAATCAATCTTCTCACGCATAAAACGTGCTTTGGCTTCGAGTAAAGCAACAAAAAGTTTTTCCTTGCTCCCGAAATAGTAATTGATCATGGCAATATTTACATCAGCCGCATGAGCAAGATCCCTAATGGAAGTGCCTTCATATCCCTTTTCTGAAAAAAGGGTTACTGCTACTTCCATTATATGTTCTTTCTTATCTAAGCTCATTCAATATCTAAAACACAAAGATTAAACATTTGTTTGAATTAAACAAACGTTTAATTAATTTTTAAGGAATATATTTATCCATTCCAAAAAGAGATTTTATTAAGTTTGGATGTATTAATATGATTTTATGCGTAGAATAGCCATTTTATTTACTTTTTTTATCCTCCATTTATCTGTCTGGTCACAAAACACTTTTACTATTCCTGCAAATACTGGTTATGCCGTACCTGCAGAGAATGATGAAGAAAGTCTTTTTCAGCCCGGTAAGGGCTTACAAAACTGGACTGATTTAAAACAGGAAATACATTATTTTTTCCACCTTGTACAGGAAGGGAAATTGGTAGTTGCATTAAACCTTAAAAATGCAAAAGCTGGTTCAATAATTAGTGTAGAAATAGCAAATAAAACTTTTCGGTTGTCGATACCGCAAAACTTAGCATTCCAAAAAAAGATATTGGGTACTGTTGATATTAAAGACAGCGGTTTCTATTCAATTAAAATCAAGGGGTTGAAAAAATCGGGTAACACTATTGCTGAGATAGAATCCTTAGAATTGAGTGGAAATGCAACTAATGGAATTCATTTCAATAAGAAGCCAAGAAGAAATGCAGCATCTGTTCATTTGCGATATCCTATTTCTGATACGACTAGTCTCACTTCATTTTATAATGAAATTACCATTCCTGAAAATGCTGACATCCTCCACAGTTATTATATGTCCAATGGATTTTCAAGAGGATATTTTGGTATTCAAGTAAATAGTGAAAATGAAAGGAGAGTTATTTTTTCGGTATGGGACGCTGGAAATGAAGCCGTCAATAGATCTAAAGTGGCTGATTCGAACAAGGTTAAATTACTAGCGAAAGGAGAGGGCGTTTTTGCAGATGATTTTGGGAATGAGGGAACAGGGGGGCATAGTCATTGGAGATACAATTGGAAAGCAGGAGTTACCTATAAAATGCTTGTAACTGCACTCATGGATAGTGCATCTCAAACTACAACTTATACGGGGTATTTCTTTTTGCCGGAACAGCAGAAGTGGAAATTGATCGCTTCTTTCAGAGCACCAAAGGATGGAAAGCCTTTAAGAAATTTATATTCTTTTAATGAAAACTTTGTAGGGATTAACGGACAATTACAGCGGTATGCATATTTTGGGAATCAGTGGGGCCAACGTGAAAATGGGACCTGGATGGAATTAACGGAATCTCATTTTTCGTACGACGCTACAGGAAAAGCGGGCGATAGAATAGATTATGGTGGGGGAGTAGAAGGGGGTATGTTTTATTTATGGAACGGAGGATTCAAACCGTCTAATGCCAAATTTGGTGATAGATTTATTAGGCCTGCTAAAAATAATAAGCCAACGATTGATTTTACCAAGAATGCAGATAGTGCAGCCCAAGCTTCCCTTGATCAACAATTAATTTTTAATGCCATTAAAAATAAGCAGATTGATACCATGGGTAATCGTGCTGGTGTATATTATAATATATTAAAAGAAGGTTCTGGCAGTTCTGTATCTGTTACTGATACGGTAACTGTATTTTATAAAGGCTATTTATTGAAAGATGGAACCGTATTTGATCAGACCAAAGAAAACCCTGCAACCTTTCCTTTAAGTAGATTGATAAAAGGATGGCAACTTGGATTAACGAACGCAAAATTGGGATCCAAAATTCAATTAATTATTCCATCTGGTCTGGCATATACAATTAGAAACCGAAGTCAGCTTATTCCACCTAATAGTGTATTGGTTTTTGAGATTGAACTGCTCAGTCTCAAAACAATGATTAAAAAATAAAATTGCCTGACGTTTTTATTGTATTTTTAAAACTTATGGATTTTTGATCCAATATTTTCTCTTTTCTATGAGTAATCAAAACCTAATTAAACCATCAATACTAGTAATTGAAGATGATTCATTTATTCAATCCATTCTTAATGAGGTTCTGAGTGAAAATTTTGAAGTAACTGTTTTTACAGATGGGATGGAAGGAATGAATTATCTGCAAAGTGGTAATATTCCAGACATTATTTTATCTGATTTAAATGTACCAGGTCTTGATGGGTTGAGCTTTTTACTGCAGATAAGAAATAGTGGATTTTTCAAATCTATTCCATTTATCATTCTTTCGGGAAAGTTGGATATTGAAAATAGGATTCGATGCCTTGAAGCCGGTGCAGACGATTTTTTAAATAAACCATTTAATCCTAGAGAATTAGATGCTAGGTTAAAAAACATCCTGAGAAGGATGGGGAAAAACAAATAATTCGATTTTCATGGGAGCACCAATTATAGCAGTATTACACGCCGATGATGAAACATTGCGTATTATTGAATCATGCGATTTTAATGGTGCCCTTATTCAGCGCTTTAAAAGTAGTATCGATTTATGTACTCAATGGAGCAACAATAATTTAAACATTGTAGCCATTATTTCACAAGGTGAAATAATGGGTTCTTTTGGAATATCAATTGTAGACTTTATACATAATAAGGGCTTTCAGCGTACTCCTTTCTTTATTCTTACAAAGTACGCTAACGAAAACATGAAGCTGCTTTCACTAAATGCTGGTGTTACTGATGTTTTTCTTTCTCCCATTCACCCCGGGTCTCTTGAACTAAGAATTAATTTTTGTATCAGTCACTGGCAGTTTATAAATACGAAGTTAGAACGTAATATTTTTAAGGCGTACAAAACAGAACTAATCAAAAGAGTATTCGATATAGTTTTTGCTGGATCTGTGTTGATTGTGCTTTCACCCATTCTTTTATTAGTAATTCTTGCCGTTAGTATTGAATCAAAAGGCCCCGTGTTTTATTATTCATTAAGAGTAGGTACGGGTTATAAAACCTTTAAATTTTTTAAGTTTCGTTCAATGTATGTAAATGCGGATCAACGGCTGAAAGATTTAAAACATTTAAATCAATATAAGATTGATGCTACTGTTAGTGATTCCACAACAGATGAGTCGCCTGTTATATGTGATTGGTGTATGGCAAGTGGAGGAGTATGTCGCTACCCGGTATATGCGGATAATCATCATTGGTGCGAGAAGAAATATTCCATACTCAAAAAAGCTACTGCTAATTCTGCGTTCATCAAAATTAAAGATGATCCACGAGTAACTAAAGTGGGTAAATTTTTAAGAAATACTAGTATTGACGAATTGCCACAATTATTAAATGTGTTGATTGGTAATATGAGCATCGTTGGAAATAGACCCCTGCCTTTATACGAAGCAGAAAGATTAACTACAGATAAATATGCCCTACGTTTTATGGCTCCAGCAGGCATAACCGGACTTTGGCAAGTAGAAAAAAGAGGGAAGGGCGATATGTCAGAGGAAGAAAGATTAATGTTAGATAATGACTACGCTAAGAACCATTCATTCTTATTTGATATTTTGTTGATTTTAAAAACAATCCCAGCTTTATTTCAGAAAGAAAGTGTTTAAAAATCATTGGAGCTTTTATTATTAGAATTGGAATAACAATTTTGAATGAATTATTTCTTTGCTAAAAATTTCAGGCAAACAGGATTCGGAATATTAATACTATTACCTGTATGTTTTAATAAGCCACTATTTTTATCCCTTTTAAATATTTCAACAGTACTTGTTAATTGATTAGCTACCAGCAAAAAGTTTCCTGTTGGATCTATACTGAAATTTCTTGGGCCTTCCCCTTTTGTTGGTTCATAACCCAATGAGCTAAGTGTGCCTTTGTTTTGATCAATTCTAAAAATGGCGATATTGTTTTCTTTTCCTCTATTTGAAGCATAAAGAAACCTGCCATCCTGTGAAATATGAATATCGGCACTTCCAGGTTGACCATTAAAGTCAGCCGGGTGAGTAGCTATTCGCTGTACGAATTTGGTTGTTCCATTATTATAACTATGCACAGATATGGTACCGCTTAATTCCTCAATGATATAGACAAATTTTCCGTTCGGAGAAAACTCCAAGTGTCTTGGCCCACTACCTGGTTCACAACTGATATATTTTTGTGCTGCATTGTGAAGCGGCATTTTAATATAAGTATCGAATTGATAAATATTTACTTTATCCATTCCCAGATCGGGTGTTAAAAGAAATTTTTCATCTGGGCTAAAAAACACAGAATGCACGTGCGCTTTCTCTTGCCTTTGAGTGTTGATACTACTTCCATCATGAACAATTTGTTGGGTGAATGAAGTAATTACTCCATTGGGCTCTAGTGGAAAACTGGCTAAACTTCCCCCGCTATAATTTGCTACTACAGCCCATTTTCCATCTTTAGTAATAGAGATATGACAGGGATCTTGACTTCCACTGGATTGTTTGTTTAAAAACTCTAAATTTCCTTTAATTGGATCAAAACTGTAAGCTGTAACTAATCCAGATCCATTTTGATTTACTTCATTCACTGCATAGAGATGCCTGCCATCTGGAGCAACAGCTAAAAAAGAGGGATTTTCTGCATGATCAGTATTGCTTACCCACTCAGCAGTTCCATTTTTAGCATTGAAATGATAAACATAAATTCCTTTACTACTCCCCGAGGTATAGGTTCCTATAAAAAGATAAAAGTCTTGTGCAAAGGATACTGTACTAAATAATAAAATGGCTAAAAGCAATCTGAATCGCATATTTTTTATTTTGTGCTGTAAGATAGAATGAAAAGTGAAAAGTGAAGAGTATATCGTATCGATGATTTGTTAACCCTAGGCTTCAGCCTAGGGTTTGAGATAAAATAAATATCGGGCTTTAGCCCAAACGCTGTGTTTGATGATGGATATTATTTAATTATTGATATACCCTCACATAATCAATCTCCATTCTCAAAGGATAGATCGTATTGTCAACACCTTTTTGTCCGCCCCAATTCCCTCCCACTGCAATATTCAGCAGTAGATATTCAGGCTCATTAAAAGGCCATGCTGTTCTATCACTATGTTCGTTCTTAAATTCAAAGTAGTAATTATTGTCAACGCCAATTCGCATGGTTTCTGCATCCCAATCTACCTGATACACATGAAATGCCTCACTACAGTCGTTTACCATTATGGTTGCAGTCTTTTGTGTGCCAATAATATGATTATACTTTTTTGTATGGGCTGAGGCATGAATATTCCCTTGGTCATAACCCACATGTTCCATGATATCAATCTCTCCATCATCAGGCCATTTGAGTGGGGTCTTAGATCCTAACATCCAAATAGCAGGCCAAGTACCTAAACCCTTTGGCAATTTTGCTCGAACCTCAATTCTCCCACTTGTCCAGTCACCCTTACCTTTTGTTACCAACCTAGCTGAAGAATATGCGTTTTTTCCAACTTGTTCTTTATAAGCTTCAATGATTAGATTACCATTTTCTACACGCGCATTTTTTGTTTTCTGATAAGTATAATATTGTAATTCATTATTGCCCCATCCATGGCCACCAGTGTCGTATCCCCATTTTTTGGAATCTGGTAAACCCTTATAATTAAATTCATCACTCCAAACAAGTTTGCGTTTATCTTGAGCAATAGTATTTGAAACAATAATTGAACATAATAAAATGAAAAGCAGTCGTTGGTACATAATAGCAATTTTGGAGGGGAAAGTTAACCAAATTATGAATCTGCAAAATGAGGAAAGCTTAATTTATCTTTTTGTCGCATAGGTTTTTTTAAATATATGGCTGGTTACAAGAAATTAATTTGCCGGAAAAGGAATATGCCATTATTTTTGTAGGGTAATGATAACATACACACATATACATCACCATCATATCTTACCCATCTGGTAGGCGGCGGTGTTTTGTGAATTCGTATAAAAACATTGAAAGCTTACCCTAGGGTAGGCTTTTTTCGTAGTATCCATGCTGAAGTGGCAATCTTCAGATTAAACTCAACGTATGCAAGACAAAGACATGAAATCGGAAATGGAAAAACCTGTAAAGCTTAGATTGGCAATTCAGAAAAGTGGTCGGTTGTATGATGATAGTATCCGCTTATTAAAAGAGTGTGGGATAGATATTAGCAATGGAGTAAATAAACTGAAGACAGAAGCCAGCAACTTTCCAATAGAACTCTATTTTTTAAGAGATGATGATATTCCGCAATATGTAGAAGATGGAGTAGCTGATATAGGTTTTGTTGGCGAAAATGTGGTTTTTGAGAAAAGGAAAAAAGTTATTGTAGGTGAAAAATTGGGTTTTGGAAAGTGCCGACTTTGTATTGCAATAAGAAAGGGAGAGACTTATCATGGTCCGGAGTTTTTGTCCAATACCAGAATTGCCACCAGTTACCCCGTTTTAGTGGAGCAGTTTCTGCAGAAAAACAAGATCAAAGCTGAAATCCATGAGATTAGTGGTAGCGTAGAAATTGCGCCAGGAATCGGGTTGGCAGATTGTATTTGTGATCTGGTGAGTAGTGGGTCCACTTTGTTTATGAACGGACTAAAAGAGGTAGAAACCATTCTGGAATCTCAATGCGTTTTAATCCAGAATTCTAACCTTACAAATGAGCAAATCCAAATATTAAATCGATTGGTCTTCCGTATTCAGTCGGTTAAGAAAGCTAAAAACAACAAGTATATTTTACTAAATGCTCCAAATGACAACCTCGAAAAGATCATCAGTCTTTTACCTGGTATGAAAAGTCCAACCGTATTGCCTTTAGCTCAGCAAGGGTGGAGTAGTGTTCATAGTGTGTTGAAAGAGAATGAGTTTTGGGATATAATTGAACAATTAAAGGAAGCCGGTGCGGAAGGTATTTTAGTAATACCTATTGAGAAAATGATTGTGTAAAACTGTTATTGCTACAAATGAAAGAAATAAGATACCCCTCCCGGATAGAATGGCCAAAGTTGTTGGCTAGACCTGTTTTTGACAATTCTTCGTTGCAAGAGAAAGTAAAATTGGTACTCGATCGAGTTAAGTTGGAAGGTGATTCGGCTGTTTCAGCTTTTACGGAAGAATTTGATGGTGTTAACGTGCAAAATCTGCTTGTTTCAGAAGAAGAGTTTGATGAAGCTATAAGTTCTATATCAGACGAATTAAAAGCTGCAATAGGAATTGCAGTAGATAATATCCGCAGTTTCCATGCTGCTCAATATGTGCCTGAGCAAAGAATTGAAACCATGCCGGGAGTAGTTTGTTGGCGCAAGTCGGTGGGAATTGAAAAGGTTGGACTCTATATTCCGGGTGGAACAGCACCACTTTTTTCTACTATATTAATGTTAGGTATACCTGCAAAATTAGCTGGTTGTCAGGAAGTTATTTTATGTTCTCCTCCTAATAAAGAGGGAAAGCTGCACCCAGCTATCCTATTTGCTGCGCAACTAGTGGGTATCGATAAAGTCTTTAAAATCGGAGGCGTTCAGGCAATTGCTGCCATGGCTTATGGTACAGAAACAGTTCCGCAGGTGTATAAGATCTTTGGTCCAGGTAATCAATACGTTACCTGTGCAAAACAGCTCATTCAACAGCAGGGAATTGCCATTGACATGCCTGCTGGTCCAAGTGAGGTTTGTATATTAGCAGATGATACTGCTAATGCAATTTTTGTAGCAGCAGACCTTTTGAGTCAGGCCGAACATGGGGCAGATAGTCAGGTCTTATTGGTGTCTACTTCAGAAAAATTGATTGCAGAAGTGCAAATAGAGCTTGTTAAGCAATTAAATAATTTATCACGTAAAAACTTGGCTAGTAAATCATTAGAGAATAGTACTGCTATTTTAATGTCACATATTTCTGATGCAATTGATTTAGTAAATGAATATGCTGCTGAACATTTGATTATGTCCTGTAAGTATGCCGAAACTCTTTCTGATTCTATAATTAACGCAGGTTCTATTTTCTTAGGAAACTATTCTCCCGAGAGTGTGGGAGACTATGCGAGCGGAACTAATCACACATTGCCAACCAATGGTTTTGCACGAGCTTATAGTGGGGTGAGTCTTGATAGTTTTGTAAAGAAGATCAGTTTTCAACAATTGACTGAACAAGGATTATCCAATATTTCTAAAACAGTGGAGTTGATGGCCATGGCGGAGGGACTAGATGCTCATGCCAATGCAGTTCGGGTAAGAATGGCAAAGTAGGTCTAGTGTTTTAACTTTTGAATTTTGACTTTTGAATTTAATAATATGTTTGATTTAAGCAAATTGATTCGCCCCAATATCAAAAACCTGAAGGCTTATTCTTCAGCAAGAGACGAGTTTAGTGGTGAAGCGAAAGTGTTTTTAGATGCAAATGAGAATAGCCTGGGGTCTCCTTTGGTGAAATGGTACAATCGCTATCCTGATCCACATCAGCATGCAGTTAAGGAATCATTAAGTAAAGTGAAAGGCATTAAACAGGAGCATATCTTTCTGGGGAATGGTAGCGACGAGTGTATCGATTTGCTTTTTCGTAGTTTCTGTGAACCGGGTAAGGATAATGTTATTATCTGTCCGCCCACTTATGGCATGTATGAAGTCAGTGCCAATATTAACGACATTGAATTAAGAATTGCGCCATTATTATCTGATTTTCAGTTAAATCTGGCACATATTGAAACTTTAATTAACGATAAAACCAAGCTTATTTGGATTTGTTCTCCTAATAATCCCACTGGAAATAGTATCAACCGAGCAGATATTGAGACTGTACTGAACAATTTCAATGGTCTTGTTGTGATTGATGAAGCCTATATCAATTTTGCCCAGCAGAAATCTTTTGTGCAGGAATTAGCAGAATACCCGAACCTGGTTGTTTTGCAAACATTTAGTAAAGCCTGGGGTTTAGCAGCACTTCGTTTAGGGATGGCTTTTGCATCCGCTGAGGTAATTGAGGTACTTAATAAAGTTAAACCACCCTATAATATCAATCAGGCCACACAAGAACTGGCATTGAAGGCTTTAGAAGAAGTGGGTCAGGTAAACGATATGATCAAGTTGTTAGTAGATATGCGTGAGGCTTTAGCAGAAGTTTTTGAATCGATGCCAACTGTTGAAAAAGTGTACCCTTCAGATGCCAACTTTATCTTGGTTAAAATTAAAGATGCCAGAAAGATCTATGAGTTTTTGCTTACAAAAGGGATCGTATTACGCGATCGTAGTTCGGTTCAGCTATGTGAAGATTGCCTTCGCATTACCATCGGCTCAGAAAAAGAGAATACCATTTTGGTAGATGCGATGCAAGATTGGTATTTGCAAGAAACAATCGTGGATTAATTCTGTTATGATTAGTAATTTCAAATTCTAAATCACAAAATATGAGAAAAACAGTTTCATTAAGTCTAATAGCAATTGCAATGCTGACCACCACATTGCATGCGGCTGATTCAACCCATACTAATAAGATGGGGTTAGTAAAACCGGATGCAGATAATGCAGGTCTTAAACTTCCTTCAGGTTTCGGAGCATTGAAAGTAGCAGATAATATTGGCCGCACCAGACATTTAACAGTAACTACTCAAGGGGATATTTATGCAAAGATCCAGGGAAAAGTGGGAAGTGAAAAAGGAATCATTAAACTGCACGACTCCAACGGTGACGGCAAAGCAGATATGGTAACCAGCTTTGGAAATTATGGCGGAACAGGGATTGCTATCAAAAATGGCTATTTATATGCCTCATCTGATGAAGAAGTATTTCGATATAAACTTGATGATAAAGGGAATGTACTGGATACCAAACAACCTGAAAAAATCATTACGGGATTAAAAAAAGGTAATCAACACGAAACAAAGTCAATTGCCTTAGATAATGATGGTAATATATATGTAAACATTGGGGCTTATTCCAATTCTTGTCAAATTGAAGACCGTTCCAAGGGTTCTCTGGGAAGAATGCCTTGTCCAATTTTAGACTCAGCCGGAGGTATCTGGCAATTTAAGGCGAATGTTCCCAACCAATCTTATGGCCAGGGTGAACGTTATGCAACAGGTCTGCGTAATGTGGTGGGATTGGATTGGAATAGTCAGGCGAACCAATTATTTGTGATGCAACATGGTCGCGATCAATTGCATGATCTGTTTCCTGATTTATATGATGAGAAAGCCAGTGCAGAAAAACCAGCAGAAACGATGTATGCTATTAAAAAAGGCACCAATGCAGGATGGCCTTATGTGTATTATGATCCTGAATTAAATAAAAAAATGGTGGCCCCCGAGTATGGTGGTGATGCCAAAAAAGAGTCAACCGATCCTGCATTTAGCAATCCTGCTATTGCATTTCCAGCTCACTTGGCTCCGAATGGTTTATTATTTTATACAGGAACTCAGTTTCCTGAAAAATATAAAAATGGTGCATTCATTGCTTTTCATGGTTCTTGGAATAGAGCTCCTTTGCCACAGGCTGGTTATTTTGTTGTTTTTGTTCCTTTTGAAAATGGTAAGCCAACTGGTAAATGGGAAGTGTTTGCAGATGGATTTTCAGGAGTAGAAGTTGTTACTGGAACTAGAGGTGCAGCTCATCGTCCATGCGGATTGGCACAAGGACCAGATGGATCTTTGTATGTTTCTGATGATGTAAAGGGAACTATTTATCGTATTATATATAATAAAGAGACTAAATAAATGAAGGCAATAAAATTCGGAGTGATTGCATTAACTGCCTTCTTACTGATCAATAATCAATATACAGTTGCAAGCCAGCAGCCAACAACGTCAAGTTTAAAATCTTCTATTGCAAGGGGTAAAGAATTGTATCTTTTTCAATGTCTTGCTTGTCATCAGGTTGATGGAGGTGGGGTACCACATTTGAACGCGCCACTGGATGGGAGTGCAAATGTAAAAGGCAAGGACAAAGCAAAATTGATCAAAATTGTTTTGAATGGTTTGAAAGGTGAGGAAATTGAAGGCGAATCTTATAGTAATGTAATGGCGTCTCATAAAGAACTAACAGATCCCCAAATTGCAGATATCTTAACTTATGTTAGAAACAGCTGGTCAAACAAAGCATCTCAGGTAACTATAGCAGAGGTGAAGGCAGTAAGAGCAAAAAATAAATAGTATGAAAAGAGTATTGTTTATAGACAGGGATGGCACTATCATTAATGAAGTTCCTCCAACGTATCAGATAGACGATTTTTCGAAATTGAGTTTTTACCCAAATGTGTTTCAATACCTGAGTCTGATTGCAAAGGAGATGGATTATGAATTGGTGATGGTTACCAATCAGGATGGCTTGGGTACAGATATTTACCCTGAAAAGACCTTTTGGCCGGTACAAGATTTTGTGATGGAAACATTGGCTAATGAAGGGATACATTTTAGCTCTGTTCATATCGATAAAAGCTTTCCCGCAGATAATGCTCCAACCAGAAAGCCTGCTACAGGTATGCTTACCAGGTTTATCAATAATCCTGAGTATGATTTAGAAAATTCATATGTGATTGGAGATCGGATTACCGATGTTCAATTAGCAAAAAATCTTGGATGTAAAGCTATTTGGATAAAAGTGGATGCTGCTTTGGGTGGAGCTGAGGTTGAAGATTCATTTCAGGCACTCGCATCTTCCGTTGCTTTAGAAACAGTAGATTGGTTAGATATCTATCGGTTTTTAAAATTGGGTTTAAGGCAGGTTTCTCATGATCGCAATACCAATGAAACCAAAATTCATGTGGAATTAAACCTGGATGGATCAGGTATTTCAAAGATTGACACTGGAATAGGTTTTTTTGATCATATGCTGGATCAGATCGCGAGACATGGAAAGTTGGATTTAACCATTCAAACAAAAGGCGATTTACAAATTGATGAACATCATACAATTGAAGACACTGGTATTGCATTAGGGGAAGCGTTTGCAATGGGACTTGCTGATAAAAGAGGCATGGAACGGTATGGGTTTGCACTTCCTATGGATGAAGCATCTGCACAGGTGTTAATCGATTTTGGAGGAAGAAACTGGTTGGTATGGGATGCACAATTTCAACGTGAAAAAATTGGAGAAATGCCTACTGAAATGTTTTTCCATTTCTTTAAATCATTTAGCGATGCCGCAAAATGTAATCTTAATATTTCCTGTAAAGGAGAAAATGAACATCATAAAATTGAGGCCATTTTTAAAGCATTTGCTAAAGCCATCAGAATGGCAGTAAAAAGAGATCCATTTTCTAATCACTTGCCTTCTACAAAAGGAGTTTTATAGGGGTTAGAGAAAATATTTGGAAAAATTTAAAATCTCACTCATATTTGCACAGCAATGAACAGAATAGCAAATAAATATTGGTGGTGGCATACAAACTCTAAAAGGGGAATGTAGCGGCATGGCCAATACTATTTTGAAATATATTCAAAGCCCCGACAATTTTGCCGGGGCTTTTTGTTTTGATAAGCTTAGAAAAACAGATCATGAAAAAAATTGTAGTTGAAACAAGTTGTAAAAGGATGTTGGCTGATGTATTTACACCAGTAGGAATTTATCTGCGTTTACGCGACAGATTCCGCGATACTGTGTTACTTGAAAGTACTGATCACCACGTGGCTGAAAATAGTTATTCGTTTATCGGAATTAATGCTATTGCCGGAATTGAAGTGAGTTCTGTAAACAGTATGGAATTCAAATTCCCCAATCAAAAACCAGAACGTGCCCCTCTTAAAAAACCAGCAGATGCCCCACAAGAGCTTTGGAATTTCATGCAACAATTTGAGATAAAACCAGCTACTCAAAAAGAAGCAGTTTTTGCACAAGGGCTATACGGTTATAGCAGTTTTGATTCCGTACAATTTTTCGATACGATTCGTTTCTCTACTGAAAAGCAAAGCCTTCCCAATATACCCCTGATGCGGTATCGCTTATATCAATATGTAATTGCATTCAATCATTTTAAGGATGAATTATATATCTGTGAAAATAAAATTGCAGGTATCGAAAGTGAATTGCCCATGCTGGAGTCGATTATCAAAAGCAAAGATGTTCCTGTATATCCATTTAGAATGAAAGGTGCAGAGCTGAGTAATATGACGGATGAAGATTATCGAACAATAGTTCAAAAAGGCATTCAGAGTTGTATGCGCGGAGATGTTTTTCAAATTGTGTTAAGCCGACGTTTTGAACAAGGATTTATGGGAGACGAGTTTAATGTTTATCGTGCATTGAGAAGTGTAAATCCTTCACCTTATTTATTCTTCTTTGATTATGGTGATTATAAACTGATGGGTTCTTCTCCCGAAGCGCAATTAATTATCCAAAATGGGTTGGCAGTAGTACATCCTATTGCTGGAACTTTTAAAAGAAGTGGGGATGATGATACGGATAAAGCAATGGCTGAAAAATTACTCAACGATCCAAAAGAAAATGCAGAGCATGTAATGCTCGTAGATCTTGCTAGAAATGATCTTAGTCGATCATGTGATGAAGTTACTGTTAGTCAATTCCGTCAAGTACATTATTACAGTCATGTTATACACTTAGTAAGTGAAGTAACAGGTAAAGTGCGTGCAAATCAAAATCCTTTTGAATTATTGGCAAAAACATTTCCTGCAGGAACTTTAAGTGGTGCGCCGAAATTTAAAGCCATGGAATTGATTGATCGATATGAGCCAACACCCAGAGGCTATTATGGTGGAGGAATTGGTTTCATGGGCTTTGATGGAAGTTGTAATCATGCTATTATGATCCGAACTTTTATGAGTAGGAACAATACCCTTACTTATCAGGCAGGAGCAGGTGTAGTAGCAGCCAGTGTTCCTGAAAACGAATTACAGGAAGTAAATAATAAACTGAATGCATTGAAAAAAGCCATCAGTATAGCAGAAGAAATTTAATTCAACAGTAGCACTAACAATAGAATATGAAGATTTTAGTTTTTGATAATTACGATTCGTTCACGTATAACCTGGTACACATGGTTGAAAAAATTACGAAACAAAAAGTAGATGTGTTTCGTAATGATGAACTTCCATTAGAAAAAGTAAAAGAGTACGATAAAATAATATTGTCACCTGGTCCGGGAATTCCCTCTGAAGCAGGCCTATTGTTGCCTTTAATTAAAGAATATGCCGCAAGCAAATCTATACTGGGCGTATGTTTAGGGCATCAAGCCATTGGGGAAGCCTTTGGGGCAGCCTTAACGAATTTGTCTTCTCCATTCCATGGAATTGCTACCCCCATTCAATTAGTGGATGATCGAAAAAATGCAAACTTAAATGTCAATTCTTTGTTTGAAGGAATGTCACTTGAATTCATTGTGGGTAGATATCATAGCTGGGTAGTGAGTGATCAGAATTTTCCATCTGATTTAACCATTACAGCAACAGAAGCAAATGGTTTCATCATGGCATTGGAACACAAAAATTATGATGTGCAAGGAGTGCAGTTTCATCCTGAAAGCGTGTTGACACCAACGGGAGAAACCATTTTAAAAAACTGGTTAAAGAAATAATACCATGAAAAAATTATTACAATATTTATTCGAACACAAAACACTCACTCGCGAAAAAGCGAAAGAGGTATTGATTAGTATTTCTAATAATCAATATAACGATACAGAAGTAGCAGCTTTTATCACGGTTTTTTTAATGCGCAGTATTACTATTGAGGAGTTGCAGGGATTTTGTGATGCACTATTGGAATTATGTATCAAAGTTGATTTGAAAGGACAAGAAGTGCTGGACATTGTTGGAACTGGGGGTGATGGAAAAAATACTTTTAATATTTCAACACTTTCCTGCTTTATAGTAGCTGGCGCAGGTCAGAAAGTTGCTAAACACGGAAACTATGGCGCCAGTTCTATTAGTGGGGCGTCGAATGTAATGGAGCAGTTGGGTTACAAACACAAGAACAATAATGATTTATTATTAAAAGAATTAGAGTCTGCAAATATTTGCTTCTTGCATGCACCTTTATTTCATCCGGCATTAAAAGCGGTAGGTCCTATTCGTAAGAATTTGGGTCTACGTAATTTCTTTAATATGCTTGGACCAATGGTGAATCCAGCTTCACCTGCATTTCAATTGGTAGGTGTTTACAATTTAGAAATGGCAAGAATCTATAATTATTTATTACAACAAACTGGAAAGGCTTTTACCATCATTCATAGTTTAGATGGATATGATGAGATTTCTTTAACCAACGATACCAAAGTAATTACGAATAAAGGGGAAAAGATCTTTACGCCTGAGCAGTTAGGAAAACGCATGGTGAGTGCAGAAGATATTCATGGTGGTAATACGGTAGAAGAGGCCTGCAAAATATTTACAAAAATCATTAAAGGGGAAGGCACCTGGGCTCAGAATGCAGTGGTATTGGCCAATGCATCAATGGCTTTAAATTGTACTGGAAAATATGCATCTTATGACGATGCATATAACGCAGCAGTAGAAAGTTTGGATAGCGGAAAAGCCTATCAATCATTACAAAATTTAATTGCATTACAATAGATGAATATTCTCGATAAAATAGTAGCACAGAAGAAATTGGAAGTAGCGGCACGCAAGCAAATAACATCAATAGAGGAATTGAAAGCTGCTCCTTTATTTGAACGTAGTACTTATTCTGTTACTGCTTTTCTAAACGATCCAGAGAGAACCGGCATTATTGCAGAGTTTAAAAGAAAGTCGCCATCGAAAGGGCTGATAAATGGAACTGCTGATGTGGTGCAAGTAACTGGCGCTTATGCAAAACATGCAAGTGCGGTTTCTGTATTGACGGATCAGGAATTTTTTGGTGGGGAGCCAGCCGATCTGATAGCAGCCAGGATTCACTCAATTCCTATTTTACGTAAAGATTTTATGATTGATCCCTATCAGGTTTATGAAGCCAAAGCGATGGGAGCAGACTTGATTTTATTAATTGCCGCTTGTTTAACTAAGGCAGAACTGCGTTCATTAGCAATTTTGGCAAAAAGCCTTGGATTGGAAGTATTATTAGAGATTCATGATGAATCTGAACTGGATCATATCTGTGATGAGGTTGATTTAGTAGGTGTGAACAACCGGAATTTGAAGACTTTTGAAGTGAGTATTCAAACTTCACTCAACCTTATTAACAAAATACCATCCAATAAGCTGGCTGTTGCAGAAAGTGGCATCGGTGATGTAAATACAATTGTAACTTTGCGCAATGCCGGGTTTAAAGGCTTTTTGATCGGTGAGAATTTTATGAAAGAAGCCGATCCTTCGATTGCTTTTGCTGATTTTGTAAATCAATTAAAAGCAAAATAATATGCGAATAAAGGTTTGTGGTATGACCAGGCCAGAGCAGGTAATGCAACTCGACGAAATGGGTGTTGAGTTTGCAGGATTCATTTTTTACCCCAAATCGCCTCGTTATGTTTTTTCTCATATGAGTAAAGAACAGTTGAAAAAACTAAAAGGGCAACAAATTAATAAAGTAGGAGTATTTGTAAATACTCCTGCCGAAGAAGTACTTCAAATGGTGGATGCGTGTGGTTTGTACTTGGTGCAATTGCATGGAGATGAATCACCGAGGTATTGCGAAAAAATTTCCAACTATGTAACGGTTGTAAAAGCATTTCGTATGAGAGAAGGTGAAAATATTATATGGAGAGCAAAAGACTATCAAGAGGTATGTGATATGTTTTTGTTCGATACTGAAGGAGCTGGTTATGGCGGAACTGGGAAAAAATTCAATTGGAATATTCTCAAAGGTGAGAATGTAAGAAAGCCTTTTTTTCTGAGTGGCGGCATACAACCTGAGGATGTTGATTTATTAAAAGAATTCGAAAAAGAATCAGTGGCTAAAGACCTTTTTGCGGTGGATATTAATAGCAAATTTGAAGTGGCTGCTGGTTTAAAGAATATGGAAAAAATCAAAGCTTTTGTAAATAATTTAAAAGCCTGATATACAAATTAGAAAGATGATGATGAAAACAGAAACATATCAGAACCCTGATCAGCAAGGTTATTATGGGGAGTTTGGTGGAGCATATATTCCTGAAATGTTGCATAGAAATGTAGCAGAATTAAAAGCGAAGTATCTAGAGATCATGTATGAAAGTTCTTTTCAGGAAGAGTTTCAACAATTACTCAAAGACTATGTGGGAAGACCTACACCATTATTTTTAGCCGAACGTTTGAGTAAAGAATTTGGTGCTTCTATCTTTTTAAAACGCGAGGACCTTTGTCACACTGGTGCACATAAAATCAACAATACTGTTGGCCAAATTCTTTTAGCCATTCGACTTGGTAAAAAAAGAATTATTGCAGAAACTGGTGCTGGTCAGCATGGTGTTGCAACCGCCACTGTTTGTGCATTAAAGGGTATGGAATGTATTGTATATATGGGTGAAAAAGATATAGAGCGACAAGCCCCGAATGTAGCAAGAATGCGTATGTTGGGAGCTACAGTAATTCCTGCTGTTAGCGGCAGTAAAACTTTGAAAGACGCTACGAATGAGGCAATTCGTGATTGGATCAATAATCCTAATGACACACATTATATTATTGGAAGTGTTGTGGGTCCTCATCCTTATCCGGATATGGTGGCTCGTTTTCAAAGCGTCATCAGTGAAGAAATTCGTTGGCAGTTAAAAGAAAAAACCGGCAATGAATTACCTACCCATGTGGTGGCCTGCGTAGGCGGAGGAAGCAATGCAGCTGGTGCTTTCTATCATTTTTTAGATGAATTATCTGTACAGTTAGTAGCAGTGGAAGCTGCTGGTCATGGTGTTTATAGCGGCATGAGTGCTGCAACCACACAGTTAGGTAAGCCAGGGATTTTGCATGGCAGTAAAAGCCTCTTGATGCAAACTGAAGATGGGCAGGTTGTTGAACCACATAGTATCTCTGCTGGATTAGATTATCCTGGTGTTGGTCCATTACATGCTCATTTATTTAGATCTGGAAGAGGCGTGTTTTTAAGTGCAACAGATGATGAAGCATTAGAAGCTGCATTACATGTAAGTAAAACGGAAGGCATCATCCCTGCTCTAGAAACAGCACATGCATTTGCAGTTTTAGGAAGGATGAATTTGAAACCAACAGATAGAGTGGTATTGTGTTTAAGTGGTAGAGGGGATAAAGATTTAGCTACTTATATCAAAGAATTAAAATTGGTTGATTAATAGTTTGAAAGGATAATAATAAATACATGAGTCGTTTAAAGGAATTATTTGCTCGTAAAAACAAGAAGGTTTTAAATGTGTATTGCACGGCAGGCTATCCAGAATTGAATAGTACCATTTCTGTGATGCAAGCCCTTGAAGAGAATGGCGCAAATATCATTGAATTAGGCATGCCTTATAGTGATCCGCTTGCAGATGGACCCGTAATACAAGCTAGTGGTAATATTGCTTTGGCTAATGGCATGACCATTAAAGTTCTTTTTGAACAATTGAAAGATTTACGCAAAACAGTTTCTGTTCCTGTTATTTTAATGGGTTACATGAATCCTGTTATGCAATTTGGATTTGAAAGATTTTGTGCAGAAGCTGCAGCTGTAGGGGTTGATGGATTAATACTTCCTGACTTGCCTGAACTTGAATTTGAAACTGAATTTGGAGCCATTATTAAAAAGAATGGACTAGATTTTATCTTTCTTGTTACACCAGAAACTTCAGAAGAGCGACTTAGAAAATTAGACGCATTGAGTACTGGGTTTCTTTATGCAGTAAGTTCATCTGCCACAACAGGGAGTGAAAAAGATTTTAATGCTGTTGAAAAATATCTGCTTCGATTACAAGAAATGAAATTAGCAAATCCGGTTTTAGTTGGATTTGGTATAAAAGATAGAGAAACATTTGAATCGGCATCAAAGTATTCAAATGGGGCTATTATAGGAACAGCTTTTATTAAAGCATTAGAGAATACTAAAGACATCGCCTTATCAGTAAAGCAATTTCTAAGTAGCATTATTTAATGCCTATAAAATTTAATAAATGAAATTAGTAATCATTAAATACAATGCAGGTAATATACAATCGGTGTTGTATGCATTGGAACGAATTGGGGTAGAAGCATTGGTAACAGATGATGAAGCGTTGATTAGATCTGCAGATAAAGTAATTTTCCCTGGTGTAGGGGAAGCCAGTACTGCTATGAATTATTTGAAAGAAAGGGGATTAGACAATATCATTAAAAATTTAACGCAACCAGTTCTTGGAATTTGTTTAGGGATGCAATTGATGTGCGCTTATAGTGAAGAAAACGATACGCAGTGTTTAGGTATATTTGAAGAAAAGGTAAAGAAATTCAATCCAGACGCAGAAAGCCAGCAACATTTAAAAGTTCCGCAGATTGGGTGGAATACGATTTACAATTTAAAAACACCGCTTTTTAGTGGGTTATTGAATAATAGTTATTGCTATTTTGTTCATGGATATTACGCATCAAAAGGCGAACATACCATTGCTACAACAGATTATGTATTACCTTATAGCTCCGCTTTGCATAAACATAATTTTTATGGGGTTCAGTTTCATCCCGAAAAAAGTGCAGCTATTGGAGAGCAGATCCTTAATAATTTTATCAAACTTTAGAAAATAAAATCATGGAAATAATTCCTGCTATTGATATCATTGATGGAAAATGTGTTCGTCTCACACAAGGCGATTATGAACAGAAAACCATCTACAACGAAAACCCTTTGGAAGTTGCGAAAGCTTTTGAAGGTGCTGGTTTAAAAAGATTGCATTTAGTTGATTTAGATGGAGCTAAAGAAGGTACAGTAAAAAACTGGGTAGTATTGCAACAAATTGCAGCGAGCACCACTTTAAGTATTGATTTTGGTGGCGGGATTAAACAAGACAAAGATTTAAAAATTGTGTTTGAATCTGGAGCGGCATATGCCACTGTTGGAAGCTTAGCAGTAAAGCAAAGAGAAGTTTTTGTAAGCTGGTTAAATGAATATGGTGCTGATAAATTTTTATTAGGAGCGGATGTTAAGTCTGAAAAAATTGCTATTGCTGGTTGGTTAGAAACCACAGATATTGATATTTATGATTTTTTGAAAGATTATGTGAGTCAGGGTATTCAACAGGTTTTTTGTACAGATGTTAGTAAGGATGGTAAACTTGAAGGACCGGCAATTGATCTTTATAAAAAAATTATTGAGCAATTTCCTTCGCTCTGGTTTATTGCAAGTGGTGGTGTTAGTTCAATGGATGATTTACATGCATTAAAAGAAATTGGTTGCTCTGGAGCCATTGTGGGTAAAGCCATTTACGAAGGTCGGATCCAGTTGAACGAATTGAAATACTTGTTATAGATTATTAAAGGAACAAATTAATGCTTACAAAAAGAATCATTCCCTGTTTAGATATTCGTGATGGGCGTACCGTGAAAGGGGTAAATTTTGAAAATATTCGTGATGCTGGCGACCCTGTTGAACTGGGTGCTCTTTATGCTTCACAAGGTGCAGATGAACTGGTGTTTTTGGATATTACTGCCACGAATGAGAAAAGAAAAACACTTAGTGCGCTGGTCAACAGAATATCACACCATATCAATATCCCTTTTACTGTTGGTGGTGGTATTAGTAGTGTGGAAGATGTGAGTGTGTTATTGCAAAATGGGGCGGATAAAATTTCAGTAAATACAGCTGCTTTTAAAAATTCACTATTAATCAGCGACTTGGCAAAAGAATTTGGCAGTCAATGTATTGTTCTCGCTATTGATACTAAGCTAGAATTAGATGGTGAATGGTATGTGTATTTGAATGGAGGAAGCGTTAAAACAAATACAAAATGTGTGGATTGGGCAAAACAGGCTGTAGATTTGGGGGCGGGTGAGATTTTGCTTACATCTATGAATCATGATGGAACCAAACAAGGGTTCGCATTGGATATTACTGCAAGATTGGCTGAACAATTGCCCGTGCCTGTAATTGCATCTGGTGGTGGGGGAAAGATGGAGCATTTTGTGGACGTATTTGAAATAGCGAAGGCTGATGCTGCTTTAGCCGCCAGTATCTTTCATTTTAAAGAAATCGGGATACCAGTATTGAAACAATATTTAAATGAAAAGGGAATTGTAGTTAGAATATAAGAAAATACAAGAAACAGACATGAAAATTGATTTTACAAAATATGCCGATGGATTGGTTCCTGCCATTGTTCAGGATTATGATACTGAAAAAGTATTGATGTTGGGATTTATGAATGAAGCAGCTTTGAAAAAAACAGAAGAAATAGGTCGGGTTACTTTTTTTAGTAGAAGCAAGCAGCGCCTTTGGACCAAGGGCGAAGAAAGCGGTAATTTTCTGGAGCTTAAAACAATGGCTGTTGATTGTGATAATGATACATTATTAATCAAAGCACATCCAAAAGGACCAGTTTGCCATACCGGAGCTGATACTTGTTGGATGGAAAAAAATCATAGTAGTAATTTTTTAAATTACCTGGAAGATATCATTGAATTAAGAAAGAAGGCATCCACAGAAGATTCTTATGTGGCCCGACTATTTTCGAAAGGAATTAATAAAGTTGCACAGAAAGTTGGAGAAGAAGCAGTAGAATTAGTGATTGAAGCAAAAGACGATAATGAAGCTTTATTTTTGAATGAAGCAGCAGATTTAATGTTCCATTATTTGTTACTGCTAAATGCGAAAGGTTATAAATTGAATCAAGTTATTGAAATATTAAAAAGTCGTCATTCTAAATAATTATGCAAAAGTTTTTATTATTATTCCTATTAGTACCTGTTTTTTCATTTGCTCAAAATGCCAACGGGTTTGAAATAAAAGCAAAAGTTAATGGTCTGAAAGACAGTACCAAAATTTCTTTGAAATCGGGAAGTGAAGGCAAAATTCTTGCATCTGCTATTTCCCTTGGTGGCGAATTTGTTTTAAGAGGAAAGTTAGAGAATGCTGATATTTGTATTCTAAGTTTTGCTGGACTTACTGAAGTTTCAGATTTGTTTATTACAAACGAACGTGTAACCATTAATGGAAATATTAGTAATGTAAAAGCATTTCAATTTGCTGGTTCTGAAACAGAAACGGATTACCTCGAGTTTAAAAACTTGCTCGATCCATATAAAGAAAAACTCAATGGTTTAGCAGGTAAGATTAATCAAGAGAAAGATCAGAATATTCGTGCAACGATGATGAAAGAATTTACCGACTTGAAACAACAAGTCATTGATTCTGCTTCTGCTTTCATGAATAAAAAACCAGGATCTTCTGTATCTCCTTTTGTTCTGTATGCAATCAGCCCATTAATGGAAGGTGGTACTTCTCAATTAGAACCATATTATGCAAAATTTTCTGGCAATGCTTTAAAGGGACCGTATGCTACTGCACTTGGTAAAGCCATCAATGATGCTAAGTTAGGATCAGTGGGATCAATGGCAATTGACTTTACACAGAAAGATGTAACTGGCAAACCTGTATCTCTATCTTCTTTTAAAGGGAAATATGTATTGCTGGATTTCTGGGCTAGTTGGTGTGGCCCTTGTCGTCAAGAAAACCCCAATCTTGTTAGGGCTTACAATCGATACAAGGCAAAAAATTTCACAGTTTTAGGTATATCATTGGATCAGGAAAAATCGAGATGGTTAGATGCTATTAAAGCGGATGGTCTTGCCTGGACTCAATTAAGTGATTTGAAATACTGGAATAACTCGGTGGCGCAGATTTATAAAATACAATCCATTCCTGCAAATATGTTAATTGATCCAACAGGTAGAATTGTTGGAAAGAATTTAAGGGGTCCTGAATTGGATGAGATGTTGAAATCGATTTTTAAATAATTGTTTATTTTCCAAACAAAAGGGTATAGCCAGTTTCATCGAATCCAATGGCAACTATTTTGCCGTCTTTTTCTATGATTGGTCTTTTTATAGCGCTATTCTTATCCAATAAAAATGCGATAGCAGTTTTTTCGTTTACAATCTTTCGTTGATGGTTGATGTCGTAGGCTTTCCAGGTACTCCCCTTTTTATTCAATAACACTTCCCATCCTTTTTGTTTACACCAATCCTGTAATTTTTCTTCCGTGATGGATTCTTTTTTATAGTCATGAAACACAAAATCAATTTGATTCAGTTTTAACCAGTCGAGGGTACTTTTGATGGTGTTGCAGTTTTTAATTCCGAATACCTGATACATCTATAATTTTTTATTTTACTGAACTAACTTCAGCAGGAATTTTAGCAGAAAGCCAACTATCTTTTACGGGTGTGATCCAATTATTTAATAGCTCGTGTTTGGTAGCTACCAGGTTATTGAAGTAAGGCGTTTCTGAATGCAAGAATCCATTCTCGAAACCATATTTTAATTGTGCAAGGGGTAGGGTTTGAATTTTGTCTTTGATCACAAAAGCCAGGTTCTGACGATTGAACATATCGACCTTGAATCTTTTTTCAATATCCTGAATCATATGTACTGAAGTATCAGCGCTACAACCGCCAACTTGAATATTTGATTCATCTGCAATTAAAACTACAAACTGGCCAAATAATAAATTAGCATATCCTTTAACAGGTGCACCGTGGCTTTTCCAGGTATCTACAAAACTGTTCAGGATTTCTTCAATTTCCAAGGCTTCGCTGATAAAGAACAAGCGACTGCTTTGATAGATCCAAACGCGAGAGCTTGGGTGGAAATCTTCTGGGATGAGGTGTGCGTATTCGAAATTCATAGTGCAAAAATAAACTACTATTCCATAGATTCCGCAATCATTTCTGCAATATCTAAAACAGCCACTGAGCCTTCTTTTTCGCGGTTCTTAACTCCGTCGGTCATCATTGTATTACAGAACGGACAGGCAGAAGCAATAATTGATGCCCCAGTTTCCAGGGCTTCATCCGCTCTTTCGATATTGATACGTTTATCTCCGGGTTCGTCTTCTTTGAACATTTGAGCCCCACCAGCGCCACAGCAGAGTCCGTTGCTTCGGCAACGTTTCATCTCTATCAGTTCTCCTTCAAGGGCTTCTAAAACCTTTCGAGGTGCTTCGTAGATATCGTTGGAACGGCCTAAGTAGCAGCTATCGTGGTAAGAGATCTTTTTGCCTTTATAAGTGCCACCTTCTTTGAGTTTTATTTTGCCTTGATCAATCAGTTCCTGTAAGAAAGTGGTATGATGAATCACATCATAGGTGCCACCTAATTCAGGATATTCATTTTTGAGGGTATTAAAACAATGCGGACAGGTAGTTACAATTTTTTTGATGCCGTATCCATTCAGGATCTGAATATTTTGATAAGCCATCATCTGAAACAAAAATTCGTTGCCGGCTCTTCTTGCAGGATCTCCAGTACAGGCTTCTTCTTTTCCAAGTATAGCAAACTTAACGCCTACTTTATTAAGGATAGAAGCAAATGCTTTTGTGATTTTCTGAGCCCGCTGATCAAAACTGCCAGCGCAACCTACCCAAAATAAAACTTCCGGGGTTTCTCCATTCATCATCATTTCGGCCATTGTATTCACCTTCATACAGCAAATGTTTATACGAATGTAACTCAAATTTGATTCCTTACATTCAAGTGGAATTACAATTTTGAATTACCCGATAATGAGGAACTTTCTTTATGTTTTCGTAGGCATCTATTTAGTGCTTTGGTTTTTGAATATAATGTGCAAATTGTTTGAAATAAAGCAATGAATTTGGTATTTCTGATTCAGAAAAGTTTTTTAGTTAGATCAATAATGCAATAGATTGTTTAATATTGAAACCATGGTTACAACTTTGTTTTTTGGATTTCTTGTCAGCTTTCTAGGGCAATTGCCACTGGGTAATATGAGCTTTACTGCTACGCAAGTGGGATTGCAAGAGGGCTTTAAAAAAGCATGGCAATTTGCAATAGGAGTTGCTATTATTGAAATGGTATACCTGCGTTTTGCTTTAATTGGTATGGATTGGGTGGTACAACACAGAATGATTTTTCTTGGTTTGGGATGGATTACTGTTGTTTTGTTTTTGATTTTAGGAGTGATGGCTTTTATCACAGCTCGTAAACAACATGCAGAAAAGAAAGCGCTTGTATTAAATAATAATTTACACCGCTTTTTATTAGGTATGATGATGAGTGCTTTAAATCCTGTTCAAATACCTTTTTGGTTTTTGTGGACTTCTACGCTGATTCAAGCTAAAATGTTAGGGGTAAATACCTTAGACTATAATTTATTTACAGTTGGAGCGGGTACGGGCACCATTGCCGGACTGGCAGTATATATTCATGGGGGTAATTGGTTAGTGAACAAATTAAACACAAGCAATAAAACACTGAATATGGTGATGGGAATTATCTTTCTTTTAACCGCATTATTGCAGTTATATCGAATTGTTTACAAGCCTTTTATTTAATTACATTTCAGCCGCCCAAAGATCTCTGTCATCGGGAGAAAATTTCCAGGGTGCGAAATTATTTTCGATATTGCTAAATGTACCATTCCATTCCTGAGGCGCATTGCTTTCTTCCATGATTAAGGATCGTCTTAATTCTGCAATAATATGTAAGGGGGAAATACTTACAGGACAAGCTTCTACGCATGCATTGCAAGTAGTACAGGCCCTTAATTCTTCTACCGAAATATAATCATGTAATAAAGATTTCTGATCCTCAACAAATGTTTTGTTCTGTGTTATATTCTTTCCAACTACTTCTAATCTATCACGCGTGCTCATCATGATTTTCCTCGGACTCAATAATTTACCAGTTGCGTTTGCCGGACAGGCAGAGGTACATCTTCCACACTCCGTACAACTATAGGCATCTAACAAACTTTTCCAGCTCAGGTCAAATACATCTTTAGCACCAAATCTGGCAGGTGGAGGAGCATCTGTGGGAGCTAATTCCGGCTGCATGGCATAGAGCACTTCGTTTTGTACAGAAGGCATGTTTTTCATCTTACCCATCGGTTCTAATCGGGCATAATAAGCATTGGGGAAAGCAAGTATGATATGTAAATGTTTGGAATATGGCAGGTAATTCAAAAAAGCAAATATTCCAACAATATGCAACCACCAGCAGGTTCTCTCAAAGGCAATTAATGTGCTTTCATTTAATCCAACAAAAATTGGACTAATCAATCCAGAAAAAAAGAATTGTCCGGTTTGATGATAGTGTTCATTGCCTTGAGATTGAAGGGTTAAGTCACAGGCATTCATGGTAAGAAATAAGCTCATCAATACAATCTCAGTAAATAAAATATAGTTGGCATCAGATCTTGGCCATCCGTTCAAATCCTTACTTATAAAGCGTTTTAGCTTAATAATGTTTCTACGGATTAAGAATATAACACAAACAAGAATCACAGATACTGCTAGGAATTCAAATGCATTCAACAACCAGTTATATAATGAACCTAAGAACGGAACAAATAAACGGTGGGTTCCCAATAAACCATCTAATACAATTTCTAAAACCTCAAGATTGATAATAATAAAGCCTCCATATACTATCAAATGCATCACTGCAACCAATGGATTTTTAAACATTTTCTTCTGGCCAAGTGCTAATAAAAACAGGTTTTTCCAACGGGCAGAAGGATTGTCGTTCAAGCTCTCTGGTAGTCCCAGAAAAATATTCCTTTTTATTTCACTTGCTTTTTTGCTGAAAATCCAGACCGAAACCCCAGTTAGAACCAAGAATAGAATTTGCTGAAGGATGTTCATAGAAAAATAATTATACGCTAAGTTAACAGTTTTGTATTGTTGTAAATTGGATTGGGGAATGGTTTTATTGTGCTTATTTTTGAATTACAAAATAGTAACGTTTGGAAAAGAAATACATTTTAAATCAGGAAGCTGCCAATCAGAAATTGCATAGAATGGCATTAGAATTGGCTGAAAACCTTAGTGGCAGTGACGCTGCGCTTATTTTGGTGGGTGTGAAAGACAGTGGTTTGGTGATAGCGCATAAAATTGCATTGTTAATCAGGCCATATATCAAAAACGAGATCAAGATCATTTCAGTTAGCCTTGATAAGGATATGCCCAAAGAAGTGCTTTTGAGCGAAAATATTAATTTGAACGATTTAAATGTGGTGCTAATTGATGATGTGGCCAATAGCGGGAAAACACTTTTATATGGGTTAAAACCATTATTAGACTATTATCCTCGTACCGTCCAAACCATGGTGATGGTTGAAAGAATGCATAAACTATATCCTGTAAAGCCCGATTATGTAGGATTATCTGTAGCAACTACACTAGAAGACCATATACAATTGGAAGTTACCAATGATGAAGTGGTTGGAGCTTATATTACTCACAGGTAAAATTCAAAATTAAAAATTAAAAATTCAAAAATCAATAAAGGGGAAATTATGGGCACTAGCGTTCAAACAAACATGCGGGTTTATCACAGGTATTTAGGATATTTTTTAGCGGGAATTATGACGATATATTCTTTAAGCGGGATTGTATTGATATTTAGAGATACTAATTTTTTGAAAAATGAAAAGAAGATTGAGAAGCAATTAAAACCAAATCTTAAAATCGAAGCATTAGGGAAAGAGTTACGCATTAAAGAATTGAAAGCAGATAATGAGGATAGTACTTTTATCAGTTTTAAACAAGGAACCTATAACAAAGAAACTGGTCTTGCCAATTATACAGTAACGGAATTACCTCGTGCGATAGAAAAATTGACAAAACTTCATAAGGCATCTACTAAAGATCCCTTGTTCTATCTGAATATCTTCTTTGGCGTATCTCTTTTCTTTTTTGTGGTTTCATCTTTTTGGATGTTTTTACCAAAGTCAACCATATTTAAAAAAGGACTTTATTTTACTTTAGCTGGAATCGTACTTACGCTCATTTTATTATTTGTTTAAAGGAAATTGGTATAAAAATTAATTATTCTGTTTTAGTCAATGGAGAAATAGTTGTATTGATTATATTCGTGATAAATATTTAAAATTTCAAACAATGGATGCTGCTATACAAGAAAGAGTAAACGTTTGGGTTAATGGAAACTATGACCTTGCGACTAAAGAAATTATTAGCCAATTACTGGCAAATAATCTGGATGAATTAGCGGATTCTTTTTATAGAAACCTGGAGTTTGGAACCGGAGGATTGAGGGGGGTTATGGGTGTGGGTACCAATCGTATCAATAAATATACTATTGGAATGGCCACTCAGGGTTTTGCCAATTACCTCAAAAAAACTTACGGAAACGCCGAAATTAAAGTTGCCATTGCACATGATAGCAGAAACAATAGCCGCTTCTTTGCAGAAACCACTGCTAATGTATTTGCAGCCAATGGTATCAAAGTGTTTTTGTTTGAAACACTTAGACCTACCCCTGAATTAAGTTTTGCTATCCGTCATTTAGGATGTAATGGCGGGGTTGTTTGTACTGCTTCACATAATCCTAAAGAATACAATGGATATAAAGCATATTGGAATGATGGAGGACAGTTAGTACCCCCACATGATAAAAATGTGATTACAGAAGTGGAAGCTGTATCCGGAATTGATGAAGTGAAATGGAATGGTGGAGAGGCAAACATTACTTTATTGGGTAAAGAAATGGATGCTGACTATATTAAAATGGTAAAGGGCTTGAGTGTATATCCTGATATGATTGCCCGTCAGCACGACCTTAAAATAGTATACACTCCAATTCATGGAACCGGAATTACACTGGTGCCGGAAGTTTTAAAATCATTTGGATTTACGAATATTAATATTGTTGAAGAACAGGCAACACCCGATGGAAATTTCCCAACAGTTGCCTATCCCAATCCAGAGGAAGCGGCTACCATGGGTATCGGTTTGAAATTGGCCAAGCAATTGGATGCCGATATTTTATTAGGTACTGATCCGGATGCAGATCGAGTAGCTATTGGCGTGAAGAATCATCATGGAGAGTGGGTGTTGATGAATGGAAATCAAACTGCTGTATTAGCTTGTAATTATATGATGGAAGCGCGCAAGGCCAAAGGAATTGCACAGCCCAATGATATGGTAATAACTACGATTGTTACCACTCAAATGATCAACGATCTAGCTGCAGGTTATGGAGTGGCTTGTTACAATGTATTGACTGGATTTAAATGGATCGCTGAATTGATCAAAGCAAAAGCCGGGAAAGAGAATTATGTAATTGGGGGGGAAGAAAGCTTTGGATTAATGATTGGTGATCAGGTGCGCGATAAAGATGCGATCAGTGCGGTGGCTTTGATGTGCGAGATGGCAGCTTATGCAAAGGATCAGGGCTTGACACTGTTCGACAAAATGATTGAATTGTATCAGCAATATGGTTTCTACTACGAAAACCTAATAAGTATTACAAAGAAGGGGATGAACGGACAGAAAGAGATTGCAGACATGATGGATGGCTATCGTAAGAACCCGCCATTATCCATTGATGGTTCAAGAGTGTTACAATTACTTGATTATGAATTGTCCAAAGGCACAAATCCATCTACTGGTGAAACCTGGCCGATCACACTTCCAAAAAGCAATGTATTGCAATTCATTACGGAAGATGGTAGCAAAATCTCAGCAAGACCCTCAGGTACAGAACCTAAGATCAAGTTTTATTTTAGCGTAAAAACCGAATTGGCGAGCAAAGCTGCATTTGACGAGACCTATGCGGTACTAGAAAATAAAATCAAAAGAATCATCGCTGATATGCATTTGCAATAAGGCTGATTAAGATAACAAATGAGGAAAACTGCTGTGAAGAAATAATTCACGGCAGTTTTCTTTTCACATCCTGCCTATTCCTTCCTTCAGAATCTTTTCATGCCTTATATTCGTAGGGCTTATGAAACAATACGTGGATAGCTACCAACACAAGGGGCTTCGAAAAAGATTAGTAGAATTACTTCGTACCAAGGGAATCACAGACGAACGTGTGCTGGAGGCAATTAATGCGATCCCAAGACATTTTTTTCTGGATTCAGCATTCGATTTAAGGGCTTATGAAGACAAGGCTTTTCGTATTGAAGCCGATCAAACAATCTCTCAACCTTATACAGTTGCATATCAGACTCAATTATTGCAAGTCAAAAAAGGAGATAAAGTTTTAGAAATTGGAACAGGAAGTATTTATCAATCTAGTGTATTAGCAGAATTAGGAGCAAGGGTGTATACCATTGAGCGTCAAAAAATATTATATGATGCACAAAAAGATTTTGTGTTTCGAAGTAAATATCCCAATATCAAATTCTTTTATGGGGATGGTTTTGAAGGGCTCACAACGTATATGCCCTTTGATAAAATTATTATTACTGCAGCGGCTCCTTTTATTCCCCCCAAATTAATTGAACAATTAAAACCGGGCGGTATGATGGTGATTCCATTGGACGAAGGTGAGGTTCAACGCATGTTGCGGATTACTAAAAATGAAGATGGTAGTTTGAAAGAAGAATCTTTTGAGGAATTTTCTTTTGTTCCCATGTTATCAGGAAAAAATTCTTAGAACGACGTTAACCCTGGCCTTTAGGCTAGGGCGCCAAACATCTATGTGACGCCCTTATATCAAAAAAGCTGATCCTTTGCAGGTATCAGCTTTTTCTTTGGGTTACAATAAATATTATTGCTGCATCATTTCCATTCCTCCACCACCATCTGCTTTAGTATTTTTACGTTTAAACAAGTTGACATCGAACTTACCAAAGCGATAGCTAAAGTTTAGGCGAAGCACTTGAGGATCTCTTCTTCTTGAACTGATTTGATTAAAGTAGATGCTCTCTGAATAAGTTTTGAATAACTGTGTTCTAAAAATATCGTTCATACTCAAACTCAAAGAACCAGATTTACCATTCTTCCAGGTCCATTCTTTACGAATAGCTAAGTCAAATCCATAACGAGGAAAGTTATATCCCTGTGAAGTTGATTGCGGACCGCCTCCAAACATCATTCCCATGCCACCTCTTCCACTACCGCCACTGCTGCTACCTCCTGGAGGCAGAATAGTTTTAGCTTGATAGTCGCCACTAAATTGAACAGACAATCCTTTCGAAATTTTGAAAGTGGTATTCATTTTGGCGAACCAACTCAATAATGAATTATCAGCTGTTTGATTTGGAATCCCTGAATTTATTTTTGAATCAAATAGGTTGAAACTTAAAGTCAGATCCCACCACTTTGTAACGGGTACTTTATTCGACAATTCCAAACCATAAGTGATACTATTATCAGCATTGATATAAGTATTGAAATAAGCGCTATCTAATGGAGCAATTCCGTTCTTATCGCGATACACATATCTTGTAATTAGATTAGTGCTATATTTAAAATAAGCAGTTGCTAAAAAGTTTGCGCCTTTTTTGTATGCATTATTATAAGAAAGTTCAAATGAATTAGTGAACTCTGGTTTCAAATTAGCATTTCCAATATTAATATTCTGAGGATCAGAATAATCTGGGAAAGGCATTAACTGAAAGAAGTTAGGACGGTTCACTCTTCTTGAATAGTTGATTTGGAAATCTTCTTTATCGTTTACTTTATAAGTTGCAAAAGCACTAGGGAAAAGGCTTAAAGGATATTTTACATTGAAGGAAGCAGAATCAGATCCATTTTGTTTTAAAAGGGTACCTGTATAATTAGAGCTCTCCACACGGAAGCCTAATTGATAACTCCACTTCTTCTTTTTAAAGGAATAGTTTGTATAAGCAGCATACACCTGATCGTTGAATCTATATTTACTACTGATGCTGGGGATTAAAAAGTAATCGGTTAAAATATAACGATATTGATCGCTTGAATTTACAAAGTCTCTAATAGCAGCTCTTCCGCCTGCTTCAAATTTTGAATCTTCCGTTAACTGATCTTCATAGTCTGTTTGAAAAGTATAGTTTTTTGAATCACCACCACCTAGGGTTCTTTGTTTTAAAGGAGAACCTTTTAAAGAATTATCAAAATTGTAAGTTTGGGTGATAATATTATTAGTGTTTTCATTGTTGCTGGAATTAAGATTAAAATCGGCAGAAAGGTTTCTGCCAGTTTTTACAAAATTGTATTTGTAACTCAATTGTGTGCCCCAGTTTTTAAATAGTCCAGTACTCAGGCCATTAATAAGATTATAAGAAGTTTGCAAACCTTTAATGGTGGAATCTACTCTTTGATCTTGATCGTTGGTAGAATTTCCTTTCATAAAACTTCCACCCAAAGTAATAGTACTTCTATTGCTCACAAACCAATCAACACTTCCTCTTAAAAACCCAAAATCATTAAAACTAGTACCATTGGTTATTTGTTGAATATAACTTGGTGTAGTTAATAAATTATTACGGTCAGCTTCACCCTCTGAAATGGACTTTCTTTGCATTAAACTTCCACTCAATGAAATGTTGGTTTTGTTCTGGCGCAAACTGATATCTCCACCACCATTGAATTTTCCTCTTGAATCTACACCTGCTCTGATACCGCCATTGTAACCACTCTTTTTATTTTTCTTTAAAACAATATTCAATATACCAGCATTACCTCCAGATGCATCATATTTTGCGGATGGGTTAGTGATCAGCTCAACTTTATCTATAATGTCTGCAGGAATTTGATCCAGTGTTAAAGTAGTGGGTCGGTTATCAATGAAAATAGTAGGGGTTGCATTACGCATTGTTACGTTCCCATCGATATCTACATTTAAAGAGGGAATATTTTTCATGATTTCGGTAGCGGTTTGCCCGGAAGCCATGATATTCTTATCAACATTAAATATTTTTCTATCGATCCCCATTTCAAACTGAGGCTTGGCCGTGGAAGTTACTGTTACATTACCCAAATCAGTGGCATTCACTTCCATTTTAATATTGCCTAGATCCTTATCTGCCTGAGCAATCATTTGTTGCATGGATGCAGCGGTAGGGGCACTTCCTTGCGGCATTTTAAGTCCAAAATTGATAGGGGTTATGATACTTTTATATCCAAAAGAAGATAATTTCAAATTAAATTTTCCCATAACGGAAAGTCCTTCAATACTAAATTCTCCATTAGCCTTGGTAATCTGAGTAGAAAGAATGGCTTCTTTCATTTTCTTAGTGACCGTATCAAACTTATTGCCTGTTAACTGAATAGAAACGCCCTCGATAGCTTTATTGGTCTTACTATCAACGATTTTACCATAAAAATGTCCTACACTCATGGCTTGTCCACCTGCACCACGGGCTCCTCCCATCATTCCTGTTGGCATTTGTGCATGTAAAGTTAAACTGGCACTGAATAAAATAAAAGCGAATAATAATTTTCTCATATGTGATTTAAGTACTTGTAGGGTGTAAAGGTCGTTCAGAAGGGAGCGATAAACCGTTTGTTTATACAAACGGTAATATGACAATTTTGAATGGATAAAGTTCTAATACCTCAGGCTGAAGGCTCAAAATAATCGGTGATTAGCTCAAAATGGTCAATAAAACCTGTAAAAGGCCGATGATAAATCCTAAGACTCCGCCAATGATTTCCACGAAACGGAATTCTTTTGACATGATGGCTTGGAGAATTTCCTCTAGCTTATCAGAGGAGAAACCACTTACCTTATCGATCACTATTTTCTCCAGGTCCAGATCTTTTTCGAGCTGAGCCATATAATTTTCCATGATAGAAGGAAACAGCGTTTGAAGCTCCTTGATAAAGATTGCTTTCATCTGATTGATGGTCTTGTCGCCAATGAACATACCAATCATGGGCATTTCTTCGGCTAATTTAACCCTCAGGAAATGGTCGATATGTGTTTCTACAAAAGGCATCAACTTTTCGATATTATCTGGATTTGAGATCTTTTGTTCGATATCGGAAAATGATAGAAGCTCCTGACTGACAAGCTTTCCTAGTTTTTCAGCGAACTGTTTTTGTCTTTTTGGAAAAATGCCATGAAAGGTAATTCCAAGTATTTTAACCGGAACTTTTGGATGGAAAAGCATTTTAATGGCGATCCAATTGGTAAACCATCCGATAAAAGCGGAAATAACTGGGATTAGAATGAGGGTAATCTTCATGAATGGTAAATTAAAAACCCTATAAGAAAGCTTATAGGGTTTTGGTTGGGAGAACAATGGGTCTCGAACCCACGACCTACAGTGCCACAAACTGTCGCTCTAACCTACTGAGCTATGCCCTCCGTTTTCAACACTTTAGGAAATTTTAATTTTCTAAAGGATTGCAAAAATAGGGTAATTAGTCATTTATCAAAACTGAATTTTGAATCTTTTTCAAAACTCTTTCCAAAATCCTTTGTTAATTGAGATAAAAGGTAAGTGCTAAATGCGATTTTCAGCTATTTTTGGTACTGTCATGCAAAAATTTAAGCAATTTATGAAGAGTAAAAAAGGGTTAGTTCTAACCGCCATTGTTCTATTTGGCGCATTGTTCTTTGCTTTCAAAGTAATCGATTCAGGCAATGAGACTATTAATATTACCACCAAACAGCGTTTATTGAATGCCATCGGTTCTTTATTGGAAGAAGGACATTATAGCCCTAAAGCCATCAATGATGCTTTTTCAAAAGAAGTATACAAGAAATATTTGAATGAGTTGGATGGCGACAAAATACTATTTACGCAAGCGGACATCAATGGCTTAAAAAAGTATGAAACATTACTTGACGACGAAATTCATGGAACACCCATTGCTTTTGCGCCAGCTGTGAGTGCCATTTATGATAAGCGATTGCCTGAAACAATCGCGATGTACAAAGAGATCTTATCACAGCCTTTCGATTTCAATAAGGATGAAACATTTTTTACAGAAGGTGATAAATTAGCTTTTGCAGCGAATGATGCAGAAAGAAAAGATCGTTTTAGAAAAGAGTTGAAATTTTATGCGTTGGAAAAATTCGTAGAATTTCAAGATGTACGGGAAAAGAATAAAGGGACAAAAGATTTTGTTGTAAAAGCAGATTCTACATTGGAACGAGAAGCAAGAATGAAAGTGTTGAAGATCATGGATAAAAGATATGATCGTTTGAAAAGTACATTTAATGAAGACGAACGTTTTAATGCTTACTTAAATGTGATCACCAATTTAATGGATCCCCATACTGATTATTTTCCTCCTATAGAAAAGAGAGCGTTTGACGAAGAAATGAGTAGGAGATTTTATGGAATTGGTGCTCAATTAACTGAAACTGAAAATGGGGAAGTAAAGATTGCAAGTGTGCAACCAGGTGGTGCAGCTTGGAAATCTGGTGAAATTGCAGCTAACGACATTATTTTAAAAGTAGCACAGGGTAAAGAAGAACCTGTTGATGTAACTGGATATTCTACAACAGATGCTGTAAAATTGATTCGTGGAAATAAGGGATCTGAAGTTCGTATTACACTAAAAAAATTAGACGGCACCATCAAAGTGGTAACCATGATTCGTGAAGAAGTTTCTTTGGATGAAGGGTTGGTTAGAGGAGCTGTTATACAAAATGGAAATGATAAAATAGGCTATATCTATCTTCCTGAATTTTATGCCGATTTTGAACGTGAATCTGGTAACCGTTGTTCTGATGATGTGGCAAAAGAAATCGAAAAATTAAAAAAAGAAAATGTAAAAGGTATTGTCTTAGATATTCGCACTAATGGAGGTGGTTCTTTGTACGAAGTGGTACAAATGGTAGGATTGTTTATTAATCAAGGTCCAGTTGTACAGGTTCGTGATAAAGATGGTAAATCAAATCCCATCAATGATAGACGTGCTGGCGCCATTTATGATGGTCCGTTAGCAGTAATGGTGAATGAGTTTAGTGCATCTGCAAGTGAAATTTTTGCCGCAGCTATTCAAGATTATAAGCGTGGAATTATTATCGGTAGCACATCTACTTATGGAAAGGGAACCGTTCAAAAAACAATTCCTTTTGGTAAGCCTATCGATCTTTCTAGTGGTAGAACTGAATATGGAGCTGTTAAATTAACCTTCCAAAAGTATTATCGAATTAATGGAGGATCTGTACAATTAAAAGGGGTTACACCTGATGTTATTTTACCAGACGCGCTAGAGTTCTATAAATTAAGAGAAAGAGATAATGCATCTGCACTGCCTTGGGATGAAATTTCAAAAGTGCCTTATGATACCTGGAATAATGCCGATTTTAGTTCAGTGATACAAAAAGAAAATGCAAAGATTTCGGAGAATAAATCACTGAATTTATTGAGGAACAATTTGCAATGGTTGTCTAAGAATTCAGATTTGCCAATCAATTTGAATATTGAAAAGTATAGGGATATGCAAAAGCAGATCAAAACCACGGTGAATCAAAATAATGCACTTCTGAAATTGGATAAAGAGATGAATGTAGAGGCCATGGTTGTTGATCATGATAAATTCTATAATAACCCAGATAAGCCAAAAGGGGATAGATATTTGTCTTGGTTAAAAGCTATTAAAACTGACATGCATTTAGAGGAAACAGTTAAAATGGTTTCTGATATGATACAACCTCAACCGCAGACTGTTTTAAAATAAGTTATTTTTTTGTTTGCTTTGAATGATTGAACCATGGTAGAGGAAAAGAAATGGTATGCACTGTATACCAAGCCACGTTGGGAGAAAAAGATTGATGCCAGCTTGATAAAGAAAAATATTGAGGCCTGGTGTCCATTGCAAAAGATTGAAAGACAATGGAGCGATCGAAAGAAAATAATTGAAGAGCCCTTGTTCAAGTCTTACATTTTTGTTCATATTGATATGCACGAAAAAGTAAAAGTTCTCCAAACGGATGGCATTTTAAATTTTGTACACTACCTAGGAAAGCCTGCTGTAATAAAGGAAGAAGAAATCAATTTAATCAAACATTACTTGCTTGAAAAAGATGTAAAAATATCTTTAATCAGCAAAGAAGGATATGCAGCGTCTACAAAGATCCGTGTGAATCACGGAGTGTTCATGGGCAAAGAAGGAACTGTTCTAAAAAATATGAAAAAGAAGATCTTCGTTAAACTGGAGAGTTTGGGGCAGGTGATGGTAGTTGAATTTCCTGTGGAATATCTTTCTCATTTAGATTGAGAAAGTAAAAATTCAAAATTAAAAAGTAAAAAAAGGAAGTAGGAGATTTTCAAGTTTCCCCTCCATCGCATGCGATGGAGGGGACGCCGATTTCGCTTTAGCGGAATTCGGCTGGGGTGGTTTACACTACAATGTCCAATCTACCACCTGATTCGCCCACTCGTTTTTATAAGCAGCTGAAACACGAATATAATTATCTGTATATCCCTCCATCATTCCATTCTTTTCAAAATTTTCAAATAATACTTTTCTGGTTTTTCCACTATGTTGTGCTGTGAAAAATTGTAGCTTTTGATATGAGAGATTTCTTAAAATTTTATTTCGCTCATTACGAATGTTGATAGGGATAACCGGCTTAATTTCTAATGCTTTTGTATCGGGTCTTTCAGAATAAGTAAATACATGTAAATAAGACACATCGAGTTCGTGTAAGAATTGAAATGTTTCTTGAAAATATGCATCAGTTTCGCCTGGAAATCCTACAATCACATCCACTCCAATACTGCAATGCGGCATCAAAGTTTTAATTAATGCCACACGCTCCTGGTATAATTCCTTCTTATACCTTCTGCGCATCGACTTTAAAATTTCATTACTACCACTTTGTAAAGGGATATGAAAATGAGGCATGAACTTTTTGCTTTTCGACACCCATTCCACTATTTCTGGTGTCAGTAAATTAGGTTCGATCGATGAAATACGGTAACGTTCAATTCCTTCCACATGCTCTAATGCTTGTATCAAATCGAAGAAGTCTTCATCGTATTTTAAATCTCCATCAGGTCCTTTACCAAAATCACCTAGGTTTACTCCCGTTAATACTATTTCTTTTACGCCATCTGCCGCTAATTCAGTAGCATTCCGAACAGCATTTGCAACATTGTCGCTTCTGCTTTTGCCTCTTGCCATAGGAATCGTACAAAAAGAACAATTATAATCGCATCCATCCTGTACTTTCAAAAAACTTCTGGTGCGATCATTCATCGAATAAGAAGCATTAAAACCGGTTACTTCCTCAATTTCACAACTACAAATTTTACCAGCATCTCCTTTTGTTAATTGAGAGATATGTTCCATGATATTAAACTTCTCAGAAGCACCCAATACCAGATCAACCCCAGGGATTCGAACTATCTCTTCTGGTTTTAACTGCGCATAACATCCTGTAATTACCACAAAACTTTCTGGTGCTTTTCTTTGTATGCGGCGAACCAGCTGGCGACATTCTTTATCTGCATTATCAGTAACGGAACAGGTATTGATCACATACACGTCGGCCATGTCGTCAAATTCCTTTTTCTCAAAACCTTTCTGTTCCATTATTCTGGATAGAGTAGAGGTCTCTGAGAAATTTAATTTACAACCCAAAGTATGAAAGGCTACCGAATGCTTCTTTTCCATAAGTGGGCAAAGATAATGTCTTGCATTTAATTGCTAGGAGGAAGGAATTATTTGGGCTTTTTTTATCTAAAAGCGTAAACTTGTGGTCAAGCTGAATTTATGAGAACCAAAAAAATACTTCCCTATATACTTTTAATTGTGTTGGCATTGCTGGTGCTGACGGTTAAAAATTGTAAGCGTACCGAAACAAATCAAACCAAGCAAGTTGTTAAAGAACAATCAACCCCACCTGTCAATAATAATGAAGTAGAGCCTACTGCAAGGGGATTGAATCGACATCCTTTAAGCATGCATTATTCGAAACATGCCAGATGTAGAATGGAATGTAGACATATCGACGAATCAGAAATTAAAGATATTTTAGAGCAGGGTACCATCAATTATAGAAAAAGTGAATTGCAAGGGGAGCCTTGTAGAAAAAAATATGCCGTGGAGGGTCTATCGAAAGATGGACAAAAGCTTAGAGTCATTTTTGCTCCCTGTGGCAACGAAATGACGGTGGTTACCTGTATTGATTTGGGGGTAGAATGGGCCTGTGCTTGCAAATAAGTTGTTTTAAATAGGACTTGATTATCAATGATTTCTCAAAGAATAACGTTATGGTAAGTTAATAACCTTAAAGGATTTCTTAAATCTTATAAAATGGGCAGCTGTTTTTTCGATTTTAGGATTATTAAGGTATGTTTGCCAGTCTTTAAAAACCAAAACCAATATGCAGTTTAATCGGATTAACAATATTGTTGGATGGGCAGTTGCTTTGATTGCTTGTACCGTGTATGTTTTAACCGCAGAATCCGGGGGCAGTTTCTGGGATTGTGGTGAGTTTGTAAGTAGCTGTTTTAAGTTACAGATTCCGCACCCTCCTGGAGCACCTTTATTTGTAATTCTAGGTCGTTTCTTTATCATTCTGTTCGGGGATAATCCGATGAACGCTGCAAAAGCAGTGAATGTAATGAGTGCATTGGCAAGTGGATTTACAATTCTGTTCTTGTTTTGGACCATTACACATTTTGCACGCAAAGTGATGTCAGTTAAAACAACTGATAGTTTAAGCAGTTATCAGATATGGTCTATCATGGGTGCTGGCGTTATTGGTGCTTTGGCTTATACATTTTCTGATTCATTTTGGTATAGTGCAGTGGAAGGCGAGGTATATGCGCTCTCTTCTTTCTTTACAGCCATTGTTTTCTGGGCGATATTAAAATGGGAAAATCATGCCGATGAACCTGGTGCAGACCGTTGGATCGTTTTCATTTTCTTCATGATGGGACTTTCTATAGGTGTTCACTTACTAAACCTACTTACAATACCTGCGATTGTAATGGTGTATTATTTCAAGAGAAAAGATTCTCTAAACTATACTGTTATTCGTAGTTGGTTTATTCGCATAATAGCTGTTGGCGGTGCTCTTGCATTTATTGCAGCATTAATTATGGCTAATGGAGAAGTAAACGATGATCGTGATTTGTCGCTCGACCCAACAATGGGTGGTTTAATGATACTAGGAACCATCGTAGCTATTGGCCTTCTGTTTATTATTGAAAAATGGAACAAAGAGAAAAAAGATCATAATGGGGGCATTTATATATTCTTTGTAATTGGATGTTTAATTACAGGATTAATACAAGTAGGAGTTATTCAATATACCATTAAAGGTGCGGGAACTTTTGACCGTTGGTTTGTCAACGGCTTTGGATTGCCATTCTTTAGTGGATTTACAACTTTCTTTGTGTTGTTAGCAATTGCCATCTGGTATGGTTTGAAATTCGCTGCAAAAAAAGATTGGGCATATATGCGCTTAGGTTTATGGTCTTTAACCTTCATGCTACTAGGATATAGTACCTATATCACTACTATGATCCGTAGTAATGCAAATCCATCTGTGGATATGTATAATGTTGATAATCCTATGAGCTTAGTAGGTTATTTGGGTCGTGAACAGTATGGTGATTTTCCATTGTTATATGGACAGAAATTTAATGCTCAACCTGTTGATTTGAAATCGGGTTCCATGAAATTTGAAAAGGCCCGCGATAAGTATATCGAAATTGGACCAGATCGTAGATATTTATATCAACCAGAAGATAAAATGGTATTTCCACGTGTTTGGGATGCTAGTAACGATCAAAATCACGCAGATTATTATGCCTATTTCTTAAATATTAACCGTCTAAAAGATGGAGGTTATGATCGTTCACCTAATCAGGTAGACAATATTAAGTTCTTTATAGCGTATCAATCTTATTGGATGTATTTCCGCTACTTTATGTGGAATTTCTCTGGTAAGCAAAATGATGTGCAGGGTATGTTCATTGGCAATGTGCGTGATGGTAACTGGATTACTGGAATTCCTTTTGTGGATAATCTTTTCTTTGGCGATCAAAGTGCCATGCCAGATAGTTTGAAGAATAATAAAGCAAACAATAAACTATTCTTACTGCCTTTCATTTTGGGATTAATTGGATTATTCTATCAGTTCAAACAGAAAAGCGATGATGGTGTCGTTAACTTTTTATTGTTCTTTTTTACTGGATTTGCAATTGTAATTTACTTAAATCAAGCAGGCTATCAGCCTCGTGAACGTGACTATGCCTATGTGGGATCGTTTTATGCTTTTGCTGTATGGATAGGACTGGGCGTGTTGAAAGTAAGTGACTGGTTGAGTAAATTAGTATCTAAAAATCTGTCTGCTATTTTAGCATCATTACTTTGTTTATTGGCAGTGCCTACCATTATGGCACAACAGGAATGGGACGATCATGATAGAAGTAAGAAAGTGTTATCTCGCGACTTAGCAAAAGATTATTTAGAAAGCTGTGCTCCGAATGCGATCTTATTCTCCTTTGGTGATAATGATACTTACCCATTATGGTATGCACAGGAAGTTGAAGGTATTCGTCCGGATATTCGTGTCGTAAATTATAGTTTATTAGGAATTGATTGGTACATTAATGAATTGCGATATAAAGTTAACCAAAGTGATTCTATTGATGTGATTTGGAGACCTGATCAAATTGAAGCAGGAAAAAGAGACTATGTTGTTTACAGTCCAAGACCTAATATTCCGCAAGATCGTTATTATGATCTATATGATGTAATGAAGAATTATGTAGGTAGTGATGATGCCGACAAATTAGATAATAGTCGTGGAGCCGAGCCATTGAATAGCTTTCCTGTTCGCAAGTTTGCTGTTCCTGTAGATATCAATTTTGTATTGAAAAACAAAGTAGTAAACCCAGATGATAGCGTAATGAAGGAATTACGTTTCGATGTACCTAAGTCATCATTGATGAAGAACGACCTGGCTGTTTTAAATATCATTGCAGCTAATAAATGGGTTCGACCTATTTACTTTACTACACCTGATTTGAACCTTGGGTTTGATCAATACTTACGAAGAGATGGATTGAGTCATCGTTTGGTACCTGTAGCAAATAGCAGGGTGAATACCGACTGGATGTTGTCTAAATCATTGAACGTATTTTCTTCTGGTAATGCAAATGTGAAAGGTGTGTATTTTGATGAGGAAAACCGTCGCCATTTGAATACCATTAGAAATGCATATGCGGAATTAGCAATTGATCTTTCTGCAAAAAACAGAAAAGAAGATGCGCGTAAAGTATTAGATAAGGTAGACGAAATGATGTTGCAAGAAAACTTCCCTTATGGTATGGCAAGCCGTGGCAATATGCATAATAAGAATTCATTATTATTCTTAGAAGCTTGTTTAATGGCGGAAGATAAAGCCCTAGCGGAAAAAGTTGCTGCATCAGTAAAGAAAGATTTACAACAACAAGTGAAGTTCTGTAATTCATTAACTGGCGATAAGGCAGATCAGATGGCGGACGAGAAGAGAATGGCAGAAAGCTATTTAAAGGGATTAGAACAAATTGAAACAATGTACAATACTAGAATTCAAATACCGGGGAAAATGATGGCAGCGGATTCGGGGAAAAAAGTAAAGTAATTCAAAATTCAAAAGTCAAAGTTCAAAAAAATTATTAAATTTTAACGATGCCTGGATGTAAGTCCGGGCATCTTTTTTAGAACTTATTTGTAGAATACTTGTTATTAGTTGAAACAACTTCAAATTCTTTTGTAGATTCCAATTATGTTAGGACACCGATTTATACATTTTGACCCAAATGAGGATGCTAAATCCAAGTTTGAACAGCTGCTAGATATATTTACGCAGTTGCTAACCTATACAAATGGGGATGCTGGTGAGGCATTGTCTTGGTTAAATGAATTGGATAAGCAATACCATTTAACGGATGACAATTATGGGATGGGCGATTTTATAGATGAATTAAAAGAGAATAACTATATCAAAGAAAATGAAGAGGATGGGAATTTTAAAATTACCAGTAAATCAGAACAAACTATTCGCAAAAAAAGTTTGGAGGAAATATTTGGGAAGCTTAAAAAATCAAAACAAGGAAATCATCAAACATTCAAACTAGGGCAGGGAGATGAAATCAATCCCGATACCAGGCCTTTTCAGTTTGGGGATATGCTGGAGCAAATTGATTTTACAGAAAGTATACGCAATGCGCAGATCAATCATGGAGTAGAGAATTTTCAAATGCGTGAAGAGGATTTGCATATTCGTGAAAATGATTTTAAGACACAGACATCCACAGTATTAATGATTGATATTTCTCATTCCATGATCTTATATGGAGAAGATAGAATTACCCCTGCTAAGAAGGTGGCCATGGCCTTGAGTGAACTGATTACAACCCGATATCCTAAAGACACTTTAGATATTGTTGTTTTCGGAAATGATGCTTGGAGTATTGAAATCAAAGATCTTCCTTACTTACAAGTAGGTCCTTACCATACTAATACTGTTGCAGGTTTAGAACTTGCTATGGAATTACTTCGAAAAAGAAAAAATCCCAATAAGCAGATTTTTATGATCACGGATGGGAAACCAACCTGCTTGAAAATCGGGAAAAAGTATTACAAAAATAGCTTTGGCTTAGACCGGAAAGTAGTGAATCGTTGTATTAATCTGGCAGCACAATGCAAGAAATTAAAAATTTCGATTACTACTTTTATGATTGCATCAGATCCCTATCTTCAAAATTTTGTTCAAGAATTTACTGAGACAAATCATGGTAAAGCATATTTTGCTTCACTAGATAATTTAGGTGCTTTTATTTTTAAAGATTTTGAAAGCGGGAAACGCAAAACAGTTTATTAATTTGGTTATTTAATTTTACAATGAATAAAGATAAAATATTTACCCTAGGACAACTAATTAAGAGTGGCTATAAAACAAAGTCTGTAAAGGATGAGATAAGAGAAAACCTTATTATTTCGATGCAACAGAAAGAGAACCCATTCGAAGGTATTTTAGGTTATGAAGACACTGTAATTCCTGATACAGAGCGCGCCTTGTTGAGTAGGCATAATATTTTATTTTTGGGTTTAAGAGGACAGGCAAAAACAAGAATGGCTCGTCAGATGGTTGATCTTTTAGATGAATATATTCCTACGATAACTGGAAGCGAAGTAAATGATGACCCATTACATCCCCTGAGCAAATATGCGAAAGATAAAATTGCTGAATTCGGTGACGAAACGCCGATTCATTGGGTACATCGCAAAGAAAGGTATGGCGAAAAATTAGCTACTCCCGATGTAAGTGTGGCAGATTTGATTGGCGATATCGATCCGATTAAAGCTGCTAATTTAAAGCTTAGTTTTTCGGATGAAGAAGTAATACATTATGGGATTATTCCAAGAAGTAACCGAGGTATTTTTGTAATCAATGAATTACCAGATTTACAAGCACGCATTCAGGTAGCTCTATTTAATATTCTGCAGGAAGGAGATATTCAGATCAGAGGTTTTAAATTAAGAATGCCACTTGATATATTATTTGTATTTACGGCTAACCCAGAAGATTATACGAATCGTGGAAGTATTGTAACTCCATTGAAGGATAGAATTGAAAGTCAAATTCTAACACACTACCCGAAAGACTTAGAAACTTCTTTAGCAATTACCGAGCAGGAATCTAATCTTTTACCTATTCAAAAAGAAAAAGTTAGTGTAAGTGACCTCATTAAAAGATTGGTTGAACAAGTTGCTTTCGAAGCTAGAAATAATGAGTATGTTGATAAGAAAAGTGGGGTAAGTGCAAGACTTACAATTGCTGCCTATGAGAATGCAGTGAGCAGCGCTGAACGCAGAGCCATTATTCATCATCAAGATAACACACAGGTTTGGATCAGCGATTTGCAAGGGATTATTCCAGCTATTACAGGTAAAATTGAATTGGTGTATGAAGGCGAGCAAGAAGGTCCCTACCAGGTAGCTGTTCAACTTCTGGATAAATCTATTCGTTCGCAGTTTGTTCAATATTTTCCCAATCCTGATCAGGTAAAAAAGAAAAGAGCTACTGGTAAGAAATCTGCAGATGAAAAAGAAGTAGAGAATCCATATAAATCAATCATTCGATGGTTTGATGGGGGAAAACATTTAGATCTGTTACTCGATATGAAAGATGCTGATAAGATTGCCGCATTGTATCAGGTGGATGGGTTATATGGTTTTGTGAAAAAACATTATCCTCATGCCCATGAAAATGAATCGGCACTTTTAATGGAATTTGTACTTCATGGATTATCTTCTTTCTCAATGATCAGTAAAAAAACATTGGAAGGACGAATTGAATTTAAAGATTTAATGGGAAGCATGCTTAATTTAGGACAGATGAACCTAAATGCGGATGAAGATGAAAATGACTATCAATAAAAACTAGATGAAAAAGATTGCTGTTGATATGGACGGGGTGTTAGCTGATGTGTATAGTCAGTTTATAAAACTGCACCACGAAGAGTTTGGAGTAACAATTTCTCTTGAATCAATTTATGGAAAGACTGAAGGAGAGGCGTTTGTGAATTGTAGAAAATATATTCAAACAGATGGCTTTTTCCGGGATGCTCCATTAATAGAAGGATGTAGAAATGTATTGGAGCAAATTAATCATGAATATGAGTTGTACTTAGTGTCAGCTGCATTAGAATTTCCTTGGAGCTTAACTCAAAAAGTTGATTGGATCAAACAGCATTTTCCATTTATAGGTTGGCAGCAGATTGTTTTTTGTGGATCAAAGCAAGTTATTGCCGCTGATATCATGATCGATGATCACTTCAAAAACTTAGACCATTTTCCAGGTAGAACTATTTTATTTACCCAGCCCCATAATATTTTAAAGGAATCTGGCCGACATCAGAGAGTGAATAATTGGAATGAAATCGAAAAAATACTTTTATGATCTCAGTTCTACTTTACAATAAGAATATCAAAATAATTTTTTCTGTTCTCTTTGTTTTGGTTGTCAATTCTTATGCTCTAAATGCTCAAAATAAAGATTATAAATTTAAAGTAATTGCATTTTATACTGCCAAAGAAGACCCCGCACATATTAGTTTTGTGCACGAAGCGAATAAATGGTTTTCTATTCAAGGGGAGCAATTAAAATTTAAATACGACAGCACAAACAACTGGAATAACCTAAATGAATCCTTCTTATCCCAATATCAAGTAGTTTTATTTTTAGATACCAGGCCCGATACATTACCGCAAAGAGTAGCTTTTCAAAAATATATGGAACAGGGTGGGGCATGGATGGGCTTTCATTTTTCAGCTTTTGCGTTTACACCTTCAGCATTTAATCAGGATTGGAATTGGTATCACGAAGAATTTTTAGGATCAGGGGAATACAAAGGGAATACCTGGCGACCAACGAATGCACAACTAAAAGTAGAATTAACAACTCATCCTTTTACTAAAAATATACCTGCTGTATTTAGTGCAGCTGCCAATGAATGGTATAGTTGGAAAAATAATTTAAGAAGTAATAAGAATATCGAAGTATTACTTTCAATCGATAGCAGTAGTTTTCCTCTCGGAACAGGTCCCAAACCCTATGAAATATGGCATTCGGGCGATTACCCTATAGCATGGACCAACAAAAAATATCGGATGCTTTATTTTAACATTGGGCACAACGATATGGACTATGATGGAGGTACGAATCAAACATTATCATCCAGTTTTTCATCCGAAATGCAGAACCGATTTATATTAAACAGTCTGATATGGCTTGGGGAATCGAAACAAAAATTAATCAAATAAATCAGAAGAAAGATAACGGTCGCCTCTATCGCAAATGATACAGACAATCACTCCTGAACTTAATTCTTTTGATAATTCTATGGCAGCGTGTACTGCACCGCCACTGCTCATACCACTAAATATGGCTTCTTCACGTGCCAATCTTTTACTCATGATTCTTGCATCTTTTTCGTCAATTTCAATCACTCTGTCCACTCTTTTTTTATCGAAAATACTTGGCAGATAGGCTTCCGGCCATTTCCGAATGCCAGGTATTTTAGAACCATTGGTTGGCTGGCATCCCACAATTTGAATAGCTGAATTTTGTTCCTTTAAATATCTTGAAACACCCATGATTGTGCCTGTGGTACCCATTGAGGAAACGAAGTGAGTAACTTTATGCTGGGTATCTTTCCAGATTTCCGGGCCTGTGGTTTTATAATGTATTCCAGGATTGTCTGGGTTCCCAAACTGATTCAGCATCAGATATCCCCCTTTGGCTACTTGATTGTTGGCATAATCGATTGCAGATTCCATGGAGCCTTCTTTTGGAGTTAGGATCACTTTTGCACCAAAAGCTTGCATGGTTAAGACCCTTTCTCTTGTAGCATCTTCAGGCATTACCAATTCAATAGGAACTTTAAAAAGGCTGGCAATCATTGCCAATGCAATTCCTGTATTACCACTGGTGGCTTCAATTAATGTAATACCATCGGTAATTTCACCACGATCAATAGCACCTTTGATCATTCCAAAGGCAGCTCGATCTTTAA
>JBAXXT010000015.1:0-59885 GCA_037127755.1 Bacteroidota bacterium
CAATTATTGGAGGTGTTGTTTTTAATCTGGCTAATATTTTATTAGTGGCGGCAATAGGTATTGCAGGTATGTCGGTTGCTTTTCCAGTTGGTATTGGTATCGCTTTGGTATTAGGAGTAGTAATAAATTATATCGGCAATCCTCAAGGAAACCCTTTGTTGATTTTTGCAGGTGTGGCATTAATTGTTATTGCAATCATATTAAATGCAATGGCCTATCAAAAATTACAATCCAATGCATCTACTAAAGTTTCGCAGAAGGGATTAATATTATCTGTAGTAAGTGGTTGCTTAATGGGATTGTTTTATAAATATGTAGCTGATTCCATGGTGCATAGTTTTAATGTACCAGAGCCCGGTAAGTTAACACCTTACACTGCGTTGGTGTTTTTTGCTATTGGTGTAGTGGCGAGTAGTTTTGTATTTAACGGGTTACAGATGTGGCGCCCTTTTGCGGGCGAACCCATTAAGATCAGTAGTTATTTTTCAGGTAAAATGAAAGATCATCTTGTTGGAATTCTCGGTGGTGCTATATGGTGTGTGGGTATGTCATTAAATATCATTGCTTCTGGCAAAGCAGGTCCAGCTGTGTCATATGGACTAGGGCAGGGAGCCACTGTTGTTGCTGCAATTTGGGGTATTTATGTGTGGAAAGAATTTGATCAAGCCCCTAAGGGAACTAAGCCTATTTTAAACATCATGTTGCTATTATACATTCTGGGGTTGGCATTGATAATTCTATCTAAATAACAGCAATTTTTAACGGTTCAATGAATAACATGAAAACAATTCTAATATCCTTTGTTGTTTTATTTTTTAGTAATACAGTGAACTCTCAAAAAATAAATGCTTCCATTTCAAATGGCGCTGAATTTTGGTTAACGAAGTCAGATAAATCTATTTTGCTTTCAAAGCAAAATATCCCATTACAGTTTAATACTATTGTTAATAATCATTCAACAATTGAAATCGATGATAAACAAAATGCGCAAACCATTGAAGGATTCGGATTCGCACTAACTGGTGGCAGCGCTCAAGTGGTTAGTCAACTAAATGCGCATGTAAAAAAGCAATTACTCCAAGAGATATTTGGTACAAAAGAATCTGGTATAGCTGTTAGTTATTTAAGAATTAGTATTGGCGCTTCTGATTTAGATTCAACTGTTTTTTCTTATGATGATTTACCATCAGGAGAAACTGATTTAACACTTTCTAAGTTTAGTCTTAAACCAGATAAGCAATGGTTAATTCCACTCCTGAAAGAAATATTAGGCATCAATCCTAAGATTAAAATAATGGCTTGCCCTTGGTCGCCACCCGTTTGGATGAAAAATAATAATAGTACAAAGGGAGGTAGTTTACAGGCTAAATATTATCATGTTTACGCGAACTATTTTGTGAAATATATTCAACAAATGAAATTGGAAGGAATTCCAATAGATGCTATTACACCACAGAATGAACCGTTGCATCCTGGTAATAATCCAAGCTTGTTGATGCTGGCAAATGAGCAGGCTAACTTTATCAAAAATGATTTAGGTCCTGCTTTTCAGAAGGCAAATCTTGCAACAAAAATTATTATATACGATCATAATTGCAATAAGCCCGAATACCCGATTTCAATATTAAATGATGCAGAAGCCAAAAAATATATTGCGGGTTCTGCTTTTCATTTGTATGAAGGAAATATTGATGCTTTAACAAAAGTACATAATGCTCATCCTGATAAAGGGTTATACTTCACTGAGCAATGGACATCCAGTGAGGGTGATTTTGGTGGAGATTTTAAATGGCATATTAAAAATGTGGTAATTGGTTCCATGAATAATTGGAGTAAAGTAGCATTGGAATGGAATCTTGCAAACAACGCTGTATATGGGCCTCATACTGATGGGGGTTGTACGCAATGTAAAGGCGCAATAACAATCAATAGTTCAAGTACCTATTCTAAAAATGTAGCTTTTTATATCATAGCCCACGCTTCTAAATTTGTACCTGCAGGCTCCATTAAAATTGCCAGTAGTGTAATAGATAATTTACAAAATGCTGCATTTAAAACTCCCTTTGGTAAAACAGTTTTAATTGTAGAAAATGAAGGTAAAACTGTTGAATTCTTCAATATTCAGAGTAATGGCAAATGGATAACCACTAGTTTAGAGGCAGGTTCCGTTGGTACTTTTATTTGGTAAACTAGAGAATCCATTTCACCACTAATGCCAGTAATGCATAGATACAAGTAGCAATAAAAATGCCACGAGCAGTTTTGTCGATTTGTTTGTTGATATAGATAGTGAATATTACTGCATTTGCAATTAAGGAAATACTAATAATGCCCGACATTAATGATTTTTGTTCCAGCATTACAGTAAAAAATTCTTTCAAAGTAAATAACCTGAACTGAATAAAATAATAGGCAAACATTCCCACTATTGGCGTAACAAAACCCAATAATAAACCGAGTTTCAAGTCGTCTTTTTTAAACATTAGGAGGGAATTTATTTTCTAGTTTAGTTTTCAATACATAGTGTGTAAGATCAAATTGAACTGGTACCATACTCACGTAATTATTTTTCAGTGCCCATACATCAGTGTCTTTTGCTTTGTCGAAGTTTTTAAATTCTCCAGTAAGCCAAAAGTATCTTCTTCCATGAGGGTCTTTTCTTTCATCAAACTTTTCTTCGTACTTGGCATAAGCCTGTTTACATACTTTGATGCCTTTTATGATTTTTGCATCAACAGCTGGGATGTTTACGTTTAAACAAAGATGTTTGTCAAGATTTTTATTCTTTAAAACAAATTCCACAATCTTTCTTGCATAGATCTTTGCTGCAGTAAAATCGGCTTCGATACTATAATCCAATAAACTAAATCCAACACTTGGAATACCTTCAATAGATGCTTCTAACGCAGCCGACATGGTGCCTGAATAAATTACATTAATCGAATGGTTGGCACCATGATTCACACCGCTGATGCAGATATCTGGTTTTCTGTGTAACACCACATCTACTGCTAACTTCACACAATCTACTGGGGTACCACTGCAGCTATATGTTTCAACTCCTTCTATTCCTGGAACTTTTGATAAGCGAAGCGGATGTCCAATGGTAATAGCATGTCCCATTCCACTTTGAGGTTTATCTGGGGCAACTACATATACTTTACCTAGTCCTATCATCGCTTCCGTTAATGCTCTAATACCAGGTGCGGTTACACCATCATCATTGGTAATAAGTATGATTGGCTCTTTTATCTTCTTTGCTTTCGACATAGTTGCAAGTTAAGTTAAAAGTCAAAAGTCAAAAGTCAAAACTGTTTTAAGCGAAGAATTTACTTCAACATCAATACTTTAACCCCGGCTTTCAAGCTGGGGATTTAAAATAAATTTGGAATAACTAAAAATATTAGTATTTTGCAGCTAAATCAATTAGTTATGTCAAACGCAGGGAAAAATTTGAAGTACCTACGCAAATTGCGTGGCTGGACACAGGAAGAGTTTGCTAACAAGCTCAAAATCAAGCGGTCATTGGTGGGCGCTTATGAAGAAGAGCGGGCTGAACCTCGCCTGGAAGTGATGGAAGCTATTAGTAATATTTTTAAACTGAGTCTGGAAGATTTTCTTTTTAAGGATCTTGCTTCAGATTCTAGTGGGGGTAATTATCTAGAAAAGCGCAGGATGATGAAAATGGATGCTGAAATAGCTTCTATTAGTTTTGTACCTGTAAAAGCAGCAGCAGGTTATTTGGCTGGATATGCTGATCCTGAATTTGTAGATGAACTGAACACTTTTACACTTCCCATGTTGGCACCCGGACAATACCGTGCTTTTGAAATAGTAGGAGACAGTATGTTACCCACCCCAAGCGGTAGTGTTATTGTTGGCGAAAGAGTAGCTGACCTGGAAGAATTAAAAAATAGTAATACTTATGTGGTATTGTCTCGTAATGAAGGAGTAGTTTATAAACGTGTGATGAAAAACAATCGTGCCAAGGATAAGCTTACTATGATTAGCGATAACCCCCAATACGAGCCCTATTATGTTAGTGCTGAAGATGTTTTAGAAGTTTGGAAAGCTGTATATATTTTGCAAAAAGCAAATTTGGGTCCAAGGTGGGATGTGAATCAATTGGCAGGTATGGTCAATAACTTACAAGAACAGGTAAGTACACTGAAGAAAAAGTTTAATTAAAAAAAAACAGATATGTTTTAGAAAACAGCCCTGATCGGCTGTTTTTTTATGTTAAGACACCATTTATCCATTTTCATGCTTGTTTAAGGCTCATTTCTTTAGTTTTGCTTTCTAATGAGGAAGAAATTACTGTTGTTTATTGTATTGGCCATTTTGTTTTCTTCTCTTGACGCACAAGAGAAAAATTTAGAAGCATTTAAGATAAACACAACTATAAAAATTGATGGAATTCTAGATGAACCAGTTTGGAGCCAAGCTGCAATCGCTGATAGTTTTATTGAGAATAGCCCAAATTTTGGTGCAATACCCAAATATCCAACAATCGTTCATGTGTTATATAGCGATCAAGCCGTTTATGTGGGCGCTTATATATATGATGATCCAAAAAAAATACGCAAACAACTTACGTCGCGAGACGGAGAACAGCGTCAGGATATTGATTATTTCAGTGTATTCTTTGATACCTATAATGATAACCAAAATGGATACCAGTTCTTAGTAACCGCGAGAAATGTTCAAACAGATGGTCGTTTAGTAGCGAATAAAGTTTCTCAATTTGGATTGCCCACAGATTATAGCTGGGATGCAGTCTGGGAAAGTAAAGTAACGATTCAAAAAGATGGTTGGATTGTTGAAATGAAAATTCCTTATTCTGCATTGCGTTTTTCAAAAAAAGAGGTACAGGATTGGGGCATCAATTTTCAACGTTATTCAAGAAGATATAGTGAAAGCTCTTTTTGGAACAAAGTGGATCCTAATCAGAACGGATTTGTAAATCAATTTGGTAATCTTACCTCTGTTAAAAATATTGTTCCACCGCTGCGCTTATCATTCTTGCCCTATATTACTTCTGGAGTTCGCACTACTCCTTTTGCAGATGGTACCACAAAAACTACCATTCTACGAAATGGGGGAATGGATGTGAAATATGGTGTGAACGAAAGCTTTACTTTGGATGCAACACTAATACCCGATTTTGGTCAGGTTGTTTCTGATAATGTGGTTCTCAATCTTACACCTTATGAAGTTCAGTTTCAGGAAAACAGACCATTTTTTACAGAAGGAATTGAACTCTTTAATAAAGCCGGATTGTTTTATTCGAGAAGGGTAGGCGGTACACCCACTAATTATAACACAGTAAAAACGGATGTACAAAATAATACAAATTTAGAATTGATATCCGATCCTGGAATCACTCAACTGTATAATGCTACTAAATTTTCAGGAAGAAATAAATCTAAACTAGGAATTGGTGTATTCAATGCTGTGGCTGCGCAAATGAATGCGGAAGTGTTGGATAAAACAACTGGAAAAATTAATAAGATTGAAACTGAGCCTCTAACTAATTACAATATTATTGTACTAGACCAAGCATTGAAAGGAAGATCTTCCATCACTTTTACGAACACCAATGTATTACGCAGTGGAGGTTCTAGAAATGCTAATGTGAGTGGATTAGATATCAATTTGTTCGATACTGAAAACCGATACAATTTTTCTTGGAGTGCACGATATAGTTCAATTACAGGTTTAGATAAGCATGATGGATATGCAAACATTTTTAAGTTTGCAAAAATTAGAGGCCATTGGCAATACAGCATTTTAAACAATATTGAATCGAGAAGGTATGATCCAAACGATCTTGGATTTTTAAGAGCGCCAAATGAATTTTCTGCTATTGGAAAAATTGGATATTATGTTTTTACTCCTACTAAAAATTTCTTTAGTCAGAATTATACTTTCTCAGTACTGCCAGTATATTTATTAACCCCATTTAAATTTTCAAGTAACCAATACCAGGGAACTGCTTTTTGGTTTTTCAAAAACTTCTGGGACCTTACTATAAAATCTACGGTAGTTCCAGAATGGCAACATGATTATTTCGAAATGCGTACTGAGGGTAAAGTAATGAAGCGTCAACCTTATTGGTTCACAGGATTAAGTGGAAGTACCGATAGCCGTAAAAGCTTTTTTGTTCGGTTTGGACTAGGGTATGCAGAAGCCCCACATTTTCCTAATGATTCCTATCATAATTTTTTAATTGGACCAAGATATCGATTCAATGAACATTTTAGTCTTGATTGGGAGTTGACCAAAGAGCATGATAATGGTCAATATGGCTTTGCCTTTTTTGATCCTAATGGAGAACCTGTAGCAGGTCGCAGGAAAAGCACCAATTTTTCTAATGTGTTAAGTGGTATCTATAATTTTACTCCCAGAATGAATCTTACCATGCGTGCCCGCCACTATTGGAGCCAAGCTTTATACAGCAATTTCTTTACTACAGATAATAATGGTGATTATATTTCTCATGCATTTGTAGCCGGCCAAGATCAAAATTTTAATGCCTTTAATTTGGATATGTTTTATACCTGGGATTTCAAATATGGTAGTAAGCTAATAGTTGGTTGGAAAAATGCATTAGGAAGTGATTTCCCGATTAATGGTCAAATGTATAATCGCTATACGCAAAATTTTTCACAGGTATTTCAACAGCCTCATGGAAATGAATTCAATGTCCGTCTCATTTATTATATCGACTATCTGACATTGCAAAAGAAACAACGCGCTTAATAATTTAGTCTTCAAAAATGATTTTTGCCAAGCGAAAAGTATTGCAATGTGCTTCAACAATAGTTTTGATATCAGGACTATAACCACCACCCATTGCAACGGTTACCGGCAAATGATATTCCTTTAATGTTTCAAAAACAAATGCGTCTCTTTCTTTGCAACCATCCATAGTGATTTTCAATTTGCCAAACTTATCTGTTTCTAATATGTCTACGCCCGATAAATAAAAAGCAAAGTCGGGCTTTTCTTCTACTATTATTTTAACAAGGTTATCTTTTAATAATTGTAGGTATTCCGGATCTGTAATGCCATCTCTCAGCGGAATATCTAAGTCAGACATTTCTTTGTGAAAAGGATAGTTGTGTGCTCCATGCATACTAAAAGTGAACACCTGGTTATGGTTTTCAAAGAGCTTCGCCGTTCCATTGCCTTGATGTACGTCTAAATCGATAATTAAAATTTTCTTAGCAAGACCTTTTTTTAATAAATAGTTTGATGCAACTGCTATGTCATTCAACAAACAAAATCCTTCGCCTCTGTCTGAGAATGCATGGTGTGTACCACCAGCCACATTTAATGCAACTCCATTTTGTAAAGCATATAAACAACAGTCAATTGTTCCTTGCGTGATCATAAGTTCCCTTCTAGTTAATTCGAGTGATTGAGGAAAACCAATTTTTCGTTGTTCCGATGCGGAAAGTGTTTGATGCAGTAATTTGTCCAGATAAGTTTTGCTGTGTGTCCAAAGCACGATGTCTTCTTCACATAATGCTGGCTTAAATAAATTGTTCACTGTGATACACCCTTCATATATTAATTGCTCAGGAATTAGCTCGTACTTAAGCATCGGGAAGCGATGATCTTCTGGAAGTGAATGCGCATAGGAGCTGTCAAATGCAATTTTAATCATCTATTTTTCGATTTCGATTAAGCTATTTTCTATAATAGCAAAAATGCGGTTAGTCTTTTTCTTTTTTACTTTAGCAGTTCCGCTGAATTTACTGAAGGCAGGAAGTATGGCAGAATTTTCCGTAAAATAATAACAAGGGAAGTTTAAGCTTTGTTTACCTATTCCTGAAATAGATATAGATGGATGCAAATGGCCGGAAAAATAAAAAGCTTTATTTTCTTTTGGTATTTCTGATGGGTCATGTACAAAATAGAATTCGCCTATACAATAATTGCTTTTCACTAAATCAATATGATTTTTTTGGTACCAACTATTTTCTAAAACATCATGATTTCCCTGCACAAGGATCATCTTCATTCTTGAAAAACTCGCACGGATTTTTGAAAACAATTGCAATTCTAAATTATCAACGCTATGGAAAAGATCTCCCACAGCAATCAATTTTTTAGGATTAAAAAAACTAATTAAATCAACCATCCTTTGTATGTCTTCTTTATATACGGCATGGGGGACTCCTATTCCATTTTTTCTGAAATGTCCCGTTTTCCCGAAATGAAGGTCAGAAACAATTAAAGCAGACTCTTTTTCCCAGTAAATGCCTCTCTCAGGAGTTAACCAAAATATTTGTTCCTGTATAGTATATGGTGTGGGTGCTGTCATTTACAAAAATTCTATCTGCAAATATGCATTAGTTCTTCTCTAGTTGTTGCTGCATTTTTTTAACACGATCTTCTAATTTTTCAGTTGACAAATTATTACGATTTAATCCGTCAACAATGATCGGGAAGGCTAGTGGGGTTAATTGTGTTGGAAAGTGAAGAATAATTTCTGCTTTATAAATTCTATCTAAAGCTGCTCTAAGTTGAACTTCTTCCATCTGTTGTTCCATTAATTCGCGATACGCTTGCCGCAGTAAAATATTATTGGGTTCGTATTCTTCAAAAACTTTAAATAGTAAGGAAGCTGATGATTGCAAGTGTCTGGCTTTTTTATGCTCACCCGGAAAGCCCTGAAAAATCAAACCACCTATAACTGCGATGTCTCTGAATTTTCGTTTTGCCATTTCGGCACTATTGATACTCTTTTGAATGTCGATCAGTAAATTATCAGTAGAAAATAATTCATACACATTGCCATCGTCAACAGGAATTGGTTGGTCGCTTAATAATTCAAAACCATAGTCATTCATTGCTATGGAAAAACTAATCGGTAATATTTGACCAATTCTAAAGGCAATGATGGCACTCATAGCTTCATGAACTTGACGACCTTCAAATGGGTATACCAGTAAATGAAATCCATCTTTTGTTTCTATTTGCTCTATTAATAATTGATGATCTCTAGGAATTGCTGACAAATTTTGTTGCACTTCAAATAAAGCGCGGAGACTTTTTATTTCAATTTCAGTTTCATCTATCAATGCTTTATTAAAAGTTTGACGAAGCATCTTTCCTAAATTCGCAGTTAAACTCATGCGGCCACCATTCCAGGAAGGGACAATTGATTTTTTTGAGGATGATTTCCGTACTAATACATCCATATCTTTTAACATTATTAATTCAAGATTTTTGCCAGCAAGCGTAAATGTGTCGCCAGGTTCAAGGCGGCTTATAAAGTATTCTTCTATTACCCCTACATATCCGCCTCCCAGAAATTTAACTTTCATCATCGCATCACTTACAATCGTTCCAATATGCATTCTATGCCGCATCGCTATTTTTCTGTCAGTGATCTTGTATAAGCCAGCCTCAATAATTACTTTATGGTATTCATCATACTGATTCAGCGCAATACCACCTTGCGTAATATTCAATAACACTTCCTGCCATTCATCAATTGTGATATCTGCAAAGCAATAAGTTGATTGTATTTCTTTAAAAATAGTTTCTGGAAGAAAACCTTCTCCTATAGCTAATGTGCACAAATATTGAATCAGTACATCAAAACAAAGTAGCATTGGGGTTTTACTTTCTACCTTTTGTTCTTTGATGGCTTGCTTTAATGCGGCTGCTTCTACTAATTCTAAAGCATGTGTGGGGAGAAAAAAAAGTTTACTTATTTCACCTGGTCCGTGGCCACTCCTGCCAGCCCTTTGCAAAAAACGCGCAATGCCTTTTGGGGAACCTACTTGTATCACTGTGTCAACAGGACGAAAATCAACTCCTAAATCAAGACTCGCTGTACACACTACTGCTTTTAGTTTTTGTGTATGTAAAGCATCTTCTACCCAAAGTCTTAGTTCTTGCTCAATACTCCCATGATGAAGTGCAATAGCGCCAGCCAGTTGCGGGGCAGCTGTTAATATGCTTTGATACCAGACCTCGCTCATTCCTCTGGTATTGATAAATATCAGTGTGGTATTACTTTGTTCAATAATTGGAATAATTCGATGAACGAGTTTAATCCCTAAATGACCAGCCCAGGGATAATTATCAATTTCTTCTGGTATAATTGATTCCACTTCAATGCGTTTATCAATTTTTGCACGAATGATGCTACCCTTTTTTTTGAGGGGGGCCAATAATACTTCTTTTGCTTCTTCTAAATTTCCAATCGTAGCAGAAATGCCCCAAATAGAGAGCTTGTTTTTACTGGCACCTATGAGTCTGCTTATTGCCAATTCAACTAGTACTCCCCGTTTACTGCCCAGTAATTCATGCCATTCGTCTACTGCAATGAATTGTAGGGTATTGAGATTTTCAGAATAATTTTTTTGAGCCAGCATTAAATGCAAACTCTCAGGGGTGATGATGAGAATTTCTGGAAGATTATTTTTTTGTTTTTGTCTTTCCGCTGTACTTGTATCACCATTTCTGATTCCGACTTTCCATGGAATATTTAATTCAGTAAGTACTGATTCCATGGCACGACCAATATCTTTTGCAAGTGCCCTTAGTGGAGAAATCCAGATAAGTTGTAAATGATTATTTTTTGAAATTTGATAAGTGTCTGGGTGCGCATTAATATATTGGATAAGCACTCCTAGAAAAACAGAAAAGGTTTTGCCGCAACCCGTTGGTGCATTTACTAAACCACTATCTGATTTTAATATATTACTCCAACATTCTTCTTGAAAGCCAAATGGATGAAAGTTTTTAGCTTTCATCCATTCATGAATAATTTGATATCCCTTTGTTTTTTGCAGCATCAATAAAGTCTATTCTCCAATTTTATCAATCCATTTCACCAGCAAATTTTCAAGCTTTACAGTTAGCCTTTCTGCTGTTTTTCCTATTGTATTATTGAATTCAGGAATTTTGAAAAGCCAATAAATAAAACTAGCTCTTCCTTCAACTTTTGCTTTATGAAGAATACTAGTTCTGAGAATACTTCCAAAATCTGATTTGAGGTATTGCCAATTATGATCTAGTTGATTTTGTAGTTGCAATTCTTTGTTTTCCAAATCAGCTATATATCTATTTAAGCTTTCAATATTTTTAATATTCTTCTTCTTCATTTTCCCTAGTTTGTTCCCTAACCATGATGCGAATGATGGGGTTGATGAATAATTGTTTTCGAGCAAGTATTAATATCAAAGTAATTACAACTAGGATTCCAGTTGTAGCTGCAAAGCCTTGCACATAACTGTTTAATAAGTTCGATAACCAGAATCCAATAGTGATTCCGGCAAAAAATAAAATGAGTAAGCCTAAGAAAGCAAGGATCGTCAACCAAATCAGAACTCCTCCAATGCTAGAACTCTTTCGAATAAATTTTAGGTTGAATAATTCAATCTTCAATTCAACGTATTCTTGCAAAGCCTTTTTATTTGCTTCTAAAAATTGCCAGATGTCAGGTGTGTTTTCCATATACTCTGATTGTATTCTAAAGTTACAACAATCAGGAAGGAAAGCCTAGTTATAAGGTTGTTTTAACTTTAGAAAAGCAATTTAATCTGTCCGTCAGCTTTTTTGATGAAATATAGCTTTCGGTTTTCCCAATAATCAGGCTCCTTATTTTCCTTTTTGAATTTAACAGGTTGAATGTCGAAATCGTTAATGAGTTTGAATGATTTGTCCGACAAATTATGGATCAATTTTTCCTGGTGTTTTATCGAAAGTTTGGTAAAATGATAGAAAGATTCATATCCTTTAAAAACGAGGTCACTGGGTCTGGACAAAAATTTATTACGATACTTTGTGGTTAAATAGATAGCAAGTTTATCGGTTCTTGAATAGTTGTAAGGGCTGGTGTAAACAACATCAACGGATTTGAATTCTGGTTTTGTTAGATCTCTAAATCCATCCCAATTAGGCATGCCTATTAGTAGTGCCGCATAATTGGGGTTAGCACTTAGTGTTTTGATCACCGACATCGCAAATCCTTCGTTCAGTGTGCCACAGATCACAATATTCTGGCGATTGCTATCTAATTTATTCAGCAAATCTGCGGTACTAAAACTATCAATCAATTCAATGGATTTTAATTTCAAAGGAATTGAAGGTGTTTTCTTATTGTTATCTGTAAAATAAGACTGAATTATATCTTCCATTTGCCCTTTCCTCTTGATCAAAACAAGGTTAGTAGTAGCATATGTTCTTTGTAAATACTTATACAAAGCATCTACATGAGTTTTTAAAGTGGAGTTTATTAAAACGAAATAAGGGTTCTCGATAATTCCACCATCGTTCGGGTATGTTTCTGAGATTAAAGGAATTTTATTGGCTAACGCAAAATCGGCAAGTGTTTTTACCTCTGCTCTGTTATTGAATGATGCAATTATTAATGACAATGATTTTAACTCCGGGTTTTCTAAAATTAATTCTAAAGGTTCTGCAGCGCTTTTGGTATCATAAAAAAATACTTCAGCAGTCACTCCCTCAGCATTGAGTGAATCGATGGCCATCATAACTCCATTATAAAATTCAAGCCCCGGCATATTACTCTTAGAAATGGTATTGCCCTGTTTGTAGGTATTCTCGCTAAATGCAGAGTCCAAATAAATGGGTGCAAATAAACCTACTTTCACTGAGGGATGAGATTGCCCATCCACATGCAGTGATAAGCAAAAGCTCCAAATTAAAAAGGTTATATATGGTAAGCGCATGTATAATGAATTATAAGTTTATTCCCATTCGATAGTAGCTGGTGGCTTGCTACTGATATCGTACACCACTCTATTAATTCCTCTTACATTGTTGATAATTTCGTTAGAAATATCTGCTAAGAATTCATAGGGTAAATGTGCCCAATCAGCTGTCATGCCATCAACAGAAGTTACGGCTCTTAATGCAACTGTAAATTCATAGGTTCTTTCATCTCCCATTACACCTACACTTTTAACTGGTAACAAAATCGTGCCAGCCTGCCAAACCACGTTGTATAAATTTGCTTTTTTCAAACCCTGAATATAAATATCATCTGCAGCTTGTAATAAAGCCACTTTTTCTTCTGTGATTTCTCCAAGGATGCGAATCGCTAAACCAGGACCAGGAAATGGATGACGGTTAATCATATCGCTGGGTATACCTAATTCTAACCCTACTCTTCTAACCTCGTCTTTGAATAATGATCTTAGTGGCTCAACTAATTCTAATTTCATACTATCCGGTAAGCCCCCCACATTATGGTGCGATTTTATGGTTTGAGAAGGGCCATGTACACTTATACTTTCAATAACATCAGGATAAATGGTTCCTTGGCCGAGCATTTCAATGCCGGTTAATGTTTTTGCTTCCTGATCAAATATGTCGATAAAGCCTTTCCCAATTATTTTTCTTTTTTCTTCAGGGTCAGATTTTCCAGCAAGTGCAGTGTAGAAATGATTTTTTGCATCTACACCTTTAACATTTAATCCAAGCGTTTTATACATTTCTAATACTTGCTCAAATTCTCCTTTACGCAACACGCCGTTATCTACAAATATTCCAAATAAGTTCGATCCAATTGCTCTTGTAATAAGAGTAGCTGCAACTGTACTGTCAACTCCGCCACTCAATGCCATGATTACTTTTCGATTTCCAATTTTTTCTTTTAACGCTGCAACAGTTTCACTAATAAAATGGGCAGCAGTCCACTGTGCATCGCAACCACAAATATTGACCAAGAAATTTTTGATGATTGTTTTTCCTTCAGTTGAATGGAATACCTCTGGATGGAATTGTAATCCATATAAAGGTTTTGAATCAGGGGTTGTTTTTTTGAAAGCTGCAATCGGAATACTTTCAGTGGTGGCCAATACTTCAAATCCATCTGGTAATGCAACTATTGAATCGCTATGACTCATCCAAACCTGTGAATTATCAGAAATGCCTTTCAAAAGAATATCTGCCTTGCCAATATTCATTTTAGCACGGCCAAATTCCCTTTTATTTGATTTGTCTACTCTTCCGCCATATTCTTTTGCAGTTAATTGTGCTCCGTAACAAACTCCAAGAACTGGTATATGCTTCACAAATTCAGGTATAGCTACAGTCGGTGCATTTTCCTCATTTACACTATAAGGAGAACCACTTAGGATGATTCCTTTTAAACCAGGTTCAAATTCGAATGATTTATGGAATGGAATGATCTCACAATACACATTGGCTTCTCTTACAGCCCTGGCAATTAATTGGGTATATTGACTACCAAAATCGAGGATTAGAATTTTTTCTGTCATGCTGCGAAGGTAATTGAAATTTCTGTGGTGTTGTAACAGGATAAGTGGTCCGATTATTTTAAAGGTGGATTGCAAGCTCAAAGGGATTTGTATAACTTGCAGTAACAATAAAAGAAATATGAAACAACTTATCTTGATAGTATCGACCCTTGTTCTATTTACTTCCTGCAGATTCAAGCATGTACAGGGAAACGGGGTAATAACTACGCAAACCAGAAATGCAACCAAGGCTAATCGTATTAAAATGGCAGGTAATTTTGATGTAGAAATAACTCAAGGACCCACAGTTAGTGTGCAAATTGAAGGGGATGAGAACCTTTTGCCTTATTTTATTGTGGAAGACAGAGGGGGGTATTTAGTGATAAAAGGGAGGGATTATTTTAGTTATTCCTCAACTCAAGGCATTAAAGTTTTTATTACCACCCCGAATTTAGAAGAAGTTATTTTAGCAGGAAGCGGCAATATATTGGGGAAGTCTAAATTTACAGGTTCTGATAAACTAGTACTTAAAATTGCTGGGTCGGGCGATATTAAAATGGATGTAAATACGCCTAGTGTTTTATCTGAAATTGCAGGAAGCGGTTCCATTACCCTTAGCGGTGAAACTAAAGAAGAGACCATTAAAATTGCTGGGGTAGGTGATTATCGTGCTGCTGATTTAAAAGCCGAAAATGCCAAAGTTCAAATTGCAGGAAGTGGGGATGTGAAAATTTTTGCATCGAGCCAGTTAGATGTAAATATTGCAGGTGCTGGTTCGGTTTATTATAAAGGCAGCCCTAATGTAAAACAAAAAGTTGCTGGTTCAGGGGATGTTAAGAAAGTAGATTGATAATTCAAAAGTCAAAAGTCAAAACACTATACAAAAAGGGCTCAAGAAAAGTAGGCACTTTTTTTAATTTTGACTTTTTACTTTCCAATTCTACCTCAATCGAAATATCGGATATCTCAAATGTGCTGGCTCATAGTAGGGTGAGTTCTTGTAAATGAAGTCAAGCTGTGCATTGGCAGAAGTTGCAAACTTTGGATCAGCTTTTTTCTTCTCCTCCAACTGAAGTTGCAATTCTGGATGAGAAGCTAAAAAGCTTGCGGCTACATCTTCCCATCGATAATTACTATAACCTTCTTTCTGTTGTAAAATAGCGTCGAAAAAATTCCAGCTAAAATAACTATCATCACTGATTGGTTCTAATGTTTCTATTAAAAAACGATCTGCTGCCTGACCGGTTGTAATTAAATAATCTCCTTTTCTACAAAATATACTAACTGTTTGTGTGCTTGTTTTTAAATCGCTATGACGATAGTGTTTTTCAAATACCCTGCTACTCGTTTTGTAATCGTCAATATGATATGCTTCTACCGTCATTAAACTATCTTTTTCAATCTGCTTCATTTGAACTGCATTCGCTTCTAATAATTCAATCACTTTTTGCCATCCTTGTGGAATCAGATATGCTTTTGGTTTGTGTACCATCTTATCAGCAAGCGCATAATTGTAAAATTTTACTTTTTGGGTAAATGGTTTGCTTCTGTCGTAATACAACCTTTCCATTCCAGTTACCGCACTAGGCTTTTTAAATGCCTGGTATCCCATAAAATCGATCAAATCAAAATGGGATGTATCAACTTTATAACTTACTACAAAGTCGTTTTGGTTTTTTATGGCTTCAATTGATAATTGTTTTGCCTCTTTAATGGCAGATGCTTGCAAAGATGCTTGAGCAATCATTGTTTGCATCAATTCATAAGTTTGTATTACTCTTTGCTGAAATGGCTTTAGCATATGCGTTTCAGACATAAATGACATGGTTTGAAAAACCGCTGCATAACCGCTGCTATATCTGGGAGGATCGTAAAAATAACTCCAACCTTTTTCTGGATTACCTTCTTCAAAGCTTACGTATGGTGTCATGGCCATTCCTTTCTGTGCCATCTCCTTGAATAAAGAAGGTTCAAAAATGGTATGAAGATATTTCCCGATTTCTCCTCCCAGTTTATTGTGCTGGGTAGTTAGAAGCGTCATGGTATATTGATAATCTGCGCCATCGCTTACATGATTATCTAAATAAATGTCGGGGTTTAACCAATGAAATATTTTTGCAAAACTCACGGCCTCTTTTGTGTCTGATTTAATAAAATCACGATTCAAATCAAGGTTCTGTGAATTACCTCTAAATCCATATGCAGTAGGTCCATCCTGGTTTACCCTCGAAGAACTATTTCGATTTAATGCTCCCCCTATATTGTAGACAGGCATTACAGCTAATACAATATTGCTAGGTGCTTTGAGTTTACCACTTGCTAAATCGCGCAGCAGCATCATGCTGGCGTCAATACCATCTGGCTCTCCTGGATGAATTCCATTGGTAACTAATATGACCAATTTATTTTTCTTTTTCCAATCCGCACTATTAAATTGCTGGTCGGAGCTGAAAAGTACAATATGCAAGGGAAACCCAGCATCGGTGGGCCCCATTGTTTTTATTTGTATCGTTTTATATTTTAAAGCCAGCTGCTGGTAATAAGCAATGCTTTGGGTATAAGTAGCGCTTTCTTTTCCCTTCGATTGTTCAAAAATCGTTAACGGCTTTTGCCCTATGGCAAAGTTTGCTAAGAATAGATAACTGAAAACCAGTATTTTTTTCATTACTTTATGTTGAAATTTTATTCAAAGTAATGGAAATCAGTCATAGAATCTTATTAATTGAGGACGAACCGAAGCTTGGAAAAGTAATATTAGAGGAGTTGAGGGGGCAGGGATATCAAGTTGACCTTGCAGCTGATGGATTGATCGCCGAATCGTTTTTTAAACAAAATAATTATTCTTTGGTATTGATGGATGTGAATATTCCACATAAATCTGGCCTTGAATTATGTAAAGACTTTCGTGCCATCAAAAAAAGTATTCCGATCATTATGCTCAGTGCAATGGGTGAGATTAATGATAAAATGGAAGCTTTTAAATTAGGAGCGGATGATTATATGGTGAAGCCTTTTCATTTCGACGAGCTATTCGCTAGATTAAAAGTGTTTTTGAAAAGGGCAGAATTAAAAGATGAAGATATAAAGATTGTTGTCGATGATCTTGAAATCGATTTTAGAAATAAAACTGCAGTGCGTGCAGGTGTTACTGTTAATTTAACAGCAAAAGAGTTTACACTTCTTGTATTACTTGCTAGAAATAGAGGCAAGGTAATTTCCAAACAAGAAATACTTGAAAAAGTATGGGATTTAAGTTTTGATACTGGTACCAATACTATTGAAGTTTATATCAGTTTTCTTAGAAATAAGTTGGACAAGCCTTTTGAAACCAAACTTATTCATACAAAGCCTGGATTTGGTTATTATATAAAATAAGCCAGTAGATATGAGTATCAAGTTGCGATTCGCTTTTATTTTTAGTGGATTTGTAGCCATTATACTGGCCGTTTCTTCCATTTCTATATTTGTACTTTATAGTAATTTTCGGGAAGCTGAGTTTTATAGCCGCGTAAAATCAGAGGGTAATATCTTTCATAATTATGTAAGTGAAATAAAAGATCCAAAGCAAGCCGCGATGGCCAAAATGTTGTCTGGAGTATATACCAACTCTGTATTTGACGAAAAAATAGTGGTGTTAGATTCTGCAGGAAATGTATTAAATAAACTCCCCGAGAATTTAATTCCAAATTATAATCAGGCTCTTTTAAGAGAAATAAAATTTAAAAGGGAAATTAAATTTGAGATAGATAAATATCAAACTGTAGGAACCTACAATTCAAGGACCAAATATTTTACAATTGCATCTGGGTATGATTTATCCGGGTATCGAAAATTACAGAACCTTGAAATTATTCTGGCAATTGTATTTTTAATGGGAATGATTGTGACAGCATTTTTCTCCTTCTTTTTTGTACAGCAAGCTTTCAAACCTTTGTTAGTTCTTAATAAGCAAATTAAACGGACTACTATATCTAATTTAAAGGATAGATTAATAGTAGTAGATAATTTTCCGGAGATCAACCAGATTGCAAATAGTTATAATGCCATGATGGAAAGATTAAGTAAGGCTTTTGAATTTCAAAAAAGTTTTGTGCAACATGCTTCTCATGAATTAAGAACCCCACTTGCAATCATGCTTTCCCAAACAGAATCTGCCATTAATAAAAAAATGACAGAGACAGACACACACAACTTATTGGTTTCATTAAAGGAAGACGAACAAGGGATGATTGAACTTACCAATTCATTGCTGCTGCTTTCTCAATATGAGCAATTAGAGTACCAAAAAGACTGGCCCAAGACCAGAGTAGATGAAGCAGTAGTGGAGGCTGCAAGCCAGGTGATGCAAATGTACCCCGATGCAATGATAAATATTGGCTTTAAAGAGATTCCGGAATCGGACGAAGCTTTTTTTGTAATTGGAAATGAATCTTTATTAAGATCTGTATTTATTAACCTTTGTAAAAATGCCTATCTCTATGCATCTGATACGAAAGTAGAAATTTTGATAGATACATTCAAAGGAAAGATAACAGTCCAAGTGCTAAACAATGGGCCTACATTATCTGATGATGATTCTTCAAAAATGATGCAGCCATTTTATAGAGGTAAGAATGCATTGAATGCTCAAACCAAGGGATTTGGATTAGGTCTTTCCATTGTAACCCGAATTTTATTTGCACATCATGGTCTAGTAGAATACGATGTACCAACTCCAAACACCAATCGTTTTACTGTTATTTTCCCACAAGCTATTAAATAGGGGCACAAAAAAGCCAACCATTTGCAGGTCGGCTTGCTTAATCAGTTATTATGTAAACTACTTAATAAAATTAAGCAGCAGTAACATTTGCTTTTTTAGCTAGTTTGCTCTTTAAGTTAGCAGCTTTGTTTTTGTGGATGATTCCACGTTTTGCTAACTTGTCGATTTGCGAAATTACTTCAGGAAGCTGCTCACCATATACCTTAGTATCAGTGTTTGCTTTTAAATCACGAATAGCGTTACGGGTAGTTTTACCATAATAACGGTTAGTATCGCGACGCTTTGCAGCTTGTCTAACATCTTTCTTTGTAGCTGAATGGTTTGCCATATTCTAATTTTTTCAGGACGGCAAAGGTAAGGGCTGGAAATGAAAATCTGAAATTAAAAAGAGAAAATATCGAGTTTAGCCCCATATTTCTTGAATTTAGTCAGAAATCAGGCTAATGAATCATTCAAAGATTCGCTTTTTTCTGTGTTCAATCACCGATATTTGCCAACTATTCCACAAAAAAGCTGTTTTACATTCCCATGAAAGACTTTTCGTACATCACCAATTCCCACCCGGCGTATATCGAAAACTTATACAACGATTTTTTAAAAGATCCACAATCCGTTGATCCAGATATTCAAAAATTTTTTGAAGGGTTTGATTTTGCTATAGCGCAAGGTTCTGCACGAAATAATGATAGCCAATCTGTTACGACCGATTGGATGAAAGAAATTAAAGTGTACCGCCTTATCTTAGGGTATCGTAATAAAGGCCATTTATTGGCAAAAACTAATCCCATTAGGGCCAGAAAGGATCGAGGAGCTAACCTCGACCTGAATTTTTTCGGTTTAACGGAAGCTGATCTAAATACGGTATATCAGGCTGGTCATTTAGTTGGATTAGGTGCAACAACCCTGAAAAATATACTTGGGCACCTGCAAAACTGCTATGCTTCGCATGTGGGAATCGAATTTAAATATATCAGTGACCAGAAGAAAATTGATTGGTTAACCAAAGAAATTGAGCAAAACTTTGCCAATAGCCTTCCGCTGCCAAAGAAGAAACGAATCCTGGAAAAATTAAACCAGGGAGTGATGTTCGAAAAATTCTTACACACTAAATATATTGGTCAGAAGCGTTTTTCATTAGAAGGTGGTGAAACTACGATTGCAGCCTTAGATGCTATCATTAATACAGCTGGAAACCATCAGGTTCAGGAAGTAGTGATTGGAATGGCCCATCGAGGTCGTTTGAATATCCTCGCAAATATCATGGGCAAAACCTATGAACAGATCTTTAGTGAGTTTGAAGGAACTGCCACCATTGACCAAACCATGGGCAGTGGTGATGTTAAATACCATATGGGTTACGGAAGCGATGTTCAGACAATTGATGGTCATCATGTACACTTAAAATTGATGCCCAACCCATCGCATTTAGAAGCGGTTGATCCAGTTGTTGTAGGTTTCGCAAGAGCTAAGGCAGATGTGTTATACGAAAGCGATTTCGATAAAATTTTACCCATATTGATTCATGGCGATGCTTCTGTGGCCGGTCAGGGCATTGTGTATGAAGTGTTACAAATGAGTAATCTTCGAGGTTATTATACAGGAGGAACTATTCATTTTGTAATTAATAATCAAATAGGCTTTACTACCGACTTTGATGATGCTAGAAGCTCAGATTATAGTACTTCAGTGGCTGCAATGGTTCAGGCACCCGTAATGCACGTGAACGGAGATGATGCAGAAGCTGTAGTGAAATGTTCAGAAATTGCAACCAGATACCGTCAGGAATTTAATAGCGATATTTTTATTGATATGGTATGTTATCGAAAACATGGCCATAATGAAGGGGATGATCCCAAATATACCCAGCCACAATTGTATGCACTGATTGATAAGCATCAGAACCCAAGAGAAATATATACACAGCATTTGTTGGATAATGGGGAGACCGATGCTAAGGAATTAGCAAAAGAAATGGAGAAGAAGTTCTGGGCTGATTTACAAGAAAGATTGGATGAGATTAAACAAAATCCATTGCCGTATAAATACCAGGCACCTGAACTTGTTTGGAAAAGTTTAAGAAAGGCTACAGTAAACGATTTCGATCAGTCACCAGACACCGCAATTAAAGAAGAAGAGTTAATGAGATTGTTTCATGCATTGATGCAATGGCCTGAAACATTCAAGCCTTTGAAAAAAGTGGAAAAGCTTTTGCAAGAAAAAATAAAATTATTAGAAACTGAAAACAAAATTGATTGGGCAACCGGAGAACTTTTAGCTTACTCATCTTTATTGACCCAGCATAATTTGGTTAGAATGAGTGGACAGGATGTACAACGTGGTACATTTTCACATCGCCATGCTGTGTTGCGCGATGAACAAACAAACAAAGGATATAATCGACTAAATCATTTTCAAGAAATCCAGGAAAAATTCAGGATCTATAATTCTTTACTGAGTGAGTATGGTGTGTTGGGATTTGAATATGGTTATGCGATGGCTAATCCAGCTGCATTGGTGATTTGGGAAGCACAGTTTGGAGACTTCTCAAATGGTGCACAAACAATGATTGATCAGTTCATAGCGGCAGGGGAACAGAAATGGCAACGTATGAATGGAATTGTAATGCTACTTCCACATGGTTATGAAGGACAGGGTCCCGAACATAGTAGTGGAAGAATGGAACGGTTTCTGCAAATGTGTGCTGAGCTGAATTTAGTTATTACAAATATTACTACATCAGCCAATTTATTTCATGCATTAAGAAGACAATTAGCCTGGCCTTTTAGAAAGCCATTGATTAATTTTTCTCCAAAAGCCAATCTTCGTTTTGCAGGAAGTTTTAGTAAAGTTGAAGAATTTACAAAAGCAGGTTTTAAAGAAATAATTGATGATTTATTTGTAGGAAACGCAGCTGATGTTAAAAAAGTTTTATTATGTACTGGTAAAATTTATTTTGAACTGTCAGAAAAGCAATTGAAGGATTCCAGAAAGGATGTGGCAATCATTCGGTTAGAACAAATTTATCCATTACCATTAAAGCAATTAGTATTGCTTCAAAATAAATATCAAAATGCAAATTGGTTCTGGGTGCAGGAAGAACCAATGAACATGGGCGCCGCATCGTTTTTGCGAATGAATTTAACGAGTTTAAATTTTAAAATCATCAGCAGAACAGCAAGTGCATCAACTGCAACTGGTTATTCTAAAGTGCATGTCAAAGAACAAGCACAAATAATTGAACAAGCTTTTAGTATCTAACATTATTATTTAATTAATTAGAAATATCAACGCTTTATGATTGAAATTAAAGTTCCCACAGTTGGTGAATCTATCAGTGAAGTCACTTTATTAAAGTGGACGAAACTAGAAGGTGAATGGGTTGAAAGAGATGAGGTGATTGCAGAATTGGAAAGTGAAAAAGCAACATTTGAAGTGAATGCAGAAAAAGCGGGCACTCTTTTTAGACTTGCCAATGAAGGCGATACTATTTTAATTGGAGATGTATTAGCAAGAATAGACGAAAATGCTGTTAAGCCAGCAGGCGTAGCAGTTCCAGCTATCGAAATGAAAGAAGAAAAAAAAGCTTCAATTGCTACTAATCAAGCCTCAGTTACTTCTGTACCAAATGATTTAAAAGCAACTCCGGTTGCTTCGGCTATCATTGCTGATAAAAAAGTAGACCCTTCAAGTATTACGGCTTCTGGGTTTGGTGGAAAGATCATGAAGAACGATGTATTGGATGCGATCAATCATCCTGGCAAAAAAGCATTTGCAGGAAACGAGATCTTTAGTAGAAATGTTCGTCAAGAAAAAATGAGCAATCTACGAAAGACCATCAGTAGGAGGTTAGTAGAGTCAAAGAATACAACTGCGATGCTTACCACTTTTAATGAAGTGGATATGACCCGCATTATGGATATTAGAAAGCAGTTTAAAGATAAATTCAAAGAAAGCCATGGTGTTAATTTAGGTTTCATGAGTTTCTTCGCAAAAGCTTGTGCCATTGCCTTAAGTGAGTGGCCAACTGTAAATGCATATATCGATGGAGATCAGATTTTATATCACGACTATGCAGATATTAGCATTGCAGTAAGTACACCTCGAGGGCTAACGGTTCCAGTAATTAGAAATGTAGAAAGTCTATCCATGGCTGAAGTTGAAAAAGCTGTTGTAGTGTTAGCTGGTAAAGCACGCGATAGTAAGCTTACTGCTGAAGATTTACAAGGTGGAACTTTTACAATCACCAATGGAGGTGTATTTGGTAGCTTGATGAGCACACCGATCATCAATATACCACAGAGTGCTATTTTGGGAATGCATAAAATACAGGAACGACCAATGGCTATCAATGGACAGGTTCTGGTTCGCCCCATGATGTACTTAGCATTGAGTTACGATCATCGGATCATTGATGGAAGAGAAAGCGTGAGTTTCCTGGTTCGTTTAAAAGAATTATTAGAAAGCCCAGAGCTGCTTTTAATGGGAAAAGATCCGGTGAAAACTTTATTGGAATTATAAATTCAGGCAGCAGCCATCCATGAAATACGCACAACAATACCTCCTTTCTGCCATTCAGATCATGCAACAATTTGATGGTAGTACGCCATTGGCCGCCTTTTTGAAAAAGCATTTTTCGGAAAATAAAAAATTTGGTTCCAAGGATCGGAAAAATATTGCACATCTATGTTATGCCTATTGCAGAATTGGGAATGCGGGTAAAAGTTTGCCCATTGAAGACAGATTCAGAATTGCTTTATTTTTAGTGAATGAAACTGTAGATGGCTGGGATTTGTTATATAATGAAAATTGGTTGAGTCAATGGTCTAAATTCGTAGATACAAAACTGAATTTCATTAAAACTATTTATTCCGAATTTGATTCGAATAATATATTTTCTTTTTCAAAAGCGCTCTCACAACATATTGATGCCTCAAAGTTTTCTATTTCTCACTTAATACAGCCCGATGTTTTTTTAAGACTTCGTCCTGGAAAATATGATGCGGTACGTAAGCAAATAAAAACGGCGGATATACCATTTACTATTATTTCTGATCATTGTTTTGCTTTACACAATTCTGTAAAAATTGATACTATTGTTTCAATTGATCGAGATGTATTGGTTCAAGACAAAAGTTCACAAAGGGTTGCGGAACTATTTGCTAAAGTAGAAACAGATAAAACAAAAGCGATTCAATTGTGGGACTGTTGCGCAGCTAGCGGTGGAAAAACAATCTTAGCCAGAGACTTTTTTGGTGTGATGGATATGACAGTTTCAGATATTCGTTCAAGTATACTTCATAATTTGAAAGCAAGGTTTGAAAGAGCAGGCATCAAACACTTTGAATCATTAACAACAGATTTGTCTAAACCCAATCCTCAAAAACCGAATGGGAAATTTGATCTTATCATGGCTGATGTGCCATGCAGTGGGAGTGGAACATGGGGAAGAACTCCTGAGCAATTGTCTTTATTTAAGGAGAATAAAATTGCTGAATATATTGCTTTGCAAAAAAGCATTGTATCTAATATCGTTTCATCGCTTACACCAAACGGCTATCTTTTATATAGTACCTGTTCTGTTTTTAAAGCTGAAAATGAGGATCAAAAAGATTTTATTTTAAGCGCTTTTCCAACTCTAAAACTGGTGGAAGAAAAGTATTTGATTGGATATGATAACAAAGCAGATACTATGTATGCTGTTCTTTTTAGAAAACAATAAAATGTTTTACTAACTTAATATTAGCTCACCTCTTTGTATAATACCTCCTGCAATCACATCGTTTCCTTCATATATAACGGCACTTTGACCCGGAGCAATTCCTTTTACGTTTTCAAAGAATCTAGCTCTGATCCCATTTTCAGTATGGTATAAATTACTGAGTGCTCCTTTGTCTTTGTAGCGAATTTTGGTAATAGCTTCCATCCCATCACTAATGCCATCATACTTACCCCAGTTCATTTTAGCAATGAGCAGATCATTTTGCTCTAAATCAACTTCGTCTCCTAAGACAACGGTATTGGTATCAGGATTAATAGAAGTAACATATACTGGATGCCCCATGGCAATTTCCAAGCCCTTTCTTTGACCAATGGTATAAAATGGATATCCTTTGTGTTTACCTAAACGTTTGCCAGTTTTGTCTACAAACCAGCCTCCATTAACCCTTTCTTCTAATCCATCTACATTACGTTTCAAAAAACCACGATAATCATTATCGGGCACAAAGCAGATTTCGTAACTCTCACTTTTTTTTGCTAGCTCAGGGTATCCCAGATCGATTGCCATTTGACGGATCGCAGATTTTCTATAACCGCCCAAAGGTAACATCGTACGCGCAAGTAAATCTTGCTCCAATCCCCAAAGCACATAACTCTGATCTTTGGTTTCATCAGCTCCTTTGCTGATCACGTAACGATCATTGGTATGTTTTCTGATTTCTGCATAATGGCCTGTAGCAATGAATTCGCAATCTAATGCATTGGCTCTTTTTAGCAATGCTCTCCATTTGATGTGGGTATTGCACATCACACATGGATTTGGAGTTCGGCCGGCAATATATTCTTCAATAAAATTTTCAATTACAAAATCACCAAACTCTTCACGAATATCTAAAATAAAATGAGGAAAGCCGTGATGAACTGCAGCTTGCCTTGCATCATTAAAAGAATCAATATTGCAACAGCCTGTTTCCTTACTACTACTACCGCTAGTAGCATAATCCCAGGTTTTCATGGTGATCCCAACAACTTCATAACCCTCATGGTGCAGCATTAATGCCACAACAGTACTATCAATACCGCCGCTCATTGCAACCAACACTTTTCCCTTACGACTCATCCTTCTAAAATTTAGGCAAAATTAGAACAACTGCCTTGAACTGTTGCCCGTTTTAACCTGGGGAGTCTTTGAATTCCTTTCGAAAAGCGAAAAATAAGCCCCTTTTGCTCGGATATTGATTCTAAAGGTTCATTTTCCTTCAAAATGTGGCATAAATGGTTAAAAAATTCAAGTGAAACGCTACTGAAATTTTACTAATTTGAGCAACACTTTAATCGTTAAAAGAAATAATATATAGATATGATAAAGCTGCAAGTCATCGGCAATCTGGGAAAAGATGCCGTCTTAAACAATGTAAATGGTAAATCTGTCATCAATTTTACTGTGGCACATACTGAACGTTTTAAGGATGCTCAGGGGGTACAAAAAGATAAAACTACCTGGGTAGATTGTGCTTATTGGACTGATAGAACTGCAATTGCACCTTATTTAAAAAAAGGCACAAGTGTGTATGTAGAAGGTACGCCAGATGTACGAACTTATACTACCGCTGATGGTCGAAATGGTGCCACATTAAGTTTGAGAACTTTAAATATTCAATTATTGGGTGGTCGTCCTAATGAGGGTGGATCTCCTCAACAGGAAAATACTTCATCCACTACAACAATTAGTTCTGAACCTTCTGAACCTTTGGATGACTTGCCATTTTAAATGAAGGATTTAAAAAAAATGCCGTCATGATTTATTATGACGGCATTTTTTATTTTAGGAGAACTGTTTTTTAATAGTTGCAATTTCTTTCTTAAAGATTTTTAATTCCGCAACTTGATCTTTTATGAAGCTATTATCTTCTAATTTGCCAACCACTGCATTCATTTCAGCTGTGGTGTCGTACACCATTTTTCTATAAGGATTTGAATAGTCTTTTGCTTTTGAATCATAGATCCCTTTAGCCATCCATTCTTTGGTACTAACCATCGATCCTAATAAATTATTAAATTGTAGCCTGGTTATTTTCTTCAATGAAATCCCTAATAGTTCACTTATAGAAGCCAAAGCGTGTGCACAGCGCTGGCTCTGATATTGCTTACCCATCGTTTCATAAAAGGCATGGATTTCATCCCATGACTTAATTTTATTTGTATTTATTTTTTTTCGAAGGGATAGGATCTCAGATTCAGGAATAAGTTGACCACCTATATTGATCCAATCGTTGCGTTCTGTTTTAGCAGGTAATGCTTGTATTAAAGCATCAAAATCTTTGATTGATTTTTTCTTCGCAAGTTTTAAAATTTCAGTCATACCATACAACATCACCATCTCTTCAAAAACGTGGTAAGCTTTTAAGACTTTTCGAAATACAACTTTACGCTTACTATTTTCAAATCCATCACCTAAGATTTCTAATGAATCAACTATCTTATTATTCGACTTCAAAAGATTTTTACCAATTGTTGCAGCTTCTGCTTCATTTATTTTTTTATCCTGATTAACTGAAAGTTGGTAAGCTTTGCCTGTTGCTATTTCTAAAAACTTAATGGAATCTAAAATTTCATTGATCGTGTCTGGTGCAAGATAATCGTATTCAAAAAATTGGGTACGCTCAGTGCGTTTATCACGGTCAACATATTTCCATGCATTTCGGGCCAATGCATACATATTATACAAGAACCAATATGCAGGCATCACAATCAGTTCATCTTTACTGGCATCAATACTAACTAATGAAAAAGGAGTTTTAATATTTAATTCGGTAGGGTAGTCGCCCTTTGCTAATATGGTAAAACTTGCGAATTTGGAATTATGTTTGATACTCACGCAAAGCCCAGGCCAAAAACCTCTGCCCAAAATAACTTCTCCATCAGCGCCCCGACTATTATGATTAGAGCCAATGGTGGCACCTGCTGCAATATTGCTTTGTCCCATCACAATAGCCGCACATAAGAAACTATTATTATGGTGTTGCTCGTGTGCAGGAAATATCAAAGAGTTCAAAACTTCACAACAAGAAATAGTAGCATTAGGGCCAAGATAAGAGTTGATCAGTCGGGCTCCATATTTTAATTGAGAATGATCGGCCATTACAAAACGAACTGCTTTGATGCCATAAAACAAACGGCAACCGAAACCAATGATGCCATTTACAATTTCACAACCTTCCCCAATTTGTGTGGTGCCTTCTGGTCCAGAATTGATGGTTAGGTTTTTAAGTTTATTAGCTCCTTTAATATAGGCATCTGTGCCAACCCAAACATCTTTGATGATTTTTGTGTTTTTGATTACTGTCCTGTCACCTACTTTACCGTAATATCCTCTATTCGGTTTGAACTGTCTTGCAGTAAATGATTTAAACTGTTCTTGTAAAATGATATCGTCTTTATACTTGCTCCATAAATAAGCATCCCCAGAAAGCATCCCCACAAATGGGAGTACTCTGCGACCTGTATTTTCATTGCACAACTCAACCCATATTCTAACGTCTTCATCTTCACCTTCTTTAAGAATACCATTGCCAAACTTGCTATGATTGGTGGTTACCATTTCATCCACATTGGTAATCAAAACTTCTGTTCCAATAATATAATTAGCTAAATAATGAACATTATCAATTACCACATTGTCGCCAAAATCGCAACTGATGATGGTAGAATTGTATATACCTACAGGCACTTTCAAATCACTAAAACCTAAACAGATAGACTCTAGTTTCCCTATCCTTACCAGTCCGTAAAATTTGCAATTCTTTACCAGCTCTGGATTAAATAAATCGGAAACTAGAAATTTATTCCAATCGTCGCTTGTGTTTCTATTTCTCACCAACACTTCAATTTCATAAGCATTTAAGTGCCTGTAATTGATGCCGTTTCTATTTTGCAAATTTCTAAGATAGTATTCATCTTTACCTTTTGGCAAATAAGGTGCTTCAATAAAACCGTAACCCAATGATTTGAGTGGTGTTTTATATATTTTGTTCTGAGACATAAGCAACAGTTCTAATGATGGAACAATAAATAGAAAAATTATTCTACCGTAACACTTTTTGCAAGGTTTCTTGGTTTGTCAACATCCAGCCCCTTAGCTAATCCCACATAGTAACTCAACAACTGCATAGGTATTACACTTAATAATGGTGCTAACACTTCATCCGCATCCGGAACAAACATGGTGTCATCTGCCATGCCTGGGATAATATCATCCCCTTCTGTAGCAACAGCAATCACCATTCCTTTACGTGCTTTAATTTCCTGTACATTAGAAACTATTTTTTCGTAATAGGAATCTTTAGTTGCTACAAAAACAACTGGAAGGTTTTCATCCACTAACGCAATTGGTCCATGCTTCATTTCTGCTGCTGGGTAGCCTTCTGCGTGTATGTATGAAATCTCTTTTAATTTCAAAGCACCTTCTAATGCAATGGGAAAATTATATCCGCGACCCAAGAAAAGAAAATCTCTTGCATCTTTATATTTTTCTGCAATGCGTTGAATATTACTGGTATCCTTTAATATCTCTTTTACTTTTTCAGGGATAGCCTGCAATTCTCTCATTAAATGCAAATACCTTTCTTCTGATATCGTTCCTTTCGCGAAACCTATTTTCAAGGCTATCATAGCTAATACTGCTAATTGACCAGTAAATGCTTTAGTGCTAGCAACACCAATTTCTGGTCCTGCGTGCGAATAGGCCCCTGCATCACTTAAACGTGCAATACTACTTCCCACAACATTTACAATTCCAAAAATAAAGGCCCCTTTTTCTTTAGCACTTTCTAAGGCCACTAATGTATCTGCTGTTTCTCCACTTTGAGAAATGGCAATAATTACATCACCAGGATGTATCACAGGGTTGCGGTATCTGAATTCGGAGGCGTATTCCACTTCAACAGGAATACGGCACAATTCTTCAATTTGATATTCTGCTAATAAGCCCGCATGCCAGCTGGTACCACAAGCCACTATTAGAATCCTTTGCGCATTTTTTAAAGCTTCTATATGGTTCTCCACACCACTCATGATGATCATTCCATTCTCCGGGAATAATCTTCCGCGTAAACAGTCGAAAATGGTATCGGGTTGCTCATGTATTTCTTTTAGCATGAAATTTTCATAACCTCCTTTTTCAATGGCGGCTAATTCCATATCTAATTTGGTAATAAAAGGTGTTTGTTTTTCATTACCTAAGTTTTTTAGAATCAACTCATCTGGGCGAACAATGGCAATTTCATAATCGTTAACATACACTACTTCCTTTGTGTATTCAATGATAGGGGAAGCATCACTTGCTAGAAAATGTTCTCCTTTACCAATACCAATTACAAGGGGGCTACCTTTTCTAGCTGCTATAATTGTTTCTGGATCATCTTGCGAAATCAATAGAATACAATAGGCACCTACAATTCTTTTTAATGCAATTCGAAGTGCTTCTTCTAAACTTCCACCGTTATTCTTTTTGATATCTTCTATGAAATTGAGTAATACTTCTGTATCAGTATCACTAGAAAATGTATAACCCTTACTCAATAATTCTTTCTTAATCTGTGCGTAGTTTTCAATGATGCCATTGTGGATCATCGCTAATTCTCCACTATTGGAAACATGAGGGTGTGCATTTCGATCGCTAGGTTCACCGTGTGTAGCCCAGCGGGTATGTCCAATACCAATATGTGAATGAAGATCTTTGCCTAAAACACTTTCTTCCATTTCAACTACCTTCCCCTGCTTCTTATGAACAGAGAGCTGATTATTATTAATCAATGCAATTCCAGAACTGTCGTAACCCCGGTATTCTAATCTTTTCAGACCTTTCAATACCACTGGGTATGCTTCTCTTTTTCCTGTATAACCTACTATTCCACACATAATTATATCAATTGAATTATTTTACAATATTAAATTATTTGTGGCAATCCCTCGTTTTTAACTCCTGAAAGCTTCAGTTTTAACGTATAAAATAGGGTGTAAGATGTATTCTAGTTTACAGGGGGTAAATCTATTTAATCAGATTTTTTATTTCATTCAACTTCATTAAAGCCTCCACAGGGGTGAGTCTATTAATATCTATATCGTTTAATCTTTTTCGGATATCATCAAAAGTTTGAGAATGTGCATCGAAAATAGAAAGCTGCATTTTCGGATGATTCAATTCCTTTACTTGTTTTTCTAAATTCTTTTTGGATTGCTGAATTTGATTAGATGGATCTGATTCATCTACTTGTTTTTCTTCCAATTGAGCCAATATTTCATTCGCTCTATCAATAAGTGATGCTGGCATTCCTGCCATCTTTGCCACATGAATACCAAAACTATGCACACTTCCACCCGGGGCTAATTTGCGTAAGAATATTATTTTATTCCCAACTTCTTTATTTGTGATATGGAAATTTTTAACCCTTGGAAATTTTGCCTCTAATTCATTTAATTCGTGATAGTGCGTAGCAAATAAAGTTTTTGGTGCTGCAGGTGAATGATGTAGATATTCTACAATACTCCAGGCAATGGAAATTCCGTCATAAGTCGAAGTGCCTCTTCCAATTTCATCCAGAAGGATTAGACTTCGTGAAGAAATATTATTAATGATACTCGCTGTTTCATTCATTTCAACCATGAATGTTGATTCACCCCCACTTAAATTATCGCTGGCCCCAACACGCGTAAATATTTTATCGGTCAAAGGAATACTCGCAGCACTTGCTGGAACAAAACTTCCCATATGGGCCATCAATGTGATTAAAGCAGTTTGTCGTAGAATGGCACTCTTACCACTCATATTGGGGCCTGTTAATATGATAATCTGTTGCTCAGCAGGATCGAGTTGGATATTATTGGTAACATATTCTTCACCAGCAGGTAGATTCCTTTCTATCACAGGATGGCGGCTATCTGTAAGCACTAAATCAAAACCTTCATGAAGAGTTGGTTTCTTATAATTAAACTGGAGCGCATTTTCAGAAAAACAAATAAGGCAATCTAACGTGGCGAGCACATTTCCATTCACTTGAATCGGAGCTATATAATCTTGTAATGCCAATAAAAGTTTTTCGAATAATTCTAATTCAATTGCCAGGATCTTATCTTCAGCACCCGTTATTTTTTCTTCGTAAATCTTTAATTCAGGGGTAATATACCGCTCAGCATTAGCAAGTGTTTGCTTTCTAATCCAATCTGCAGGTACTTTATTTTTTTGTGAATTTGTTACCTCCAAATAATATCCAAAAACATTATTGAAATTTATTTTCAATGAAGATATTCCTGTTCTTTCCGATTCTCTTTGTTGAATATTTACTAAAAAATCTTTCCCGCCATTGGCAATTCCACGAAGCTCATCTAAATCAGCATGAATTCCGGCTTTTATTAAGTTGCCTTTATTAGCAGCAGCAGGTGGGGTATCACTAATCTCTTTATAAATTTTTTCGGCGATAAACTGGCAAGGATTTAGCGCATCTGAAAGCCTTTGTATATAAGCATTATCACTAGATTCACATGCTTTTTTAATGATACTCGTTTGATGAAGTCCGTGCGCTAATTGTAATACTTCTCGAGGACTGATTTTTTTCATCGGTATTTTACTTACCAGCCGTTCCACATCACCACACAGTTTTATAGATTGTGCGATTTGCTTTCTGAGGTCTGTTTGTAAAATAAAATAGGCTACCGCATCTAATCTTTCATTGATTCTAAAAAGATCTTTTAAAGGGAATACCATCCAGCGATGAAGAAGACGGGCTCCCATGGCACTCACCGTATGATCTAAAACTTTAATTAAACTATTTCCTTGCTCTGCACCTGTATGTAAGAGTTCTAGGTTACGAATTGTAAAACGGTCCATCCAAAGAAAGTCTTCTCTTTCTAGTCTTTGTATGGAACTGATATGTTGAAGATTGGGATGTTCAGTTTGTTTTAAATAATAAAGAATAGCACCTGAAGCAATAATGCCATGTTGCATTTTTTCGATGCCAAATCCTTTTAAGGAATGGGTTTGAAAATGCTTTAACAAAGTTTCAGTAGCAAATGCTTCTTCAAAGATCCAGCTCTCTAATGTATAGGTATAAAATTTTGTACCAAAGATCTCTTTAAAATGTTTTTGAAAACTTCGTTGAAAAATTACTTCTGCCGGCTTTAAACTTTGTAATAATTTATCAATGTATTCGGCGTTTCCTTCAGCCGTAAAAAATTCGCCCGTTGAAATGTCAAGGAAAGCGATACCTAGTGCAGTGTCTGTGAAATGAATGGCTGCTAGGAAATTATTACTATTTTGTTCCAGTAATTTATCGTTAGTAGCAATGCCAGGAGTTACTAATTCTGTTACCCCTCTTTTTACAATTCCTTTTACAGTTTTAGGGTCTTCCAATTGATCGCAAATGGCAACCCGATATCCAGCTTTTACAAGTTTATGCAAATAGGTATCTAGTGCGTGATAAGGAAAACCAGCTAACTCACTGGAATAAGCTGCTCCATTATTTCGTTTTGTGAGTGTGATGCCTAAAACTTTAGAAGCAATCACTGCATCTTCTCCAAAAGTTTCATAGAAATCCCCTACTCTAAATAACAGGATGGCGTCGGGATATTTTTGTTTAATAGCCCGATGCTGTTGCATGAGTGGGGTGTCTGAGGCAGATTTCGACATGGCGACAAATATACTTCTAAGGTCCGAAGCCCTTACCAGTAAAGACAGGATGTGGAAAAGAATGTAGAAATTCTAAAATTTTTTTATCGAGGCTATAGAGCAACTAACTTTGCGCCATGCGTAAACTGAGTATGGATGAGTTGGGACGAATGTCTGTAGCAGAATTTAAGGATGCAAAAAAGAGCCCAATTGTGGTGGTATTGGACAATATTCGAAGCATGCACAATGTGGGTAGTGTTTTCAGAACTTCTGACGCTTTTAGGATTGAAGCGATTTGTCTTTGTGGCTACACGCCTCAACCTCCACATAGGGATATTCAAAAAACCGCTTTGGGTGCCACAGAAACTGTAAACTGGATTTATTTTGAACATACCCTGGATGCGATCCAACAATTAAAAGGACATGGTTACAGCATATTTGCTGTTGAACAAGTAGAAGGAAGTATCTCATTAGAAAACTTCCATGCTTCCGATAAAAAGATTGCTGTAGTTTTTGGTAATGAAGTAGAAGGAGTAGATGCTGATGTGCTTGCGAATTGTGATGGCTGCATAGAAATTCCACAATTAGGTATGAAACATTCGCTCAATATTTCAGTAGCGGCAGGCATTGTGTTGTGGGATTTAACTAAACAAAAACTTTACGACCTTCATCCATAAAGTTTTGAATTTTGAATTTTTATTTTTGAATTTAATTTATGTCTGCAATAAAAAAGTATTTAAGTCTTGTCAAGTTTTCTCATACCATTTTTGCGTTGCCATTTGCAATGATCGGATTCTTTCTTGCCCTTAAGCAGGGAAATATTTCAGAGCAAGGGGATGCGCATCTTGGTTGGGGAATTCAGTTTACAGAAAACTGGCAATTAATGATTGTAAAGTTTTTCTTGGTTTTAATTTGTATGGTTACAGCCCGAAGTGCTGCAATGGCTTTTAATAGATATTTGGATAGAAATTACGATGCCTTGAATCCCAGAACGGCTATACGGGAAATTCCCCAAGGTGTAATTTCACCAATAAGTGCATTCCTTTTTGTAGTGTTGAATTGCATCATATTTATGGTAGCAGCTTATACCATTAATACTATTTGTTTTTTTCTGTCACCAGTGGCACTTTTTGTAATCCTTTTTTATAGTTACACTAAACGATTTACTGCACTTTGTCATTTAGTATTAGGACTCGGATTATCACTTGCACCAATCGGGGCATATATTGCAGTAACAGGTCATTTTGCTGTATTACCCATTTTATTTTCTTTTACAGTTCTATTCTGGGTGAGCGGTTTCGATATCATTTATGCCATGCAGGATATTGAATTTGATCAGTCAAACAAGCTTCATTCTATTCCGAGTATTTTAGGTGCAGTAAATGCTTTGCGTGTTTCTGAACTGTTACATTTATTGAGTTCCATTACTGTTGTATTGGCAGGATTTTATGGAGGATTTCATTTTATTTACTGGATAGGAATTTTTGTTTTTATTGGGATGCTTATTTATCAACACAGCATTGTTAAACCCAATGATCTAACCAAAGTGAATATTGCTTTTATGACGGCCAATGGGATTGCTAGTGTTGTGTTTGGCTTATTGGTAATTATTGATCTTTTCTTTTTATAATCGCATCATTATGTCTAGAATCATCTGCATTGATTATGGTGGAAAAAGAACAGGATTAGCGGTAACTGATCCTTTACAGATTATTGCTACGGCCTTAACAACTGTAGCCACGAAAGACTTGTTCCCGTATTTGAAAGCATATTTTGCTACTGAGCAAGTAGAATTAATACTAATTGGGGAACCTTTGAATCTGGATGCCACGGCTACACACGCCACACCATTGGTGGCCGAAGCTGTGAAACGTTTACAGAAAGAATTCCCTCATATTCCCTTGAAAAAAGTGGATGAGCGCTTTACTTCTAAAATGGCTTCACGTGCCATGGTTGATATGGGGATGAAAAAAAAGGACCGACAGGTTAAGGGCAATATTGACCAAATTGCTGCTACTATTATGCTTCAAGAGTACTTACAATCAATTAGTTAGCTAACAAATTGCTAGTTGAAGCATTTTAGGGTATTTTTGCATCGTTTTAAAAAAAGCTGTTTCATGTTTCTTCCTATTGTAGCATACGGGGCGCCAATTTTACGCAAGGTTTGTAAGGATATCCCTGCGGATTATCCAGGGCTGTCTAAATTGATTGAAGATATGTGGGAAACCATGTATGAGAGTAATGGGGTAGGACTTGCAGCACCTCAAATTAACCGGGATATCCGACTTTTTGTAATGGATAGCATTCAGATTTTTGAAAATTTAGAAGAAGATGAGCTAGATCTATACCCTGATGGTCCGGGAATTAAACAATTATTTATGAATGCACAAATTGAATCCTTAGATGGGGAGGAATGGGCTTATAATGAAGGTTGTTTAAGTATTCCAAAAATCAGAGAAGACGTATTTCGTCCTGAATCGGTAACACTTTCTTATTTAGATGAAAATTTCGAGGAACATATTCGCACTTTCAATGGCATTACGGCTAGAGTAATTTTGCATGAATACGATCATATCGAAGGCAAACTATTTATTGACTATATCAAGCCTTTACGAAAGAAATTGTTACAAGGGAAATTGAATGATATTAGTAAAGGCAAGATCAAAGTTGATTATAAAATGATATTCCCAAAATAATGCGTTATTGCTTTTTCATTTCCTTATTCATTACACTGCAGTCACAGGCTCAGGACACCACTGTGTTAATCGAAAATCAACCCTTTACACTAGCTGAAGTAGTAGTCAGGAACAATTTCGATTATAAAAGATTATTAACTCAAATTAAAGAGGATACTACTTTTTATAAAGCTTTTCGAAACCTTAGGGTACTAGGCTTTTCATCTTATAACGATATTAAAATGATGGATAAGAAAGGCGCTGTGAAAGCCTCTTTATCCAGTAAAACTCGGCAGAATCATACGAATGGTTGTAGAACGATGGATGTGTTAGAAGAGACCGTTACCGGCGATTTTTACGATTCAAAACTAAACTATAATTATCTCACTCCAGAATTGTATGCAGGCTTGTTTTTTACCAAGGGAACTATCTGTGGGGAGAACAATATTGTGAAGGGAAGGAATCTAAGTTCTAGTAATAAGTCGGGCATAGAAAAACATAAAGAGCAATTAAAGATGCTTTTTTTTAACCCTGGGAAAAAAATAGCTGGCATTCCTTTTATCGGCGATAAATTAGATCTCTATGATGAACGTGCCGGAAAGTTTTATGATTATAGATTAGACATTGTGGAGTATCATGGTAAGCTTTCCTATATATTCTCCATTGAACCTAAGGAAGGTTTAGGGGCTTTAAAGAATGACAATATAGTGGTAGATGAAATGGTTACCTGGTTTGATATGGTAACACTTGAAGTGGTTGCCCGAAAATATAGTTTAAGTTATAAAGCGGGATTATACGATTTCGATGTCAGTATGGAAGTTGATATGACTAAGTTTCAAGGCCTCACTGTGCCAAGTGTTCTTCGATACAAAGGAAATTGGAATGTGATATTTAAGAAGCGCGAACGTGCTGTTTTTACTGCAACGTTATTCGATTTCAAAAAATAAAGAGACCGCTTTTGGCGGCCTCTTTATTTAATTCTTTCCCCCGAATTAAAGGCTATAATGAATTTATGTAATCGAGTATTTGACCCAGTGTTTTCTTTTCTGGAGTGATTGAATAATTTATAACGGTTCCAACATCATTCACAACCTTAGTTCCTAAATAAAAATCATCCCCAATTTTCGAAATAGATACCAATGTTATTTTCGCTTTTAAGGGGATATTTTTTGTTGTAAAACTTCTGGTACTAATATCACTATTCAATGCTAACACGGTTCTGTTCTTGTCGAGTGCTACAAATACTTGGGTGTTCTTATTGGTGTAATTTGGAGGTAGTATAGCGTAAATATTTGTCTTTGCAACAGTACTATCCAAATAACGTTCTGCACTAATCCAGCGTAATCTTTTAGCAACTAATTCGTATCCTTTTTTGTAACTGTTACCACTTTGTTTTACAAATGTTTTAATCCAGCTAGGATCCTGATCTCTTACCCAAGTATGGGCCTCATCAAGTGCTCCATTTGGAAAAGGAAATGTTTCTCTGCCATAAAATACTTGCATATTCGAAACGGGATCTTGAATATCAGAATATTTAATTTTCAAAGTTGAATCAGGCAATAACATTAATTCCTGACCATTTTTTTCTACCCGAATAAAAAAACCACTTGCTGTTTCTAAAAGAGATCCAAAGCTATTGTTTGGACGATATGCTTTGATAAAATCACCCCTGGTTTGTATCCTCAAAATTTCAATAGTAGCTTTACCATCAGTAGCAGTGCCACCGATACCACCACCACTGCCAGGATTCCCTGTACCTACAAAAAAACTATTAGGATGAATTTCAATTTCTAAACTATCTCCAAAGTTTAAGACTTTACCTTTTGCTAAATCAAATGTGTCTTCAAGAGCGTTGTTATGGAAAATAGTATCGGCTAATTTGTAAATAGGAGCGTCTCCAGGAATATTAGTGATCCAAACAGTATCGTTCAATGGATTATTGGCATAAGGCGTAAACCCATTGTTATTGGATATTTCTTTGTTACAAGCTGCTAAAGTTAATAGCAGTAAGCAACCCATTATTCCATTTATTTTTTTCATTCTGATGCCTTTTATATTTAGATACATGGTTGTTATTTTTTGCTGCCTGACCATTATCTATTTAAATCAAATCTTAGTCCAATTGCTAAACCACCTACCTGAAATCTTTGATTATAAGGAGATGCCGTATTCGTCATATTTGATAAATTGTATCTGAAATAGGGCTCGAAAAACAAATGCGTATTCTCGTTGATACGTTTAAGGACACTGATGCTTGAGTAGAGCCCCATTCCTATATTGGATCTATAATAAGAATTACTGATTTTACTAATTGGAACAGAGGTTAAGGATGTATCAAGCAATTCTCCCTGATACCAGGAACTGATATTGAAAACCACTCCTGCATTGATACCTATTGTCAGGTCTTCATTTCCAAACTGGTATCCTAGAGTTAGAGGGATGTCAATACTGCGATAATGATTCCGTATCGTTTTAACGCTATATCCAATTTGCTGAAGTGTACTAGTATCTGTAACTATTACAGTGTCCCCAGGAGAACGAATAATTGATCTTGTAGTAATTACAGTAGTTGTTTTTATTTCATTCTCATTTCTATAAGAGAATTTTTGATTGATTTGAGAATATTGCAATCCCGTTTTCAGTAGCCAGTTGTTGTTTAAAGGTTTTACAATTCTAAACCCAGCACTATAGCCAATTTGCATTGATTCAGTACTATCTTTTTTATCAAGGTATTGCTGAGAAGCCGACACATTTGAAACAGATTTAAATCCATAATCAGGCGAAGCAAATACTTCAAAAGACCAATCTGAATTAAAATTTGAACGACCTCTATTGGTAGGACAAACAATGATACTGGATTTGATAAACTTATCATGTCCGTTAGCAGCTAGGTTTTTTTGAACTATTCCAGTTGAAGCATTCACAGATGCTGGCTGATAAAATAAACTGGCTTGCTGAATATTTGCGGATACATAATTGTTCCCTTCTAATTCTTTTTCCCGAATCACATTCAATTGTGTTTGTTCCTGAGCAATCATTGATTTAAAAGGAACTTCTTTTGTGGTAACACTTGAAGCTGTTTTAAGAATTCTAACATCATTTGCAGTAGCCTGTTGATTTACTTGGTTCACTGAAATTTCTTTCTTAGCTGAAATGTTGGTTGACTTTTCTTCGGGCATTTCGATTTTTACATCTTTTGAAAGAGACGGTTGATTGGGTATAGAATTAAGTGTAGAATTATTTCCTTTTATATTATTTGTTGATTGATTAATATTTGTTGCATTTGTATTGGATGTATTTATTGCAGCATCTGTAGCCGGTACAGATGAAGTGTTTGGATACATTAACAGTCCAATAATAATGGAGCCTACCAGTAAGGCAGCTAACAATAGTCCGGTGCCATTTATTTTGCGTAGAAAAAAGCCCTTGGGGCGTTTTTCTTTCTCAGGGCGAATTTTCTCCCATAACCCTTCTGGCACCGGAGCCGTATGGTTGATGAGCTTCTCCCTAAAGAAGTTGTCAAACTGGTTATCTGTCATATTATACAGCAATTTTTTGTAATTGTAATATTTGATGTTGCAGCATTTTTCTTGCCTTTACCAGCTGACTGCGACTGGTACCGGATTGTATATGAAGCATTTCTGCTATTTCTTCATGGCTATATCCTTCTATCACGTTCAAGTTAAAAACCAATTTATAACCTTCTGGTAATTGGTTAATCAATTTCATTAGGTCATCCTGTCCTAAGTGTGAGTAGGCATAAGGATCTAATTTTGGAGCGTTGGCTCCTGATTCATCAATTTCTTTAAACTGAATTTTTTTCTTTTCTAAATGTCTGATCGCGGTATTTACAATAATACGCCTGATCCAACCCTCAAAACTTCCTTCAAATTTAAATTGGTGCAGGTATTGAAATACTTTAATGAAGCCATCTTGCATGATATCTTCTGCTTCCATTGTATCATTGGCATATCGTAGACAAACGCTCATCATCTTACCCGCGTATTGCTCAAATAGCATACGCTGGCAATGGGCATTTTCCTTGATACATCCTTTAATAAGGTCGGTTTCAGTCACCAGCTATTTGGTTTTTTGATCGATTTCAGAATTAAGATACTGATTGAAGCCCATTCGCTGCCTTCAAAATTTAAAACAAATGACTAAGAAAGATTAACAATCTGTTAGATACTTAAGAATTGATCATGAATATAGTCTACGACACTAACTAAACTGTTAGTTTGTTGATATACAGCGAGTTGCCTATCGGCTCCGGTGCCTTTGTCAAAAATTTTAGTCACATTTTCAATCATGTGCCGGCTACCTAATTCGTCCAGAACGTCGTCCACAAAATCAAGTAACTCATAGATTAATAAACGGGTATTTACCTCCGTTTCTTTACCAAAGTCAATCAAAGTGCCATCAATCCCATATCTGCTAGCCCGCCATTTGTTTTCGGTAATGAGTGCTCTTTCATAAATCATAAAATTCAGGTTCTTGGACCGAAGTTTATAAATTTTTGCACAGATAGCCTGAAAAAGAGCTGCAATGGTAATGGTTTCGGAAACGGTCATAGGTACATCACAGATTCTAAATTCTACGGTATTGAAAAATGGATGCACTCTAAGGTCCCACCAGATTTTCTTGGCGTTATCGATGCAATTGGTTTTGATCAGCAGGTTCACATAGTTTTCATAAGCTTCAATACTTTCGAAATAATCTGGAATACCAGTTCTTGGAAACTTATCAAATACTTTAGTTCTGTATGATTTGTAACCCGTTTCTCTTCCTTCCCAAAAAGGTGAGTTAGTGCTTAATGCATATACGTGAGGTAAAAAATAACGGGCAGTATTGGCAATATGAATGGCCATTTTGCGGTCTTCCATTCCAACATGAACATGGAGTCCAAAAATAAGATTACTCCTTGCAGCTTCCTGCAATTCATTCACAATTTGATTGTATCGAACATGGTCGGTAATCAGTTGGCTTTGCCAATGACTAAAAGGATGCGTTCCAGAAGCCCCCATCCAAAATCCGAGGTTGCCTGCAATTTCTGATATGGTTCCTCTCAGGGTTGCCACATCGTTGAATGCTTCATCAATATCCCTGCAGATATCCGTGCCAACCTCAACCACAGCCTGATGCATTTCAGCCTTTACTTTATCCTTCAGTAATTTCTGACCTTCTAGCACAATCTTCTGCTCATGGCTAGCCAATTCTTTCGTTATTGGATCTATCACCATGTATTCCTCTTCAACCCCCAGCGTAAACTGTTTGTAACTAAGATTACTCATAATCGCCTCCTATATGCAAAAAGTGAAAAATGACAATCGAATTTTATGAATGAACTCAATTGCTGTTAAGGATATAATGTTTGTTTTAAACTCCCTTTTTTAATGTATTCTCCCCAGGTTAAATTATCAGCTCCCGGTATTTGTGCTTGTGCTTTTTCGATGGCATAATTAGCGGATGTTTCAACTACCCAGTCGAAATTTGCCTGACCCACACTTTTGATATCAGCGTCTGGGGCAGGATTACAAAAGTCAATTGCATAAGGAACGCCATCTCTTAGAGCAAGTTCAACTGTATTAAAATCATAACCCAAATAATGATTGATTCGTAAGACGATTTCTTCCATCATTTTTAGCTTTTCTTCAGATGGTGCAAAGTCCGCCGCATATCTTAAATGATGTGGATTTCTGGGTTCATAAGACATGATTCTTACGTGTTTGCCGCCTATGCAATAGCAACGATAATATTCTTCAAAAACAATTTCTTCTTGTAATAACATCACCAATTGTGCAGTTTCACCATGCTTTTCAAAGAATTCATCCTGATCTGCAAGGCGATACACATTTTTCCATCCACCACCCGAAAATGGTTTCATATAGGCGGGGAAACCAACATATTTAAAGATCGATTCCCAATCTAAAGGATAAGAGAGGTTACTGAATGACTGGTCTGACGTATCTGGAGGTAAATCTCTGGAAGGCAGAATAACCGTTTTAGGTACAGGTACATTTATTTTTGTAGCCAGACAATTATTGAAAAATTTTTCATCTGCACTCCACCAAAATGGGTTATTGATCACTGCGGTGCCACAAAGGGCGGCATTTTTTAAATAGGCGCGGTAAAAAGGGATGTCTTGACTGATGCGATCTATAATAACTGCATATTCACTACTTTCTCCCTGAAGTACTTTATCAATTTTTACAGGCTCTGCAGTAATGCCTGGGATATTTTTACTATTTACTCTTTCAACAAATGCCAAAGGGAAACTCCTTTCCTGACCAAACAGAACACCAATTTTTTTCATAAATATATTTTTGGGTTGAACACTTCCTTAATCAAACCTATGATTTGCATTCAATTTACTGAAACTGATCTGAATTGTAACACAATCGCCTAAAAATCATCTTTTTTGACTCGCCTTCATTAGCTTATTTTTGAAAAATGTTGGAATTTAAAATGCATACTGTAAAATCTGCAGTAAGGGTAGAGCAACTCGAATTGTATTCGGAGTTTTTAGAAAGAGATGTTAAGCTGGATATCTATTTACCTGCAGATTTAGATCCAAAGGTACAGTACAGTTTATTGTTGATTAATGATGGACAGGACCTGCTTAAAATGCCATTTGATAAAATATTGGCAGAGTTATTTGAAGCAAATCAAATCGAGCCCATAATAGCAGTTGGAATTCATTGCGGAGCAGACCGCAGGATGGAATATGGCACTGCATATGCCGCCGATTTTAATGGGAGGGGAGCAAGGGCTGGTTTGTATGCGAAATTTATTTTCGATGAACTATTACCTTTTATTCGAAAACATTTGTCAATTGCCTCTTTTAAAGACAAATCATTTGCAGGCTTTTCATTAGGGGCTTTAAGTGCATTAGATATCGTATGGAATCACCCCAATCAATTTAATAAAGTTGGTGTATTTAGCGGATCTCTTTGGTGGAGGAGAAAGGCTTATGAAGATGGTTATGATGATGAAAAGGATCGGTTGATGCATTTGCAAATTAGAAAAGCAGATTTCTATCCATGGATAAAATTTTTTCTACAATGTGGTGCATTAGATGAAAGCGCAGATAGAAATAATAATGGCATTATTGATTCTATCGATGACACATTAGATCTGATTGTGGAATTAAAAGCAAAGGGGTATACCGATGAGCATATAGAGTATTTATTACTGGCCGATGGTAAACACGATGTAACAACCTGGGCTAATGCGTTTCCGGCATTTTTGAAGTGGGGTTTTAGAAGTGAAAAGTGAAGAGTGAAGAGTGAAGAGTGAAGAGTGAAAAGTGAAGAAAAATAGGATAAAGTAATTGGTATAAAATAAAGGTTTCCCCTCCATCCCGAGTGCTCGGGATGGAGGGGTGGCTGGAGCGACTGAGCGAACAGACGGGGTGGTTGATAGTTTAAGATAATTACGACATAAAAAAAACGTCCCGATTTCTCGAGACGTTTTTTTATGTTTTAAGATAGAACTTGTTCTACTAGAAAATATAACGAATGCCCAATTGAGCTTGCCATACATCTCCAAAACCAGTGCTCTTTCTATAAGTTGTATAGTTGATGTTATTATTAACACGGTTCATTTTAAATAATGGAACTCCATTGCCATCAACTCCAGATGCAGCTAAAGGGTTGAATGTATTTACAAAGTTACTCACACCCCAAGCGTTATTAATCAAATTACCCACGTTGAAGATATCTCCTCTTAATTGAATAGTATGTCTGTTCTTACCAACATTGCTAAACAATTCTAATTGTGCAGAGAAGTCAAAACGAACCACATAAGGTAATAAAGCACCGTTTCTTGAAACGACAGACCCTCTGTTCTTACTTAAATATGGATCTTGACTAATGAATGCATCAAATGCAATTTTCTGATCTAGTGCTGTTGCAGCAGGAGCCGAACTTGTAGCAGTTAAAGCAGCAAAATTCATCTCAGATTGATTTTTCGGAACATACAATAAGTCATTTCCAGAAAGACCATCACCATTCATGTCTCCGCTATACGTATAGGTAAAACGACCCTGGTTCTGTGATTGACCAAATAATGAAAATTGTAAAGCAGAGAATTTACCTATTTCAACTCTATAATTCACATTACCAATTACACGGTTGCGAATCTCATTATCAGAGTTTGCAATATCAAGACTATTATTACCGCGAGAAGAAGAAGCACCTGACCAAGAACTAAATGCAATTGAACCAGGAGTCAAATAGTCTTTAGCATTAGTGAAGGTATAAGCAGCCATCCAGCCCCAACCTTTTGCTTTGGTTGGTTTTTCTATTTTAATTGTTGCAGCCAGAGATGAACCTAAAGGACCGCTGTTCATCACTGTTGCATCAGAAATTTTTGGATTAATTCTCAATGCATTGTTTTGAGCAGTACCTGATAAACCTAAACCTGCAAAACGAGGTCTGTTATCCGGACCTGCAAAGGTTGATGTTGCACTAACTAAGTTTGCATTGTAGTAGTTGATATTGTTCAAGCTCTGAGTAAAAATGAATTCTCCAGTTGCAACGATATCTTTAAATAATTTCTGATCAATAGCTAAATTGGTACGGAAAACTTTAGGAAATCTAAATCCCTGTTCTGAAGAAGCAATATTATAAGAGGAAGCCGGAACACCTGGATTTGGTGCAAAGCTTGGATAGCTAGAAGGAGTGCTTGGACTAAAAGGATAAGCAGCTGTATTGTTTATGTTTACACCTCCATTTAACACGCCATTGTTACCAACTTGGTTACTCACAAATACAAATGAAGGACGGCCGGTGAATAAACCAATACCACCTCGTATTTGAGTTGTTTTGTCGCCTTTAATATCATAATTAAATCCGGCTCTAGGGCTCACCATCAATTTTGCAGAAGGCAATTTAGAAGTGCTTAATTTAGTTGGGTTTCCTTTACCATCTACAAAATTCATTCCGTCAACTTCAGTGTTGGTATAACCACCACCAATAAAATAAGGAACTTCAAAACGAACGCCATAAGTTAAATTAAAGTTCGACTCAAGATTTACTTCATCCTGAATATAAGCAGCTAATTCTCTAGCTTTTGTAGTTACTAACCAAGGGCCACCACCAGGGAGATTACTAAAGTTTGCTCTATAGTTTCTCATGAATACTGGGCTGTAAGTTTGATTAGGGTTAGCTAAATAAGCATCAGCAGCAGTATAGAAATCTGTTAAATTATTAAAGGTATAAACACCATTGATTAATGGAGTAAATCCATTTGTGAATGTGAAACTTTCAAAAGCTACTCCAGCAGTTAAAGTGTGTTTACCTAAATAGGCGGTAAGGTTATCGCTGAACTGCCAAGTGTCTGTATTCAGTAAGTTATTCGGGGTAAATGGATCATTACCAAATGAAATATAATTTAAGCTCTGATTTGTTTGGGCACCAGTTAGTGATGAAGTTGCAGAAGTTGGTAAAGTAGTTAAAGCGTTAGTACCATCCTGTATATCTACCATTGGGAACATTCCACCCTTAACAGCACGGAAATCTCTGTTTGCGGTATATCCAAAAGTAAGGTCATTACTTATTTTGTTACTAAAACGGCTATTTAACTGTCCAATAATACCATAGATATTATTGTTGATTTCGTAAGCAGAATTAGATAATGAAAGTGATGCTATTCCTGGTCCTCTTGAACCATTAGTGGTATTACTACTACTTGCAGTTACATCTCTTTTAGATTTCAATAAATTACCACGAACACTAAATTTGTGTTTATCATTGATATTCCAATCAATTCTCGCTACAGCTTTATCACTTGAAGTTAAAAAAGGATATCCTTGATAGGCACCTGCATTGTAATTAAATTTTGTTTGCAGGTAAGAGGTTAATGTTTCCAAATCAGAAACTTTAACACGTGAAGTGTTACCACTGATTGGAGATGCACCATTGCTTGCATCAGCAGTAAACAAAGTACCTACGTCGTTTCTTCTTTCACCTTCATAGTTTAAGAAGAAAAATAATTTATTCTTTACAATTGCACCACCCAAACTTGCACCAAATTGTTTTACATCGAAAGCATTGGTTATAACATCTTGCTTACCTGCAGCCCCTGCCTTTGTTCCCACCATACTTTCATTTCTTTTATTGTAAAATGCAGTACCATGGAAAGTATTAGTACCACTTTTTGTTACCGCATTAATACTAGCACCAGTAAATCCTGATTCTCTTAATGTATATGGAGAAACGTTGATTTGAATTTCCTGAATCGCATCTAATGAAATAGGAGCTGAATTGGTTTGACCACCATTTAATGCACTCAATCCAAAACTGTTATTAAAAATAGAACCATCTAAAGTAAAGTTGATGGCACGTGAATCTTGTCCAACAAAGGATAATCCATTTGATTGAGGTACTGCACGAACAAGATCAGTAACGTTTCTACTAATAGTTGGCATCATTCCAATCATTCTTGAATTGATATTTGTAGAAGCCCCTTTTCTGTCTTTAGAAATCAAAGCCCCTTTACGAGCAGCTCCAATAACAGTAACCTCTTGTAATTGAGCTTTAGAATCTGTCAAAGAAATATCTATCACACTAGGTTCTCCCAATTGGATATATACATCTGTAATAGTTTCTGTTTTTAATCCAACATAAGTAAAAACTACTTTATAAGGTCCACCAATACGTAAGCCTGGTACCGTATATTTTCCAGAAGTGGTAGATACTGATTTGTATCTACTGCCAGAAGGCTCATGGGTAACTTCAATAGAAGTTCCAATAAGTGGCGCATTAGTTGCGTCTTTGACTGTACCGGTAATTGTACCAGTAGTAACTTGTGACATTGCAGTCATGGCCATTAGATAAGCCATGGTAGCAAGCAAAATTTTCTTCAGATTTAACATAAATTGGAGATTTAAAGCTGCAAATATGGCGTTAAAAAAGTTAATTAACATGGATTTAAACATAAATTTTATGTTACGACTTAACTCATATTAACAAATGTTTGTTTTTTGTTTATAACTGCTTCACTTGTATGCAGCGATTATATCATTTCAATTTGCAATCTATATCCACTTAAGCCAAACAGAAAGAGATTTAAAAACCTGAGTTATTTAATGATTAAATAATTAAATAATTACATGTATATCTAATTCATTTATATAATTTAAATTAAATATTCTTAGTAAACTATTGATGATTTTGTGCTTTTAATATTATCGATTGTACTTTTGCATTCTAATTTTAAAATATGTTAGATAGGATTGAAGAAGCAATTGAGGCAATTAAAGCTGGAAAGCTCGTAATAGTAGTGGACGATGAAGACCGTGAAAATGAGGGTGATTTTATAGTTGCTGCTAGGCATGCTACACCTGAGGTCATTAATTTCATGAGTAAGGAGGGTCGTGGATTGATTTGTGCGGCACTTACCGAACAAAGATGTGAGGAATTGGAATTGAAGCCCATGGTTACTTCAAATACTTCCCTGCATGAAACAGCTTTTACGGTTTCTGTTGACCTGAATGGTGCTGGGAATTCTACTGGAATTTCTGCCCGTGACCGTTCAAATACAGTGTTGGCCTTAATTAATCCCGAAACAAAGGCCTCGGATTTAGGACGCCCAGGTCATATTTTCCCTTTGAGAGCAAAAGACGGTGGTGTTTTAAGAAGAGCTGGACATACAGAAGCTACAGTGGACCTTGCAAGGTTAGCTGGATTAGAACATGCTGGTGTTCTGGTAGAAGTGATGAATGAAGATGGAACCATGGCAAGATTGCCAGAGTTATTGGAAATCGCTAAAAAGTTTCAGCTTAAGATAATTTCAATTAAAGATCTGATCGATTACCGCATGAAATCAGATTCATTAATTGAAGAATTAGTGAGCGTAAAAATGCCTACTAAATATGGCAACTTTACTTTGGTGGCGTTTAAAGAAAAAATTACTGGTGCAGAGCATTTGGCATTAACGAAAGGAGAGTGGAAAGCAGGAGAGCCTGTATTGACAAGGGTTCATAGCAGTTGTTTTACGGGCGATATCTTAGGAAGTCTTCGTTGCGATTGTGGTGAACAATTACACCATGCCATGCAGATGGTTGAAAATGAGGGTAAGGGAATCATTCTTTACATGAATCAAGAAGGCAGGGGGATTGGATTAGTGAATAAGTTAAGAGCTTACAAATTGCAAGAAGAGGGAATGGATACGGTAGAGGCGAACCTACATTTGGGTTTTGGAATGGATGAGAGAGACTATGGTGTTGGTGCTCAAATTTTGCGAAGCCTCAATGCTACCAGACTTAAGCTAATGAGTAATAATCCGAGAAAACGTGCAGGGTTAAAGGGTTATGGAATTGAAATCGTAGAAACAGTACCAATCGAAACAATTCCCAACAAATACAATGAAAAATATTTAACCACAAAGCGTGATAAATTGGGACACGATATTCTAAAAAAGTAATTAAAAAAAATCCCTCCGAGCACTCGGAGGGATTTTTTTTTAATGTTGTTTATTTTTTAATTCTTGCAGGCTTGCTTTTGTTTCATCAAGCTCTTTCTTTATGCTAATCATATAAAGGGTAAGCTCTTCTACTTTTTTCAAAAGGGTAGCATTCATTTTACCAAGATCAAGTCCATTTGCTAATACTTCTTCAGTAGTGGGAACATCAGGTAAATGCTTATTCTCTTGTATATATTTTTCTAATTTTTGCAGAGAGATTAATTGATAATCTGGTGCGAAAACGTTGTCGTACCAATCCTTTGAGTCTTTTACTGCTACTTTTACTTTTTCAGTAAGGATACCTTGCTCCACGTATAATTTATATCCATCATACTGTGTCTGCACATCTCCAATTCTTACCCTTCCTTCGTAAGAATCTACAGAAAAAAATTCTTTTTCATTAGCATCGGTAGGTGACTTATAACTGATCTTAAATGTTTGTGCTGTTTTTAAAGTATTATCACCAGAAACTCTGGCACCAATTGACCAATAACTCACATTTTTAGGATCCGTTACATTCCCATTTGAAAACATGATACTTGGTTCGTTCTGACCTGCAGAAGCCCATTCGTTACTCAGTTTTAAAAGAAAATTCTTTTTTGTAGTATTACCTACACTTCTTTTGATTTCTAGAGGGGCACTCGGGGTAAGTGTACCTATACCAATATATCCCGATGAAGGAAATACATTCTCTTTATTGCCATCTACAACAATCGCTGATTCGGGTTTAGAAGCAGAACTGGTTTTTGTGCGAATGGTAGGGGGCACCTGTCCATAGCTATAAAAAGCCAGGATACTGCAGATAACGAAGAAGAATAATTTGTTTTTCATTGCACTAGAATTTTCAAAGACTTAGTGATTGATTTATCTGTAAACACAGCTCAAAACTACAGCAAATCAGCCAACAGCCTTCAAAACTAAACGTTATAAATCAGACCAAATTGTGTAGTAAGTGGGCCTATCTAAAATAAAAAAAGTGGCAGAACCACTTTTTTTATTACTTGAATGCTATTATCGGTGCGAACTATGTCCATATTCCTCATCTTCACGCTCTTTTTCTTTCTCATAAGCCCTAATGATGGATTTTACTAAACGATGCCTTACCACATCTTCTTCATTTAATTCAATATGAGCGATACCATCCACATTTTTAAGTATTCTAGTTGATTTTTCCAATCCACTTCGCATATTTCTTGGTAAATCAACCTGTGTAGGATCGCCCGTAATGATTGCTTTTGCATTGGCGCCAATTCTGGTTAAAAACATTTTTAATTGTAAGTCATTGGTATTTTGTGCTTCGTCCAGGATAATAAATGCATTATCAAGCGTACGACCACGCATATAAGCCAATGGTGCAATTTCAATGGTACGGGTGCTCATATAATATCCCAACTTATCTGCAGGAATCATGTCATCCAGAGCATCATACAAGGGGCGTAAATAGGGGTCAATTTTTTCTTTCAAGTCGCCCGGCAAAAAACCCAAACTTTCTCCCGCTTCAACTGCAGGACGTGTTAGAATAATTTTCTTAACTAATTTATTTTTCAATGCACGCACAGCCAATGCAACGGCTGTATAAGTTTTACCTGTACCAGCTGGTCCGATTGCAAACACGATGTCGTTCTTGTCTGCAGCCAATACCATCTTTTTCTGATTCTGTGTTCTGGCTCGAACTGTTTTCCCATTTGGTCCAAATACAAGAATGTCATTCGGATTTCGATCAACAAAATTGTCAATAGCTTCTACATCATCACCACCAAGAATTTGTTGGAAATAAATTTCACTTAAATGTCCATTTCTTTCGAGGTACTGAATGATGAGATCGATTTTTTCTTTCGCGGTATCGATTTGCTCTGGTGCTCCGCTTAACTTTAATTGAGTTCCTCTTGACAGGATTTTAAGTAAAGGGAATTTTTTTTTCAAGAGGTCTAACTTTCCATTATTAACGCCAAAAAATTCAATGGGGTTAACGGATTCGAGGTTAATGATTGTTTCAGTCAATCTACTTCGGTTTTAATGATTAAGGATCTTGAATAGGATTTCTATGTCTTTCTCAAATTTAATTGTATAAGACTATTAAACCCTAGCAATTCTTATACACAGATGTGGATATAAAATCTCCTAACCGGACTGAATTTTCGCGAACTAAATTTTAATGAATCTATGTATTAATCTTATGTGAACTTTTTAAAAAAAAGAATTTAGAATCTGCTTTATGTTTATAATGATTTTAAAGCAGCAATTGTGGCGATAGGATCCTCAGATTTAAAAACGGTATTTCCTGCAACTAATACGTCTGCACCTGCATTCAATATAGCTTTAGCATTGGCAAGGGTTACACCACCATCTATTTCAATTAAAGTATGAAGTCCTCTTGCATGAATCATTTTTTTTAATGCTCTTATTTTGTCCATTGTTTGGGGAATAAAAGATTGTCCTCCAAAACCAGGATTTACACTCATGATACATACTAAATCAATCTGCTCAAGAACGTCTTCTAAAAATTGAACAGGAGTGTGCGGATTCAAAGCCACGCCAGCTTTCATGCCTAGAGATTTAATCTGTTGTAAATTCCTATGTAAATGAGGGCATGCTTCATAGTGAACAGTAAGAATATCAGCACCCGCTTTTTTAAACGCATCTGCATATTCTCCAGGTCTTTCTATCATTAAGTGTACATCGCAAACTTTACTTGTAGCAGTTCTGATTTGTTCGATGACGGGTAATCCAAAACTGATATTGGGTACAAATACACCATCCATTACATCCAGATGAAACCAATCTGCCACACTTTCATTTAGCATTTTGCATTCAGAACCCAACTCTAAAAAATTACTGGCAAGTAAGGAAGGAGCTATAATAGACATTTGAATAATTTTTGTAAAGTTACAATTTTGTTATTAGTGCACGCTAGTACTTTTTATTCTATTAAGGGCCTGTTCTGCTTCCAATAATTTCGGATCTAGCGATAATGCTTTCTCATAATTTTCAGTAGCCGCACTCCAATTTTTGTTGGCCTCGTTTGTTTTTCCTAACCAATAATATCCATCGGGATAATTGTTCTTTACAGTAACAGCAGTTTGGAAAGTTTTCAAAGCATCTGAGTACTGTTTTTTATCAAAATAAATAAATCCAATTTCCATATATGCTTCCATATAAGTATAATTATTTGCTATACAATTTGTAAAGAGTTGAATTGCTTTAGCCCCTTTCCCCGTTCTTGATTGATAGATACCTGCTATAAAATCGCAGTGCGATTGGTAGGTTCTTCCCATTCGTAAATCAGAAACTTTCTGACAAAGTTCCAAAGCTTTACTATTTTTTGTTTCAGCAAATAAGTTGGCCAAGGCTAGCATGGCATCTGGAGATGCATAAATATTGGCGGCATGACTATAAGATTTAATAGCTGCAATCGTGTCTTTTAATTGTTCTGAAAGTTGTGCTTTCTTAAACCATAATCCAAAATTGCTGCTATCATTTTTTATTAAAGTGTTTAACTCAACTAATGCTGGCGCATAATCGCCCAAACTATCTAATGCATTTACGAGTCTCATATGCAATCCTACACTATCAGGATATTGGTTGGCTAACTTTTCAAGTCTTGCGATTTCATCTGGCAGAATCGTTTCTTTCTTTGTATTTTTCTGATCTTTTTGTTGGTTATTACATGCCATCAAAAAGAATAAAGACGCGTATAAAAAAGTCCTAATCATCCTCAAAAATACGAGGCATTTGCACTTATGTCAATTTTTTGACAAAACTCATGCCTTAACCTCCTATTTTTGTAGGATGCTTAACATTTGATGAAAAAAGCTAAAATGAATAATAGACACATGAAATATCTTATCGTATTAATTGGATTCTTAATTGTAGGTAATATCTCTTTAAGTGCTCAAGAAAAGCCTGTATTACTGGATTCAGTTCATTTTGCTGGTGAAAAGCATTTTAATAATATTCGCCAACTTACTTTTGGGGGTGATAATGCGGAGGCGTACTGGAGTTATGATGGGAAGTCAATTATTTTCCAACGTACCAATCCTAAAGAAGGGTTGAATTGTGATCAGATTTTTATAGGCAAGCTACCTACTAGCACAGAAGAGCCCTTCACTTATAAAATGATAAGTTCAGGTAAAGGAAGAACTACTTGTTCTTATTTTTTACCCGATGGGAAGCATATTATTTATGCCTCAACTTTTAAAGGCGCGGATACTTGCCCACCCATCCCTGATAGGTCTAAGTATGGCAACAAATATATTTGGCCATTATACGATTCTTATGATATTTATATGGCAGACTTAAATGGTAAAATTGTAAAGCAATTAACCACTGCCAAAGGATATGATGCAGAAGGAACACTATCTCCCGATGGCAAAAAAATGATTTATTGCAGTGATAAAGACGGCGACCTAGATTTATATGTAATGGATTTGAAATCAGGAAAAGAAAAGCGTGTGACCAATACTTTAGGTTATGACGGTGGTGCATGGTTTAGTCCAGATGGCAAAAAAATTGTTTGGAGAGCTAGCCGTCCTAAAACAGAGACTGAAATTAAAGAGTACAAAGATTTTTTGAAACAAGGATTGGTTGCGCCTACTCATATGGAAGTATATGTGGCTAATGCAGATGGTTCAGACGCTAAACAAATTACTTTCCTGGAGCAGGCAAACTGGGCGCCTAATTTTACACCAGATGGTAAGCATATAATATTTTGTAGTAATCATGAATACAAGCGCGGATTTCCTTTTAATATGTATCTAACGGATATTAATGGAAAAGGACTAGAAAAAATTAGCAGAGACCGAGGCTTTGATGCTTTCCCAATGTTTAGCCCCGATGGTAAAAAGATCATATTTGCTAGTAATAGAAATAACGGAGGAACGCATGATACCAATCTTTTTGTGGCTGATTGGGTCGATTAAAAATTTAATAATTCCCTGATAATGGGGAAATGATTATTTTCAAAAAAAATATAACATCATCATGTATCAAGGACTGCTTCATTTACATAGCTTATTACGTTGGATCATTTTAATATTATTGGTCGTAAATATTGTTCGACACTTTACAGCTTCGAACAAACCTTTTACTGCTACAGATAAAAAGTTGGGACTTTTCCTGATGATTGCTGCTCATACCACATTATTATTAGGATTGTATCAATGGTTTACGGGTTCTTTAGGATTTCAAAATATCAAAGAACTGGGAATGGGTGTTGTAATGAAGGATAGTGCTTCTCGTTTTTGGGCTGTAGAGCATATGACAGGAATGATTATTGGTATTATATTGATTACTCTAGGCAAAACAGTAGCTAAAAAAGACTTTACAGATGCGCTGAAACATAAGCGCAGTGCTATTTTATTTACATTGGCACTGGTGATTATTTTATTAACCATTCCATGGCCTTTCAGGGTTGGAATTGGACGCCCTTGGTTTCCTGGGATGTAACTATCTTTTTCCTAATTCAATAACCTCACAGTCTTTGATTTCTTTGCCATCGATGGTAAAGCGAATAAGGGTGCGCATTTGATGCCATCCATGTTTTCCTGCTGCACCTGGATTCATGTGTAAGCAATTAAGCTCGGCATCATACATGATTTTAAGTATGTGTGAATGCCCACTAATAAATAGTTGCGGATTTATTTCTTTGATTAATTTTTTAGTGGCTGTATTGTATTTTGGGGGATACCCACCAATATGCAACATTAAAACTTTTACCTCTTCACATTTCCACTCTAATATTTCCGGATATTCACTCCTTACGTCGTAGCCGTCGATATTGCCATAAACTGCTTTGAATATTTTTTTTTCTTTTAATTTATCTGCTATGGCTATAACACCTAAGTCACCGGCATGCCAAATTTCGTCACATCCAGCAAAATATTTAATACATCCTGGATCAAGCCATCCGTGTGTATCTGAAATCAATCCGATCTTTGTCATTGTAAAACTTGTTTTTCAAACAAAAGAAACAGTAGTTTTAGTATTGCAACTTATAACAAAATACTTGAGATACTAATGGATATGTTAGGAATTAAATTTATAAAAAGAATAAAGTATCTGTTGTTTTTAATGGGACTACTATTTTGTAGTCAAGTTGGAGCACAAATCTTTGGAGGAAATCCAGCTAAGCAGAAATGGCTTCAATACGATACCGATTCGGTGAGGGTCATTTTCCCGCATGGCATGGAAGATGCAGCTATGCGAATCGTAAAAAACTCCTCTAAAATTCAGCAGGATGATAAAAGTAGTTTAGGCTCGCGCCAAAGAAAGATAAGTGTGGTATTACAAAATGGAAGACCCGAATCCAACGCTTATGTGGGTTTAGCGCCGTGGCGTTCAGAATTTTATACCATTGCCCCTCAAGATCCTTTTGAGATGGGTGCTGTTAATTGGATCGATAATTTAACAATACATGAATTTCGTCATGTTCAACAGTATAGCAATTTCAATAAAGGACTTTCAAATTTCGCATACATAATTTTAGGAGAACAAGGTTTGGCTCTTGCTAATTCAGCGGCCATTCCAGATTGGTTTTTTGAAGGTGATGCTGTGTATAATGAAACCAAATTTTCACCGCAAGGCAGAGGTAAGCTTGCCTTATTTATCAGTAGTTATAAAAGCCTTTACCTCTCTGAAAAGCATTATACGTATATGCAAATGAGAAATGGATCATTTCGCAAATACACGCCGAATCATTATGAATTGGGTTATTTGTTAGTAACCTATGGTAGGAAAAAGTATGGTGACGCAATTTGGTCAAAAATTTGTGCAGATGCTGTTCGTTTTAAACCCCTGATTTATCCTTTTCAAAATGCCGTGAAAAAATATACCGGTGTAAATTTTCAACAGTTTGTACATGATGCATTGAATTATTATCAAACAAGTTGGAAGGATGATATAACCGAAAAAATTGACTGGGTTACCAATACTACTCAGCATGATGTAGTTGATTATCGGTATCCCTATGAAACTAAAGATGGGTCAATCATAGTATTGCGTAAATCTTTAAAAGATATTCCGGGTTTTTATTTAATTAATCATGATGGAACTGAGCATCGAGTTGCAAGTCGTTCCATTGCGATTGATGACTATTATTCCTATAAAAATGACAAGATTATTTATGCATCCTATCAGCCAGATATACGATGGGGTAACCGGGCATATAATGCGATTAAATTATTAGATCTAACAAATGCTGAAGAAAAGACCATTTTATCGCATACGAAATATTATTCACCTGATATTTCAAAAGATGGGGAACACCTTTTGGCAATTGAATTAGATCCGATTAAAGGGTCTTCCTTAATGCTGTTAGATCAGGATGGAAAATTGTTGAATAAAATACATAAAGCGGGATGGGTATTTGCAAGCCCTAAGTTTTCTGCAAATGATCAAAGCCTTTATGTAACTGCCAGAAATGATTTGGGTGAAATGAGTTTGTTGAAAAAATCGTTTAACAAGAACGATTCTTTAGAAACCATCCTTCCCTTTGAAAACCGGTTAATTGGTTATTTAAATGTTCAGGGCGATACATTAATCTATACGCTGAGTAATAAAGGGCGAGATGAAATGTGGGCAACCATTTTAAATAATGAGAAACCAGAAAGCTTTCGTCTTGCAACTTATCCTACCGGTTTATATCAAGGATTTGTGAATGCAGATGGGAAACTGATCAGTTCGGCATTTAGTGCTGAAGGATATCGTTTAGCAGCTTTCAAACCACTTTGGGAACCGAAACAATCCGCTGCAACACTTACTGATATTTCTACTCCTGAATTATATAATCATAAAGAGGAAGGATTGTTTACAGAAATAAAGGGGGATAATTTATTGACTAAAAAATATCCTTCTACTAAAGGTCTTATTCGATTCCATAGCTGGAGGCCGATGTATGCCGATCCGGAATATACATTTTCGATCTATGGCGATAATGTATTAAACACTTTTCATACAGATCTTTCTTATACTTATAATCAAAATGAAGGCAGCCACAAAATGGGTATTACAGGCGTTTATGGTGGTTCCTATGTACAACCGATTTTTGGGTGGAGTCAGATCTGGTCAAGATCGGGGTATTATCAAAACGACACCTTACTTCATTGGAATGAATCGAATGTATTTATGGGTCTTCATTTGCCACTTAATCTGTCTGGGGGTAAGTCTTATCGGTTATTAAACCTTACTTCTACCTATCATTTTGATCAATTGAATTGGACTGGCCTGGGCAAAACTATTTTCAGAGATCAACAATTCAATACTTTACAAAGCAGGGTTGATTATGTGAGTCAGATTCAGCAGTCCCAACAGCAAATCCTACCACATTGGGGTTATCGGTTAAGTGCACAATACAAAACGGCTCTTGGAATCTATACAGCCCATCAGTTATTACTATCAGGTAGTGTTTATTTACCGGGGTTTAGTAATAACCATGGAGTCGTTGTTACAGGAGCTTATTTTCAACGAGATACCTTGAAGCAATACCTATTTTCCAATAATTTTCCTTTTTCAAGGGGGTACACTGCAGTAGATTTTCCAAGGATGTGGAAATTGGCAGCCAATTATCATTTGCCAGTAGCATATCCTGAATGGGGTTTGGGGAATCTGGTATACTTTTCCAGGGTCAGAATGAATATTTTCTATGATTATACAAGGGGAAAGAGCCTAAGAACTGGGATCGAATATGAATTTGCATCAACAGGTGGGGAGTTGTATTTTGATACCAGGTGGTGGAATCAGCAATCTGTTAGTTTTGGGGTTAGATTTAGTCATTTGCTCAATAACGAGTTCCGGGGTGTTACCCAACCAAATGTTTGGGAATTTATCGTGCCTGTCAATCTTTTTTAAAAAAAATGGGGGGATTAAAATTTTAAAAGGTCCTCATTTTGGTAAAAAAAGGCTTCATCATTGAATATTTTAAGGCATATTTGCACCAAAATCAGGCCTTTAGGAATGATTTTCCACATTTTTAAGATTTTTTTCCACTTAATTTTCTTATTTCCGCTGTAAACTAATATCTTTGCAGCCCCAAAAATTGTATGTCGAAACAACCACTGATTAAACAAGATGGAGTAATTCTGGAAGCTTTGAGCAATGCCATGTTCAGAGTGAAATTAGAAAATGGCCACGAAATATTGGCTACCATCTCCGGAAAAATGAGGATGCACTACATCCGAATTCTACCAGGTGATAAAGTGGGGGTTGAGATGAGTCCGTATGATTTGAGTAGAGGAAGAATCATCTTCCGATACAAATAATCAGGAGCAAATAGGTAGGGATAAAAATTATTAGGTACCAATAAGCCGGAAGCATTAGCCAGGGCGAAAGCAAAAAACACTTTTATGAAAGTTAGAGCTTCTATCAAAAAGCGCAGTGTAGATTGTAAGATCGTGAAGCGTAAAGGCAAACTGTACGTGATTAACAAAAAGAACCCTCGTTTTAAGCAACGTCAGGGGTAATTATCGGTACCTGATGGTGCCAACATTAAAATAGTATAAAACTTAAAATTAGAATATGGCTCGTATTGCCGGTATTGATTTACCAAAGAATAAAAGAGGAGAAATTGGTCTAACCTATATTTTCGGAATTGGCCGTTCAACTGCTCAATATATTCTGACTAAAGCTGAAATTGACTTCGATAAGAAAGTTAATCAGTGGAACGATGAAGAACAAGCAGCTATCCGAAATATCATCAACTCTGAGTTCAAAGTTGAAGGTGCTTTGCGTAGTGAAGTTTCTATGAGTATTAAACGCTTATTAGATATAGCTTGCTATCGTGGATTACGTCACCGTAAAGGTTTGCCTGTTCGTGGTCAACGTACCAAAACGAATAGTCGTACCAGAAAAGGTAAACGTAAAACAGTTGCCGGTAAGAAAAAAGTAGCTAAGAAATAATTAGTCGAATGAGTATGGTGCTTGCATCATACTCATTCGTTCTATAAAATCCGTTTCAGCTTGGATCTTCCGATAAGGAAAGGAGAGTGAAATGGTTCCCGAATCGATTCGGGATTTTTCATTGTTAACAAGTCCTGATTTAAATCGGGATGAATACCTCAAAAAAGAAAAATGGCTAAAACGCAAAAAGCGCAGAACAGTGCAAAGACTTCTGCTAAGAAAAGAGTAGTAAAAGTAGATGCAGCTGGTGAAGTTCGTATCTCTGCTACATTCAACAACATTATTATCAGTTTTACCAACAAAACCGGACAGGTGATTAGTTGGAGCAGTGCAGGTAAAATGGGTTTCAAAGGTTCTAAGAAAAATACTCCATATGCAGCTCAAATGGCTGCAGCTGATGCTGCTAAAGTAGCTTTAGATGCTGGTTTGAAGCGTGTAGACGTTTTCGTAAAAGGCCCTGGTGCTGGTCGCGAAAGTTCTATCCGTTCAATTTCTCAGTCTGGTATTGAAGTAACATCTATTAAAGACGTTACCCCATTACCACATAATGGATGTCGTCCTCCAAAACAACGTCGTGTATAATTTTAGCGGGAACTAAGGTTCCCGCAATAACTATAAACATAGGGCATAGTATCTATTTTAGATTTTTACGATACTGTGTCGTCACTAAAAAATCAACAAACAAAAAGAAATGGCACGTTACACAGGTCCCAAGACCAAAATTTCAAGAATCTTCGGCGAACCCATCTTAGGTAATGCTAAGTGGTTAGGGAAGAACAGCAACCCTCCGGGTCAGCACGGTGCGGCTCGTAAGCGTAAAACTTTAGGTGAATACGCTTTACAGTTACGCGAAAAACAAAAAGCTAAATACACTTATGGTGTGTTAGAGCGCCAGTTCCGTAAAACTTTTGAAGAAGCACAGCGTCTTAAAGGTGTTACCGGTGAAAACCTGATTAAATTGTTGGAGTCTCGTTTAGACAATACCATCTTCCGTATGGGTTTAACAGCTAGCCGTCCAGAAGCTCGTCAGTTAGTGAACCACAAGCATATCTTAGTAAATGGGGAAGTAATGAATGTACCTTCTTACACATGTAAGCCAGGCGATATCATTGCATACAAACCTAAGAGTGCTGATAACACTGCTGTTACAAGCAAGAGTCGTGGTAAGAACCCTAAATTCGGTTGGTTAGATTGGAACGAAACTGAAAAGAAAGGTACTTTCATTACAGCGCCAGATCGCGAACATGTTCCTGAAAATATTAAGGAGCAATTGATCGTCGAATTGTATTCAAAATAATTTAATACCCGGGCTATAAACCCGGGTATACATCATATTCCTTTATCCCCTTTGGGCTAAAGATTCATAAGTAAAAAATAAGTTCTAATATGGCCATACTTAGCTTTCAGAAGCCAGACAAAATCGTTTTACAAAAAGCAACAGATTTTGAAGGACAGTTTGA
>JBAXXT010000016.1:0-59748 GCA_037127755.1 Bacteroidota bacterium
TGCGATGGAGGGGATGCTGATGCCGGACTCGGCATACAGCTGGGGTGGTTGATGATAATTAGATTATTTTATCTTCTTCCCACGCACCAAATCATAAGAGTGATCAATCATCTTCTGAAGCTCCCTATTTGAAATAGACCCATCGATGATCACTGTATTCCAGTGTTTCTTATTCATATGCCATCCAGGAATTACAGAAGCATATTGTTCCCTTAATTCAAGTGCCAGATCCGGATCGCACTTTACATTGAACTGAAGTGGAATACTATCAAAACCGGTAAGCAAAAACATTTTGCCATTGATTTTATAAACCAAAGTATCTGGTCCAAAAGGGAATGTTTCTTCAACATCGGGTTTACTCAAAGTGTATTCGCGTAATTGTTCAAGGTCCATATTCAAAGATTATTCAATGATAATATCTAAATGACTCAAAAGCCCTTCCAATCCGTCTTTACTAAAACGTGCTTTTTTAATTTTATTGGTCTGGGGATTGATGGTGAAATTATAGGAAGTTCTAAAATCTGCTTTCTCTAAATTAGATGCATCAAAAACGGCGCCAGCTAAATTGCATTGATCAAAAGTAACTTGAATTAATTCTGCCATTGAAAAATCGGTCTCTTGCAAATCGCAGTTAATGAATTTTGCTTGCCGCATTTTGCGCTGATAAAAACTTGATAAATGTAAATTACAATTCATGAATTTTGCAGTGAATAAAAAATCATTGCATTCGTCGAAACGTAATCCTAACAATTTACAGTCATTGAATTGAACATCTCTGATGGCAGTGTTTCCAAGTTTCGCATTGCTAATATTGCAGCCAGTGAATATACAATCTGTAAACACGCAATTCGAAAGATCAGCTCCACTTAAGTTACAATGTTTGAATTCACAACCCTCGTATTCAGCGGTAGGAAATGCCTTGGCAGAAAAATCCAGTTTCTCAAAAATCTGTTCTTCAAAAATAGGATACGACATTATTTAGCTTTTAAATTCAACAATTGGAACCTAACATCATCGTATAATTCCAGGTCTATTTTTTATTTGTTTAAGTAGATCGTTTTTCCTGTTTTTGCACTTCGAATGGCAGCGTCCAATATTTCCATTACAACCATATTGTTTTCCAATGATGAAAGGTCATATGGTTCTGGAGATATTTGTTTTTTTACTACTGCAGCCAAAAAAGAAAATGGATCATTTCTTGGCGAATCAAGATCTTTTAGTTTAACAGTCTCTTCTTTGAAACCATCATAACCTTCCGCCATCCGTGTTCGAAGCTGGTATTTATTGTCGGCATAAATTGCACCCGTAAGTCCATATACTTCCAAATCTTTTCTGCCTATTGGCCAATCCCATGAACCCTGAATGATGCTGTTTGATTGATCGTATTTTAAAATGATGATAGATTCATCATCTACTTTCGGATTATTTTCAGCTTGTAATTGTTGGGTGATGGCCGTAACAGAATTAGGTTTTTTCCCGTCCATCAACCAGGTACTTAAGTTGGTGCCATAGCAGCCAAAATCTATAATGGCGCCACCGCCGTTTTGAATGGGGTCAGTAAGCCAATTAAAAAACTCAGCAGGAATAGCTATTTTTTTCGGGCCACGATGACCATCGTGCACCACCATTTTTTTCATATCACCGATTATGCCTTTCTTTAAAAGTTCATTTGTTTTCTGGTTGCTGGGATACCAAGTTGTTTCGTAATTGGTGAGTAATTCGATATGGTATTTTAATGCAAGAGACTCCATCTTTTTTGCGTGTTCAAGATTTACTGCTAATGGCTTTTCTACCATCACATGAATCCCTTTGGGTGCAAAAAATTCAACAACGCCTAAGTGTTCATAAATTGATCCAAATGCACATACCGCTTCTGGTTTAGCTGCAGTAAATATTTCTGACATGGTATTATACACACTGTTCATCGAAAACCCATATTGCTTTGCATAGCGCATGGCTAGTTCACGATTGGGTTCTACAATGCCAACTATTTGAATAGTACCATCATCTTTTCTACCTAAAATTCCATGCACATGCGTATGAGTAAGTCCAACAATACCCACACGCAAAGGATTCTGCTGAGAGAAAACTTGAATTGTAAATAAAACAGAAACAATAAATATACTTAGGCTAGATAGTTTCCAATTCATTTTATATTATTGAGCTCAATAAAAAATATAATTAATGTTTCTCTGATAAATAATGTTTTTTCAAAACGTCTTCTCCATATTCATTCTCTTTTTCTCTCCAAATTGTATGAATGTGATTGGCTGCTTTTCTGGGCCCACCATTATTATCAAATTCAATTAAAAAGGTTGGTCCATTTAAAATAAAGTAGTGGGCAATTTTTTCTTCCTGTCCGCCAACCCATCCAAAATAAATATTATCAATTCCTGCTTTTAATATTTTATCGAACTCGATATTAGCTTTTTCAAATTCTAAATTAAACACATATTCTCTAATAATACTTTGCAGTATGACTTTTTGCTTTTTGTCTAAATCATTAGCTTTTATTCCCCAATTGTCTATTAAACGCTTGCCACTTTCCGCAGAAGTGATAATGTCGCCTGGGGCTTCTCCACTCATAATTGCTTTCTTTTTTTGTACTTCAGTTAATGATTGAATTAGCTTTAATCCCAGATCTTCTTCCTGACCTAAAACTCGAAGTCCTGCATATTCATTATAGAGATATTCTGAAGGATCGGTTCCAATAAAAAATGGAGTAACAGATATTTTGTCTCCAACGAAAGTAAAATTAATAGATAAATGATGTCCTTCTAATTTATAACCCCAAATTTCATCACTAGGCACACCAAAGAATGCGAAATAATAATTTTTTGGGGACCATAGTAGATCTACTAAAAATTTATGGGTCTCTTCATTGATCTCTTTACGATAATACATGCTATCATAAAACCGATTAATTAATTCATCGAGGTGCATAATGCTGGTAGCTTTTAAGTAACCTTGCGAACTGAGTGATGCTGATAAAATCCGATGTACCAATCTTCGTTGATCCTCTGTCATATTGCCAATACTCGTTCCTACACGAGGCCTTAAGCCAACTGGAAGGTTGTTCCATTTTAAACGATTCGTATCACTGAATTCAAATGCACTAGAACGTTGCTGAACTTTGTTGAAAGAAGTATTTAATTGAATCGCATAATCTTTGATCTCTTTTTGATACTCTTCCTGAGCAAATGCAATTGATAGGAAGCAAAATACTGCTATTAATAGCAATAGGATTGATTTGACTTTATTCACGTTTTATTATTTGTTAGGTTCAATTGAATACTGTTACTTAACCAATATACTATTCAATGAAGTTGCATGCAAGTATGATTATTTAACGATTGGTAATTCTATATAACTCGCAAGTGTACTGTTGCAGTGAATAGTTTGTGTGGCTTTTGTAAAATCCTTTTCATTTGCCTCGAAAATATTTTGAACAAATTTTTGAGGGTTTCTGTCTATTAGTGGAAACCATGTACTTTGAATTTGAATCATAATTTTATGCCCTTTTAAAAAACTGTGATTAACAGTATGTAAATCAATCACAAATTCTTCAGCCTTGCCGGGAGCTAATGGGGAAGGTGTTTCAAAACTCTTTCTGAAACGACCTCGCAACACTTCCATAGTAACAGGTAATTCATAGCCACTCATCGATTTATCAGGCTGGTTAAAATTGGGGTATACATCAATTAACTTCACGATAAAATCCGCATCTGTACCCGTGCTACTTGCAAATAAATGAGCAGTTATTTTTCCGGTTATTGTTAAGTTTTCAGTCAGGCTATCCATCATAAAATTAATGACATCAGGCCTTGTACTAACAAATCGTTGGTCTTCTGTTTGCCATGGGAACCATCTACTGCCTTCGCCATAAGTTGCTTCAATAGGAAGTGCTCGGTAGGGAACAGGATGTGCAGGGTCGCTATTATAATTAACCGATGCACTTGTTGCTATAGGCTTTGTGAAACTGGCTTTTTGATTAGGCTGGCAATATAATTTTTGAATGCTTGCGTCTTTAACAGGCCATGAAGAATAACTCTTCCATACATTGCTGCCTGTTTGAAAACAATTGGCTTCTGCAAAATTTCCATCACCAACACCCTTTAGCCAATAATCAAACCATCTTTTTTCGTAAGCATGAAACCATTCTGCAGTGTTTGATCCAAAGCTGATCTTACCTAAACTATCTCCTTTTGCGCCTTCCCAACCTCCATGGTTCCAGGGTCCTAAAACAATATAGTTTTTATTTGTTTTATCCTGTGCTTCCATATGTGCATATTGCACTTGAGGGCCATTTAAATCTTCTTGATCAAAATAACCGCCAACATGCATCATGGGAATCTCTGCTTTGTGTATCGATTTTAGTGTAGAGGCTTTTTGCCAGAACCAATCATAGTTGGGATGTTTGGTAAAATCATCCCATGATGGTAATCGATTGTGATAATATTTTTCGTTCACATTTTTTAAGGAGCCTAATTGTAAATACCAATTGTACAAATCGTATTGTGGGAAAGGGAAATCGCTATTGGTTTTTGCATCGTTTTCTACCAGGTAACTGTATTCAAACCCGTAGCTTAAACGAAATGCTCCATTGTGATGAAAGTCATCTCCCAAGAACATATCTGCCGGAGAGGCTTGCGGAGAACTTGCTTTAAGCGCAGGATGTGGATCTACTGAAGCATCTAATGCTAAATAACCAGGATAGGAAACCCCATTAATGCCCGCCTTCCCATTATTATTTGGAATATTTTTCAATAACCAATCAATGGCATCATAAGCGTCTGTGCTTTCATCTGTTTTTGTTTTATCAATTAAATGATATAAAGGGCGAGTCATTTCGAAAGTGCCTTCACTTTTAAATTTACCACGCATATCCTGGAACACAAAAATATAACCCTCTTTGGCCATGGCTTTAAGAGAGCCCATGAATTTAAGAGGTATGATACTATCGCCATTCGGTATAGGAATGTCTGCACCGTATGGCGTTCTTTGTATTAGAAAGGGGCTTGGTTGTGCAGACGTATTTGGTGTTAACACCATAGTGAAAAGCTTGATACCATCACGCATTGGAATCATATAAGTATGCTTTGTGTATGCTTTGATGGAATCCTGCGCATAAAATGCATTTGTTAGGTGCAAAACCAGAATTAATAAAACAGTGGGTTTGAATGTTTTCATATTTAATTATTTATTAAGCACTACTTAGTTAAATTTTTTGGACGTCTATTAAAACCAATTAAAACAAATAAAAAGGAAGCAAGTAAGAAACTATATAATGTTGCACGGTTGTAAATTTCGCCATTAATATTATGGTCATCTAAATAACGTTTAATGATTTCGCCAACCATATAGTTTAAGACCACTCCAAAAAGAAAAAAGGCTGCAGCCCAAGTATACCATTTGTTCTTTAGGTACAAAAACAAGAAAAAGAAAATACCTAGTGATACTATAAGGCTTAGTGCAATTGGAAATGCCAATGGCCAGAACCATGCACCATCACCACTAAGCGTTGCAATCAAATACAAGAAAGGGAATATGGAAAAACTAAAACCAATAAACGAACCCAACAATCTGTATCTCGGCAAATCGGTAGGAGCGAAAGTTGCCCAGATCATTAAAAGGGCTCCAATGGGGTAGAGCGACCAGCTTAGATTTTGACTAATGGAATAATTTATTATACTCAAAATGGCAATGATAGCCAAAATGATGGAACTGAAAATAATTAGCCCCTTTGAAGTAGGTTGATTTGATTCCATAATGGCAACATTTTATATTAGGTGTTCAATTATTTCGATATTTTTCGGCATCAATTTTTAGAATTGCATTCTTTTAAACTTTACTAGCTGTCACATTGCAGCTATGCCCATTATGTCTATCATCTTTGCTATTCAAAATTTCACATTGTTGATGAGTAAGAGTAGTTTTGAGCGTTATTAAAATTGCTTATCAAAAAGCTAAAAGTTAGGATTGCTACCCTTTTCTGTTCAAGGAATAGTTTATTTTAAGTAATATTAATTAAAATATTAAATAGGATGGCAAAATATAGTATGATTATCTTGTTTTGCCTTTATTTGGTAAAAGGGCAATCCCAAAAAAACACTTCTTCTGATAACTCACTTCAGAATAGTTTGGATTCAGTTGTTCATCAATCTGTTTTGCCTTTTATTGGTCAGCCCGCAAAAGTGGGAATCTCAATTGGGATTTATAGATTGGGTGAAATTACCACATATAACTATGGAACTACGCAATTAGAGAAACAAGAATTACCAACAAACAGAACCCTTTATGAAATCGGTTCTATTTCCAAAACATTTATGGGAACCCTGTTAGCAAAAGCAGTGAAGGATCAGAAACTGAAAATGAATGATGATATACGCATGTATCTGGAGGGCAGTTATCCCAATTTAGAATACAAGGGAACACCTATCCGATTATTTCAGTTAGTGAGTCATATTTCTGGACTTCCATTTTTCATGCCGGATAGTCCAACTCTTTTTAAGAATCCTAATTACGACAGTTTGCCATTTGTGATTTCACGTATACAGCAAAATTATTCGAAACAACAATTTATGGAAGACTTGCACAAAGTGAAATTGGATACTGTTCCTGGGTTTCAGTTTCATTATAGTAATGCAGGTGCACAGCTGTTGAAATATATTTTAGAGAAAGTATACAATAAACCCTTTGATAAAATTTTAGAAATCAATATTTGCCGACCCTTGGCCATGGGGAATACCAATGTAATTTTTACTAAGAACAATACAAGGCTTTTAGCCAAAGGGTATAACGAAAAAGGAATTCTGATGCCTTTTAATCCACCCATGCTTGATGCGGCAGGTGGCATTTATTCGAATGTAACCGATATGCTGTACTATTTGAAGTTTCATTTAAACGAATTGGATGAAGTAGTAACCTTATCCCATATGGTCACAACTGGAAAAATAAATGACTATGCTGTTGGTTTAAATTGGCAAATGAAGTTGAATCAGCATAAGAATAAAATGATCTGGCAAAGTGGCGGCACATTTGGGTTTTCTAGTTATTGTGTTATCTATCCAGAATTAAATATTGGACTCGTTCTATTAACCAACGAATCAGACCGGACAGCACAAAGTGAGTTAGAGGAAATTGCGGATAAGATTTATGGTAAAATTGCAAAATAGAAATGCATTATTATTTTATTTTGCCTTCTTCATCTGCTAAATGCTGTAAAAAATAGCAATACACCTGTTGCCCTTTTCTAAAACTAGACAACCGAAAAAATTCATTGGAGGCATGCCATTTTTCATCAGGCAATTCAAAACCTAATGAGTAAGCGAACACTCCAAGCGTTTCTTTGAATGATAGCATAGCGCCACCACTTCCACCTGCTGCCATTTGCAAGGGTTGCTTTCCGTATACTTTAGTTAATGCATCTGCTACATATTGGTATCCTTTTGTATCAGTTGGATACTGCATTGGACTTGCATAACCGGGTTTGTATTTAAAGGAAACTGAAGCTCCAACCGGACAATGCTTATTGATGTGTTTAACTATTAGATCAACAATCTCCTGCCCATTTTGATTATTTACCAAACGGCAGGTAATTCTTGCCATGGCGTGTCCGGGAATTATATTCGAGTGTCCTTCAGCAGCAGTATATCCACCTTGCATACCAATGATTTCTAAAGTTGGGCGATACCAAATTCTTTCTTGCGGAGTAAAGGCAGGGTCACCAACTTCTGCGGTGGTTCCAAGGATCTTCATATCGGTAGCAGGATCATAAGGGATGCGTTTCATCATTTCTTTTTGGGCTGCACTTATTGGTAATACTTTGTCATAAAAACCCTCTACGGCTACATTGCCTTTTTTATCATAGAGCGAACTTATGATCTGAGACATTGCTAAAACGGCATTGGGAGTTTTGCCTCCGAATTGTCCGGAATGTGCATCTGTATTTGCAGTTTTTACAGTAAATTCTAATTGTGCGGCACCTCGTAAGCTCAAGGTAATGGCAGGTTCTGTTTCACTGTCTTGAATATCATCAGCCGTTACTGCAAAATCAGTTTTTAAAAGTTCTTTATTATTTTCTAAGAATTTTTTGAAATTCGGACTGCCAATTTCCTCTTCTCCTTCAAATAAAAATTTCACATTCACAGGTAGTTTCCCATCAGTTTTCAACATCGCTTCAATCGCACAAATAGCAGTGATCACACCGCCTTTGTCGTCACTTGCACCCCTGCCATAAATTCTGCCATTTTTAATGACAGGAGTAAATGGCGGATTATCCCAATCAGATTCATTGACGGGTTGTACGTCATAATGACCATAAATTAATACGGTGGGTTTGCCTGGTGCTTTATTCCAATTTGCATATACCACAGGGTTTCCATCGGTTGCTAATTGTTTTGCATTACTGATGCCGATACTATTTAATTTGTTGACAATCCATGCGGCAGTTTTTACAATGTCAGGTTTGTTGGCTGGAATGGAAGAAATACTTGGAATAGAAACCAGCTCTAAAAATTCTTTCAAATGCTGATCGTTATTTTCATCGATATATTTTTCGTAAGAAACAATTGAGGCCCTTGAAGATTCCTGATTTGTTTTTTTTGAAATAGGCTTTTGTGCAGTAGCCTTAATAAATGCACAAAGCGACAAACCCATAATCATGGGGAATGCTATTTTTTTTAAGTAATTCATGGTATTATTTATCTCTATCGATTAAAAACTTATAAACTAAGACACTCAGTGGTGATGCAATTCCTGCGAACGTAAATCCAATAGCCAGATTGTATAATTTAAATTTTCGTGAAGCAATTTGACTGGTAATGATGGCTTGTTTAGCTAAGTCACGTTCATAATTTTCATTCTCAGAAATGCAGCCATAATTTGATGAGATCATTTCGAGTAAGTCTGTATCAGTCATGTGAGCAACAGTTGCAAAGTATAATAGGTTATCGTTTTTTGTTAAATTAATATTGTATGACTTGTTCTTCACTTTTGCTATCAAGGCAGAAAAGCCGATTAAAATGGAAATACCCAAAAACAGTATGGCGAAGCAAGCATAATAACAGATATAAAAATTGGAGGTAAAATGGCAAGCGAAGGCTATTCCAATAATTGCCGCCACATTAAAACTGATCAATGTAGTATTTTTCGATTCACCAAATTGCACCATATCAAATGCATGTTGGTATAACTTTTCCAGTAGTGTTGATCTTGTCATAAAATTTGTGTGGGTCAAAAATTTTGTACAATACAATATACTGAAGTTTCTAATATATAAAAGGCGTTTAATTTAGTTTTAATAATGGGATCATCAGCTATTTTGAACGATCATAAAATAGATAGGCATACCAATGGTGATGTTGATGGGGAAAGTTACTGCCAGTGCCATGGGTAAGAAGAGGCCTGGATTAGCTTTTGGTACCGATATTTTCATGGCTGCAGGAACTGCTATATAAGATGCACTCGCGGCTAAAATGGCGAACATAAAACGATTGGAAATATCATGTGTGATAAATCCACTTAAGATGGCGAATATAGATCCATTGATAAGTGGGATGGCTATTGCAAAGAGGAGTGGAAACCAACCAGCCGAAAAAAAAGCTTTTAGTTTTTTACCACTTGTAATACCCATATCCAAAAGGAATATCGCAAGAAACCCTTTAAAAATATCATTAGTGAATGGTTTAATTCCTTCGGCCTGTTTAGCGCTTGCTAAAAAGCCGATCACCAAACTTCCTAGAATCAGTAATACGCTGCCATTGGTTAAAGAATGCTGAATAGCGGCATTCTTTTTTATTTCCTGGCTGTCTGTTTTATTAAAAAATGAAATTAAAACCAATCCCATAATAATGGCCGGTGATTCCATTAAAGCCATGATTGCAACCATTTGACCGTGAACAGTTAATTGATTGGATTCTAGATAAGAAACGGCAGTAACAAAAGTAACAGCACTTACAGAACCATAAGCAGCTGCGATGGCACCTGCATCAAAGACATTCAATTTCTTTCTCAATATAAAGAATGTATACACCGGAATAACTAATGAGATCCCAATACCAAATAACATGGAAAGTATGATCTCAGTAGAGAAAGCTTCGTGAGATAGTTCTTGTCCACCTTTGAACCCGATCGCAAATAATAAATAGAGAGAAATGAATTTTGAAGAATTAGCGGGAATCTCCAGATCGCTTTTTACATATACTGCAATGATCCCAAGCACAAAAAATAATAAAGCGGGATTGGTTAGGTTTTCAGTGAGCAGATTAAAATTCATTGATATTTTATTTTTGTTTTTCTGAGAAGGAAATTTGGATAGTAGAATAAATATTCAGATTCAAATTAGTTGCTTTTGCCTGGTCTAATATTTCCTTAATCTTCTCAAAATCATGATTCAGATCGGCCATTCTTTTTACTGATTGTGCATCTTCTTTTCCAAATCGTTCCTGTGCACTAAAGTTTTTCATGCTATGAAAATGGATTTTGGTACTTATGATATTCAGTAAAATATCTCTGGCATCGATTTCAGAAAAAGTGCCTTCAATAAGTGTTACTTGTTCTTCTATTTTCATTTGATTTTATTTGATTTTATTTGATTTTCCAAAATTGAATCTTTAATGCATAAACAAAAAATTATCTTCGTTATGTAAACCATAAAAATAATTTATGAATTATACCTTCAACCAGTTCCGGAGTTTTTTAATAATTGTGCAGATGGGGAATGTTACAGAGGATGCAGAAAATATCCTGCAGGAATTGATGCCATTAAGTATAAGACACTTGACTAAAAGGGCCACATGTATAGCCGATTAAAAATTGCTGGGATAGTATCACAGTTTTATTTTAAATTTATTTGTTTTGCATTTATCACTGCAATATTTTACTTCCTCCCAAACTTTCTCCCATTTCTTGCGCCAGGTAAATGGTCTATTACAAACCAGACAAATTTTTTGAGGTAAAAATGCTTTCTTAGTATTTTTCAAACTATTTCTACAGAGTAATTTATTATTCGATTATTGGTTTCGCATAAGGCAAACGGCCGATAGGTTTTGGAACAAAGTAGGCATCTAATCCCTGACTGATTAATACATCAGCATCTGCTAATGCAACATATCCATCTGGACCTATAAATGACGCATCTATTTCTACTTGCTTAATACTGCCAATAATTAGAACGGTGCCATTCAGCTCAATTGGAATAGTTTGTTCTAGATGCATTGCTATTTTTACGATTGCTTCCTGAACAAAGGGTGCAACGCTTGAATTGTTATATGTTTCTTGAAACCCTACCTTTTGAAATTCAGAAACTCCTTTATCGTATCGTGCAGAAGTTTGATGTGCTTTTTCATAATGTACTGCTTGTACATAGTTTAAGGTGTATTCCTTGGTGTCTAGAATATTTTGCAATGTATCTCGCTGCACGGTATCAGGTCTGCTCATTAAACCAAACAAAGCAGGATTGGCGCCAAGATGAATGAGTGAATTAAAGATGGCTAAGTTAGAGTTGCCATCGGTAGACTTTGTGCCCACCAACACTGCCTGACGGAAACCGGCTAATGAATTTATAAAAGCTGTTCTATAGCGTTGTTCTAATTGGTTTAATGTTTCTTGATTAAAAATCACGGCTTAATTATTATTGTATAAATTGGGGTCATTTATAATTTTCAATACAAAAGATTAGAGATTAGTTCTCTTCCAATTAATGCTTACAGGAGACCCTTCAGCAACAATTACGGATTCGGGTGTTTGGTTATTTAGAAAAGAAAAATCGTTACCGTACATAGCGGCGAAATCGCATTGAATAGAATAATCTAATAATTTATTTACAAGCCATCGGGGATGATTTACTTTATATTCCTGTGTGCCGATGTTATTTATTTTTGTATAACCGTAATAGTGTTCAAAAATAAATTCATCAACACTGCCTTCTAACATTGGTTCTTTTTCTTTTGAAGTAGACACTGATATTCGATTCCACTTATTTTTAATTTTCCAACTGTATTGAATATTTTTTGTGTTACCAGCAGTATCAATTACATTTTTTGTGGGGATAGATGTATAATGTTCTTTATATAATTTGTTGGCAAGCCATGCCACCATTTTGTATGGAACAGTTTCATTGATAAATACAACGCCACGTTTGATGTTATTCCCTTCCACTCTTTTAACATAAAATCGTAGATTAATTTCTTCGAAAGTTCCCAGAAATGGGATTGGTATTTGAAACAGGCTCGTTTTTTTAAACATAAAACCTACGAGGCTAACGTAGGTTTTATGTTTGTAAATATCTAATTCAACGCCATTGGGCAAATAAGGCTGCAGCACATCTGGATCTACTGCATAGTTTGCCATGATCAAATTTTCCCAACGCGCGGATAAAAAAGTATCACTCATCCATATTAAACAATTCAAGCTCGAATATGTTCAACCAGACTAAATTATTGAATAGTAATCGAAACTGTCTGATTAATCTGAGCTGATGAACTTCCTACTAAAATTTTATACACTCCAGGTTCTACTACCCATTTTGCTGATTTCGTATCATAGTATGCCAGATCTTTTGCGGGGATAGTTAATTTCACTTCTGAACTACTACCCTTATTCACCAATACTTTTGTAAAAGCTTTTAATTCCTTATCCGCACGAGCTACAGCTGAATTGGGTTTGCTCACATATAGTTGAACAATTTCTTTTCCTGCGTAATTTCCAGTATTTGCAATATTTAAAGTGGCAGTAATGGTTTCGTTTGCTTTATAGGTTGACTTATCTGTTTTTAAACCTCCATATACATATGAGGTATAAGACAAGCCATATCCAAAAGGATACAGTGGCGTAATTTTTTTAGTGTCAAACCAGCGGTATCCAACCAAAATGCCTTCTTTATATGTTTCTACGGAATCCCCTGGATAAGCATTGAGTGCGTGTGCAGGTGATTGTTTTAATTCGGCTGGAAATGTGAATGGAAATTTGCCAGATGGATTTACTTTGCCTGTTAACACATCAGCCAAAACATTTCCATTCTCAGAACCATTATACCAACTCCAAACAATCGTGTTGCTTTGTTGCTTGATCTTAGTGATATCATAAGGAGCACCACCTATTACTACGATGATAGTATTAGAATTTACAGCTAATACCGCATCTACTAATTGTTGTTCTCCAAAAGGAAGCGACAAGTCTGGTCTGTCTCTACTTTCACTTTCATAATCGCGATTACCACCTACAAATAAAATAGTTAGCTCAGATGATTTTGCCAATGCAGCAGCTTCTGCAATTAGTGCCGGATCTGCTTTAGATGTTTCAATCGCATTTACATTTTCTTTCGATTTTACGATAGCCCTGTATCCTTGTGCAAATTTGATAGTTGTGTTTTTATCTAGTTTATTTTCTAATCCTTTTAAAGGAGTTATTTCATATCGGGCTTTTACTCCGGCACCAAATCCGCCTAAGTGATGTGTATGAATGGCATTATCACCGATCACAGCAACAGATTTAATTTTTGAAGTATTAAGTGGCAACAGATGTTTGTCATTCTTTAAAAGCACTACAGATTCTGCTGCAATATTGTAAGCAGTTTTGCTATGTGCTTCGGTATTGATACTTCCAGCAGGTGGGTTAGTACTTAAAGTGGTATGATACATCACCCATAAAATGCGACTCACTTTTTCATCAATGGTAGCCAGAGTTACTTTTCCTTCTTTCACTGCCTTGAGCAATGGATCAGCAAAATAGTAAGTGTTATAAGGAGGTCTGGAGCCCATTTCCAGGTCTAACCCGTTGTTTGCAGCTTTAACGGTGCTATGTGTTCCGCCCCAATCGCTGATCACGATTCCTTTAAAACCCCATTGGCCTTTCAGGATAGTCTTAAGTAAGTATTCGTTCTCGGAACAGTAAACACCTCTTAATTTATTATAAGCACTCATGATGGTCCATGCATTACCTTCTGTAATTGTGGCCTTAAATGCGGGTAAATAAATTTCTTGCATGGCGCGTTCATCGATTTCAACACTTACTCTATCGCGTTCAATTTCCTGGTTGTTGAGGGCATAGTGTTTTACACAAGCAGCAATATTCTGACTCTGAATCCCTTTCACAGATTGAACAGCCATTTTTGCATTTAAGAAAGGATCTTCCGATAAGTATTCATAAGTTCTTCCATTCAAAGGGGTACGAGCAATATTGAAGGCGGGAGCCAACATGATATATTTTTTTCTAGCCCTTGCTTCTTCGCCCATAGCATGACCGTAGTCGTAAGAAAGTGCTGGGTTCCATGTTGCTGCCAAAGCAGAACCATTAGGAAAGAAAGTTGCAGAATCTGTTTTTAAATTTGCAGAACCCCAACCTTCCAATACATCTTCACGTACACCTAAAGGGCCATCATCCGTCATCAATCCGGGAATGTTTAAACGGGGCACGCCTGCCGTACCAAAGATCCCATTGGCATGAAGCAGTGCTATCTTTTCTTCGAGGGTTAATTGTTTAACAACAGCGGCAATTTTTTGAGCGGATGCGTCTTCCTTATTTGTTTGTGCAATCACAAAACAAGTAGGAATTAATAAGAGTAGGGAAACCAAAAATGGTAAGGCTTGGCGTTTCATAAATGGCAAAATTTATTGATTGATTATTGCTTAAAAAGGCTAACCATAAAGTTACACATTTCCGGGTGTTTATTTCCTTTGAGGTGGAACAAAAAAAACAGCTAAAACAAAATGTTTTAGCTGTTTTAAACTTAACTGGGTTGTTTCTTACTTAGAAGCGTCTTTATAAAAAGTGAAGGATGGTTTTCCTTCAACGCCAGCATCCATCATTATTTTTTTGAAAGCTGGATCTGCTAGTCTTGCCTTTACTTTGGACATATCTGTTATTTCAAAAACAATATGTACCAAGGTAGAGTCATCTATTCCTCTTCCTAGAGCTATATCGTTCATTCCGTTTGCTGATCTTGTTGCTGCTCCTTCAGCATCATATACTTTTAACCAAGCATCATAATTCTTCACCTTGTGAACTATTTCTAAACGGGTATCAAGCGTTTTTTGATTATCTGGACTGAATCTTACAATTTTCCAAAACTTCATTTCGGGCTTTGAAATAACCCCGCCTTTATCCATTGCTACTTTCAATCCTGGATCAGAAGGAAATGCTTTCGCTTTCGCTAAATCAGAAACGGCTAAAACGATTTTAACATTATTCAGGTTTTCTGCTGCTCTTTCAACTGCAACAAAAGAAAAACCAGCCTCTTTACGTCTAGCAGTATCTCCGTCAAAAGCCATTCGCCAAGTTTTGTAATCTTTCACAGTGTGGTAAATAGTTACTACATCCATAGGAAGGGTTGGTCCAGTTGGTGCGGGTGCAGCAGTAGCTTTAGCGGAACTGTCAGGCGAAACTTTAGCCTCATCTTTTTTATCAGCCGAGTTGTTGTTACAGGCAAACAGAATACCCGCAAAACTTATTGCAAGTATTAACTTAAACATTTGTTTCATTGTTTTTGTTTTTTAATTATGGGGATTATTGTTATTCGTAAGAACTTTTTATTTCGCCTTATGTGCTTCCATATCGATCTCAATCAATTGTCCTTTTAATGCTAAGCCTTTTACTTCCAACCAGGTTCCTGTAGGAAATTGTTTTTTATAAATTGAATTTCGAAAGCCAGATACTTTGATGAATTCTTCCATATTCGTGGTGTAAATATTCTCTGCATATACATCATCTATGCTGTAGCCGTAATGCTGTAATATTTTTTCAAGATCACTATAACAATTCTTCATTTGCAGTTCCATATTACCTAATCCAATGATGACACCTGAATCTGTCATGCTTACTGCCCCGGAAATTTTAAGATCATCACCGATTTTTACTGCGTGTGAATAGCCATAATCTTTTTCCAGTTTTGGTCTTAGGTTATAATATTCTGGTTTGTCAGAGGATGAAACTTTTACTTCAACTTCTGAGTTTGTTTTAGATTTTTCTGTGTTATTGCAACTGCTAAGAATAGATAAGGCAATAAAAGAACTTGAAATAAATAAGAGATTTAGTTTCATAGAATTCATTTTTATGACTACTTAAAAAGTATGTTTTACAAACCAACCAGCAATTGACTGCCACCAGCTTGCAGTTTGATATGTCCAACATAGTTGGTTAAGAATAAGAATGACGGTGATGGTTAAGAATGGTTTGAAGTTGTTTCCTTTTCTGATGTCATTGATTAAAAAAAGTACTGCAATGAGTTCCGAAATATAGATAACGGTCGTTACTGCAACTGGAAAAGGGAGGCCTCCCAAAATTATTAAAGCTCGTCCTAATCCAGGCCCGATCATTAATAGAGATGTCGCAATCATATAACGCATATGAACGGCAGCATCTTTTCTATTGATCATCGCCAAAGCAAAAAATAAACCAAAAATAAAAATCGTGGGGATATCAAGAGAGAGTTGTCCTAACACACTATCTAATGGTCTGGTTGTTATTTCTCGATAATAAACCATTCTTGAAACTAGAAACACTGAGTAGCAAACCAAAGGAGCCAATACATAGCTTATTTTACCAAGGTTTCGATGGATATTCCTTTTATTAAACCTGATTAATAATGGTTGAATGATAAGCATGGCAAACCAGCTCATTAACATCGTTCCATGAAAATGTTGTTCCCATTGAAATCCTTTGAACTTCGGAAAATTGATAGTATACGTAAAATGAAAGCCGACTATGGCACAAAGCCAGATGCCGATAAATAGAAATACAATATTGTTTTGCATTGTAGTTTCTTTCTCTTTAGTTGTGATCATGTTACAATTTTTGATTTTTTATTTTAAGTGGGGTTATCATGTTGGATATGACTGTTTTATAGCTACAAAATTGAGGGGCCTTTAGATGCCTCAATTTGCAGAACATAAATGGGCTGTGCGTAAAGCACAATTAGTTTTAGTATATTATTTTTTAGGTAATAAAAAACTCGAAATAGTTTTTAGACAGGATAGGGGATTAGAAATGGGGGGAGCAAAATCTCTATTTAACTTGTGCAATATAATCAATAGCTAATACAATATCGGCAAATCGAAGATGATGTATTAATTTTAAGTTTAATTTAATTTTTTTCGAAATAGGATTAGAATCAGGGAAGAATTAAACCTTTTTAATAGTCCTATAAAATAAAGAAGCAACCCTTACTCAGGATTGCTTCTTTATAAAAAAATCAAATCTAAATCGTTTCTAAACGGTGTTTTGTCAATTCGTTTTCGGTATTCCCAGTATTTAAAGTGGATGCAGGTTCAAACAGCATCACTGAAACTTCTTTGTCAGCAACTGGTCTATGTTCCGTTCCCTTTGGAACAATTAGAAATTCGTTTTTATGAATCTCTATGGTTTTGTCTCTCAATTCCATTTTCAAAACCCCTTCAATCACCAAAAACATTTCGTCTTCGTGGTCATGTTTATGCCAGACAAACTCACCCTGAAATTTTACTAATTTAACTTGTTGTCCATTTAATTCTCCGACTATTTTTGGACTCCAGTATTCGGAAAATAATTTTAATTTTTCTGTGATGATAATTTTTTCCATTTCCAGTTAATGATTTATGATAGATCTAATTCCATAAACAATAAATACTGCCTAAACTCCTCCGGAATTTCAACTTCTGGATAAACAGGAATGTCTTTAAAGCCAACACTTCGATAAAGCGCATGTGCAGCTTCCATAAACTTCGGACTATCTAATCGTACTTTCTTGTACCCAGTTTCTTTTGCAGCATTTATTAAAGATTGAAGGATCGCTCTACCTGCTCCAATCTTTCGAAATGATGGATCAACATACATTCGTTTTATTTCGCCAATTTCGGAGTTGATACTTTTAAGACTTCCTAGTCCGCATACTTTATCTTCATAAACGGCAAGTATCAATCTTCCATGAGGAGGTAGAAATTTATCAATTAACAAAATGTCTTGTTCAACTGCTACTTCAGGATCATGGGGATGAACACCATATAGCGATTGCATTTCATTATTTCCCCAGGTCAGATAATCAAACCAAAGTTTTCTAATGGCTTCTATATCATTAGGGACTAACACATTCCTGACTAGTACTGTTGAATTATTCATGATTCTTTATAAGTTATTTAATAGGGTAGTTAGTCAATTTTCAATGGAGCTCCAACAACTTTCATGTCGTGGTCTGCAAATACTTTTGCAATTTCTTCTTTTGAAGGTGGCGATGTCCATTTGTCGGTAACCTTAAAAAATGATTCCATTTTTCCGGCGGGTAAATAGGAAACTATCATCTTCCCTTTTTCTGTCAATTGTAAGAAGGCATGTGGTACATTTCTTGGAAGGAAAATGGTATCGCCTGATTTCATTTGATACTTTTCATCCCCTACTTGAAATAAATAAGATCCTTCTATAATGTAAAACCATTCATCTTGGAAAGGATGAATATGTAATGGGGGACCACCATTTGGAGTAAGTCCGGTTTGCTCAAACACAGCCAAATCATTTTCTGTGTCAGATCCGGAAATTTTGATGTCTAAATTATTTAGCGTAACGCCTTTCATTTTATAGTGTTCGCCAAATCTGGCTTCACCACTATTTACTTTAAATCCCTTTACTGTTCTCATAAAATTGTTGTTGTCTTTGCTTAAAAGCTAATTATACAATATAAGTAACTATTAATAAAAACATTATCAATTTATTTAATTTAATAACAAATTAATCGTACTGGATTTTCACAGTGTTTCGAGTTATAATGTTCACTTTATTTTCACTGCCCTTTTTTGGGAATAGGTTTAAAACAAAGAAGCAACCCTTACTCAGGATTGCTTCATGTTAAAACTTATCAGTTTCAGCGGGGGCTGTGATAAAGCGGTAATTATAATAATTTATTGACTTCGTCTATAATTTCTGATTTGGTAATTGGAATACCCATCATTTTATTAAATGCAATAGCATCTACATTAAAATGATCACGAATGATCTTTACAAGCTGACCATTGTTGATTTCTGGTATCAATACTTTGTCAAAGTTTTTGATGATGTCGCCTAAGTTTTTAGGGAAAGGACGTACATAACGAATATGTGCGTGACTTACTGAAACACCATCTGCATGTAATTCCTGACAAGCACTCTTGATAGCACCATAAGTTGATCCCCATCCTAATACCAGTACCTTACCTTTCTCTGCACCACTATCAATTGTTTGAGCTGGAATATAATCAGCCACTTTATCAACTTTCGCCTGACGAACTTTGATCATGTGCTGGTGATTCTCCGGCTCATAATTTACGTTACCAGTAACATCCTGCTTTTCCAATCCACCAATACGGTGTTCTAAACCGGCTGTTCCTGGAACTGCCCAAGGACGCACTAATTTTTCATCCCGCTTGTATGGCATATACTTTGCATCACCCTCATCTATCGATGTTTTGAATTTTACCACAATCGGCTTTAAATCGGCCGACTTAGGAAACTTCCAGGGTTCTGCTCCATTCGCTATATATCCATCACTCAACAAAATCACAGGTGTCATATGCTCTAACGCAATTCTGCATGCTTCTATTGCCACATCAAAACAATCACTTGGGGTTGATGATGCAATGATCGGCATTGGACATTCGCCATTTCTTCCATAATAGGCCTGCATCAAATCGCTCTGCTCAGTCTTGGTAGGTAAACCAGTTGATGGCCCACCACGTTGAATGTTTACGATTACCAAAGGAATTTCTAACATCATTGCCAAGCCCATTGCCTCTGCTTTTAATGCCATACCCGGACCAGAAGTGGTTGTGATTGCTAATGATCCACCATAGCTTGCGCCAATGGCAGAAGAAATAGCGGCAATCTCATCTTCCGCTTGGAAAGTGCGTACACCAAAGCTTTTATATTTTGCTAATTCGTGTAAGATATCAGTTGCAGGAGTAATTGGATAAGAACCTAAGAATAAAGGCAATCCGCTTTTTTCGCTCGCTGCAATTAAACCATAACTCAATGCCTGATTACCCATGATACTGCGGTATAAACCTGGCTCCATTTTAGACTTTTCTACTTTGTAACGAGTAGTGAAAGATTCAGTGGTATCACCATAATTATATCCAGCCTGCAATACTTTAATATTACTCTCGTAAATCACTGGCTTCTTACCAAATTTCTCTTTCAAAAATTCTTTAGTAGTATCCAGATTACGGTTGTACATCCAGTAGATCAATCCCAATACAAACATGTTCTTTGCACGGTCACGTTCTTTCACACCTAATTCAGTGAAGTCTTTCAAAGACTCACGCGTTAATTTGGTGATGTCTACTTTAGTTACATCATATCCAGCCAAGCTATCATCTTCCAAAGGATTAACACCATCTGGATAATTAGCAAGTCTTAAGTTCTTACTATCAAAACCATCAATATTGGCAATTATCTTCCCGCCCTTTTTGATGCTCATTAAATTGGCTTTCAATGCAGCCGCATTCATGGCAACTAATACATCACAATCATCGCCGGGAGTATAAATTCTTGCGCTTGAAAAGTGTAATTGGAAACCACTCACACCAGCCAATGTTCCGATAGGAGCACGAATTTCTGCCGGGAAATCCGGGAAAGTGGCCAGGTCAATTCCTAGCATCGCTGTGTTGTTTGTAAACTGTTGTCCGGTTAACTGCATTCCATCGCCGCTATCTCCGGCAAACTTGATTACTACGTCTTGTAGTACTTCTTCTTTTCTGGTCATTAGCTACAATTCTAAACTGCCGCCTTAGCAAGCAATACATGATTAGTTAAGTACTTTTCGTAAAACAAAAGATTGCTGTTTTGTAAAAAAGTATGCTAAGATACATCCAAATCGATGTTTTAAACCCGATTTTTCGCAATTTCTCTTGCATTTATCGGTTTGCTAACAATTTTGTGAAGAAATGAGTAATTGCATACTCTATCTTAGCTGCACAATTTTTAGATATATGTTTCTGTATCAGAGAGGTTTTAGATGGATAGCTATGGGATTATTAGCGATTTTTGGTTTTATGTCTTGCAATAACACACCCAAGGAAAATACATTGTTAGACAGGGATCTGAAATCTGATTCCGCTAAAAAAGCCTATCTCTCTAAAATAGGTGCGGGTACTAAAGCGCCAGAACAGCCTTTTGTAGCAGATTCGAATAAATTATATATATACCTCACCTTTGATGATGGTCCCCAGCCCGGTACAGTTAGTTGCCTTAATATTTGTAAGGCAGAAGGAATTAAAGCTTCCTTTTTTATGGTAGCCTTACACCAACAACGCAAGCGTGATGGTAAACAGATTGTAGGTATGATCCGCAATGGCTATCCTCAATTCTTATTGGCCAACCATAGCTTCGACCATACAATGGAAAAATACAAATACTTCTATCAGCACCCGGATATGGCTTTTGATAATTTTATGCGTGCTCAGGATACCTTGCAAGTACCCAAAAAAATTATCCGACTACCGGGAAATGGCGGTTGGGTATTGCAAAATCAGGTAAAGACGAGTCATTTAGTAAGTGCAGTTGCTCATCGTTTGGATAGTGCTGGATATAGTGTGATAGGATGGGACCTGGAATGGAATTTTAATCATAAAAATGCGCGCCCGGTGCAATCTCCAGAAAAATTATTGGCCCAATTGGATAGTGCTTTCTCAAAACATAATGAACATATCAGTAAAAATATTGTGATCTTATCGCACGACAGAATGTTTCAAAGATCAGCCGATAGTGCCTCATTGGTAAAATTTATTCAACTGGTGAAGCAAAATCCTAAATATGTTTTTGAAACAGTAGATCATTATCCGGGTGCGAAAAAATAACTAACCGGTCATCAATTTTAAGTTTTCATTGATGGTTGGAGCTAGGTCTTCTTTATAAGATTTTGTATATTTGTACTTATAAAAAAATAAATAGTATGGCAATTTTTAAATCTGGTAATCCAACCTTAACAGAGAAAATGTTTGATAAGACTGCTTCCCTGGAAGCTGCAGGTCAAGGTGTAATGAGCGTTCGCGGTACGATTAACAAATTTGGTTTCTTAATGTTCATGGTCATTGCTGGTGCCGCTTATAACTGGCAGGTATTTGAACAGAAAGGAGCAGGAAGTATGCAGGTGCTGATGATGGTGGGTCTATTTGGAGGATTGATCGCCGGAATCGCTATCACTTTCAAACCAAATTGGGCTGGCTTTTTAGCCCCATTATATGCATTATTAGAAGGCTTATTTATTGGAGGTATTTCTGCAGTGTTTAACGCAATGTTTGCTAAAAATTATCCTGGCTTGGTAATGCAAGCTGTAGGGTTAACATTTGGTGTAGCAATCGCGATGTTCCTACTTTATAATTTTAGAATCATCAGAGCTACAGAAAAATTTAAATCAGTAATCATAGCATCTACACTTGGTATCGGTATTTTTTACCTGATCACATTAGTATTGAATATGTTCGGCGTGAACGTAAGTTTCATGCACGATAGCAGTCTTCTAAGTATCGGGATCAGTTTGTTTGTAGTTGCAATTGCTTCTTTAAACCTGATACTTGATTTCGATATGATTGAACAAGGTGCTGAGCGAGGTGCTCCTAAATTTATGGAATGGTATGGCGCATTTGGTTTGTTAGTAACCATCGTTTGGTTATACATCGAGATGCTTAAATTATTGAGCAAATTAGCCGGTAACCGTAACTAATCGTTTCAAATATTTTTCTTAAGCCCCAGCAAGTTTTGTTGGGGCTTTTTTGTGCATAATGGCTACTTGCAATACCCTAACTTAGTTGTTCCAAAAACGCAGTTATGCAATTCAATCGTAAAGACTTTTCCAATACAACCCTGATAGAATTATACCGCCAATTATTGTTTCCAAGAATGATTGAAGAAAAAATGCTGGTATTGTTGCGTCAAGGGAAGATCAGCAAATGGTTTAGCGGCATTGGTCAGGAAGCCATTTCTGTAGGAGTAACCATGGCATTAAAACAAGACGAATGGATTATGCCATTACATAGAAACTTAGGGGTTTTTACAGCACGTCAAATGCCGTTACAGCAATTATTCAAACAATGGCAGGGAAATAAAGATGGGTTTAGCAAGGGTCGTGAAAGAAGTTTTCATTTTGGCAATAGTGAATTTCATATCTGTGGAATGATATCGCATTTGGGTCCGCAATTGGCAATCGCCGATGGAGTGGCACTGGCTTATCAACTAAGAAAAGAACAAAAAGTGGCGGTTGCATTTTCTGGTGATGGTGGCACGAGCGAAGGAGATTTTCATGAAGCATTGAATGTGGCTGCCGTTTGGGATTTGCCGGTGATTTTTATTATTGAAAATAATGGCTACGGATTAAGTACACCCGCAAATGAACAATATCGTTGCGAGCATCTGGTAGATAAGGCAAAGGGTTATGGCATGGAAGGTGTTCGGATTGATGGGAATGATGTATTGGCAGTATATGATACTATCAAAGGTGTTCGAGAATATTGTATCAAAAACCAGAAACCTTATTTTATTGAATGCATGACCTTTCGCATGCGTGGCCATGAAGAAGCAAGTGGTATTAAATATGTTCCCAAAGAACTAATAGAAGAATGGGGCAAAAAAGATCCTATTAAAAATTATGAGCAATGGCTTGTTGAAAACAATGTACTTACTGAAATGAAAGTAGCAGAGTTGCGGCATCTGTTTAAAGATATGATCGAAGCAGACCTCCATCTAGCATTTCAGGCAGTAGATTTTCATGTGGATACTTTGGAAGAGTTGACCGATGTGTTTGCGCCAGTTCCTGTAGCTACGATTCCCGATATAAGTTTTACTGATGCATCAAATGCTCCTGATAAAAGATTTGTTGACGCTATTCAGGAAGCATTACTGCTGAGTATGCAAAATGATGATAAGCTCATTTTAATGGGACAGGATATTGCAGAATATGGTGGAGCATTTAAAATAACAGAAGGCTTTGTAGAAAAATTCGGGAAAGCAAGAGTGCGCAATACGCCGCTTTGTGAGAGTGCAATTGTGGGAACCGCATTAGGATTAAGTCTGGAAGGATTTAAGTCGGTCATGGAAATGCAGTTCGGCGATTTTGTTACCGTTGGCTTTAATCAGATTGTAAATAATTTAGCTAAGATCTATTATCGCTGGGGACAAAACGCTAATACAGTGATTCGGATGCCATCGGGCGGTGGAGTAGGTGCAGGCCCTTTTCATTCGCAAACAAATGAAGCTTGGTTTACACATGTGGCTGGATTAAAAGTTGTGTATCCTTCTACACCTGCAGATGCAAAAGGCTTACTCATTGCAGCCATCAACGATCCAAATCCAGTAATGTTTTTTGAACACAAAGGATTGTATAGAAGCGTGAGTGGTCCGGTACCAGCAGAATATTATACTGTGGAGATCGGCAAGGCAAAAACGGTGAAAGAAGGAACTGATATAAGTATCATTACCTATGGTGCTGCAGTTCATTGGGCATTAGACTATCAAAAAATTAATCCATCCGTTGATTTACATATCATTGATTTGCGCAGCTTGGTGCCATTAGATTATGACGCTATCAAATCTGCAGTAATTGCTACTGGGAAAGTGTTGGTATTGCATGAAGATAATTTAACAGGAGGCTTTGGTGCCGAGATCAGTGCATGGATCAGTGAACACTGTTTTGAATTATTGGATGCACCTGTGATGCGTTGTGCATCATTAGATACACCGATACCTTTTAATATGGAACTAGAAAGAAATTATATGGCGAAGAGTAGGTTAGGCGCCAGCATAGAAAAATTATTAGCTTACTAAATCATGTCAGATCAAATTTAATTTATGAACCCACGAACTATTTTAAAATCTATTTTTTTTGTATGCATCTTTGCTTTTTCGTGTAATTCAGTTTTGATGTCACAGTCAAAAGAATATGCTCCCGCTAAATTTACTGATAGCGAACGTGAGAAAAAAATTGCTGCTTTATATCCATTGGTTGAAAGTTTGTATAAAGACTATGCAGAAAAAAATCATATTCCTGGCTATTCATTCGGGATTGTATTAGATGGGAAATTAGTGTATAGTGGTGCAGGTGGTTATATCGATATTCCTAACAAAATTCCTGCCACTCCTAAATCAATGTTTCGAATTGCTTCGATGAGTAAGAGTTTTACAGCGATGGCTATTTTAAAACTGCGCGATGAAGGCAAAGTAAAATTAGATGAACCTGTAAAATCCTATATACCTGAAATGAAGGGACAGCAATTAACCAATGATGCACCACTTATTACAGTTCGTCATTTACTTACACATGCTGCTGGATTTCCAGAAGACAATCCCTGGGGAGATCGTCAGCTGGCTGTTACAGAAGACGACTTTCAAGACTTTATTGAAAAAGGCGTAAGTTTTTCGAATGTTCCAGGCATAGCTTATGAATATAGCAATATGGGATTCGCTATGTTGGGAATGATCATTAAGCAACAAACCTTATCACATTATAGCGATTATATTGCCAAGCATATTTGGAAGCCCTTGGGTATGACTGATGCTGCCTGGGAATATAGTAAAGTACCTGCAAATGTATTAGTCAAAGGATATCGTTGGTTGAATGATGGCTATGTAGAACAACCCATGTTACATGATGGAATTTATGGTGCGATGGGTGGAATGATAGTATCAATTGAATCATTCGCAAAATATGTGGCATTGCATGAGCAAGCATGGCCAGCTAGAAATGATGCAGAAGATGGAATTATTAAAAGAAGTTCACTCCGCGAAATGCATCAGCCATGGCGCCTGAGTGGACTGAATGCAAATTATAAATATCCAAGCGGTCGTCCATCACCATTAGCCACTGCTTATGCCTATGGCTTGCGTTGGAGCAGGGATGGAGAAGGTCGTGAAACTGTAGGTCACACAGGAGGCTTGCCTGGGTTTGGTAGTAACTGGCAAATCCTTCCCGAGTATGGAATTGGTGTGATGTTCTTTGCAAACGCAACTTATGCTCCTACATCATTAGCTAACACGATGGTGTTAGATACACTGGTTCGTTTAAGTGGATTAGAAGCAAGACAATTACCTGCATCTAAAGTATTAACGCAACGCAGAGATCAATTAGTGAAACTCTTACCAGATTTCAATGCTGCACAAAAGAGCGGCATATTTGCAATGAATTTTTTCATGGATTATTTTGTCGAAAAAATGCAAGTAGAAGCGAGAGGCATATTTGAGAAAGCAGGTAAAGTTGTTTCTGTTGGAGAAGTAGTTCCCGAAAATCAATTGCGCGGATACTTCGATATTAAAACTGAGAATGGAACGGTTAGAGTAAGCTTTACATTATCCCCCGAGAAGGATCCCTTGATCCAAGAATATCATATTAATTTAAGGTAACCTTAGACCTTAATGTTCGAACCTTATTTAAGGTTCGAACATTAATTTATGATGATTCATGATATAAATCACATTCTTTTGTAACAATTGTCACAAAGACACTTTTCATGCTAATTGTAGTTTTACACTTGCTAACTAAAGATCATTAGAAGGTATCAATATTTCCCTCTTAAGATCCTCTATATTTTGCAACCAGTGTAAATTATAAATCAAGTATATGAAACAAGCACTTAGGGCATTAGTATCAACTTTTTTGTTGGCATTAATTTTTATGCCCGCTTTTACTCAAAATGGCACACAATTAATCGGATATGATGCAGTAACAAGTGGAAGAGCTGGAACTTCGGTGGGAAGCTTTGACAACCCTTCTTTAATGATGAATAACCCAGCGGGAATCTCCTTTTTGAAATCCTCTCAATTTGATTTGAGTATGTCTTTTATGACACCCTCTGTTTATTTTAGAAACGATATCAATAATACCAAAGGGAAAAATAATTTATTCCCATTGGGTTGTTTGAGTTATGTAAATCAGCGAAATAAAAAAATGACTTATGGATTCGGCATTTTTACGCAAGGTGGTATGGGAGCCGACTTCTCTATGAATCATTATCTGTATAGCGACCAATCTGGGAATTATATTCCTCAACCTTATCACTCAAAATTTGCAGTAATGCAAGGGGGTGCTACTGCCTCATATAAAATAACTCCCAAATTAGCAATTGGTGTTACTGCAACTGTTGTATATAGTCAGATGGAGTTTCAAATGCCATTTAGTATGCCTCCAGCAATTTTGCAAGGGGTGATCAATCCTTCAACAGGGTTTACTTTTGGTAATATGTTTTCTGCACCTCCAGCAAGCGGTGGATTAGGGTATTCAGAATTAGTGGCCTCGGCTAACATGACTGGGTTAACAAGTTATCAATTTAATGGAAGAATAGGTTTGGCTTATAAGCCTTCGGAAGATTTGTCATTGGGTTTAAGTTATAGTTTGCCTATTGATTTAAAATATAAAAATGGTACTGCACAAATGGATATGACCGCTCAGATGAATAATGCATTTGGAAAAGTGGTGGGTGGCATTATGCAACAGAATCCAAGCTTTACTCCTTCACAAGCACAAGCTGCTGCAATGGCACAATTTGCTTCATTAGGAATTGATTTAACAAAAGGAGCAACTGATAGTTATAAAGCAAATGCAACACTGGGTTTGCCACAATCGATTAGTGCAGGTATTTCTTTTGCTGCAAGTAAACAACTGCGTTTATCAATGGATATACAGTGGTTAAATTGGGCAAATGCATTTAATACAATGAACATCGATCTTTCTGGTGGAACCAGTGCCAATATCAACAGAATGTTGGGCACATCCGGTACAATTGCCATGCCTTTCTCTTTAAACTGGAAAAATTCAATCGTCATAAAAACAGGTGCTGAATTAGCAGTTTCTAAAAAATTGCAATTGAGATGTGGTTATGCTTATGGTAATAATCCGGTTCCGGAAACAACAGTATTTCCTTTATTCCCTGCAGTTGTAGTGCATCATGCTTCTATTGGAGGTTCATTAAAAGTATCCAAAGCAGTAGCCATCAACGCAGCATATGAACATGCATTTAGAAACGATGAAACAGCTGCTCAAATTAGTTTAATTGGTGCGCAGTTTAATAATAGTATTTCTGGCTTGGCTAACGATATTTACCATGTTTCTTTTTCATGGACAATGAAAAAATAGGGGTATCCTCATTAAAATAAATCGTCATGAAAAAAATATTCATTCTTAGCATATTCATTCTTACTTTCCAGTTGTTGAAGGCTCAGAATTTAAGCCCATATACAATCGGTTACGAAACCAATGAATCGGTAATTAATACAAAAGCAAAACTGATTAACCAGTTAGAACTCAATAATATCAAAGTGGTAGGAAACTATCAACCAGCCAATGATCCCAACAGAGCAGTGATCGTTTTTAGTTCTAAAGAATTAGAAACATCTGTGAAGACAATAGGTGGGTTAACAGGTTTTGCAACAGCTCTTAGAATTGGGATCACCAATGAAAATGGGAAAACCATTGTTTCATATACCAACCCACTTTATTGGGGAAATGCTTATTTCAAAAATAGTTTTGATAAAGTTGCCGACAATTATCGGGTACTTATTGAACACTTAGAAAAAGCAATGAAAGCTTCCGGTAATTTTAGTGGAACTGCTTTTGGTTCGAAACATGGCTTATCTATAAAAGATTTGCGGAAGTATCATTACATGATGACGATGCCTTATTTTGAAGACGTAGTTGAGTTGGGTATTTTTGACAATCATAATGCCGCCATTGACAAGTTAGATGCAAATTTAAAAAAGGGAATAGAAGGCATCAGTTTAGTTTATAAAATAAGTATTCCTGGAACAGAAATGAGTTTATATGGAATAGCGATTTCTGGTGGGAAAGGAGAAAGTAAATTCATGCCGATCATAGATATTGGAGAACACAAGCATACCGCATTTTTACCTTATGAAGTTCTAATAATAGATAATAAAGTATTAATGCTGCATGGTAGATATAGAATTGCTATATCATTTCCAGACTTAACCATGGGTACTTTTACAAAAATCATGTCTACTCCAGGAAATATTGAAACTGCGCTTAAAGGATTGACAAAATAAAAAAATTTTGGATCTGAAATTTAGTATTGTTAAAAAGGAGCTGCCTGGTTAAGCGGCTCCTTTTATTTTCAATTCTATTTTTATTTCTTTATTCAATTAGTTTCCACCAGGGTGATAAGTATTTTCTGCATGTTTCAATACATCTTCTTTATAAAATAGCACTTCTTTAAATTGCCCCTTGGTATACATTTCTGCCTGATCTGTAAAGTGCTTAGAACTAGAGTCTCCATTTTCTCCTCCAGCTAACAGTGATTTAGCTGTTACTTTTTTTCCGAACTCCACGGCACAAATAAAACTATTGCCATTATAGCCATAGCGACGGTTGGTTCCGTTGAATGACTTACTTGTAAAAGATGGAAGACATCCCCAGGTAGATGCTGCAAGGCCTGCGGGTAGACTAGGTTTGCTATCATCAAACAGTTCTGTGATATTTCCAGTGAGGCGTTGAAAGCGATTCACTTCGCCCCAGGGTTGTTTCCAGGTTCCGAATTTTTTTTCAAGTTCGCTCATCACTAATATTAATGGAGCAATCAAAGTTTTTGCATCCGCAGTATTTGCAAAATGAATGGTCTTATCTACTTGATCCGATTCATCATCTTCATCCATTCCTTTTAAAATGATTGGCCATAATTTCTGCGCCCACTCAATGGATAAAGTAGTTGCAATAGATGTTTCAGATACATTGTGGTCCCAATTGCTGATCATTTGCATGGGTTCCGCAATTGCAGCATAGGAAGGATCTGATTTGTTTGCGTTATAAGCTTTGATCAATGCAGGCAATAATACATCAAAGGCAGGCAAGTGTTTGTTATACGCAGTAGCAATAATTTTATCAAGTGTAAATCCATTATTATTTTTAAATAATTGTACCGCATTAATTCCTCTAAAATTATCGCCATTGGGTGCCATGTATTTAGGGAAGTCGGCTTTCTTCGGACTACTTATTCCTGAAACTGTAAATGGAGAACTATTACAATTCTGAATCCAACCAGAACCTGGATTTTTTACTTGAATAAGTTCTTCCACTGTATGAAGTCCTTTCCATTCAGTAGCTTTTGTAGTTCCATCCACAGGCTTACTCCAATTATATTTTGGATCGCGTTTTGGCATAAAATTTCCATGCCAGTATGCGATATTTCCTTTGTCATCTGCATACACTGTGTTGTTAGAGGTATTGGCTAATAACTCTTGCGTTTTTTTGTACTCTTCATAACTATTTGCCTTCGTTCTCTGCCATGATTGTATCAATCCCTTGATGTCTCTATTATTTGCTTTCACAGAAATCCAGTTGCCATTTTTCTTTGCCATTACTGGTCCGTGGTGTGTATAATAAGTTTTAAAACTTTTTGAAACAATGCTACCATTATTCAAGTACTGAATGCTGATTTGTTTTTCTTTAACCGGAATTAATTTTCCATCATACTCGTATTGAATAGTGCCGTTTACTTTTTTTATTTTTTCAATATAGCTATCAGCCACATCGCTATAGCTAGATGTATGCATCCAGCCTAAATGTTCATTGAATCCTTGGTATACAAAAAATTGTCCCCAGGTAACTGCTCCATATGCGTGCAAACCTTCTTCGCTTTGTACCGCTACTTCTGGACGGAAATAATAAGTTGTGTGTGGATTGATATATAAAATAGCATTTCCGGAAACTGTTTTAGAAGGAGCAATAGCAAAACCATTGGATCCGCCTGGTAGTGGGTCATAATCTTGTTTGTCAACTTTAGCTATTGCAATTGCTGGATCATTGTAATAAAAATTCTTTAAATCGGTTACTGTAATATCAGCAATATCAATTGCGCCAATACTTCCATCTGTCCATAATAATGGAAACCAAGGCTCGAAATGTTTTAATAGTGCAGGTTTTGTCTGAGGATGAGTGAAGAGATAATAGTTGATGCCATCGGCGTAGGCATTCATTAATTTTTTTAACCAGGCGGGTGCTGAAGCAAAATCTTTTTTCGCCTCTGAAGAATCTATGATCATACGAATGAGTAGATCGTTATACAATTCCGATTCACCTTTTACTTCAGACATTCTTCCAAGCTTCTCTACATAGTTCATTTCCACGCGCTTAAAATCGTCTTCGCATTGCGCATACAATAACCCAAATACAGCATCTGCATCTGATTTTCCAAATACGTGTGGAATCCCCCAATTGTCTCGGATGATGGTTACTCTATTTGCTTGGTCTTTCCATTTAGTAATTTCTGCAGTAGAGAAAGATTGAGCTGTAACTATTTGTTGAACACCAAGAAAAATAAACCCGATGAATATTTTTTTTATAAGTTTCATGAATCGATAGTTAACAATTTACAGATTTGGTTTATCAAAATATTGGTTTCCCCTCCCAAGCATGCTTGGGAGGGGTGCGAGCGAAGCGAAGCGGGGTGGGTAGAAACTTTAATTTTCATTCGCCTTCAACACGCGAAGAATATTTCCACCCAAAATTTTATAAATATCTTTTTTGCTATAACCCTTTTCAATAAGCGCTTTGGTGATGAGTTCGTAATTGGTTATGTCATCTAATTCTTTGGGAGAAGAGTTAATGCCATCAAAGTCAGAGCCAATACCAACATGGTCTACACCAGCTAGTTTTACAATATAATCAAGGTGATCAAGCAGGGCAGATAATGGAGGGCGAATGGATTGCACTTCATCAAAGTATTTTTGCGAAAGTTCCGTTAATGCATATTCTTTTATCATTCCTGATTTCATTAGACTTTCTAATTCTTTTGCATGATTGAGTGCAAATTTTATTTCTTTGTTTTGGGCAGTACTATCAATAAATCCCGAGTAAAAATTTAAATCAATTACACCACCATTTTTAGCAACTGCTTTGATCTGATCATCCCTCAAGTTTCTGAAAGCAGGACATAAAGCGTAAGCATTACTATGCGAAACAATTACCGGCTTTGTAGTGGTATTGATGGCATCCCAGAAAGTTTGTACACCCACATGAGAAAGATCTACCATCATTCCTAAAGCGTTCATACGTTTTACAACTTCTTTACCAAAATCCGTTAATCCTTTATGTGCTTTTGATAAACTGTCTTTCTTTAAAGTTTCATCCATCGCAGAAGTAGCCCATGGATTACTATTGTTCCAGGTAAGTGTCATATAGCGTGCCCCACGCTCGTAGATCTTGTCTAATTTGCTTAAATCAGATTCAATCATGTGGCCACCTTCCACTCCAAACATCGCAGCAAGTTTGTGTTGCTTCAAAGCTTTTTTTAATTCAGCATAATTTCTTGTTAGCACAATTTTATCAGGGTTTCTCCTAATCACAGCATCCAGAGTATCCATTTCGCGATTGGCGAATTGATATGGGTTTTGCATATTGCCATCGCAAAAAACAGAAAAAATTTGTACGTCAACTCCTGCTTCTTTAAAGCGAGCCAGATCACTTTGTGTTTTTCCTTTTAGGTTTTGATCCATGCTGACTTTTTTTTCAATGCAAGCAGTAAGGATATCATTATGTGAATCCACAAAAATGGCTTTCTGATGTATTTTTTTATAATCCTGCGCGTGAGCAACGATTGGGAAAAGGGCAATGAGTAATAATTTTTTAATCATAGTTTATTTTTGTAGTTCTTAGTATTTATTTAGTTTTAAAGTAGTGCCTGCGCGAGCGCCTGTGTGTTTTGAATCTTCTACAGTGGTTACACCATTTACCAACACATATTTGAAACCAGTAGAATATTGATGCGGCTGATCGTAGGTAGAATTGTCTTGCACAGTATTGGGATCGAACATAACAATGTCTGCAGCAAAACCTTCGCGTAATAATCCCCGATCTTTCAATTGAAATTTCTGTGCAGGTAATGAAGTCATTCTGCGAATCGCTTCTTCTAATGAAATCACTTTTTCATCGCGTACATATTTTCCTAACACTCTTGCATTGGTTCCATAACCGCGCGGATGTGGGTTGCCAGCTCCATACACACGAATACTTGCATCACTAGCAAACATGTTGAATGGGTACTGCATAATATTTTTTACATCCTGATCGCTCATTCCATGAAACACCATACCCGCACCACCTTGTTCCATCATTTCAATAATGGTTTCTGCCTCTTCCGTTGCTTTGTGTTTTCTACCCTTCAACAAGTTCACTTGCTCAATGCTTTTTCCGTTATAAGTACTATCCGGTTTAAATGTGGCCACTACAGGATAACTAAAATTCTTGAGCTTTCTTTTTTGCAATTTTTTAATCATGTAAGCTGCTACTTCTTTGCGAATAGCAGGTCTGGCAAGTCGAGCTTTAATTGAATCTTGTCCATCAGCTAAAACCCAATCAGGTAAGAGTGTACTTAAAGAAGTGCTACTTGCTGTGTAAGGATATTGATCGATGGTAACATCCAATCCTTCTTTCCTAGCTTGAATGATCATCGGTATCGTTTCTTTACTGCGTCCCCAGTTTTGCTGACCACTTAATTTAAAATGCGATATTTCTACTGGCATTTTTGCTTCACGTCCGATATGCAATGCCTCTTCAATGGCTTGGGTTACACTGTCTCCTTCATCGCGCATATGACTGGCATAGACGCCGTGAAATGTGGATGCTACTTTTGCCAATCTTACGATCTCAATAGTTTTAGAATAAGTGCCCGGAATATAAATAAGTCCGGTTGATAAACCTACGGCGCCATCTTCCATTGCCTTTTTCACAATGGCTTCCATCTGCTGCATCTCAGCTTCTGTTGGATCTCTGTTGGCAGAACCCATGGCGGCTTTACGTACATCATTATGTCCCACTAATGCAGCTACATTAATGCTCAACTTTAAGCTATCGATCATAGCAAAATACTTTCCAATATTTACTTCAGATAGTCCGCAGTTACCAGTTATGACGCTGGTAACTCCATCATATATAAAATTACTAGCGATAGGATTCTTTTTTTCATCGCCTTCAATATGCGTATGCACATCAATAAATCCGGGGGCAACTACAAGCCCAGCGGCATCGATAGTTTTTGTTGCATGCCAATTGGCGAGTGTGCCGATCTTGATAATCTTGCCGTTTTTAACGGCGATATCAGCATAGAACCAAGAATTTCCTGTGCCATCTAGTACTTTGCCATTTTTAATTAATACATCTGCTTCTTGCGCCATAAGCGATATTGGCCCTAAGCTGCCGATGCAGAGCAGCAAATTGATCAGTTTTCTCATATTCGTTAAGTATCCCATGAAATTAACTGAAAATTCGAACCCACTGAAAGAAACCTGAGAGGGATTTTGCACTCTAAAACCTTACCTTCGCAGACTGAAAATTTTAAGTAGACATGTTAGATAAATTGGATGCGATCAAAGCCAGGTTTGAGCAAGTGGGTATTGCATTAACCAATCCTGAGATAATTAATAACCAAAAAGAGTACGGTGCGTATAGCAAAGAGTACAAATCTTTGGAGAAGATTGTAGTGCCATATGAGACCTATAAAAAGGTATTAGCTGAATATGTTTTTGCAAAAGAGAGTCTGAATGGTTCTGATGACGATATGCGAGAATTGGCTAAAATGGAAATGCCTGAGCTGGAGGTTAAGAAAGATGAATTAGAGAAAGCATTGACCAAACTATTGATTCCTAAAGATCCTCAGGATGATAAGAATGCGATTCTAGAAATCCGAGCAGGAACTGGTGGCGATGAAGCGAGTCTGTTTGCTGGTGATCTATTAGGTATGTATTTAAGGTACTGCGCAAAGAAGGGATGGAAAACGAATATTGTTACCGAGAATGAAGGAACCGTGGGCGGATTTAAAGAGGTAATTGTAGAAGTTACAGGTGAAGATGTATATGGAACTTTAAAATTCGAAAGTGGCGTACACCGTGTGCAACGTGTACCGAATACTGAAACACAGGGCCGTGTACATACATCTGCAGCCACCGTTGCTGTAATGCCGGAAGCAGAAGAAGTGGATTTTGAATTGAAGGAAAGTGATGTGAAAATGGAGACTGCAAGAAGTGGTGGTGCGGGTGGACAGAATGTAAACAAAGTGGAGACCAAGGTATTCTTAACGCATATTCCAACTGGTGTTGTGGTAGTTTGTCAGACCGAACGTTCACAGTTAGGTAACCGTGAAAAAGCGATGACGATGTTGCGTACCAAATTGTATGAGGAGCAGGTACGCAAGCAGGAGGATGAAATATCCCGTCAGCGCAAAACATTGGTGAGTACAGGGGATAGAAGTGCAAAGATCAGAACCTATAACTGGCCTCAGGGCAGGGTTACAGACCATCGCATTGGGTTAACTTCCTATAATCTGGATGCAGTAATCAATGGAGAAATTGAAGATTTTATTGAAGCATTACAGATGGCGGAGAATGCGGAGAAAATGTTGGAGCAAAGATAAAAGATAAGAGATAAAAGATAAGAGTGAATATACATTCCTTTTTTGCTAATATTATTTAAACCTTAGACTTGTCTAGGGTTTTTATTTTTAGAAAAGTATTTGATTTTATAAGGCAGCCCTCCTATCCCGAGAATCGGGACAAGTAGGGGTATATATTTTTTTTTAACACCCCTCCTGCCGCTTGCGGATAGGAGGGGAAAGTCGAGCGACTGAGCGATGACTGGGGTGGTTACTCTCTTAAAACTAGTTGTTCAATGCCGCTTCTTCCTCTGCTTTAATCTTCAATTCCCAAGCCCAGGCAGTGCGCATCATATCTTTTAAATCGTATTCGATTTTCCAGCCGAGTTTATTTACTGCGGCATCGTTATTGGCATAGATCGCAATTACATCGCCGGGGCGGCGTTCTGCAATTTCGTAGTTAAGTGATACACCAGATTGTTCTTCGAAAGTTTTAATGGCTTCTAAAACTGTTACACCTAAGCCAGTGCCTAAATTAAATACATCACAATGTGATTCGTTTTTTCCTTGCTCCAAATATTGAATGGCCAAAGTATGTGCGTGAGCAATATCACAAACATGAATATAATCCCGAACACAAGAACCGTCGCGGGTGGGGTAGTCGTTACCAAACACTTTCATCTTCGGTAATTTACCAATGGCAGTTTGTGTAATGGCAGGTACTAAATTTTGTGGACGACCAATGGGTAGTTCACCCAATATCGCGGTAGGATGTGCACCTACCGGATTAAAGTAGCGCAATAAAATTACATTGCATAAACCGTTCTTGGTAAATGATTGTAACATTTCCTCACCCATTTGCTTGGTAGCACCGTAAGGTGATTCAGCTTGTTTAATGGGAGACAATTCAGTAACTGGAATGGTGTCAGGGTTACCGTAAACAGTGCAAGAAGATGAGAATACAAAATTAGGAACACTAAACTCTTCCACACATTTCAATAAATTAACTAGGGAGAAGATATTGTTTTCAAAGTATAATAAAGGTGCACCAACCGATTCACCTACTGCTTTGTAAGCAGCAAAATGTATTACACCTGCAATATCAGTGTTCTCTTGAAATACAGCTTGTGTTTCGTCGAAGTTTTTTAAATCAACTTTATAGTTCTTAATTTTTTTTCCTGTGATTTGCTCAATTCCTTTTATTGAAAAATTAGAAGAGCGGGAGTTGTCATCAATCGAAATTACATCATAACCATTGTTTAAAAGATCAACAATAGTATGAGATCCAATAAATCCGCAACCACCAGTAACAAGTATTTTTTGCATCATTCATTATTATAATTCAAATATAAATTGAACTATTCAATAACTAAGCAACTGCAATAAATTAAATGAAGAATTTTAATATATAAAATACAACAGCGGCCATTAATGCAGATATTGGAATGGTGATAATCCAAGCCCATAATAGGTTAATGGTAACACCCCATCTAACTGCGCTCAAGCGCTTTGTGGCTCCAACACCAATAATAGAACCCGTAATGGTATGAGTTGTTGAAACAGGAATTTTAAAGTGTTCAGTTAAAAATAAGGTAATGGCACCAGCGGTTTCTGCTGCAACACCTTCCAGAGGGGTTACTTTAGTGATTTTTGTTCCCATTGTTTTTACAATTTTCCATCCACCACTCATCGTACCTAATCCAATACATAAAAAACTGGTAAATGGAACCCAACTGTATTCGGTTGCAAACTGATTAAAATCTATATGGTGCCCCTTTGTTCCTTCGTAGTAAATCATGGCAGCTCCAATAATTCCCATAACTTTTTGTGCATCATTACCACCATGTCCAATACTGAAAGCAGCGGAGGAAACCAGCTGTAATCGTTTAAACCAATTTTCTGCTTTATAGGGGTTGGATCGTTTAAATAGATGCACAATACCTATCGTTATAAAGAAGGCTATAAACATTCCAATTAAAGGAGCCAGGAAAATGAATAAAAAAGTGGGAACTACTTTCGCATAGTTAATCACATCTACACCAGCCAAACTCAATCCTTTTGCATTGGCAAGAGCAGCTCCAATAAATCCGCCCATTAATGTATGTGATGAACTTGAGGGTATTCCAAACCACCAGGTAATTAGGTTCCAAATAATAGCAGCAATAATACCTGCCAAAATTACTTGTAAGGTAACAAATTCAGGATGTACCCACTTAGCTACAGTATTACCGATACCGAATTCTTTGAAAATATATTTTGAAATAAAGAAAGCTGCAAAGTTGAAAAATGCTGCCCATATTACTGCTTGAAATGGCGTCAATACTTTGGTAGAGACAATTGTAGCAATACTATTTGCCGCGTCGTGGAATCCATTGATGAAATCAAAAACGAACGCGAGAACGATGATCAGTACTAGAATGGTTAACATGGTAGCAGCTGTTTACGCGTATTTAATGATAATTGATTCGATAACATTTGCGGCGTCTTCACATTTATCTGTAGCGATTTCCATTACCTGATAAATTTCTCTCTTCTTGATTACTTCCTTGAAATCGTTCTCTTGCTGAAACAAAATTTCAATGCTCATGTCAAATACATCGTCTGCTTGATTTTCAATGCTATTTACTTTTACCATCGCTTCTGTCATGGCGCGTAAATTATTCATATCACGCAAACCAAATACGGCTTTTTCAATTTCGATAGTCCCCAGTAAAATCAGGTCGGCCATCTTTTGAATTCCGATATCATTTGGATTTACATTATAAAAATTTATTTTCTTCGAACTTGCATAGATATAATCAGCAATATCATCTAAAGCGGATGCTAAATAGTGAATGTCTTCACGATCGAAAGGTGTAATAAAGTTTCTGCCTAATTCAGTAAATATGCGATGCGTATTATCGTCGTTCTTATGCTCAAGGTCTTCAATCTGAGCTAATAAACCTACTCTCTTGTCGGCATCAGGCTCACTCACCAACTCTTTTAATTTGATACCCATTTCATGTACTTTTCTAGCTACATCTTCGAAAAGCTCATAAAAAACAACATTCTTTGGCATAAAAAACTTTCCAATCGAATTGATACCCATGGTTTTAAATTTGATGCAAAAATAAGGTTATGATTCCGGTATAAAAATTATGCCGTTTTGATAACAATTAGATAATATATATAATATTTATTATTCACAAACATTTAAGCAGCAATCTAATTTATTGAAGTTCTTTCATCTAAAGTAAATCCAATCGTTGTACCCACATCTAATTTACTTCTTACATGCATAGTTTGTTCATGTGCTTCAATGATATGTTTACAGATTGCAAGACCCAAACCAGTGCCGCCTACATCTCGGCTCCTTCCTCGATCAGTTCTATAAAATCGTTCAAATATTCTAGGTAAATGATCCTCACCAATTCCAATACCATCATCGCTAAATTCGATCAATACTAACCTTCCATCCGTTTTATAGATACTAGAAACAATACTACCATCCTGCTTACCATATTTTGTAGCATTCTCTAATAGATTGTTGATTACCTGGCGAATCTTTTCTTTATCTGCATACACCGTTACTGGGGCTTCACAACCTTTCTTGATACTGGTTTTGATATTTTTTGCAGAAGTTTTGATAGAAAGCGTTTCGTAGATTTCTTTAATCAAATCTTGAATTACAAAAGGCCCTTTATTAAGCGGCTGTTCACCACTTTCCAAACGAGAGATTTCGTCGAGGTCTTCTGCCAAATTTACCATCCTGTCTACATTCTTTGCGGCATTTTCTAAGAATCGACGGTTCACTTCTGGGTTGTCGATGGCGCCACTTAAGAGGGTATCTACATAGCCCTGAATTGCGAATATGGGGGTTTTAAATTCGTGCGACAGATTTTGCAAAAACTCTTTGCGATAGGCTTCGTTAGTCTTTAGTAGTTCAATTTCGGCTTTACGTTGCTCCGCCCATTTTTCTACGTCCTCTCTTACCTCGTCAATGCTTTTTTGTGGAAGGATATATTTGTAATAAGTTTCTTCTCTTTTATTTGCCTTGGTTTGATAGATAAATTTGTAAATCAGTTTTATTTTTCGGTAGATGAACCATTCTAATACAAACTGGAATAGTAGATAGCTTCCAGAAATAGTAATAATAAATGATCCTAAAACAATCATCCAATTGAGTGTTACAAACCAGAACCCCAAAGAAATAGGTACAGACAAAACCAAGGAGGTAAATGCTGAGAGCTGTTTTGGACTAAGATTCTTTGGATTGAGCATTAAACAAGTGTGCCTCTTTTAAAAGGGAGCTACTACGAAGTTAATCAGCATTATGAATTATTGGCAATTTCTAAATATCAAACTTATACCCAACTCCTTTTACAGTAGTGATACAATCAATTCCCATTTTCTGTCTGATTTTTCTAATATGTACATCAATGGTGCGATCACCAACTATCACGTCGTTTCCCCAAACTTGGGATAAGATTTCGTTTCTTAGGAAAACCCTTCCTGGGCGCGATGCCAACAAATAAATCAATTCAAATTCTTTTTTTGCTAATACCACATCATTTCCATCAATGGTAACCATGAATTTAACGGGGTCGATATTGATATTTCCAATAGAAAGTGTTTTGCTTTCTGTGGGTTGGGTGTTCATTCTTCTAAACAATGCATTTACGCGACTTACCAAAACTTTGGGACTGATTGGTTTGTTTACATAATCGTCAGCACCCGATTCTAATCCCTTGATTTGTGAAGCTTCATCACTCAATGCAGTTAGGAAAATTATTAATGTTTGTTGAAATAGCGTTTGGGAACGAAGGATATTACAAACTTCGATGCCTGTTTTTTTAGGCATCATAATATCCAGTATAATTAAATCCGGGTTGAGTTGTTTGGCTCTGTCTATTGCTTCATTGCCGTCTTTGGCAGTATAAATCTCATAACCCTCTTTTAAAAGATTATAACTGATGATTTCTAATATATCCGGTTCGTCGTCTACAATCAAAATCCTTTTAGCTTTGCCTTCCATCTTAACAGTTAATTTACACAAATTTAATTTTAATGTTTGGCAATTCATTCTTTTCTGATTATTATGTTATTGTTAACTGTAATTCCTAGTTCCTGTATTTTTAACTCGAAATGATAGTATTTTTGAATCATTCCGATACATGAAGCAACTTTACACATTCTCTTTAGCCCTCTTTTTTAGCATTACACTGTTAGCTCAGTCGAATACTGAATTGCCAGATATCCCGCCTATGCGGCTATTACACCATGAGTTTATCATTGAATCTCTCAAAAAGATAGATACTTTATACAACCCATCAGACAGTGTAGGAAAACAAAATAAAAAAGAAGTAGATAGTATGATTCTTTCTATCCGAATCGACATTGAGAAAGATAGTTTGATTAGCCAAAATGAAAAATTCAAATGGCTACGCAGTTGCAATGAAATATTAACAGCTTTTATTGATGCCTATCAATTAAAACAGATCACAATCTCAAAGCTTCCAGCATCTGTAAAAGCTTTTAGAAATGCAATGAATTTAGATCTTTCGGCACAGTCAGTATTTCCTGTATTCGAAACCAATGAATTGAGTATTTGTAATGTCCTAATCAATAATTTTGGAATCCAACAAAATATAGGATTACAAAAATCGAAAGATCTTATTGTATTTAAATATTGTCAACAGCATCCTGAAAATATTCTTATGGTGTTGAACAGGAATCCGGATAATGAATATGCCGATTCGTTGATTATTAAAGCTGCTTTTGTTGATCCCGAAAAATTATATAATTATGCTGCAGCATCGAATGAGCTGGGTTTAAAAATTCAGTCGAATGGTCATCCCCTTGTGAAAATAATCTCTCAACTTTCTGCCACCAAAACGGGAAGGATGTATATCCCTTTTTTGGATAAATTATATCATGGCACAATTACTACAGATTCCATTACAGCAATGCTAACCGAACAGAAATCCGAAAAATATTATAAGCTTTTGGTGGCCACTAGAATTGAATATACAAAACGCATGCAACAAGGGGATACTGCACTTTTAGTAGATGTGCTAACTACTAAATTAAAAGCAAAAGCTATTGAGCTATACATCAATGATATCAATGGGTTGCACGAATTAAAAGACCTTAAGTTACGTTTCAAAAAATTAGATTCTTTAAGTGCTCAGGAACTATATTATTTAGCAGTGTTGGGTGAACAGGAAATGTATACTTCTAGTTTTGTAAGCGGCATTTATCCTCGAATTTTTCAAAAAATGACCAATCCAAATTCGGATAGTCTATTGCTTTCTGTAAACGACGATTATTTTAAAAAGTTCATTAAAATTGCAGCCACTTATAATACACTGGATGATCTGTTAAAGAATATGGATTCTGTTTCATCTGTTAAGAGAATGCAACATTTTGTAGATGGGTTAGAGCATAGTAAAAATTTAGAGGAAGCGGTGGATGTGGCAGATTCTTATGCCAGTATTTATCAACCCTATTTGCGAACACTTATTCTACAAGAAGTACAATCTGAATTAAATAGAAACAAAGTGTCCAACAACAATCGAGGCATTAAAATTTATCAGTTGATGCAGGATTTATTTTTGTCGATCGACACTGCAAATCATATCGACTTGTCAGCAAAACTTGGAATAGCCCCCGTTTATTCGATGCCTCTAAAACGTTTGCAGGATAGTTCAGGAAAAGTAGTAATGCAATTGTTTTTTTATGGAGATAAAGATGGTGCAAATATTTTCGCGGCTTTTGTGCAAGGATTTCAAAATGGGAAATGGAGAATTCAGTACAAACCCGAGTGGGTAGAGATCACAGCAAGAAAAGGGATCGCTATCAGCATTTTTGCAAATCGCCCATTGGATTCCGAAAAAGATTTGGATGATAAAGCCCAGATTAATTTGAGTGATTATTTAAAAGATCAAAATCTCCAACCTTCCATAGTCATTCACCGTGGTCATAGTTATTATCTTAATTCCACCATCGAAAAATTGGCAGCTTCTGCTCAATTGGTGATTTTGGGGGGGTGCGGTGGTTACCAGAATTTGAATGAGATATTAGAAATTTGTCCTGATGCCCATATCATTTCTACCAAGCAAATGGGTACAGGAGCAATTAATAAAGGCATGATTAACGAAATCAGCGAAAGGTTGAGACTAGGGCAAGACCTCGACTGGCCTACATTGTGGAACAATTTGGCAAAGCAAATTACCAAACCAAAACTTAAAGAAGCATTTGAAGACTATATACCACCGCATAAGAATTTAGGAGCCATATTTATTATGGCTTTCAATAAAATGATTCGGTAGAGGGTCTACTATTCGTCTTCCCAATCTTCGTCGGCCTCATCTTCATCGAATAATAATTCATAAGCCAAAGCTTCTTCGTCTGTTAATTCTTCCAGGATTTCGAAAATGTTGTCTTCTTTTTTTCTCCAATAAGTAACTTCTTCCTCAGCATCATGCAGGATCAAAAAAATTGCAGCACTAGTTTCTAGCATGGGTTGTACCAATACCAGTTCTTCTCCTTCATTTTCTGTAAGGAGGTAGTATCTTCCGATGTTTAGTTCTGAGTATGTTGACATAGGTTCAATTTTACACAAGTTCGTTCATAATTGGGAGGCAAAGAAAACTATCTCATGATTGAATTATTAAATTATTGTAGAAAAGGGTTGTATTCTTTTTCATGTCCAATTTTCGTTGGGCGGCCATGCCCAGCGTAAACAATGGTTTCATCGGGAAGGGTGAATAGTTGTTCGCGAATACTCTGCAACAAGGTTTCTGAATCGCCCATTGGAAGGTCGGTTCTGCCAATACTTTGAAAGAATAGCACATCGCCCCCAATTACAAACCCCTGTTTTGCACAATAAAAACAAAGACTTCCCGGTGAATGCCCTGGAGCAAGGCGTAATTCTAAGGCATCTTTGCCAAGAAAAACAGTGTCGCCATGTTGTAATAAATGAAGCGGGCCGCTATAATTGGTAAAGGGCATACCCCATTTATCCCCCGAAATTGGTGCTAAAGCCAACATCTTTTCTTCGTTGGGATGTATAAATAGTTCTAAACCATAAGTTTTATGAACCCAGTCGTTTCCAAAAACATGATCCAAATGGCAATGGGTATTGAGCAACTGTATGGGCTCCAGTTGCGTATCTTTTATAAACTTTTTTAACGTTTCTTGTTCCACGTTGGAGTAACAACCAGGATCAATTATAATAGCTTTGCGGTCGTCATTATATAGCACATAAGTGTTTTCCTGAATAGCGCTGAATGTGAAAACTTTAACATGAATCATAATTGTAATTTTATGTTGCTTTTAATGCTAAATGACTAATTTTAAAATACTAAAGTTCGGATATGCATTTCAATAGAATGAATAAATGGTTTCTTTTAATAGGGTTTCTTTTACCCTTATTTTCTATGGCACAGGTAAACTCTGTACTTTTTGGAAAAAACAGGATTCAACATAAAAAGTTCGCTTGGAAGTTTTATCAGTCGCCCAATTTCAATACCTACACTTCTCAGGGCGGTGTTGAATTAGGCAAATTTGTGGCTCAAGCTGCTGAAGAAGAATTGCCTTCTATCGAAAACTTTACCGAATACTCCTTACAACGCCGCGCAAATATCGTGGTATATAATAATTATAACGATTATAAAAGTAGCAATATCGGTTTGGGAATGGATTGGCAGAATTCTGGTGGTTTAACCAAACTGGTGAATAATAAGATTGTAGTTTATTACGATGGTAACCATGAACACTTAAAAAGAAGTATTCGAGAAGGTGTTGCAAAAGTGTTGACCGATAATTTACTTTTTGGAGATGATATTGGTGAGTTTGCCAGTAACCAGGCATTATTAGATTTACCGAAATGGTTGGTGGATGGTTATGTGGCATATACTGCAGAACCTTGGAGCGTAGAAAAAGATGATGCATTAAAGAGCGCTATGTTGGGGGGAAGTTATAATTCATTCTATCAGTTTGCATTCGACAAACCTGTGTTAGCAGGAAATGCATTCTGGTATTATTTCGGAGAAAAATATCGCAAAGAAAATATTACATACATGCTCTATTTGTCGCGTGTATATAAAAATATCAACAGCGCCGCATTGCGTATTTGTAAAATTAAATTCAAAGACGTTCTGAATGAATTTATGCAGTATGAACAAGATAAATATATCAAGGACATACGCGGAAGAAGAAATGCTCCAAAGGGTCAGCTGAATATTACTGAAGATATTACCAAGAACGATTATTTCCGGTTTCAAGCAAATCCAACACCAAAGAGTAATACTTATGCGGTTGTAGAATTTAAAAAAGGAATTTATAGCGTTAAATATTTCGAGAACTTTTATACTGCTAAAACGCTTTTGTCGCTTGGGGTTCGTACCAATCAGGGCGATATTAATCCGAACTATCCGATCATGGCTTGGGATGGAAAGGGTAGCCGTTTATTGGTGATCTATTGGCAGGATGGAAAAATCAAGATGTTTGTTTACGATGCCATTGCACATTATAAAAAATATAAACAAACCATCGAAGGATTAGATCAAATTATAGACGCATCTTTTATGCTGGATGCGAATACACTCGTTTTGAGTGCAGTTAAAAATGGCCATTCAGATATCTTCACTTATAAAATTGAAGAGAACAAATTGTTACAAGTAACCAATGACGTGTATGATGATTTGGACCCAAGCTTTGTGGCTTTCCCAAATCGAACCGGAATTATATTTTCTTCTAATCGTCCAAACCCTAATGCAGCAACTGCTGATACCGTGTTGCCTGGTCGTCATCCCTATAATATTTATTTGATTGATGGGATGGGTGGCTCTAGTCAGTTTTCTCAATTAACCAATCAAACATTTGGTAACGCCCGTTCGCCCATGCAATACAACGGCACTCATTTTACATTTGTATCAGATCAAAATGGGATTAAAAATAGATGGGCAGGATTTTTTGCAACAGCTAGAAATGGAGTAGATACACTCTATTATATAGGAGATCAGGTTTTGCATAATCCCTCTAACTCAGAATTTGATAGTACCCTCGTGGCTTGGCGTAAAAACGAACCAGATAGTGTGAGTTATTTCCAGGTTTATCGAGACTCTACTTATACATTTCCAATCACCAACTATCAAAGCTCTTTATTAGAAACTAGGATTGCTGGAAATAATGGTCAAGTAAGTGAAGTTCGTCAAGAAGGAGATTTTAAGTTTCTTTATAAATTAAAAGTTGATTCGATTGCGCTTAAGAGAAGAAATGTAAATCCTAAGCCGACCGATTATATGAAGAAAATGGTAGATGCCAAAAGAGCAGCCGAAGGGAAGGCCATTTTTTATAACAATAAACAAATAACAGCTCCAGTAAAAAAAGCGGAAAGCGATATATTCCAATCTGAATTTGCAGATGAAAAACAGGACACGCTAGCTACAAAAAGTTTAATCAAGAATGCTGAACGTGCTTCAACTTTAAGCAAATCGAAACTTTTCGATTATCGGATGAAGTTTAGTAGCGATTATGTGCTGGCGGGTTTCACTAATAATGTATTGATCAACCGATACCAACCTTATGCCGGGGGTGCTGGTCCGATTCAATTGAATAACGGAAACGATTTGAATTTAACTTTTCGCGTAGGTACCAGCGATTTATTTGAAGACATCAAATTCATTGGTGGATTTAGATTTGGAACCAATCTTAAAGACAAAGATGTATTCATGAGTTTCCAAAACTATAGGAAGCGTTTGGATTGGGGCTTTACCTATTATAGAAGTAATGTTACCAATTTCTATGCTAGCAATTTTAATAACGAACTTTTTACCAATCTTTTCCAAGCCAATGTTTCTTATCCTTTGAATGAAGTAAAAAGTCTTCGTGCCACCATTGCTTTGAGAACGGATAGAGGGGTATTGAAATCGTACGATAATTATTCTGGATACCCTGATCCAGGTGCATTAGGTGTAAAAGATACAGTATCTAAATATGCACTTACAAGATTTGAATATGTGCACGATAATAGCATCAATCCTACACAGAATATTTGGAATGGTTTACGTTTTAAAATATATATGGACGTAAATATGCCTATTTATAATGCAGGAGCAGGTGCAGGAAAATTCACTTTCAACTTTGGTGTGGATGCGCGTAGATATATTAAAATCTATCGAAACTTTATTTGGGCTGGACGAGCTGCGGCTGACTTTTCTTGGGGAAATCAAAAGTTGATTTATTATCTCGGTGGAGTAGATGGATGGGTGGGACCAAAGTTCAATAACAATCCACCCGCAGCAGATCAAACTTATGCATTCCAATCACTTGCAGTAAATATGCGTGGCTATAGTCAAAATATTGCTAATGGTAATAATGCTTTCGTGATGAACAGTGAATTCAGATTTCCTGTATTTGCTACATTGATAAATAGACCCATTAATAATGCCTTTATTCGCAATTTCCAACTGATACAATTCATCGATTTGGGCTCAGCCTGGAATGGGAAATACAATGGAATTACAAGACCCGGACAGTACATTCAACAACTTGATGCCACTGGTTATCCGGTGAGTAATGTGGCTGTTAGAATTGATGCCGGCGGTTTAGGACCTTTTGCAGGTGGATACGGTTTTGGAGTTCGTAGTACTTTACTGGGATACTTTATGAAACTGGATGCTGCTTGGCCAATGAAAGGAGTATTTATTGGAAAACCTGTCTGGTATTTCGCACTTGGATTTGATTTCTAACGAGTATTAACTTTATTATAAGCCCAAAAAACTGATACATCAGTTATCTTTGGCCAAATGGTATTGAATATAAAATTTGTTTTTTTACTCTTTATTTTAATCCTGTGTTCGAACCTATTACCGGCACAAAATAAAAGGTTGTCAGGTGTTGTAAAAGATAAACAAAGCGACGAACCTATCCCTTTTGCATCTGTTGTTTTTAAATTATCAAAGAAGGGCGTATTAACCGATTCGGCTGGAAGATTTTCGGTTGACTTTGAGGGTGTAAAAAATACCGACTCAATAACGGTGCAAAGTGTGGGTTATAAAATATTAATACTGCCGGTTTCTTCCTTCAAAGATTCAAATGCTGTTACAACTTTCAAAATTGAAGTACTGCCCCCATCCGGTGAAGCAGTAGTAAAAAGTAAATATAACAGGGCGCTATGGTTTTGGAAAAAAATCATGGCCAATAAGGAGAAGAATAATCGAACCAGATGGGACAATTATTCGTATGAGATCTATAATAAAATTGAAATGGATCTGAATAATGTGAAGAAGGAAAAACTGCAGAAAAATTTAATTACTAAGCCGCTCAGTTTCGTGTTGAGTTATGTTGATACTTCGGAAGAACATGTGGCATATCTTCCCGTTTATTTGTCAGAAACCTTATCTGATTATTATTACCAAAAAGCGCCGGAACGCATTCATGAAGTAATCAAAGCAACCCGAACCAATGGTGTGGAGAACGAAAGTTTGATTAAAGAATTAGGAGGTATGTACCAGAATGTAAATGTGTACAATAATTTCATTCCCGTTTTTAATAAAGATTTTATCAGTCCATTCAATAGCAATGGTGATAATTATTATAAGTTTAAACTTGCTGATACTGCTTATTTAAGCGGAAAGCGTTTGGTGCATTTCAGATTCTCCGCAAAAAGAAAAGGTGAGAGTACTTTTGAAGGTGATTGTTGGGTAAACGATACCACTTTTGCATTACAAAAAGTTACGCTTCGCCCATCACCGGATGCTAATATTAATTTCATTGAAGGCCTGTCCATTATTCAAGAGTATCGTTTAATCAATGATTCTATTTGGTTTTTGTATAAAGACCGATTCGTGGCCGACATTGCACCTATTGGAAATGGCAAGTTGGGGATCAAGGGTAGAAAGACGGCTACTTATGAACACATCAAATTAAATGATACCACCACAATCAATGATATTGCTAAAACAAAAAAAATTCAACAGGTAGATCTTGTTCCAAATACACAGGATTTACCAGATTCATTCTGGCAAAAAAACCGACATGAACAACTCGATAAAAATGAAAAAGCAGTATATGCTGTTTTAGATACGCTGAATAAAAACAAGACCTATTTATTTTATAGGAATACCGCAGAAGCCTTTATGAAGGGCACTTTCGATGTTGGAAATCTACGGTTTGGGCCTTGGTATTATTGGGTAAGTGGTAACTATTGGGAAGGGGCCAGGTTTAGATTTGATGTATCAACTAATCGTGGCTTTAATAAAAAATTATTCTTAACTGGATATGCAGCTTATGGAACAAAAGATGGTTTGTTTAAGGGTGGTGGGGAAGTGAAATATTTGTTTAATAAAGACTATTGGACCTTCCTAAGTTTTAAATATAAAAATGATTTAGATAACGGTCAGGTTAATTACGACCAATTAGGAACTGATAATTTGTTTGCTACTTTATTTAGAAGGCCAGGAATACCTTTTAAGTTTCAACAATTAGAAAAGAAAGAATTAGAATTTTATAAAGAATCACCTAAAGGATTCGGAGTTGGATTGACCCTTGTGAGTAAAAAATATGATGCCTTATTAAACTTGCCGGGTAAAGAATGGTACACCCAAAAAGGGGTGGACCCTTTCAACACTTTTGAATCTGTATTGCATTTTCGATGGGCACATTTAGAACGAAATTTAATTACCAATTTTCATCGCATAAGTCTGGGAAGTTTATACCCTATTTTAGATTTAAAGTATACTAAGGGTTGGACAAAAGTGTTGAACAGTAATTACGATTACCATAAAGTTGATTTCTCTATCACACATTTGTTCAAAATATCACCTTATGGGGAAGTTCATTATAATTTCTTCGGAGGAAAGGTATTTGGAACATTACCATATCAAATGTTGGATATTTTACCGGGTAACGAAGTGTACTATTATAGCAAATTTAGTTTCAACCTGATGCAGCGTTTCGAATATTTGGCCGACCAGTATGCAGGGTTTAATGTGGAACATAATTTTGGTCCAGGGATCTTTAAATATATACCCATAACCAGAAAAATGAAGTTCCGTCAATTCTGGAGTGCGAAAGGAATTGTAGGAAGCTTAACAGATGCCAATAAGCAAATGAATTTTGTGGGCAATTATCCTTATCGTTCATTAGATAATAAACCTTATATCGAATTAGGTACAGGAGTAGATAATATCCTTAAATTTTTCCGTGTTGATTTTGTTTGGCGTGTTGCTTCACCACCACCTATCAACGGAGAGTTAAGAGACAAGTTTGGCATATTTGCCAGCTTTCGATTCCAGTTTTAATTTATTGAGCAGCTAAATAAGTGCATATACTTTTTACGATGGAAGGGCCTTCATAAATAAAACCAGTCCATACTTGAATCAAAGCAGCACCCGCTTGCAGTTTTTCTTGTGCATCAGCACCAGTAAAAATACCGCCACTTGCAATAATGGGTATTTGTCCATTTGTATTTTTATGAAGATAATTTACTACTTCGGTAGCCCTTGCAGTTACCGGTTTACCACTTAATCCGCCTGCCCCCATTGCAATGATATCTGCAGAAGGGGTAAGGAGGTTGGAGCGATTAATCGTTGTATTTGTAGCAACCAATCCACTCAATTTTGTATCGAAGGATATTGAAACAATATCGGCTAGTTGTTCCTCTGTTAAATCGGGTGCTATTTTTAAAAGCAAGGGTTTTGGTTTCGGCATACCCTGATTGATATTTTGCAGGTTCGCTAAAATTTTGGTGAGTGAATCTTTCTCTTGTAATTCACGAAGCCCAGGAGTATTTGGGGAACTAACATTTACTACAAAATAATCTACGGTATCAAATAATTCGCGGAAGCAAATCTCATAATCTTTCCAGGCGTCTTCATTTGGTGTCACTTTATTTTTACCAATATTTCCACCCACGATCATTTTTCCGCCAATTTTGTCGGTCTTAGAATTATTCCAATCTATTAGGCGTTGTTTAGCTTGTTGTACCCCAAGATTATTAAAGCCCATTCGGTTGATCAATCCTTTGTCTTTTGGTAAACGAAATAAGCGAGGTTGATCGTTGCCATCCTGGGCTTTTGGGGTAACAGTTCCAATTTCTACGAATCCAAAACCCAAGCAGGCCAATTCTTTTAAATAGCTGGCATTTTTATCAAACCCGGCACCCAAACCCACTGGATTAGTAAAATGGAGTCCGAATACTTCTTTTTCGAGGCAAGTATTGGGAAACGCAAATTGTTTTTGAAGTAATTGACAACCAATAGAAGTAGCACAAATACGGTGCAAAGAATTCATAGAAAAATGGTGTACTTCTTCCGGCGGAAAATTAAAAAGTAGATTACGCAGAATTGGATAAATCATAGAACAAAGATAAAGCAGGGCAGCGGGTAAAAAATAATAGTTGCATAAACAACTTTTAATTCATTTTCACTACATTTGAAGGGATTAAAAGAAAAAGTCATGCAGGAAGCATATATCATTGCCGGATACCGTACCGCAGTAACTAAGAGTAAGCGAGGTGGGTTCCGATTTTTTCGTCCCGATGATCTAGCCGTAGAAGTGATCAAGGGGTTAGTAGCAGGTATACCACAATTGGATACCAGCAGGGTTGATGATGTAATAGTAGGAAATGCAGTACCGGAAGCAGAACAAGGATTGCAATTTGGCAGAATTATTTCTGCAAGAGCCCTGGGAATAGGGGTTGCGGGATTTACCATTAATAGATATTGTGCAAGTGGATTGGAAGCGATTGCTTTAGCCACTGCAAAAATTCGAACTGGAATGGCAGATTGCGTAATTGCAGGTGGAACAGAAAGTATGAGTTTAGTACCCACTGCAGGATGGAAAACGGTACCATCTTATACCATTGCTAAAACCGATCCGGATTATTATTTAAGTATGGGTTTAACGGCAGAAGCAGTTGCTAAAGAATTTAATATTAGTCGCGAAGACCAGGATTTCTTTGCAGTTGGCTCGCATGCAAAAGCTGCTAAAGCCATTAAAGAAGGATATTTCAAATCTGGGATTATTCCGATAACAGTAGAAGAAACTTATGTGAATGAAAAAGGCAAGAAAGCAATTCGCTCCTATGTAGTGGATACTGATGATGGTGTACGTGAAGGAACAGCCGCAGATGTATTAGCAAAATTAAAACCTGCGTTTGCTATTGGTGGATCTGTAACCGCAGGCAACTCCTCTCAAACAAGTGATGGGGCTTCTTTCGTGTTGGTGATGAGCGAAAAGATGATGTTGGAATTAGGGTTGAAACCAATTGGGCGCCTAGTAAATTGCGCTTCAGCAGGAGTAGAACCAAGACTGATGGGCATTGGCCCAGTTGCAGCAATTCCTAAAGTTTTGAAACAAGCAAATATGAGTTTGAATGATATCGATTTGATTGAATTGAATGAAGCATTTGCTTCTCAATCACTTGCGGTTATTCGTGAATTAGGATTGAATCAAGATATCGTAAACATCAATGGTGGTGCAATTGCTTTAGGACATCCATTGGGTTGTACAGGATCAAAGCTTACCGTTCAGATTTTGAATGATATGAAACGATTAGATAAAAAGTATGGATTAGTTACTGCATGTGTAGGCGGTGGCCAGGGTATAGCAGGCATTATTGAAAACTTATAAGTTATAACATTCACTGAAAGCCCCCACAATAGAAATTGCGGGGGCTTTTTGTGATATATATCATTGTTTTAAAATGGAATTAAGAGTAACTTCATAATACAAAAAATAGCTATGAAAACAATATTAGTTCCCACCGATTTTTCCAATACAGCCCGGAATGCTGCAAACTATGCCTTAGCACTTGGCAATCAAATAAAAGCAACCCGTATTGTTTTATACAATGCATTTCAAGCTCCCATCAGTGTGGACCCCATGGTTCCTACAGTTCAGTTGTTGGATATGGATTTAATGAAGAAGAGTAGTGAAGAAGGATTGGCGCAATTCAAAGAAGAATTAAAAAAGGAAGCTTTCGGAAATATTGAAATGGACACTTTTAGTGAGTATAATGTTCTTACAGGCGGGATCAACGATTTAGCAAAAGCTGTAGCCGCAGATTTTATTGTGATGGGAATCACTGGGGGCGGTGCAGTTACTGAAACATTGATTGGAAGTAATGCAGTAAGTGTTTCTTTGCATTCAACCATTCCAGTAATAATTGTTCCACCAGAAGCAACTTTCAAAAAAATCAATCATGTTCTATTGGCTTGCGATTTTAAACAAGTGTTGGAAACAACTCCCGTTAGACCATTGAAATTATTATTAGAAAATACAGGGGCTGCTTTACACATTTTACATGTAAATACCAGTTCTGAAAAAGCAATTGATGTTTCTTTTGAAAGTATGGTATTGGATAGTTTATTAAAAACAAATAATCCGCAGTATCATTTTGTAGAAAACGAATCATTCACAGACGGTATCAATCAGTTTGCAGATAACAATAATATCGACCTGGTCATTACCATTCCTAAAAAGCACGGTTTCTTCGATAGCATCTTCAAGAAAAGCCATACAAAACGTTTAGCTTTTCATAGTCATCTTCCTTTAATGGTGATGCATGACTAATAAAATGAAAAATTAATTTTTAAAATACCCATCCTGCCGCTTGCGGATAGGAGGGGTGGCTGGAGCGACTGAGCGAACAGACGGGGTGGTTATTCTCTTAAACAACTCCAGTTAGGTTTTTTAAGACAAGTACTTCCCCACAATAGGCACTCTTCTTCCAACCCCAAATGCTTTTGGAGAAATTCGAATAATGGGGCAGAACTGATTGCGTTTATATTCGTTATTATTTACCATTTTTAAAGTACGATCAACCAGCGCTTCGCCATAGCCCAATGCTTTGATTTCTGCTGGCCCCTGGCGTTTTTCGATGTATTGATATAATATTTGATCGAGAACTACATAATCAGGTAAACTATCACTGTCTTTTTGATTGGGGCGTAATTCTGCACTCGGCGCTTTTTCAATAATATGAATGGGAATTATTTCTTTTTCTCTATTAATATACCGAGCTAAAGCATACACTTGCAATTTGTAGCAATCACCAAGAACGCCTAGTCCACCCGCCATGTCGCCATACAGTGTGCCATACCCTGTGGCGAGTTCGCTTTTGTTAGAAGTATTAAGCAAAATATATCCAAACTTATTCGAGATAGCCATCAATAAATTCCCTCTGCTTCTACTTTGTATGTTTTCTTCTGCCAATGAAAAAGGGAGACCATTAAAAATAGGGTCCAAAGTTTTTAGAAATGATTCGTACACATCATCGATGCGAACGATATCATATGGGTTGCCCAAATTATTACTTAATAAAACCGCATCATTTACTGAATGTTCTGTTGAGTAAGGAGAAGGCATTAAAATGGCACGCACATTTTCTTTTCCTAATGCATCACAAGCCAAAGCTAATACTACGGCAGAATCAATTCCACCGGAAGAGCCGAGAATTGCTTTACTAAATCCCATTTTTGAAAAATAATCTTTGATACCCAATATCAGCGCATCATATACTTGTGCGATATTCAATTCGGGTTCTAATGTGGCAGGATTTAATTCTTTATCAGGCACACGACTTGCTGGTTCCACAATGCTAGCGGCAATCGTTCCATCATCATTGAGTACAACTGATTCAAGGGCTTCTTCAAACAATGGCAAAGCCTTGCATAAGTTGGCATCTTTATCAAAGATCAAAGACGCTCCATCGAAAACAATTTCGGTCTGACTTCCCACTGCATTGCAATAAAACATGGGGATCTTGTATTTCAACACATTTGCTTTGATCACTGATTTGCGGTCTTCATCGTGTGTGTAATCAAATGGGGATGCACTCAGGTTCAGCATGAAGTCGGGCTGCTGTTCCATCAAATGATCCATTGGGCAAATACGATACAAAGGATTGTCGCCTAGGTTCCATATATCTTCACAAATCGTGATGGCTAATTTCTTTCCTTTAAAATTTACCACATTCCATTCGTAGGCCGGCTCAAAATATCGGTACTCGTCAAACACATCGTAAGTGGGTAATAAAGTTTTATGGATCTCTGCTTTTATTTCGTTCTCAAATAAAAAATAGGCCGCATTAAATAAACCCTTTCCTTTCTGATGAAGGTTTTTTGCCGGAGCACCAATGATTACAGCAATGGTATCAGCATGTGCTTTGATTTGCTCAATGGATGCTTCGCATTTACTGATAAAATCATTAAACTCTACGAAGTCTCTAGCTGGATAACCGCAAATACTCATTTCGCTGAACAAAATCAGATCACCCCCAGCTGCTTTCGCTGTTTCTATTGCCTGAATAATCTTTTGGGTATTGTATTCAAAATTGCCAATATGGTAATTCTGCTGTGCTAAGAAAATCTTCATACTACGAATTTCAGTATTAATTGTGAATGAAAGCACCCTAAATTTTAAGAAAACGGATGGAAAGGCTTCGTGCACCCTGTTGGGAAATGCATTAATTTGCCGCCATGAAGAATTTTTTGCTGATTTGTTTATTGATTTCTCTTTTCTCCTGTAAGCAATCGCCTAAACAACCGGACCTGTCTCAGGTGAAATTGGATGTTTCCGTATTGCATTTCGAAAAAGTTTTTTTTGCGATGGATACGAATCATCTGGATAAGAGTTTGAATACACTCAATGATTCCTTTCCTGGTTTTTCTAAAGATTATCTCTTTAATATTTTAGGAACAACGGTGGATAGTGCCATGAAGGATAGTAAAATGTTTATTAGTAGTTATCAATCGATGTACGATTCTTCCCGAATTATCTTTGCTGATTTTTCTCCCATTAAGCTTGAGGTTATTCAAGGATTAAAAGCTGTTAAATATTATTATCCAACTTATCCATTGCCTACAAAGCTGGTAACCTTTATTGGTCCGATTAATAGTTACGCAAACATTATAACAACTGATGCTATTGCTATTGGATTACAGATGTATATGGGTAAGAACTATTCCCTCTATCAAACTGAAATGGGATTGGAATTATATCCTTACTATATTTCCAGAAGGTTTGATAAAGCCTATATTCCAGTGAATTGTATCAAGACCATCATCGATGATATGTATCCCAATAAATCTTTAGGCAAACCATTGGTGGAACAAATGATTGAAGCGGGTAAGCGTCAATACTTACTCAATATTTTTCTGCCGAATACTGCTGATAGTATTAAAACAGGTTATACTCAAGAACAATTAGAAGGATGTATTAAAAGCGAAGCTGATATCTGGAGCTTTTTTGTACAAAACAATTTTTTGTATGAATCGAATCCAGATCAAACTAAAGATTATATGAATGAGGCTCCAAATACTCCGGCATTAGGGGATGCTTCACCAGGAATGATTGGTCAGTTTGTGGGAACAAGAATTGTACAAAAATGGTTAGAGAAAAAAGGTAAAGTTCCGCCAGATGTTTTGATGAAAACTCCTGCAAGGCAAATATTTGAAGAGTCGCATTACAAACCTAAATAAGTAATTAATTATTCTTGAAAGGAACGATCATATCGAAAGAGGGGATCTTTACGTAAAACCTTTCTTTGTTATTTTGATTCTCCATTAAATAAGTGCCGTGCATTTTTCCCATTTCGGTTTTTAAATTGCAACCACTCACATATTGATAATTTTCATTGGGTTGCAAAATGGGTTGGATACCTATTACGCCTTCTCCTTCCACTTCTTTGTGTTCACCATTGCTGTCAAAAATAAACCAATGCCTTCGCAGCAATTTGATACTAAAAATATTGTGGTTTTCGATGGTTACCCGATACGCAAACATAAACTCCTGATTCAGCGGTTTGCTATAATCAGATTGGTAAAATATTTCAACGCTGACTTCAACGCCTTCAGAAATTTTAGATACCATGTTTAGATTGCTTTAAGTAAATGTAAGAAAAGGGAACTAGGATTTAAAACAGAAAAAACAAAAAAGAGTTCTTTTAAAAGAAAATTCATGAGAATTTATCTCAGTTTAACGAAAATGTGAAGCCCACAACCGTTAATTTTGCATTTCAAATGAATCATATGACAAAAATTGCTGTAGCAAAGGGTGATGGGATTGGTCCGGAAATTATGGATGCTGTACTTGGTATTTTCAATGCAGCCAAAGTGGAATTGGAGTATGAAGTAGTAGATATGGGAAAATGGGTGTTCGACAAAGGGTATAGCAATGGTATGACTCCTGAAGCACAGGAGGTCATTGAATCTTTAGGAATTTTATTTAAAGGTCCGATGGAAACCCCCAAAGGGAAGGGCGTAAAAAGTGTAAATGTTACGGCCCGTAAAACATGGAATACTTATGCAAATAAGCGTACGTTCCAGACTTTACATGGAGTAGATACCGTATTTAGTAAAGCAGGGATTCTGATAGACATAACAATTGTTCGTGAAAATATTGAGGATACTTATGGTGGGATAGAACATATGCTTACCCATGATGTAGCATTGGGTCGTCGCTTTATTACGCGTCCGGGAAGTATGCAGGTAATCAAGTATGCATTTGAGATGGCCAAGAAAAAAGGTGCAAGACGCATCACTTGTGGTCACAAAGCCAATATCATGAAGATCACTGATGGCTTGTTTTTAGAAGTATTTTATGAAGTAGCCAAAGAGTATCCAGAATTAAAAGCGGATGATGTAATTGTGGATGATTTATGTATGAAATTGGTATCCCGTCCCGATCTTTTTGATGTGGTAGTGTTAACCAATTTACAAGGCGATATCGTGAGTGATCTTTGTGCTGGATTGGTTGGTGGATTGGGTTTTGCGCCATCTGCAAATGTGGGTGATCATATTTCTATTTTCGAAGCGGTTCATGGAACAGCTCCAGATATAGCAGGTAAAAATATTGCAAATCCTACTTCTTTATTGTTAAGTGGAATTGGCATGTTACAGCATTTAGGTATGACAGAAACTTCTGCCATGATTGAGAACGCATTATTGTATACATTAGAGAGTGGTGTACATACGGGCGATTTTGGAGACAAATCAATCCCATCTATAAATACCACTGATTTTTCGAATGCAATCATTAATAATTTCGGAAAAGAACCCAAGCACAATCCAAAGCCATTTATTGCTAACCATTATATTACACCAACCCATTTCAAATTGGAAAAAAATCCAATGATTGAAAGTTTGGAAATGCAACAGGAAGAAATTGTGGGTGTAGATATTATTATAGAATGCAATGAACAACCCAATGATGTGGCAATTAAAGCTTTGAAACATACCATGGATCTGTTTAAATTAGTAACAATTAGTAACCGCGGTACACAGGTTTGGCCTAAAGGATCAGTATTTACGAACCTTGTCAATTCTTACTTCTGCCGATTCGAAAGTATTGGGGATGTGCCTGTTACACAAACAGATATTTTGGAGTTATACAAACGTATGACGAAAGACTTTAAAGTGAGTTCTATTGAACTGTTGAATATGTGGGGCGGAAAAAAAGCCTACACCTTGGCGCAGGGACAATAGATTAACAATTTTACCTTAATTTCACGGCTCATTTAAAAGAGCAATCGAACAACTATGGCTGAAGCGATATTAATGCCCCGTCTAAGTGATACAATGACTGAGGGCGTCATTGCTGCCTGGCACAAACAGGTAGGCGATTCTGTAAAAAAAGGCGATTTATTAGCTGAAATAGAAACAGACAAAGCCACTATGGAGCTAGAAAGCTACCAGGAAGGCGTCTTGTTGCATATAGGTACTGCTGCTGGTGGGAAACTTCAGGTAAACGATTTATTAGCAATTCTTGGAAAAGCAGGAGAAGATATTGGTGCTTTAGTAGCGCAACATAGTGGTGGTGCAACAGTAACTGCTGCGGTTCCGGCTGCTGTGAAAGTTGCGGCTCCAGTTGTTACTGCTCCGGCAAGTGCGGGATTGGACATTAGTACTTTGGAAGAAGTGGTGTTGATGCCAAGATTAAGCGATACCATGACGGAAGGAGTGATTGCCGGATGGCAAAAACAGGTGGGTGATACGGTTAAAAAAGGAGATGTGTTAGCAGATATTGAAACAGATAAAGCCACCATGGAACTGGAAAGTTATAAGGATGGTGTTTTGTTATATCAGGGTGCTAAAGCTGGTGAGAAGATTTTAGTGAACGAATTACTTTGTATTATTGGAAAACCTGGACAGAATATTACAGACATTGTTGCGGCTTCTAAAAATGTAGGAACAACTGCTCACGCTGCAGTTCCTGAAGTTGCACAAACTGCAGTAGCTGCTCCATCCGCACCGGTTGCTAAAACAACTGTTGCAGAAGTAGTAGTTAATGAAGGAAGAATTTTTGCTTCTCCTCTTGCAAAAAAAATAGCAAGTGAAAAAGGGATCGATTTACGTTTTGTAAAAGGCAGTGGTGATAATGGCCGCATTACAAAAACAGATATAGATAGTTATACTCCTGCAGCTGCAACTAGCACTGCAACTGCCACTACAACTACAACGGTTGCTCCAGCAAAAGCTGCATCAGCACCCATTATTACTGTTCCTGCAGGGGAACTTAGCTTTGTAGATACACCGGTTTCACAAATGCGTAAAGTGATTGCCCGTAGGTTAAGTGAAAGCTTATTTACAGCACCGCATTTCTATCTTACCATGAGTATTGATATGGATGCAGCAGTTGCTGCCCGTACAAAGATTAATGAGGTTGCAAAAACCAAGGTTAGCTTTAATGATATGGTATTGAAAGCAACTGCTTTATCACTTAAACAACATCCTAAAGTAAATAGCAGCTGGTTAGGTGATACCATCCGTACCAACTACCATGTAAATATTGGAGTTGCTGTTGCTGTTGAAGAAGGATTATTGGTACCTGTTGTTCGTTTTGCTGATGGAAAATCATTGAGTCAAATTGGTGCTGAAGTAAAAGACTTTGCACAAAAAGCAAAAGATAAAAAATTGCAACCATCCGATTGGGAGGGAAGCACATTTACAATATCTAACTTAGGCATGTTTGGAATCGAAGAATTTACTGCCATTATCAATCCTCCGGATGCTTGTATTCTCGCAGTGGGAGGTATCTCACAAGTTCCTGTGGTTAAAAACGGACAAGTGGTTCCTGGCAATGTGATGAAAGTAACGCTAAGTTGCGATCATAGAGTAGTAGATGGTGCAACAGGTGCTGCATTTTTACAGACGTTGAAAAGCTTATTAGAAGAGCCCTTACGTATGCTTGTTTAAAATTAAAATTAAAAAATAAAAAAGAAGAGCGCATTCAATTTGGATGCGCTCTTCTTTTTTAAAAATTGTGATAGAATAAGTTTTAAAAAAATAAAAAATTTCTCCTCCATCCCGAGTGCTCGGGATGGAGGGGACGCCGATTTCGCGACTGCGGAATACGGCTGGGGTGGTTATCCACTTGAGATGATTTTTCTCCGTGTCAAGCTTTTCCCCACCCCGTCTGTTCGCTCAGTCGCTCCAGCCACCCCTCCATCGCATGCGATGGA